>NZ_FMUZ01000001.1:0-544630 GCF_900101575.1 Pseudomonas sp. NFACC37-1 | reverse complement strand
GGCCGCTACCTGCCGGACGGCAACATCGAATACCTGGGTCGCAACGACGACCAGGTGAAGATCCGTGGTTTCCGCATCGAACTGGGCGAGATCGAAGCCAAGCTCGCCCAGCACGATGCCGTGAAAGAGGCGGTGGTGCTGGCCCGGGAAGACGTACCGGGCGACAAGCGCCTGGTGGCTTATTTCACTCAATCCGAAACGGTGGACATCGAAACCCTGCGCCGCCACTTGCAAGGGCAATTGCCGGAATACATGGTGCCCGTGGCCTATGTGCGTCTCGACGCCATGCCGTTGACCCCCAACGGCAAACTCGACCGCAAGGCCCTGCCGGCCCCTGACCAAGATGCATTGATCAGCCGCGGCTACGAAGCCCCTCGAGGCGAAATCGAAACGACCCTGGCGCAGATCTGGCAGGACCTGCTGGGCCTGCAACAGGTCGGCCGTCACGACCAGTTCTTCGAGCTGGGCGGTCATTCATTGCTGGCGATGCAACTGATCTCCCAGGTCCGTTTGCGCCTGGGCGTGGAACTGAGCCTCACCGCTCTGTTCGCTCATCCCGGACTCATGGAACTGGCGCAGGCCGTGTCCCAGGCTGGGCGCAGCACATTGCCGGAGATCGTCAGGGCCTCCCGCGACGAACCCCTGCCGCTGTCGTTCGCCCAACAGCGCCTGTGGTTCCTGGCGCAGATGGAAGGGGCCAGCTCGGCCTACCACATGCCGGCCGGGCTGCGTCTGCGTGGCACTCTGGAGCGCGTCGCCCTGCAGCGGGCGCTGGATCGCATCGTTGCCCGTCATGAGGCGTTGCGGACGACTTTCGTCCAGGTCCAGGGCGAGGAGCCCCGGCAGTGTATCGCCGCGGCCGATAGCGGTTTTGCCTTACTGCAGCATGACTTTTCCGAGCGGATCGATGCCGAAACCGAAGTGCACGCCCTGGCGGCGCGGGAAGCCGTCGACGCCTTCGACCTGGAGCACGGCCCGCTGATCCGTGGCCAGTTGATCCGCCTGGGTGACGAGGAGCATGTGCTGCTGGTGACCATGCACCACATCGTTTCGGATGCCTGGTCCATGGGGGTGTTGGTCAAGGAACTGGCAGCGCTCTACGAAGCGTTCCAGCATGACCTGGACGATCCGCTGCCGGCGCTGGCCGTGCAATACGGCGACTACGCCCTGTGGCAACGCCGCTGGCTGAGCGGCGACGTGTTGCAGGCCCAGAGCAGCTACTGGCGGCAAACCCTGGCCGATGCGCCGGCGCTGTTGATGCTGCCGACGGACCGGCCGCGCCCGGCGCAGCAGGACTACAGCGGGGCGGCGCTGCCCCTGGCGTTCGACGCCGAGCTGACGGCCAATCTCAAAACCTTGAGCCAGCGTCACGGCGTCACCCTGTACATGACGTTGATGGCGGCTTGGGCGGCGTTGTTGAGTCGCCTTTGCGGGCAGGACGACGTGGTGATCGGTTCGCCGGTGGCCAACCGCACACGGTCGGAAGTCGAAGGGTTGATCGGCTTCTTCGTCAACACCCTGGCCGTGCGTATCGACGTTTCGGGCGCACCGACGGTCGAGGCCTTGCTGGCGCGGGTCAGGCACCAGACCCTGGGCGCCCAGGCGCATCAGGACCTGCCGTTCGAGCAGGTGGTGGAAGTGCTCAATCCGGTACGCAGCCTGTCCCACAGCCCGCTGTTCCAGGCCATGTTGTCCTGGCAGACCCTGGACAACAGCGAGCTGGTGTTGGGCGACCTGAAGCTCGAAAGCCTTGGTGTGGCGAGCAATATCGCCAAGTTCGACCTGTCCCTGGAACTCGGCGAGGCTCAGGGGCAGATCTTCGGCGCCCTGGAATACGCCACGGCCTTGTTCGACGAGGCCACGGTGCAGCGTTACCTCGGTTATTTCGAGCGGGTGGTGCGTGCCATGGTGGCAAGTGACCAGGCGCTGATCGAGCAGATCGCGCTGGTGGACGACGCCGAACGCCAGCGTCTGCTGGTCGGGCTCAACGCGAACCAGGCGCCGTACCCCCGTGAACAGACAATCCATCAACTCTTCGAGGCCCAGGTCGCGATTCGGCCGCAGGCCATTGCCGTGGTATTTGAAGGCGAACGCCTGAGCTACGCCGAACTGAATCGCCAGGCCAACCAATTGGCCCATCACCTGATCGGGCTGGGCATCCGTCCCGACGACCGCGTGGCGATCTGTGTCGAGCGCAGCGCCGAAATGCTGGTGGGCCTGTTGGCGGTACTCAAGGCCGGTGGCGGCTACGTGCCGCTGGACCCGGCGTATCCCGCCGAACGTTTGGCCTACATGATCGCCGACAGCACTCCGGTAGCGCTGTTGACCCAGCGCGCACTGCAAGACTGCCTGCCGCCACTGGCAGCGCCGGTGGTGCTGCTCGACTACGTCGAGCGAGTGCGCAGCGGCATTGCCGCGGGCCGCGAAGACAACCCGGTGGTGGCGACCCTCGGCGTGCGCCATCTGGCCTACGTGATCTACACCTCGGGTTCGACCGGCGCGCCCAAGGGCGTGATGATCGAACACCGGGGGCTGGTCAACTACTGCGTAGATGCCGTGCGCCTGTTCGAGCTGACGCCGGCCGATACGGTGCTGCAGCAGAACACGTTGAACTTCGACCTCTCGGTGGAAGAGATTTTCCCGGCGCTGGTCACCGGCGCCACCCTGGCGCCGACCCGCGCGCTGTTCGGCAGCGTCGAGTTGCAGCAGGACGCCGGGCTCCGGCCAACCTTCGTGCATTTGACCGCTGCGCATTGGCATTCCCTGGCGGCCGAATGGCACGGCACGCCGGCGCAGGCCCGCGATCATCTGCGCGATGTGCGCCTGGTCAACGTCACCGGTGACGCGCTGTCGATGCAAAAACTGCAGATGTGGGACGCGGTGCGCTCGGCCCATACCCGGCTGATCAACACCTATGGCCCGACCGAGGCGACCGTATCGTGCACCGCCGCCTACATGCACTACGACGCCGACGGCGCGGCCGGCAACGCCACCATCGGCACGCCGATGGCCAACACCCGTATCTACCTGCTCGACGGCCACCGCCAGCCGGTGCCGTTCGGAGTGGCGGGAGAGATCTACATCGGTGGCGACGGCGTGGCCCGGGGTTACCTGAATCTCGACGCGATCAATGCCGAACGCTTCCTCGTCGATCCATTCAGTGACCAGCCCGACGCCCGCATGTACAAGACCGGCGACCTGGCCCGCTATCGCCCGGACGGACGCATCGAATACCTGGGGCGCAATGACTTCCAGGTCAAGGTGCGGGGATTCCGTATCGAGCTGGGTGAAATCGAAACCAGGCTCAGCCACTGCGCCGGGGTCAAGGAAGCGGCGGTGATCGTGCGCGAGGACACGCCAGGGGACAAGCGCCTGGTGGCCTATGTCGTGCCGCACGGCGGTATCACCCTGAGCGCGGCTGCCTTGCGCTCGGAACTGTCGACCCTGCTGGCCGAGTACATGGTACCGAGTGCGTTCGTCAGCCTGGCTGCGCTGCCGCTGACGCCGAACCGCAAACTCGACCGCCAGGCACTGCCGGCGCCGGATGCCGAGGCCTTCGCCAGTCGTATGCATGTAGCACCGCAAGGGGCCACGGAAGTCGCCCTGGCGCAGATCTGGCAGGGCATGCTCAACGTCGAAGCGGTGGGGCGTCACGACCACTTCTTCGAGCTGGGCGGGCATTCGTTGCTGGTGATGCGCTTGATTGCCCAGGTGCGCGAGCAGTTGGGGGTGGAACTGAGCCTGAACGAGGTCTTTGCCCAACCCGAGCTGAGTGCGTTGGCCCAGGTGCTGGCCCGAGCGGCACGCAGCACCCGGCCGGACATCGTGCCGGTGTCCCGTGAGCAGGCATTGCCGTTGTCGTTTGCCCAGCAACGCCTGTGGTTCCTCGCGCAGCTGGACAACGCCAGCGCGGCGTATCACATCCCCACCGGCTTGCGTCTGCGCGGTGTGCTGGACACCGCTGCCCTGGGCCTTGCCCTGGATCGCATCGTCGCCCGTCACGAAGCCTTGCGCACAACCTTTGTCCAGGGCCAGGAAGTGGAGCAATGCATTGCTCCGGCCGACATCGGTTTCGCCTTGCAACGGCATGACCTGTCCGCCCACCCGGATGCCGAGGCCGAGCTGTCGCGCATGGCCGGGGAGGAAGCACGGCAGGCGTTTGACCTGAGCCGTGGCCCACTGGCCCGTGGTCGCCTGGTGCACATGGGCGATGCTGACCACGTGTTGCTGGTGACCCTGCACCACATCGTCTCGGACGGCTGGTCCGCCGATGTACTGACCCGTGAATTGGGCGTGCTGTACGCTGCATTCAGCCAAGGCCAGGACGACCCGCTGCCGGCCTTGCCGGTGCAATACGCCGACTACGCCGTCTGGCAGCGGCGCTGGCTCACCGGAGAGGTGTTGAGCCGCCAGGAACGCTACTGGCAGGACACCCTGGCCGGAGCACCGGCGTTGCTGACCTTGCCGACTGACCGGCCACGGCCAGCCCAGCAGGATCATTCAGGCCACGCGGTGGGGATCGCCTTCGATGAAGCGCTGACCGAAGGCCTCAAGGCCTTGAGCCAGCGCCATGGTGCCACGTTGTTCATGACGGTGATGGCAGCGTGGGCCGCGCTGCTGAGCCGGATGTCCGGGCAGGATGATGTCGTCATCGGCACACCGACGGCGAACCGTATGCAGGCGCAGGTCGAAGACCTGATCGGCTTGTTCGTCAACACCCTGGCGATACGCGTCGAGGTTTCGGCCGAACTGACCGTCGACGCCTTGCTGCAACGGGTCAAGGCCCAGACCCTGGGCGCCCAGGCGCATCAGGATTTGCCGTTTGAGCAGGTGGTGGAAGTGGTCCGGCCATTGCGCAGCCTGTCCCACAGCCCAGTGTTCCAGGCCATGCTGTCGTGGCAGAACAGCGAAGCCGGCGGGATGGAACTGTCCGACCTGTCATTGCAAGGGCTGGGGGTGACCAGCCGTACCGCCAAGTTCGATGTTTTGCTGGACATGGCCCTGATCGATGGTCGTCTGTTCGGTTCGCTGGAGTACGCCACGGCACTGTTCGACCAGGCCACGATGGAGCGCTACCTCGGCTACCTCGAGTGTATCTTGCGCGCCATGGTTGCCGATGAGCAGGCGTTGGTGACGCAGATCCCGCTGTTGGAGGACGCAGAGCGCCAGCATCTGCTGGAAGCGTTCAATGCTACAACCGTCGACTATCCGCAAGGCCTGACCCTGCATGGCCTGTTCGAGGCACAGGTGGCAGCGTCTGCGGAGGCCGTCGCCGTGGTGTTCGAAGAGCAGCAACTGAGCTACGCCCAACTGAACGGCCGCGCCAACCAGATCGCTTACCGGTTGCTTGCCCTGGGCATTCGTCCGGATGACCGCGTGGCGATCTGCGTGGACCGCAGCACGGACATGGTCGCGGCGCTGCTGGGCATTCTCAAGTCCGGCGCCGCCTACGTGCCGCTCGATCCGGATTACCCGGCCGACCGCCTGGCCTACATGCTGGAGAGCAGCGCACCGACGGTGGTGCTCACCCAGCGCACCTTACAGGCGAGCCTGCCTGCGACCGCTGCCAGGGTGATGGTGCTCGAAGAGGAGGACTTCGCCACGCAGCCAACCGGAAATCCGCGGGTCTCGGGCCTGCATGCCAACCATTTGGCCTACGTCATCTACACCTCGGGTTCGACCGGCCTGCCCAAGGGCGTGATGAACGAGCATGGCGCGGTGGTCAATCGCCTGCTGTGGATGCAGGACGCCTACCCGCTGAGCGCCGCGGACGCGGTGCTGCAGAAGACCCCGTTCAGCTTCGACGTGTCGGTGTGGGAGTTCTTCTGGCCGCTGTTCACCGGTGCCCGGCTGGTGATGGCGCGTCCGGGTGGGCATCGCGACCCGGCGTACCTGCGTGAAGCTATCCAGCGGCACGGCATCACCACGATGCACTTCGTGCCGTCGATGCTGGACGTGTTCCTGGCCCATGGCGAAGCTGGCGAGTGCGAGGGGTTGCGTCAGGTGATGTGCAGCGGCGAAGCGTTGCCGGGGCATCTGGTGCGGCGCTTCAAGGGGCGACTGCCACGGACGGCATTGCACAACCTGTACGGCCCTACCGAAGCGGCCGTCGACGTGACGGCGTGGGACTGTTCCGGTGCCGACACACCGGACAGCACGCCGATCGGCAAGCCCATCGCCAATACCCGGATCTACTTGCTCGACGCTCATGGTCAACCGGTGCCCATGGGCGTGGCTGGGGAGATCTACATTGGTGGCGTCCAGGTGGCGCGGGGTTATCTGCACCGTCCGGAACTGACGGCCGAGCGTTTCCTCGATGACCCGTTCAGTACCCGGCCGAATGCACGGATGTACCGCACTGGCGATCTGGGTCGTTACCTGGCGGACGGCAACATCGACTACTTAGGGCGTAACGACGATCAGGTGAAGATCCGTGGGTTCCGTATCGAACTTGGCGAGATCGAAGCCAAGCTTGCCCGGCACGAGGCGATCAAGGAAAGCGTGGTGCTGGCTCGCGAAGACGTGCCGGGGTCCAAGCGGCTGGTGGCGTATTTCACCGTGCACGGTGACGAGCACCGCGTCGAGATCGAAACCCTGCGTGCCCAGTTGCTAGCGCAACTGCCGGAATACATGGTGCCGGCAGCCTATGTGCAGCTTGAGGCATTGCCGTTGACCCCCAACGGCAAGCTCGACCGCAAGGCCTTGCCGGCGCCGGACCTGGCGTCGGTGATTACCCGTGAGTACGAAGCGCCGCAGGGCGCTGTGGAAACGACACTGGCACAACTGTGGGCCGAGCTGCTCAAGGTCGAAAAGGTGGGGCGTCATGACCACTTCTTCGAATTGGGCGGGCACTCGTTGTTGGCGGTTACGTTGATCGAGCGCATGCGCCAAGCCGGCTTGAGCGCCGATGTGCGCGTGCTGTTCGGCCAGCCGACCCTGGCCGCGTTGGCGGCAGCCGTGGGCGGTACGACGGAAATCGTGGTGCCGGACAACGGCATCGTGCCGGGTTGTGAGCGGATCACCCCGCAGATGTTGCCGCTTGCCGACCTGACACAGCAGGAAGTCGACGCCATCGTTGCCTGGGTGCCCGGTGGCGTGAGCAATGTCCAGGACATCTACGCCCTGGCGCCATTGCAGGAAGGGATTCTGTATCACCACCTGGTTTCGTCGCAGGGCGATCTCTATGTGCAGCAGGCCATGTTCAACCTAGAGGGCCGTGCCCGGTTGGATGCGTTCGTGAGTGCGCTGCAAGGCGTGATCGACCGCCACGATATCCTGCGCACGGCTGTGCTTTGGGAGGGCTTGCGCGAGCCGGTGCAGGTGGTGCTGCGGGAAGCGCCACTGGCGGTGCAGACCTGTACGGTCGAGCCGGGCGAGGACGTGGTGACGCAGCTTCGTGAGCGTTTCGACCCTCGGCACTCTCGGCTCGATGTGCGCCAGGCGCCCATGATGCGGCTTGCCTGTGCCTATGACGACGAGCACCAGCGCTGGGTGGCGTTGCTGCTGTTCCATCACATTGCACTCGATCACACCGCGCTGGAGGTGATCCAGCACGATATGCAAGCGTACTTGCTCGGGCAGCAGGCACAGTTGGGCGATGCCGTGCCGTATCGCAACTACGTGGCCCAGGCGCGGCTTGGCGTGACGCAAAGCGCCCACGAGGCGTTCTTCAGGGACATGCTCCAGGATATCCAGGAGCCGACCCTTCCATTCGGTCTGCAGGACGTGCAGGGCGACAGCCATGTCATCGAACAGGCCCGGTTGGGCGTGGACGACAATTTGAATCGTCGTCTGCGGACACAATCGCGACTGCTTGGCGTCAGCGCGGCGAGCCTGCATCACCTGGCCTGGGCGCGGGTGGTGGGCGCCGTGTCCGGGCGCGAAGACGTGGTGTTCGGTACCGTACTGATGGGCCGGATGCAGGGCGGTGAGGGGGCCGATCGGGCGCTAGGGTTGTTCATCAACACCTTGCCGCTGCGGGTTGACGTCGGCGTCGACGGTGCCCGGGCAGGCGTCAAGGCAACGCATGCGCGTCTCACCGCGCTGCTAGGGCACGAACATGCGTCGCTGGCACTGGCACAGCGTTGCAGTGGTGTCGCTACGTCGACGCCGTTGTTCAGTGCACTGCTGAACTACCGGCACACTGCAACGCAGGTCACCGAGGAGGCCCAGTCGGCCTGGAACGGGATCGAGGGGCTCGGCGGCGAGGAGTGGAGCAACTATCCACTGTCGCTGAACATCGACGACCTCGGCGAGGCCTTCGTACTGACCGCCCTGGCGGAGTCGCGCATCGGGGCAGAACGCATCTGCGGCTACATGCATACGGCGCTGGAAAGCCTGGTCGATGCGCTTGAGCGCACGCCCGAGGTACCCTTGCGTGAGCTGGCGATATTGCCAGCGGCGGAACGCCGGCAACTGCTGGTCGACTTCAATGCGACCGACACGGTCTATCCTCGCGAAGAGACGGTCCACGGCTTGTTCGAAGCCCAGGTCAGGGCCCGGCCTGACGCGATTGCACTTCAGCATGGGGCGCAGCAACTCACCTACCGGGAGCTGCACGAGCGAGCCAATCACCTGGCGCATTGCTTGCTTGAACGAGGCGTCCAGCCAGGGTCTCGAGTCGCAATCATGCTGAGCCGTTCGTTCGAGCTCATCATCAGCGAACTGGCGATCCTCAAGTGCGCCGCCGTCTATGTACCGCTGGACCACCATGCGCCCGAGGAGCGGCAGCGTTTCATGTTGCAAGACAGTGCCGCGGTGCTGGTGTTGACGACCCGTGACAGGGCCTTGCCGGAAGACATGCCGCGATTGGACCTGGACACACTGCAATTGATCCAGGCTGCACAACCGGCGGTATTCCCCGGTCAAACCAGCGATACACCGGCGTACATCATGTACACCTCCGGCTCCACGGGCCACCCGAAAGGGGTGATCGTGCCGCACCTGGCCATAGGCCGATTGGCGATCAATAACGGCTACGCGGATTTCGGTGTACAGGATCGCGTGGCGTTCGCCTCGAACCCGGCGTTCGACGCCAGTACGATGGAAGTGTGGGGGGCATTGCTCAACGGCGGGCGGGTTGTGATCATTGATCACGAAACGTTGCTCAGCCCGACGCAATTCGCCCAGGCGCTGACAGAGGCCGAGGTGTCGGTGCTGTTCGTCACCACCGCCATGTTCAATCAATACCTGGTCTTGATCCCGGATGCTCTGGCAGGCTTGCGGATCCTGCTGTGCGGTGGCGAGCGCGGTGATCCTGCTTCCTTCCGCCGGCTGTTGGCCCATGCTCCTTCGCTGCGGCTGGTGCATTGCTACGGTCCCACCGAGACCACCACCTTTGCGACGACCCATGTGGTCACTGCCGTGCCACATGGCGCAACGAGTGTTCCGATCGGCCGTCCTATTGCCAACACCCGGGTGTATATCCTTGATGCCGCGCGCCAACCCGTACCTGTGGGTGTCGCGGGGGAGATCCATATCGGGGGTGTCGGGGTGGCCCTCGGTTACCTGAACCGGCCGGACCTGACCGAGGAACGCTTCATTGCCGATCCGTTCAGCGATTCGGGCAGCGCGCGCCTGTACCGCAGTGGCGATCTCGGCCGCTGGCTGCCCGACGGCACCATCGAATATCTGGATCGCAATGACGGTCAGGTCAAAATACGTGGCTTCCGTATTGAGCTCGGTGAGATCGAGGCCCGCTTGCACGAGTGCCATGGGGTGCGTGAGGCCCTGGTGGTAGCGCGTGAAGACAGTCCGGGCGACAAGTGCCTGATCGCGTATTACACCGAGCATGAGAACGGTGGGGACCTCGATGCGGACGTCCTGCGCGCCCAACTGCGCTCCGTGCTGCCGGAATACATGATCCCGGCGGCCTACGTGAGATTGACGTCGTTGCCGCTGACACTGAACGGCAAGGTCAACACCGGGGCGTTGCCGGTACCGGAAATGCACGCTTATGGGAGCCAGGACTACGAGGCGCCGCAAGGCGACCTGGAAGTCGCGCTGGCAGGCTTGTGGGCCGACGTCCTGAAGCTGGAGCGGATCGGTCGTCACGACAACTTCTTTGAGCTGGGCGGTCATTCACTGCTGGCGATCCGGCTGGTCGGATTGTTGGCACAGGCCAACCTGACCGTCTCGCTGGCCGAGCTGTTCCAGCACGAAAGCGTCGCGTCGATGGCATCGATGCTGCAGGCCCGCACCGAGGATGCCCAGGTCAAGGAGGCCATCGTACCGGTGCGCACCACTGGCCAGCAGAATCCGCTGTTCCTGGTGCACGAGTTCAGTGGCCTGGACCTGTACTTCCCGATGCTGGGCAAGCACATCGATCCGGATATCCCGGTGTATGGCCTGCCTGCCGTCGAATGGGGTGAGCCGCAGTTGCAAACGATGGAGTGCATGGCCTCGCGCCTGGTGGGGATCATTCGTTCGGTACAACCCAAAGGGCCTTATCGCCTGGCCGGCTGGTCGTTCGGTGGCGTGCTGGCCTACGAGACCGCGATCCAGCTGATCGGCCTGGACGAGGAGGTCGAGTTCGTCGGTCTCATCGACAGCTATCTGCCTCGGCTGGTGGATCAGGGCCGGTCGCGCTGGGCATTGGACGAAGCCCACAAGCTGCATCTGCTGGACCGCTGCGATGTTTTCTGGAGGGCTGCGTTGCCTGGCGAAGAAGTACTTGCAGCGATCCTGGAGAATCTGGCCGATCTGCAAGGACAATTGGATCGATTCGATTTCACAGACCTGGTGCAGCATTGCCGCGACGAGGCGGTGCTACCGGCCGAGCTGGCCGTCTATAGCGCGGAGCAGCTCTGGCAGTACCTCGATCGCGAAGTGGCCCATGGTCATGCGTTGGCCCATTACACGGTGTATCCGATTTCCGTACCGGTGCATCTGCTGGTGGCCGAAGAACGCAAGGACGACGCGCCCGAGCACTCCGGCTACCTGGGCTGGGACGCTGTCCTGCCCACGTCTAAGTTGCATTGCATCAAGGTGCCGGGTAACCACCAGAGCATGATGCAAACGCCCCATGTCAAGGCATTGGGCCAGGCCATCACTGCTGCACTCCACACCGCTGCATCGCGTCCGGCCCCCTCACCGAAGAGCGGTTACCAGCCGCTGTTGACGATCCAGGGCGGGCGTGCCGATCGGGCGCCGATCTTCTGCGTGCCGGGAGCAGGCGACAGCGTGACCGGTTTTATCGGCTTGACCGATGCCTTCGGTCCTGACTGGCCTATCCATGGGCTGCAGCACCGCGGGCTGGACGGCAGCACAGAGCCTTTCAGCCTCGTGGAGACGGCCGCCCAGGCGTACCTCGACGCGATCGACAAGGTCCAACCGGAGGGGCCGGTGCATCTGCTCGGCCATTCCTTTGGCGGCTGGATCGTGTTCGAGATGGCGGCCCGCCTGCATGCCCGGGGTCGCAAGGTGGCTTCGTTGACGCTGATCGACAGTGAGTCGCCGGGCGGCAACGGCGTGGTGGGCAAGCCCTATACCGCGACGGGGGTGCTGAATCGACTGATCGAGGCGATGCAGTTGGCTTCCGGCAAGTCGTTGGGGATCGATGCCACGGTCTTCGGTACCCAGGACGATACCGCGCAGATGCGCTTGCTGCATGCGGGCATGGTACGGGCCGGCATGCTGCCGCAGCGTTCGGCGGTGGATTCGATGCGCGGTCCGGCGCGGGCCTTCGGTACGGCCCTGCGCACGGTTTATCAACCGCAACATCGCTACACCGGGCCGGTGCGCTTGGTGCTGGCCAATGATCCAACCCTGGACACGGCCGGTAACAAACGCGAACAGGAACAAATGATCGAAGGATGGCGCAAGCATATCCCCGACCTCAGTATCTGGTACGGTCCGGGCAACCACTTCACGATCCTCAAGGCCCCTCACGTACACAACCTGGCAGCCTGGTGGCAGGACGGCCTTCCCATGCTCGACGAGGAGGCCGCCAGTGACTACGTATGACTGTCTCTCCTTGACGCGCATCCATGGAGCCCGACGCCACGTTGGCCGGGTCTGAAATCAACGCACTCATGGTTATTTATGGAAAAGTCGAAGTTTCGCAAAATCGCTATCGTGCTCGTACTGGTCGTGGTGGCCGGTCTGATTTTCTACAGCGCGCAATCGCCGGGCAAACCGCCGGAATACCTGACTGCCACGGTCGAGCGGGCTGACATCGAGAACTCGGTGTTGGCGAGCGGGACGCTCCAGGGGGTCAAGCAGGTCGACGTCGGTGCCCAGGTATCGGGCCAGCTTAAATCGCTCAAGGTCAAGTTGGGCGACAAGGTCAAGAAGGGCCAGTGGCTGGCGGAAATCGATCCGATGCTGGCACAGAACTCATTGCGCCAGACCCTGGTCAACGAAGAGAACCTGGTGGCCAAGCGGCAGGCCACGGCGGCGCAACTCAAGGATGCCAAGGCCACCTATGACCGCTACAAAAAACTGCAGCCGGACGACGCGATCTCCAAGCAGGAGTACGAGACTGCCGAGTCGAACTACAAGGTGGAAGCGGCGAACCTGCTTTCCCTCGATGCGCAGATAAAGGACGCCCGTATCCAGGTGGAAACCGCACGGGTCAACCTGGCCTACACCCACATCGTCGCGCCGATAGACGGCTATGTCGTGGGAATCGTGACGCAGGAAGGCCAGACGGTGATCGCCGAGCAACTGGCGCCGGTCCTGCTCAAGCTCGCCGACCTGGACACCATGACGGTCAAGGCGCAGGTATCGGAGGCCGATGTGATTCACATCGTTCCCGGCCAAGAGGTGTATTTCACCATCCTGGGGGAGTCGGAAAAACGCTACTACGCCACACTGCGAGGCACCGAGCCTGCGCCGCAGAACTTCCTCGAAACCCAGGCAGCCGGGGCGCCCAAACAGAACACCGCGGTGTTCTATAACAGCCTCTTCGATGTGCCGAACCCCGATCATCGCTTGCGTATCTCCATGACTGCCCAGGTTCGTATCGTCTTGGACAAAGCCAAGGATGTGCTGACGGTTCCCGTCGCCGCGCTGGGGGCGAAAAACCAGGATGGCAGCTTCGTGGTCCGTGTGCTCGATGCCGAGGGCAAGGCTCAGCCGCGCAACGTGCAGACGGGCATCAACAACAACGTCAGGGCCGAGATCAAGGATGGCCTGGCTGAAGGTGACAAGGTTGTCATCGGCGAGCCGACCCCGGCCGTGGCGGGAGCCTGACCATGACGCGACCACTGTTGGAACTCGAGGGCATCACCCGCAGTTTCCTCGCGGGCGAAAAGGCGTTCATAGCGCTCAAGAACATCAACTTGACGATCAATGCGGGCGAGGTGGTCGCGATCACCGGTGCTTCCGGCTCCGGCAAGTCGACCTTGATGAATGTACTCGGCTGCCTCGATCATCCGGACGCCGGTAGCTATAAGGTGGACGGGCGCGAAACCGGTTCGATGGACGACCGTGAACTGGCCAGGTTGCGTCGCGACCACTTCGGTTTCATTTTCCAGCGCTACCATTTGCTGCCGCACCTGAGCGCCTTGCACAACGTCGAGATGCCGGCTATTTACGCCGGTGCCGCAGAGTCACAGCGCCACAACCGTGCCGGGGACCTGTTGAAGCGCCTGGGGTTGGTGGGGCACCTGAGCAATCGGCCGAGTCAACTCTCGGGTGGCCAGCAGCAGCGGGTGAGTATCGCTCGGGCACTGATGAATGGCGGCGAGATCATTCTGGCGGACGAACCCACCGGTGCGCTGGACACCACCAGTGGCAAGGAAGTCATGAAGATCCTGCTGGAGCTCAACGCGGCGGGGCATACGGTCATCATCGTGACCCACGATGAGAAAGTGGCGGCTCACGCCCAGCGCATCATCGAGATCCGCGACGGTGAAATCGTCAGTGATCGTCCCAATCCGCAGAGGCCGCTGCAGGATCCGTCGGCACAAGACACGCGCCCGGCCAAGGTCAAGCCCACGAACGGCCTGCTCGCCAGCTTCGGCCTGTTCAGCGAGGCGTTCAACATGGCCTGGGTGGCGCTGGTCTCGCATCGAATGCGAACCCTGCTGACCATGTTGGGCATCATTATCGGTATCACCTCGGTGGTATCGATCGTGGCGATTGGCGAAGGGGTCAAGCAATATGTCCTCAAGGACATCCAGGCGATCGGCAGCAACACGATCGAAATCATGCCAGGGTCCGACTGGGGGGACAGTCGCTCCACGGCTATCGAAACGTTGGTGCTGTCCGATGTGACCGCCCTGGGCGACCAGTATTACATCGACAGTGCGACGCCCAACCTGGGTCGCAACCTGCTATTGCGTTATGAAAACATCGATGTCAATGCGACCGTCAACGGTGTGAGCGCGAGTTATTTCCAGGTTCGCGGAATCAAGATCGGCTCGGGTGTGGCGTTCAGCAATGACGATGCCCGGCGGCAATCGCAAGTGGTAGTCATCGACCACAACACAAGCCACAGACTGTTCGGCTCGCACACAGACCCACTGGGTAAGGTGATTCTCGTCGACAACCTGCCTTGCACGGTCATCGGCGTGACCGAAGACCGCAAAAGCGTCTTCAACACCAGCAAGAACCTGAACATCTGGATGCCCTATGAAACCGCGGCTGGTCGGTTGCTGGGCCAGCGTTTCCTGGACAGCATCACGGTGCGGATAAAGGACGGGCAACCGAGCAAATTAGTGGAGGACAACGTAGTCAAGCTCCTGACCCAACGCCATGGCATCAAGGATTTCTTCACCTACAACCTCGACAGTGTGATGCAAACGGTGCAGAAGACCAGCCAATCGCTGGCGCTTTTGCTCTCGTTGATTGCGATCATCTCGCTGGTGGTGGGGGGCATCGGAGTGATGAACATCATGCTCGTCTCGGTGACCGAACGTACCCGTGAGATCGGTATCCGCATGGCCGTCGGTGCACGCCAGTCCGATATCCGCCAGCAGTTCCTGGTGGAGGCAGTGATGGTGTGCCTGATGGGTGGCACGATTGGCATCGCCTTGTCGTTTGGTATCGGCTACGTCTTTTCGATCTTCGTCAAGGAGTGGCAGATGGTGTTCTCGGTGGGATCGATCGTCACCGCTGTCGTCTGTTCGACCCTGATCGGCATCGTGTTCGGCTTCGTGCCCGCGCGCAATGCCGCGCGGCTCGATCCGATCAATGCATTGGCTCGGGATTGATCCGGGCTACCCTGGCTTGAAGCCCAGTGGCGAGGGAGCAAGCTCCCTCGCCACATAAGGTGTGCCTGGCGCCTTATACCGCTACGCGTGCCACATGCGGGCGAGTCTCTCCAACCTTCCTCACCGCCTGTTCGAAGCGGTCCAGCACCATGCCGACCTCGGTCTCGGTGATGGTCAGGGGGGGCAGGAACCTGAGCACTGCGCCATGGCGCCCACCGGTTTCCATCATCAAGCCGTTGTCGAAACAGTTGAGCTTGATGGCGTGTGCCCGAGCGCCGTCAGCCTGGCCGGCGCGCTGGTTGTCGGCCGGCTTGGTGATTTCCACGCCGATCATCAGTCCGCGACCGCGGATATCGCCGATGAATGGGGAACGCTGCGCGATGTCCCGCAGGCCGCTTTCCAGTCGGTCGCCCATCCGGGCGGCATGAGCGACGAGATGGTCCTTGCGGATTTGTTGCATGGTGGCGGCGCCAGCAACCATCGCTATCTGATTGCCGCGGAAGGTCCCCGCATGCATGCCGGGGCCCCAGGTATCCAGATGTTCGGCGTAGACGATCACCGCCAGTGGGTAGCCACCGCCGATGGCTTTGGACAGTACCAGGATGTCGGGGACGATCCCGGCGTGTTCGATGGCGAATGTGCTGCCGGTGCGACCCAGGCCGGTCTGGACTTCATCGACGATCAGCAAGATGTCCTGCTCGAGGGTGATTTCCCGTAGCGCCCGCAGCCAGTTGGCCGAGGCCGGGATGCAGCCGCCTTCGCCTTGCACCACCTCGACGATGACCGCCGCCGGTTTGGCGATGCCGCCTTCCGGGTCCGAGAGGACGGTACGGATGTAGTCGATGGACAGTTGATCGGTATGCTCGCCATTGGTGCCGAACGGGCATCGAAACCGATAGGGGAAGGGCAGAAAGTGCGTACCTTGGGCAATCAGGCCATCGCCGGTCTTGGGGGACAGCTTGCCCATCGCCGACAGTGCGCCGGCCGTCATGCCATGGTAGCCGCCGTGGAACGCCATCAATGGCGAGCGTTTGGTGTAGTGGCGGGCCAATTTGATGGCGGCCTCGACGGCATCCGAACCGCTGGGCCCGCAGAAGAGAATCTTGCTGGTGTCGCGCATTTGCGCCGGCAGCATCGAGAACAGCTCCTGCACGAACGCATGCTTGGCCGGCGTGGCCAGGTCCAGTGCCTGCTGCAGGTGATCACTGTCGAGGAAGCGCATCACCGCGTCCCGGACTTCGGGCGGGTTGTGTCCCAGTGCCAGTGTCCCGGCGTTCGACAGGCAATCGAGGAACTCCTGGCCGCTGGCATCCTTGATACGCATGCCCCTGCCGCTGACGAACAGGCGCTGGAAAGTCTGCGCATAGGTACGTGCGTTCGACTCGATGTTTTCGAGGTAAGTGAGTGCTTCCATATTCGATCATCCATTGGCTATGGAACGTGAACCGAGCGGGGCCATTCATGCTCGACAGCAAGTGCAGCCATTACTGGGCAGGTCGGGCTCATTTCAACAGGCCTCCGTCTTTATCGCGAGTTTTCCTGCCGGTACCTGTCCCCAATTTCCACGCCAGACATCGGAACGGGCACAAGGTTAAATAACGGCCATACGAGCCTCATCAAGCCATCGTTAATAATCCGCCATCTCCCTGAGTTGTGCCGGTGCCGGGTGCCTTGCTGTTTTCACCTTTGACACCCCTAGAGAACCCTATGCATGTCTTCAAGCCTCCAGAGAGCATATTGCTGGTGACACTGTGTGCGGTGGCCTTGAGTGGCTGCGTATTGGGCCCCGACTATCGGGTGCCGGACGTCCCGATCGCCGCCAAGTGGCAGGCGCCGGTGCCCCATGGCGCGTCCGTGGCCGCGTTGGCCGACTGGTGGCGACAATTCGATGACCCGGCATTGGCCGAGCTGTTGCGCCTGGCCGAAGCCGATAGCCCGTCCATGGACCAGGCCTGGGCGAATATCTCGCTGGCCCGTGCGACCGCTGACAGTGACGCCGCCGATGCCTTGCCCAAGTTCGACGGTAGGCTGTCCGGTGGCCGAGGTGGGCAGCAGACCGGTTCGCAGCGCCTGGGGGGCTCAGGCTCCTCTGCAACGATGGATGCCGCCTGGGAACTCGATCTGTTCGGCAAGTTGCGCCGCAACAATGAAGCGGCCAACTCCCGCGTCGAAGCACGGGTGGATGACTGGCATGACGCGAGGGTTTCCCTGGCGGCCCAGGTGGGTGATTACTACGTGCAATACCGTGGCTGCCAGAAGTTGGTATTGGCCTACCGTGACCAGGCCCAGTCACAACAAGACACCGCGCGCATGACGCGCCAGTCGTTCGGGGCGGGCTTCACGTCCTCCGCCGACGCTGCGCTGGCCGATGCCAGTGCCGCCAGCAGCGCCGCGGCCCTGGTCCAGCAGCAGAGTGAATGCCAGGTGCTGCTCAAGAGCCTGGTGGCACTGACAGGCAGTGATGAAGGGCGACTGCTGGACGTGCTGGGCCATACGCCAGCGCAACTGCCCAAGCCGGCAGAACTCAACGTGCAGCAGGTTCCGGCCGACTTGTTGCGCCAGCGCCCGGACATCGCCTCCGGCGAGCGCGAACTGGCAGCGGCGAATGCCGAGATCGGCGTGGCTCAGGCTGATCGCCTGCCGAGTCTGAGTCTTTCCGGGACGATTTCCGTGGGAACCATGGTGGGCCAGCGCAACCGTTCCTGGTCGCTGGGCCCGGTGCTGTCGATTCCGCTGTTCGACGGCGGCAAGCGTCGCGCGGCGGAGAAGGGTGCCAAGGCCTCGTATGACGCGGCCCTGGCGGTCTATCGCCAAACGCTGCGCACCGGTGTAATGGAAGTGGAGCAGGCCCTGGTGCGTCTCGATGCGGCACGGCGCCGGGAGTCGGATGTGGAGCGTTCGACCGCAGGTTTCCGGGAGTCTTTCGAGGCCATCGACCGCAGTTGGCAGGCCGGCAATGTCAGCCTGCTGGACCGGGAAACCGCGCGCCGCCAGGCGCTGACAGCCGAGATTGAATTGATCACCTTGCAGCAGAATCAAGTGCGCTACTGGATCGCCCTGTACAAGGCACTGGGGGGCGGCTGGCAAGCCGGTCAGCCCCTGGCGCGAAGTCGAGCATCGGGCGGGGACGGCGCGTGAGGTCGCGATCAGGCAAGTTCGCGTTGGCGATCGCGGTATGCGCGATTGTGGTGGCGTTGATCTATTTTCGCCGGGGCGCTGAACCGGTGGAGGCCGCCCCCCGGGTCAGCAGCTTGAGCGTGGAAGTTGTCCAGGCGCAACGCCAGGTCTGGCCACAGTTACTGTTTGCCAATGGCGCGCTCGCCCCCTGGCAGGAAGCGGTCATCAATGCCGAGACCAGCAACCTGCGCATCGCCAGCATCGAGGCCGATGTGGGCAGCCGGGTGAAGAAAGGCCAATTACTGGCCACGCTGGCCAGCGAAACGGTGGTTGCCGAAGAGAACAAGCAGAAGGCGCTCGTCGACCAGGCCGGCGCCAACCTGGAGCAGGCCCGTTCCAATGATCGTCGGGCCCGGGTCGTCGGGCAAGGCGGGGCCTTGTCGGAGCAACAACGTGAAGACTACCGGATCAAGGTCGCGCTCGCCGAGGCTGACCTCGCCGGCGCCCGCGCCGAATTGCAGAGCACGCGGATCAGGCTCGGACAGACCCGCATCCTCGCCGTGGACGATGGCATCATTTCGGCGCGCACGGCACTGCTTGGCAAGGTGCTCTCCGCCGGCGACGAGCTGTTTCGCATGGTGCGCGACGGCCGCATCGAATGGCAGGCCGAGCTGGATGCCCGCCAACTGGCCCAGGTTCAGCCTGGCCAGATCGCCCGCATGACGTTGCCCGACGGCCAGAGCCTGGAAGGGCGCGTGCGGCTGGTATCGCCCACGTTGAATACCAAGACCAGCCGGGGATTGGTGTATGTCTCCCTGCCCACCGACAGCGCCGCCCAGGCCGGTATGTATGCCAGCGGCCAGATCGAGCTGGCGCCCCGCGAGGCCGTCACGGTGCCAGACACTGCCGTCATCCTGCGGGACGGGCGTTCCTATGTGTTCACGCTCAATGATGACATGCGCGTGGTCCAGCGACCGGTGGTGGTCGGCCGACGCTTGCATCAGGCCGTGGAGATTCTCAGCGGCCTCGATGAGCCTGCCCGAATCGTGCGTGCTGGCGGTGCGTTTCTCAACGATGGCGCGAGTGTGACCCTCGTTCAATCCCAGGTCGCCCAGCCATGAACATTTCAGCCCTGTCGATCCGCCATCCGGTCCCGGCCGTCATGCTGTTCATTCTGCTGACGCTCTTTGGGCTGTCGGGTTTCGAGAAACTCGCCATCCAGGATTTTCCGGACATGGACCTGCCAGTGGTGGTGATCAGCGCCTCGCTGGAGGGCGCGGCCCCGGAGCAACTGGAAACGGAAGTGGCGCGCAAGATCGAGGACAAGCTGACGTCCCTGCGCCTGCTCAAGCACGTGACGACGACCATCACCGATGGTGCCGTCAACATCAGCATCAGCTTTGACATCGACAAGGATGGCAACGAGGCGCTCAACGAAGTGCGTAACGCGGTCGACAGTGCCATGGCGCAGTTGCCGGCGAGCCTGGACACACCCTCGGTTTCCCGGCTGACCACCAGCGCCTCGGCATTGCTCACCTATGTCATCGACTCCGATAACCTGGATGAAGAAGCGTTGTCGTGGTTCGTCGACAATGAGCTGAGCAAACAGCTGCTGGCGGTGCCCGGGGTGGCAATGATCGCGCGCATGGGCGGTGTCGACCGGGAAGTCCAGGTCAATCTCGACCCGGCCCTGATGGCGGGCCTGGGTATTCGCGTCACGGACATCGCCAACCAGTTACGGGCGATGCAAAAGGACAACTCCGGTGGCCAGGGCAATCTGGGCAGTGGCCAGCAAGCCATGCGGACCCTGGGTGCCATTGACGATCCGGCGGCCCTCGGTGCCATCGACATTCCCAGCGGCGACGGTCGCCTGCTCGCCCTGGGGCAGTTGGCCGACATTCGCGACACCCACGCCGAACGCAGCACCCGGGCGTTTCGCGATGGCAGGCCCGTGATCGGTTTCCAGGTCACCCGTTCCCTGGGGTTCTCCGATGTCGGCGTCGCCAATGACGTACGCAAGGCCATGATCGCGTTTGAAAAACAGCATCCCAACGTGCAGATCGTTGAAGCCAGTGACACGGTCAAGGCCGTGCTCGCCAACTATCACGATTCGATGAATTTGCTGTACGAAGGCATGCTGTTGGCGGTGCTGGTGGTCTGGTGGTTCCTGCGGGACTGGCGCGCCACGCTCATCGTCGCCACGGCACTGCCGCTGTCGATCATCCCCACCTTTGGCGTGATGTACCTGGCCGGGTTCACCCTCAACGCCGTCTCCCTGCTGGCCCTGGCGCTGGTCATCGGTGTGCTGGTGGACGATGCCATCGTCGAGATCGAGAACATCGCGCGACACTTGCGCATGGGCAAAACCCCGCTTCAGGCTGCCACCGAGGCCGCGGATGAAATCGGTCTGGCGGTGCTCGCCACGACGGCCACCCTGGTCGCAGTGTTCCTGCCCACGGCGTTCATGGGGGGGATCGCCGGCAAGCTGTTCCGCCAGTTCGGCGTGACGGCGTCGGCGGCGCTGCTGTTTTCACTGCTGGTGGCGCGGCTGCTGACGCCGATGATGGCGGCTTATTTCCTCAAGGCAAGGCATGAAGCCGACCATGACAGCCCGTTGATGACTCGCTACCTGGGCTGGATCCATGCCAGCCTGACTTGGCGCAAGACGACGATGGGCCTGGCCGGCCTGTGCTTCGTCGGGGCTCTGGCGCTGGTCCCGTTGCTGCCCACCAGCTTCCTGCCAGCGCAGGACACCGGCCGCAGCAAGATAACATTGGAGATGCCGCCAGGAACGACACTGGAACACACCACCGCGATGGCCTTGCAGGCCAGCGAACGGCTGCGCGAACTCCCCGACGTCACGCATGTGTTCAGCTCGGTGGGGACCGCCAGCAGTTCGGGCGCCGGGCCTGGCGATATCACTGGCGCCGGCGATGCGATCCTGACGGTGGAGCTGGCGCCTCGCAATGTACGCGATCGCAAGCAGGTGGAGGTCGAAGCGCAGATGCGCCAGGTGTTGCGCACGCTTGCGGGAGTACGCATCAATGTTGGCGGCGATGGCAGCGGAGAGAAGCTCAATATCGTGCTTGCCAGCGATGACGGCGATCTGCTGGAGCGCACGGCAAGCGCCCTTGAACCCCAGTTGCGTGAGTTGCGCGGGATCGGCAATGTCTCGTCCAGCAGCGCCTTGCAACGACCGGAAATCCAGATGCGGCCGGATTTTGCCCGGGCAGCGGAATTGGGTATCACCAGCCAGGACATCGCCGATACTTTGCGCATGGCGACTTACGGCGAATACTCCTCGCAACTGGGCAAGATCAATTTATCCCAGCGCCAGGTGGACGTGCGGGTGCGCATGGATTCGCTATTGCGCGATGACTTGCAGGCGATCAGCCAATTGCGGGTAACCGGTCGAGACGGCCAGGTCGCCCTGGCCTCGTTGGGCGACATCAGCATGGGCAGCGGGCCGGCGCAAATCAGCCGACTGGACCGCCTGCGCAATGTCACCCTGTCTATCGAGCTCAACGGTCGCAACCTGGGTGAGGTCATGGCCGAGGTCCGCCAACTGCCGGTGATGCGCAACTTGCCAGCCGAAGTGAAACTGGTGGAGCAGGGCGAATTGCAACTGATGACGGAGTTGTTCGCCAGCTTCGGCCTGGCCATGGCCATCGGCGTGTTTTGTATCTATTCAGTCCTGGTGTTGTTGTTCCACGACTTCTTGCAACCGGCCACGATTCTTTCGGCCTTGCCGCTCTCGCTAGGTGGCGCGTTGTTGGCCTTGCTGGTGTGCAACTTCAGTTTTTCCCTGTCATCGGTCATCGGTTTGCTGATGTTGATGGGCATCGTGACCAAGAACTCCATTCTGTTGGTGGAGTACGCCATCATGGCTCGCCGCGACTATGGCTTGGATCGATACGATGCGTTGGTGGATGCTTGCCACAAGCGTGCCCGCCCGATTCTGATGACCACCATTGCGATGGGGGCCGGGATGTTGCCGACGGCGATGGGAATGGGCGAGGACCCGAGTTTCAGGCAACCGATGGCAGTGGTGGTCATGGGTGGTTTGCTGACGTCGACGTTGTTGAGCCTGCTGGTGGTACCGGTGATTTTCACTTACGTGGACGATGCGCTTGAATGGCTTAAGCGTCGCACTCGATCGCCCAGGGAGGAAGGTGCGGTAGAAGAGGTTTGAGGGGGAAAACAATATTCCCCCAACAAATACTCGATTCGGTCAGTGAACGAGCAATCGTTGGGGGTAGGTTTATACGGCTTGTTGGATCGGGCTATTGCCATTCCATTCCATGTGAGCCGGTGTGGCATCCATCGAATGCATCCAGCGGATCAGCGAACGACGCCCACCAATCCCCATCTTTATGGCCGCGCGCTTCAGATAACTTTCAACTGTATTGACCTTCAGGTTCAGTTGTTCGGCAAGTTCGGGGGCAGTGCGTCCGGCCAGTAAACCTACGCACACTTCCGTTTCGCGAGAAGATAGACTCAAACCCGACAGTAGCAATCGATCGGCGAACCTTTGGCGCAGTGCTTCCATGCCGCCGTTTTCCGAAGCGTCCAATGCCAGGAAAGGGTCTTGCCGAGTGGATTCCGGCGGAACAAGGGCTGCCACGTGCTCCTCGACCATGGGCAATAAAAGACAGGAAAAATCTTTCAATAGTGCATGTTCTTGTGCGGTAAATCCCTTTGAAAGAGGCGATCGATAGATGGACAGCACATAACGACGACCATTCTTTCGGGTCGACAGATGTAATTGTGTAGTCGTACTGTGGCCCGGGGATTTTTCTGGGCGCTCGCATTTAAGCAGGCAGCGGGAAAAGTTGGGTATTTTCTGCGATGCCGCATCTTCAAAGAGTATGTCGTCGGCGAGGAAAAAGGGCTTGGCGGTGTGCGTGTCCATGAGCGCACCGACGCAAGCATTGTCCAGGCCGACGCAACCGATGCTAGAGGTGCTGGGTTCGGACATATTACTTGTGCCGATCCGTTGTTCGGTAATATGTGTTGCGTCCACGGGTATTTCCGTGAGTATCAGGTCGTGGAGCATACGCGGAAAATTGCGACTGCCTGTGCTGGCAATGACTTTACCAACGTGCGGGAATAATCGTTGTAGGTTCATCCTTTCTCCAAAATCATCCAATTATTTGATTAAAGCTGCAGCTCAGTATGCTTGGGTATCTTTGCCGGAATATTTCGTGCGGGGAGTATCTGGGCAATATCCAGGGATTTATGGAGTGTGTCTGACGAGCGGTGTGTCATGAGGGGCGTGGTTAGTACCGTTGCTCTATTGATGGCATTCTTGCTGAGGACCTCGTTATAAGTTTTAAGCGTGCATGGCAACGTGCCGTAAATTATGTGTTCTCCTTTCGATCCTAATGACGTATTGAGTCTTTCAATTGGCCAGCCAGAACGCTTCAGGATTTTTTCCATCAGGGTGTCTACGACGATTTCATATGCGTGAAATTTTTGTTGTTGGGCGAACTTAATCATTGACAGGAAAAGTGCCGCTGTGCGAATGTCTACATTGGCTCGGGTGAGTTTTCCCGTAGGGAAATTGTTGGCTGAAAGTGCAAATCTTGTGGCTTCCCAACAGTGACCCAAGTGCGGTCTGGTTTTCTCGGTTGGAAGGATAAAGCTCAGGGGGCCGCTCATCAACGTGGGTTTGCTGGAGGGGCGTAGTCGAACACAGCCGGTGACACGGTCATTTTCATGGGCGTAGATGTAGATCGCGTCGGGGTCGTCGTATTCATCCCACTCATAATCGCTGCCTTGATAACTTTCAATGTCCCACTTCTTTCGATCGATGAAAGCGAGTTTGCGAATGGACAGTATTTGTTCGAGGGTGTTAAGGGAGATTTTTGAGTAGCTTGCGATGCTGGTGGATACGCCGGAAAATCCATAGGTGCATGAGGAGTAGTTCATGGATACGACTTCTTGGCTGCAGGTGAAGCTACTGTTAACTTTGCACTAAGGTATTTCAACTGTCCTAAAGTACAGTCTTTGGTTTATAGAGTGTCCAGCCTAATTAGTGGGCCCGATTTTGTGCGCGACTTATAAATTGTTGGTGAGCTCGTTAGTTGTGGATTTGTATCGCTGCGAATCCAAAAAAGTATAGGTGCGGCATGATGGCAAATAGGTGTTGGTCGAGTGGGTTTACATGAGTCGAACTACGCTTGATTTATTGTTTTTTTGACGATTATAAAAATACCCATCGTAACTGATTGATATTTGACTGTTCAAAAAATTGACGCGCTCGGATAGAGTCCAGCCTCTGTAAGCAAACGGTCATCTAGCAATGGGTAGGATGACTTTCTTTCATGGGTTGATTCATCGGATGTGAATCCGAGGGATATCGGTTGGTGAGTGAGGTTTAGTATGTGGCAAATTGATGTTGGTCTAGTGTGATTGCTCTATTTGAGTTGGTCGTATGACCTCGTATGACTGGAATGGTTGACTTCATGTCACTGCGCTTGAAGTCATGTGGAAAGATGATGGATTGATCTGCCCCTGAAAATGAGCCGTACAGGCTTCTGATATGGATGGATGCTATGAATTACATTGCGCTTACGTTGTTGACCGTGTTGTTGGTTCCGGGACCGACGAATTCATTGTTGTTGCAAGCTGGCATCAGTAGAGGGTTCAACACGCGTTCGATGCGCTTCGTCGCAGCCGAGTGGTTGGCATACGTTATTCAGATGTCGATGTGGGGAGTGTTCATTGACTTGCTGATGACCGATCACTCGTGGGTGGTGATCGCTACCAAGATTTTTGCTGTGTGTTTTTTGTTTTATATTTCCTTGAAACTTTGGTTCTCGGTTAAAGACCATGCGCTTGGGGCGGCGACGGGTATTACCGTTCCGGATTTATTTGTGGCAACGCTGACAAATCCCAAGGGGTTGTTTTTTGTTTCCTTCGTTGCGCCGGCGGGCACATTCCTGTCGTTGGATAACTGGCTGTCATTCATTCTGCTATTTACAGCCATTATTTTTCCGGTAGGGCTTGTGTGGATTGCAGTGGGCGCTTTTTGTGGTCGAAAATTTCATGCAGTTGTATCGGGACGATTTTTAAATCGAGCCATTTCGTTGGTGATTGGGTTGTTCGCCTGCGGTATGCTTTTCAATATCGCATCCCAGGTGAATTTCGTCTGAGTGTGCCCTGGTATTGAGGTTGAGGGCATCGAGTGGGAATGGGGTAGTAGGAAAGCGTTAACGTAAAACGTTTTAGATGAGGTTCAACTGCGCTGCTTTGAACATGGCTTGCTTGACATTGGTGCACTCCATTTTTTCAGTCATTTGCTTGGCATGAAATTTCACTGTCCGTTCGGTGATATTCATGATCAAACCGATCTCCTTATAGTTTTTGCCAAGCGCAAGCCAACGCAGGAATTCAATTTCCCTGGGTGATAGCTTGAGCGGGCTCTCTACAACGGTCTCAACCGGGCGGTGCTGGTTGGCGATGATACTGAGCGTTTGAATGATGAATATGTTCTCCCGGACAATGATTGGGAAATCGGGATCATTTTCTTCCGAAGAGAAGTGAACGGAGCCGAACGATCTGCCGGGCTCATGAATCGGAACAGTGAACCCTTGCTTGATGCCATAGGATGCGGACTGATCGAATATTTCCGGATTGTTGTCGATTTCCTGTGGGATTTCATCCCAGAAAAAAGGAATGGCAGTAATGGCTGTGTTGGCCATCACAGGGTCTGATTTGTGCAGTGAGTTCTTGCGGTAGGTGTCCACCCATTCGGCGGGATAGTTGCTGTGGATGGAGACTTTTGAATGGTCGAAGGACATGGGCTCCAAGTGAACATAAGCAAACTTTTCAAGCCCAAGTTTCGAGAATATCCAGCCTAGTATCTCGGTGTACTCTTCGTGGCTTTTTCCTGGGATATTATTCTCCACCTCTTGAATTAAATTGAGCAGGTGGCTTGAAATGGGCTTGAGCATAGTGAGTGCGCTCGAAAAATATTAATGTGACTACCTGTATGTGGCAAAGGCTTCACGTTGATATTCGCCAAGCGGAGGAGGGAAGTTTTATAGCGTTGGCAGCCACACCCGCACGCAGCTTGGTGACCGCTATCGGGGCTGGAGTATGGGGCGGGGTTTTCCAGTTCATCGGGGTTCGCTTCAGGGCGCGATAATAACCCCTCATGCCGCCGTGTAATGCCTGCTCTCTCAATTGAGATGATGTCATTTTGCGTCCTTGCCGGTGTAACCTCAGCCCTTTGCCCCTGAGGTTGTAGTTAATTACGACTACTGAAACGATTAACTGGAGGACAGTATAGACAGCTTTTTCGCAACAGCGAGAAACATTAAGAACCTTTATTTTTCACCGTGCAAAGCCCTTTTCAGGAAGGTTGCCGTTCGACTCTCCTGGCATTTCGTCACCGTTTCCGGAGCCCCGCAAACCACCACGTTTCCGCCCTGGGTTCCAGCCCCCGGGCCGATATCGATGACCCAGTCACTCTGCGCCACCACCCGCATGTCATGTTCCACGACAATCACCGTATGACCTTCCTCCACCAGGCGATTCAACTGCACCAGCAAGCGATCCACGTCCTGGGGATGCAGCCCGTTGGTCGGCTCATCCAACACATACAAGGTTGCACCCCGGGCCTTGCGCTGCAGTTCCGTCGCCAGCTTGATCCGCTGGGCTTCGCCGCCGGACAGCTCCGTGGCCGGTTGGCCCAGGCGCAGGTAGCCCAGTCCGATATCTTGCAGTACTTGCAACGAACGCCTGGCCGCCGCTTGTTCGGCAAACACCTCGAGTGCCTGGTTCACGGTCAGCTGTAACACCTGGGAAATGTCCAGGCCTTGCCAGCGAACTTCCAGGGTCTGTGGGTTGTAGCGGGCGCCGTGGCAGGTGGGGCAGGGGGCGTACACGCTGGGCATGAACAACAACTCCACGCTGACGAAGCCTTCACCTTCACAGGTTTCGCAACGCCCCTTGGCGACGTTGAAGGAAAACCGCCCGGCATCGAATCCCAGTGCCTGCGCCTGCTCTGTCGCGGCAAACAGTTTGCGCACGTGGTCGAACAACCCGGTGTAAGTGGCGAGGTTGGAGCGCGGGGTGCGGCCGATGGGTTTCTGGTCCACCTGGACCAGCCGCTTGACCGCATCGAGCCCGGCAACAACGCGCCCGGCACTGGTTTGCACCGGTTCGTCTTCCAGGCTTTGCTCGTCGGGTTCGGCGTTGGGGCTGGCCTGGCCCAGGTGCGCGCCGACCAGATCCAGCAGGGCCTGGCTGACGAGGCTGGATTTGCCTGAGCCAGAGATGCCGGTGACCGCGGTGAAGCAACCCAACGGGAAGGCCGCGTTCAGGTTATCGAGGTTGTTGCGGGTGATGCCTTCCAGGCGCAGCCAATCCTTGGGTACTCGTGGGTTGCGTGTCGCAGAGTGTTCTTCGCCAAAAAGGTAGGCGCGGGTGCGTGATTCATGCACCTGGCCAAGGCCTGCCGGCGGGCCGCTGTAGAGGACTTTGCCGCCTTGTTCGCCAGCGTCCGGGCCCACGTCGATGAGCCAGTCGGCGCGGCGCATGGTATCGAGGTCATGTTCGACCACAAACACGGAGTTGCCCGCTGTCTTGAGGCGTTGCAGGGCGCCAAACAGCGCTTCGCTGTCGGCCGGGTGCAGGCCCGCAGAGGGTTCGTCGAGCACGTAGATCACACCGAACAACTGGGAATTGAGCTGGGTCGCCAGGCGCAGGCGTTGCAATTCGCCGGACGAAAGCGTCGGCGTGCTGCGTTCCAGGGCGAGGTAGCCGAGGCCCAGGTCGATCAGGGTGGTGATCCGTTCCAGCAACTCGGCGGCGATGCGTTGGGCAGCCAGGCGTTTTTCCAGGGAGAGGTTGGGTGTGTGGCGGGCGTCGGGACCGCCCGCATGGGGATTGTTGCCCCTGGCGGCGCGTTGCTCACGGGCCTCGCGGGTTTGTTGGTGGCTGAGCACTTCTCCCGTTTCTTCGGCCTGTGCAAGGTAGTCGGGCGCCAGGACCTGCTTGAGCACCTCGGCCAGTTCGAGCAGCGGCAGGTGCGACAGCTCGGCGATGTCCAGGCCGGCAAAGGTCACGGTCAGCGCCTGGCGTTTGAGGCGTTTGCCCTCGCACACCGGGCATGGACTGGCGCGCATGTATTGCGCCACGCGTTTGCGCATCTGGGCACTTTGGGAATGCATGAAGGTGTGCAGCAGATAGCGTCGGGCGCCGCTGAACGTGCCTTGGTAACTGGGTTCGAGCTTGCGCTTGAGGGCGGTGCGGGTCTGGGACGGCGTCAGTCCGGCGTAGACGGGGACGGTAGGGGTTTCTTCGGTGAAGAGAATCCAGTCCCTTTGCTTTTTCGGCAGGTCGCGCCACGGGATGTCGACGTCATACCCCAAGGTCACCAGGATGTCCCGCAGGTTCTGGCCTTGCCAAGCCATGGGCCAGGCAGCCACGGCGCGTTCGCGGATGGTCAGCGATGGGTCTGGCACCATGGAGGCTTCGGTCACTTCATAGACCCGGCCCAGGCCGTGGCATTCCTGGCAGGCGCCCTGGGGCGTGTTGGGCGAGAAGTCCTCGGCGTAGAGCATGGGTTGGTCGGCCGGATAGCTGCCGGCGCGGGAGTAAAGCATGCGAATCAGGCTCGACAGGGTGGTGACGCTGCCCACGGATGAACGTGCACTGGGGGTGCCGCGTTGTTGCTGCAAGGCGACTGCTGGTGGCAGGCCCTCGATGCTGTCCACGTCCGGTACGCCCACCTGGTCGATCAGGCGCCGCGCGTAAGGCGCGACGGATTCGAAGTAACGACGCTGGGCTTCGGCATAGAGCGTGGAGAAAGCCAGCGACGACTTGCCGGAACCCGATACACCGGTGAATACCACCAGGGCATCGCGAGGGATGTCCACGTCGACATTCTTGAGGTTGTGTTCGCGGGCGCCACGCACCCGGACGAAACCGTTGGTTTGCGGCAATGGAGAGGCGGTGGCGGGGCCGGAGCTTGCGGGCATTGGGCGTTCCTTGTGGGCGTCTGCTTAACGCGTTGGGGCTTTCAGGTGAAGCGGCGTCACGCAGAGAATGGAACCTGGGTCACAGCGTTGACAATTATGCGACCGGGTTCGTCCATTCTCGTGCGATAAAAATTTACTCCGGACAAAAGAGATGAGAAAAGCTTCGCAGTTTCCCCCCGGATACGGACCTCCCCATGCCTCGTTCAAAACTGTTCTCTAGACTGTTTGTCGCTCTGCTGGCCGGCGCGGCGCTGTGGTACATGTGGATGATCACCAGTGCCAAGCTGGAGTGGGGTGGCGACAACCCCGATCAGCAGCAAGTGGGCGCCGTAAAGGATACCCGCTTGCGCGCGATGACCCAGTATTGCACAGGCGTGACGGTGACTCCGCAGGGGACTTGGCTGGTGGGACGCCTGGAGGAAGAGGCCCAGGCCCTTGAATCGTCCGCTGATGTCGTGGACCTGGATGCGGTGGTCTATGGCAAGCCCGCTGAGGCTGAAGAGTCGGGGGAGCCCGAGACATTTGCCCGATTGTTCTCTCGTGCCGAAAAGGAAACTTCCTTCATTTCCCGCCTGGATGCCCAAGGGCAATTTCAGCTCGTGGCCCATGTCAGCGGCGCCGCTTGTCTCGTGACGAGCCCCGACGGGAGCAGTGTATTCCTGCTCACGGGCCTGCGTCGGCCTGAAACGGCGAATACCCATGAGCCCGATCAAACCGTGGTCCTTCGCAGTGATGATCAAGGCCGACGCTGGACGTGGTTGACCAAGGGCTGGTTTCCCGAGGCCGATTCGTTGGCCTGGAACCTGGTTCCCTATTTCCACGGCTCGAATGAAGTCTGGGCCGTGGGCCCACCGGACGTGGCGGATGAAGACAGCGATGAGGAAAAACCGACAGCCGTTTCCACCGGCGTCTTTTACTCGGCCGATCGCGGTGCGAACAGCTCGCCGATAATGGCGCCCGAGTCGCTGCTGGTGTCCGCCGAATACGCCCGTGGCAAACGTCCTGACATCACTGACTGGAGCACGAACGCAGGCGAACATGGGGAAGTCCAGACCCATGTCCTGCAACTGAATGCACAGACTGCCTTTATCTGGGCGTCCCAACGCTTCTGGGGTGGCCATCCCGATGGCGTCAGCCACAATATCGCGGTCAATGTCACGACACGGGCCCGATTGCAGGCCCAGGGAGGGCACTGGCAGGTGGTGGACAAGCAGCGCCATGACAACCTGTTCGTGAGCAAGCTGCTACGAAACGATGCCGGGCGGGTGATTGGACTGATCGACCAGGGGGCTCGCGGGCAAGATGTGGTCGCCGAACTGGATACCGCCGCGCTGACCTGGACGCCGTTGAGCGACCTGCCCAGTGTGTTCGCGCCGTTGGGTTCGGATAGTCAGGTGCGTGGCAGCAACTTCTGGATGGGGCAAAACACCCTGCTGATCAACACCACCAGCAATCACCATCCACCGCGCTGGCTCTACTGGTGGTCGGACGCGAACATCTCCGCCGATGGGGTGTTCTATTCCCAGGATTGGGGCCGCTCCTGGCAGCGCCTCGCCATCGGCGGTTACCTGGGCATCCTCGGTTTTCAAGCAGAGCAGGATCGGGTGATCTGGGCCAAGGGCAACTGGTTCGACAACAATGACCTGGGGATTTATTCCTATGGTTTGCGCTGAACGTTAATCAGCGAACCTGGTGCCCGAGTGAGCAATTGTGGCAAGGGAGATCCCGCCGCCTCTTCGACGCTGGACTGTCGGGCGGCAAACGAAGGGTGATGCCAAGGCCAGGCTGACCCGATCGCCGTGAAGCAGCGGATCGGTCACGCCATGGTGGGTGGCTTGTCGGTCCTCGGTGATAACCAGCGGCGTGTTCGCCATTTTCACGTTCAGGATGGTGCCCCAGGCGCGCCGTGTTTCCAATCTGCCGCGCCGATCAATCTTCCCCGGCCGCACCCGGCATGCCACCAGATTACCCGCAATAAAGGCGCTTGCTGCGCGATCAGGATTGCTTGTGTCGGGTCGCTTTCAACGAAGTGCGTGCACCCCAACTGTACGCATGCCCGGGCTTTGTAGAGAGCAACCTGTTCTGGGCTGTCGTTGCACGAGCGGGTATCTCTCATGACCAGCGGTGTCCCGCCATGGCCGTGTTGGCTTAGCCAGGCTTGAGTACGAACGCGATCCATCTCCGGGCGCCCGGTGATAATCGCCTTCACCCGCTCGAGGGGCGGCAGCTGCTTGAAGGGCGCGAGGCGGTCGCGTTCGTCAAGCGCCGCGCTCAAGTCAGCCGCATAACGTTGGAGCGGGATATCCGGAAGCAGTATTCCGTCGAGGTCGATGGCGTACACGTCGTAATCATGATCATGGGCCATCCTGCCGGTACGTCCGCCACCTGTGGCGTTCCAGCGATCGCGATAAGCGCGGGTAACGGCTTGGCGCTCCCAAGGGAACTGCAAGAAATATCCTCGCCCGTCCAGCCCGTAATCAGGGCGAATGCCGCTTAGATCGTCGAAGCCGACAGTGAAGATCTTGACCTTCAAACCCCGCTGCTGCAAAAACGCCACGCAGTCCTTCAGGGTATGCCCGGTGCCGGCGATGTCCTCACAGAGCAGCACTTTGCTGCCCGGTGGAGGGAGCGGGACCGATGAGTCCCAGATCACGCTTCGATCCGCCCGGTAATAACGCAAAAAGGCCGGTTCTACGCCCGTGGCATGCGAGACCATCAACGCCAAGGGGGCGCCGCCTCGCAAGATGCCAATGATGCTACTGAAGGCTTCTTCCAGAAGCGTCGGTTGTATCGAGGCGACCCAGCGATCCATTTGCTCATATGTGACAGGCAGTACGGGTTTATTCAAGGGCGATTGCTCGACAGGCGCTGTTCTATCCGGTGATGAAGCGACTCGGTTGGCGGGTGCCTGTTGTTCTTGATGGTGTTGCAGAGCCATTGCGCAGGACTATGGGTGGTTACAAGGCAACTGGCTCACCACCGTCGGCGGCCACGAAGGAACGTCGGGAGGACAGCTCGCGAAACTCGTCGAGGGAATGTCGTGCTTCTTCAGAAAGAATGCGCGGGTGAAAGTTTAGCGATGTGCTCGGTTTGAGCCGAAGTCTTGGCAGACTCGATGGCTTGCCCATGCCGCAAGCGACCAAGGAGCACAGAAGAACTACTTGCACCCGATATAATTTGATTTTTCTCCTCATGCGCTTGTGCAATTGGTTCGATCAGATGAGTGGTCAATAGTGTTATGCCGGTTCCCACATCAGCCCGATAAATGTGCACCGTATAAGTCGGCGAGGATCTACTCGGTCTATCCGCCGGACTGAATTCGCCGGTGCTCGGCAACCACTTTCAATAAATCCAGATCAGACTGGGAAATATGACTGCCACGCCGGCTGTCTTGGCCGGACGCTGTACTCCCGCGACGAGTGTCAGGGGTTGATAGGGTAGACGACTGACTACTGAGTTTGCGCATGATTTCTTGACTGCGGTTGGCGACGTTAGTCTTTAATTCGTCATCAAACCAACGCCTGTTTCCGACCAGCACATAGCTTGTATGATCGCTTGGGTGAGCGTCACGCGCCTCCTTCAGGAAATCGTTTAACGTGACCTTGTCAGGTATGACTGCAATGGCGCCAAATTCTCCCAGTGCTTGCGGAGCAATGACGGTAGCTGGAAGGTTCCTGTGCATGTCTGTGCTTGGATTGCCTTCATCCGAGCCATGATGAACCAGATTCCAGTCTGATGGATCATCGACATTCAGATGTGTTTTCAACTCGCCGCGCAATGCGTGGTTGATGTCGTCAATGACGCGTTCCTCGAGGCGGGTGACATAATCAACAGTCGGGGCGGCCCCCGCCATATCTTTGGCGGCGATATTTTCATATTTCGATCGAATATGGGCAATGCCAAGATCAGCGGGCTGCTCGTTTGGCGCGGCTGGTTTTACCGAGCCTCGTCGTTGACTCTGTTGTGGGACGTCATCCCATTGCGGCATCAAAAACAGCAAGTCGTAGTCAGCGGTGAAGGGAAGAGCAGGCCTGCCGTGAGGTTGAACCTTCGGTGCCAGCACCTCAACAGCCTGACCGTCCGTGGTTATTCGATAGGTGCCGTTTGCTGTTTTCTCAGCAGTGAAGTTAAACGCGGAACCATCCTCCTTGGTGCTTGCGAACGCAGGTGGAACAAGCGGTCTTATCAAATTATGTTGCTTCAGGTAATCCATACGTGCCGCTGGCAGTTCCAAAGGCACCTTAACCGCATGGCCGTTCGCCACGCACTCTTCGATTTGAAGATTCGCTTTTTCCGTCTCGGCCGATGTCGTGTTGCCTTTTCCACTGAGCTGCTGATTTGCCGGAATAAAACCGAACAGCGGGCCGACCATGGAACTCTTCCCTTTTATATTCAGCCCCTTGGTGGGATAGCCCATCTCGATCAGCTGTGCGTTGTGTGGATCAACAGGGCGGAAAGCGATAATGCATCGATGCTTCCGAGCGATGTCATGGAGCTGGTGCAAGTGCTTCCCACAGATGCCTGTTTGCTGGCTGACTTTATCGATATCGTCGCGAACAACCTCAGTCAACGGGCGGGCGGAAACTGACGTGGCATGCTCAGCCTTAGGCGCTGTTGCTGGGGTAAAGCTGAATGTTGGGCTCCATTGAACCGGACCTAAGCTACTCATTCCATCTGCTTTCCATAATTTTAGTTCTCGAATAGGTGGCGATTTCAGGCATGTGGGTTCCGCAAACCTCGGGAATTTGCTCCTGAAGGTTAGGGCGACCGAGTGGAATACCGCCTGACGCACCCATGATCACCTGCTTGCCGCCTCCATAATCGGTACCTGCTTCCTTTGGCAGGCGCTCGGCCGATGGCACCGAAAAAAAACGCGCCCGAAAGAGCGCGTCAAAAATTGGCTGGATGCGGCCAACCAAAGGAGCTCATGACTGGACCTGCGCGGCTGTTTGATCGGCGGGTCAATGCAATCGCACGCGTGGGTCCATGATCTCTGGCCCTCAGAAACGTGATTTCCGCCCTTTGCTTTCAACCAACGGCAGCAGGCAACGGACGGCATTGCTGCGCAGGTAAAGCGAAGCCCAGGCCGCAATGCCCAATAGCGCACTGATGACCTGCGAAGCAGAGCCGAATTCCCCCAGGCGCAAATGGGTGCAAATGGCACCACCCAGGAACCCTGTCACCAGTATCGCGCCCAATACGGCGGTTCTCGGAATCACGTAGAGCACCGCGCAAACCAGGATGATGCCGCCAATGACAGAGGAGAGGTGATCAGGGAATCCGGTCAGCTCCATGTTTTTTGCGAGGACATGGGGTGCGAAAAGATTCACACCGGCGTCGGCAAGTAACGCCAACACCACCAGAGCGCCCAGGACTCTGCCCGTCCAGCGCGCGGCGCTGGTTTTTTTATGTATATCTGAAATCATGATCAGGACCGTGGTAAAACTCATTGGATGGGTTGACGCACCCGTGTTGAATTCAAGCGAGGCCCGGTTCTCCCGCGGGATTCGGCTCGAAGCAGCCCTAGCGAGTGGCTGGCTCGAGCAGAGTCACCGGCGCCTGCTGACGCTCAAAACTCGTAAGTGGACCGTATAGCCTCCACGGCCCGCTCGCCGATCACGACGCACGGGGCCATGGTATTGCCGCTCGTGACATGGGGCATGATGGAGGCATCGGCGATGCGCAGGCCCTGGATTCCGTAGACGCGCAGTTGACTATCGACCACGGACATCGCGTCCTGACCCATTTTTGCCGTACCGCATTGGTGCCAGTAAGTAACGGCAGCGTTGCGAGCGTAATGTTCGAGCGATTGGGTGTTGAGTTTTCCAGGTAGGCTTTCATGTTTGATCAAGCCCTTGAAGGGCGCCTGCGCGCCCAATTCCTGGACAAAACGAATGTTTTCCAGCGCGTTGCGCCGATCGGTAGGATGCGACAGCGTGTTGGGCTGAATGATCGGCGCATCGGTCACATTCGGGCCGCTGAGCTTGACCCGGCCGCGACTTTCCGGGTGGGCAAGGCCAGCGAACATAGTCCAGCCATGTGCGGGAACGCCAAGTGAGGCGGTCTCTGCGCTGGGCACTGGAAATTCAACTTGGCAGTGGAACATGTCGGGGAGATGCAAGGCGCTTTCGCTGCTCCAGTAGAGCGTGGCCTCCGAGCCGCCATAACCCACTGGTTGAGGTGTCGCGTACTCGAAAATAACGGCAAAGGACACGTGGTCCTGATGATTGGCGCCAACGCCGGGGAGATGCTGGACGAGGGAAATACCATGGCGCTGCAGTTCCTCCTCCGGTCCCACGCCTGATTGCATCAGGACCTTGGGCGTGTTGACCGCCCCCAACGAAAGAATGACTTCGTGATCGGCGTAAAAGCACTCAGTCTGCCCATCTTTTATGGTTTGCACGCCGATGGCGCGTTGGTCCCTGAACAGCACGCGGCTGACAAGCGTATCGGTCAGAACGGTGAGGTTGGGCTGACCACAGCGTGGAGCGACGTAGGCGCGGTAGATGGAGTTGCGCCGGCCATCCTTGACGATGAGATCGTTCAAGGCCGCACCTCCGCGGCCTTCCATCATGGTGCCATTGGGATTTTCAAAAGCCGGTATACCCATGCCGGCAGCCGCACTGATCATGGCGTTGGCAATCGGTTGGGCGTCTCGCACAGGCGCGACATGAACCGGTCCGCCCTTGCCGCGACGCACCGGATCGCAGGTGCCCCGATAGTCTTCCACGCGTTGATAAATTTTCAGGACCGACGTGTAGTTCCACGCCGGGTCGCCACTGAGTGCGGCGAAGTCTTCCCAATCGTTTTTGTGGCCGCGAGCCCACAACATGACATTGACGCTGGATCCGCCACCCAAGCCGCGGCCCATATTCAGTGGGATTTTCCGGTCGTTGAGATGAGGGTTCGCGGCACCTACGAAGTTCCAGTCGCGCTCGGTGCCCAGGTTCAGCGGCCAGTTCCCCGGTTCCAGCACGTGGGGGTGGTCATCGCTGCCTCCTGCCTCGATGAGCAACACCTGCACCTCGGGATTCTCGGCCAGCCGTCCGGCCACGACGGAGCCGGCGGTTCCCGCGCCACAGACGATAAAATCGAAATGATGCTTTTTCAGCTCGGGATTCATAGGCATGAGCGAGGTTCCTTGGCCGGTGTGGTATCGCTCGCCAGATTCAAGCGTCGATCGAGGGGCAAAATCATTGCAGGGGAGAACATGCGGTGAATCTCGCTAGGGTATTGATGGATGAAGCCGGGCACGATGACGGGTCAATCGACTGCCGTTTTGTTTGTTGGGCAATGAGTGACGGCAGGCGGGCAAAAGGTTCCAACGGATGTTTTCCGTCGGCTCGGTAGCAGGAGGTGAAACTCAATCTCGTCAGAGGTGACGAGCGTTGCGAGGGAAGTGCGTTGCGTCCTCGATCCGGGCGCAGAAGAGGACCGAAGTTATTGGCCCTTCTGAACGGCCTGGATGACCGTATTTTCGGTCTCGGCAGGTGTGCTTGCGCGTGGTCGGAAAAATTCCTGAGTCAGCGAGTTATTGCTTTTATTGTGTTTGGATTGATTTATATGAAACAAAAATAGTTTATATGATGGATAGAGAAATATTGTTTCGTGTTTTCGTGAAAATATGCAACACGCTTTCTGATAAATATACTTAAGCTTAAGCAGCGGACCTGTCGACAAAACGTGAATAATAAAACCGGGAGCTGAGCATGATGGACCTGAACGGTTTTAGTTGCCTGTCAAGCGATGCCGAGAGCCACGCCATGGCGGCTCATCATATCTGGCTCATTCCCGGGGTGCTTCCAGATGACGGTTTTGCAAAGAAAGCCAGGGTGCCTCATTGGACCGTCGGTGCCTGCGGTCAGCACGATGGACGTTCGTGGGCGGCTCAGGGATTGGTCCAGTCTTATGATCGGCTCGATGGCCGCGGCTATATCCGCGGCTTCGAAAGCGATTCAGGGCTGATTCGCTATCGACTGCGAGTTGCAACATTGACTTTGGAGGCATTGCGCAGCCAGCCACCGCGGCCACCCGACTTGAGCGCCGAAGGAACTCGCGCCATGGCCCAACCCAGAACAAACAGCAACCCGCTCTCCGAGCGTGAAGCGCAAATATTGCGCTGCATCAGTAAGGGCGGCAGCAACAAGGAAGTAGCGCGTCAGCTTGGAATCAGCCCGAGTACGGTGCGCACTCACGTTGAAAACATGTTCCGCAAGCTGCAATGCACCACACGCGCAGCGGCCACGCTCAAAGCACTGAGCCTCGGGTTGATCTGATTCAGAGCGGAATATGCGGCGTCCACGGCACCTGGCGCCGTATGAGCGGGTGGGTAATATTGAATGTCACGCATCATGGACGCCGATGTGCGGCTGGGTGCAGCGGGTTTTTAATATCGGTATCCGGCCAAGCGGCAGGTTTGCTCTCCGGGATCAGGTAGTGCAATAGGTGCAGATTAATGGGAGTGGGTGCGATGGATGTGATGTTACAAGCAGCAGCTTGGATCAAGGAGCCCTCGCCGGATGTCGGGGTGGTTATTGTCATCAGTGCGTCGTTACCCAAATACATCATTGATCAGGTGCACATTGCCTTGGACGATTGGGATCAGGTTGCGTATCTGGCGGTCCATCGTCCAGCGGAATTGATGCGCGACTGGCTGCAGTCAGGGGCGAAGCCGACGCAATCGGGGACGCCTTCTCACGGTCAGGCGAGGCAGTTGCTAAGCCCTGTGTGTCCAAATTGCTTTTTGTTGGATGTCGAAGTCGAAGCGATCCCAAGCCTCGCTTGGCTGGGGTCGGTCTGTGGTCACAAGCTGCGGGTCCTTGAGCTGAGTCTCGATGGGCTGTCCAATGTGGAAATGGACCAGCAGGTCGAGCGGATTCTGTCGGCCGCTCGGACCCTGGCCCGGTGCCTGCTGCAAGAGCGATGCGCGCTCTAGCGTAGGACGTCATCGCTGCACCTTCGAAACACTTCCTGAACCACGTCCATCGATGTGGACAGCCTGGCGCCGTGGGAGATGAGCAGGGCGTCAATAAAACTTCAACCGGCAGCGCCAGGGGTATGTGTCTGCCGGCTGAAGTGTCCAGTTATCCGGAGGCTATCGAGCCGCGTCACTTTTGCGAAGAAGCTCCTGGTGGTTGTGGGGCCGCCACGTCATCAGAGTCCTCACCCAAGCGCGCGGCAACTTGCTTGATGGCGAGCTCGGTGAGCTCCGTCGGAACCTGGGACGCGACTTGTAATCCCCCTCGGACACGATGGTAGGTATTTTCTGCAGCTCTGCCCCATGTTCCCGGCATGGACCCGTGCGGTAAATCGGCCCGGTCGGGCAACCGGATGTTCTGCATTGCCGTTTGTGTGCGTGGGAAGTTGGACGCCGGTACTTGAGCGGGGGCGCCCGGCCCGGGCAACTCTTGCGTTTTATGCTCCTTTTCAAGCGCCGCCTGATGGGCCTCGGTTTCCGCGCCCGCCTGAAAGCTTGCATAGGCCGGAATAAGTAGCGCCGGCGAGCCCAACGCAGCCAGGAGTACCTGGCCGAACTGCTGCGCCGGTGTGTCTGAGCCAAAGGCCCGCGCCGCTGAGCTGACCGCCATTGCACTGCCCAACCCGACGAGTGAACCGTAGGTTTTACTGAACAGGCTTTGACGGACCTCGGGATTGCTCGGATCGCTGGCCAGCACCGCGTCCGAAGCCGCTTTCGCCAAGCGATTCGCCAAAGGTTTGTCGACGTCCTTGAAGGTGTGGGTCGGCAGCGCGCGCCCGCGCCGATCAGGAACGCTGCTGCGTAGCTGCGCACCCGATTGCACACCTCCCATGAACAGGCCGCCCGCCATGGAGGCCAGCGTGCGCGGCCCAAATTGATCTACTGGAATATGCGGCTTGGCTAGCCCTATGCCTTTGCGAATACCTTGTGCCAGGCCAAACGCGCCGAAGGCTTCAGCCTCGCCAATGCCGGTTCCATTCTTGTTGGCTTGCTGGGCGTTGAGATGGCGACTGCGCAGTTGTTCAACCTCCTGCATGGCGGCGTCTTTTTGTTCTGCGGGCAGGGGCTTGAGCTCGCCATCGACAATAACCCGGGGGTTCGGGTTTGGAATGACCTCTGACGCTTTCACCGGCTTAAGCGCCCACCCGCCCAGCATCTCTTGACTCATGGGTTTGAGCAGGTTGACCCCTACCTCATGTGCCGCCGCCATCACGGGGGCGGTGGCGAATGCCTGGGCCTTGAGGTTGGGAACCGCTGACTCCACGACCGCCCGCGCGAAGCCGAACGCCAGGCCCGACGCGAGCATTTGTGGCACGGCGCCTGCGACGACCGCCTTGGCAGTCGCTCCCCAGCCGTCGTTGTGTTGATGGAGCTGCTGAAGCCTGGCCGGAAGCTTGGCGTTATCCAGTGCATCTTTGAACTCGCCATCGATTGATGTGTGCTCGACCAATTCACCGAGCATCTGGCTGATGCTTTCCCAGTCCTCTGACGGTTGTTTCAATTGCTTCAGCGCGCTGACTGTTGCGTCTGCTTTGGTCAAGGCTGTTTTTAAAGCGCCCGGGATCGAGTTCACAGTCTGTTGGGCATGAAGCGAGAAGGCGTTTTCGCTACGTTCTATGTGTTGTCGGTCGGCGGCCGATAGCTGTGGGTCGGTCAATACCTGGTCATAGAGTGCGACGTGTGCGCCAAGTAAATCAGTTTGCGCGCGCACTGCCTCTGTCAGCACGTTGCGGCAAGCCTCCAGGTCCGGTGGTTGTTGTGGATCCTCCGTCAGCTGTTCCAACTCGCGGATCAGCGTCTGTTGCGCCTCCTTGGCGTCGACCAGCAAGCGGCCAGTCATGGATTCGGGCGCTTTTCCATTGGCTCTTGCAAATAGCTTGTCACTTATATCGGCGTAAGGAGTACCAGGGTGCTCCTGTAAATACTTACCTTCCAGAACCATGCGCTGCTTGGCTATCGCGACGTCAAAGCCGGACCGCCCCAGTCGGGGTGCCAACAACGCGGCCTCCCTGGCTAGCGCGGGGGACGGCTGTCCAGGTTGTGGCGGCTGATGAGCTTGGGGGGCTGGGTTGTTGACGGGCGCACGAGCACGAGTGGGCGTCAAGGGGATATTTGTCCCAAGTGTGGACTGTGTTGGGGTGAAGGGAAAATTTCCTGCGGGTAGCGTCAGACCTATCATAATCCCCCCAGATTCGTGCGCGCCGAGGGATCGCGTTTTGCGCCTTCATCGAGAAAGTAGCAGTGCTGCCATGATTGCGCATATTCAGCGATATGCCCCAGCAACTGCACGAACTGAGGTGCGCCGATCTGGGTCAGCTCGACTGTGCAACTGAACTGTACTTGGCCGGTGTCGTCGTTGTGTGAAAAGCAACAGGAACGGTCCCCGTTGAATAAATGAAAATTGACATTCATAAGCTGAAGTAGGATGGCATCTCTGCGTCGATCCGGTAATGGACCGAAGTCTGCGTGAATCATGACGGTATCGGCTAAGTTGGCAAAATTGAAGGCAATGCCTTTCACGTTTAGCTGAACCAGATCGAAGTCAAGCGCAGTCACAGGGATTTGACAGAGCTGACAGATATCAGTAACCAAACGGTGGTAGCGCTCTTTACTCATTTTTTATTCTCTGAGCTGTTTGAAGGTGAAACAGTTGTTTTTTTATTGTGTTGAACTGTCTCAAGTACTGAGTGGTGCATGCCGTCGGGCAGGTTCCATGTTTTTTAAAAAAATAACGCCAAGCCGTAAAATGTTTATCGAACTTTCTCGAGGGCTCCGGTCAAACCGCGTTGTATCCAACTGTGAAGTAATGCCATTAAAGTGACCGCCGGCGATTGACAGGATTTGGGTGAGCGGTATTCTCTGCCGCCCTAAAGCACTAGTTGTTGAATGGCTTTCAAGAAGAAGCGCTGACAGCGACCAGAGAAAACTGGTCGGTACGATAGTGCCAAGTGGTCATTCAAATTGTTTCAAAAAATATCTCCTACGCTCGATGGAATAACTGATCGCAGCGCGCGTCACACACGCACTTTTGGATCTGCCGTGGAATTTGATCAATAAATGGACTGTAAGCGCAGTGCGCGTGCAGTCGTCAGGCTTGGTGTAGCGGGTCTGTCCGACCTGCGATCATAACTAATGATCGCGCAGCTTATGGCCATGCTTCGCCTCGTGCTTGCAGCGGGAGGGCGTATGAAGTAGTGCCGATCACGGGGTTTATATGGGTGTGTGCGATTACTTTTACTGCGGACCTGACAACATTGCTGAAGCGCCTGATATCAAGGTCATCGCCCAAAGTACTTCGCTGCTTGGCGTCGATCTATTGCTCTCTGGAGAGACGGGGACCGGCAAGGACACTTTGGCTCAGCGGATTCATTCGATGTCCGGGCGCAAGGGTGCCTTTGTCGCGATGAACTGTGCGGCAATCCCGGAATCATTGGCCGAAAGTGAATTGTTTGGTGTGGTCAATGGTGCGTTCACCGGGGCTAACCGCTCGCGAAAGGGCTACATCGAGGCTGCGCAGGGCGGGACTTTGTACCTCGATGAAATCGATAGCATGCCGCTCAGTCTGCAGGCCAAGTTGCTGCGTGTCCTTGAGGTGCGAGCGATTGAGCGCTTGGGCTCTACCACGGTCATTCCGTTGGATATTTGTGTGATTGCATCGGCTCAGCGGCCCTTGGCCGAGCTGGTGGATCGGGGCGAGTTCAGGCGCGATCTGTATTTCCGGCTCAACGTGCTGACGATCCAGTTGCCAGCGCTACGTGACCGTCGCGAAGACATCGTTCCGCTGTTTTCCCAGTTCGTGGCCGCGGCTGCGCAAGACCTGGGGTGCGAGCCTCAGGCTATATCGCCCGAACTCATGCAAGCGCTCTTGGGTCATCCCTGGCCGGGGAATATCCGCGAGTTGAAATCAGCGGCCAAGCGATTTGTTCTGGGACTGCCGTCGTTGACCCTTGGCTCAAGCGCGGAGATCGAGGGGCGCACGCTCAAGGCGCAAATGCGGGCTATCGAACGGATCCTTATTCAGGAAGCCCTCAAGCGTCACGGGCATTCCATTGATGCCGTGAGCTTGGAGTTAGGCATACCACGTCGAACGCTCTATCACCGAATAAAGTCGTTGGACGTATTTGGCAAGACCTCCATGATTGAAAAAAAATCTGGAACCTGATTTGAACAACTTCCCACCCATTGGTACCTAGCAAATCCGCTAGAGTATGAGGAGTTGTTATTATGCCAGGTATTTCAAGCAATCCTTTTAGCAACATTACTAATACGCTGGGTAGTGCTGCAAATATGGGTGTCAACGCATTTGCAGGTGCAAAGCAGGAAGCCAATAGCGTTAAAGCTAACGCCGCTACGCAAGGTCAGTTGACTAACGCAGCATCAGGTGGTGAGTCAATGGCCGCCCAGTTGGATGTAATGAAGCGCAACGATAAGGAACAGGCTGGATTGATTAAGTTGCAGGGCGAGGCGGCTATGCAAACTATGAGACTGAATACAGCGAGCGCTATCGATTCCGCTCGTTCTGACGCGGCAAGCAAGTCTATTTCCAATATGGCTGGCCAGGCTAAGGCCATCAGTTACTAACGATCTGCCCTCCTTTTTTCAGTGTTGCGGTAATAAAAAGGGGGGTAGCCTTTAGCGAGAACCTTAAAAATGCTGAATTCTGTTATAGGCCTTGCAGCATCGGCTGTCGGTGGGGTAGGTGTCTCTGGTGTTTCTCAACCTAAACACGACGTTTCATCAAACATCTCGCCTTCTTTGTCAGGCGTAGTTTCGGAGCTTGCCAACTCCCTAATGTCCGGTGGGAAGCCCGATTTTAATAGTCCGCTGGGCAAGATGGTGCACGAAAAACTTTCCGAAAATGGCGGGTTGGGTCTTATGGGGATGGCGTCGAAGCCCCAAGAGACCTTGAAGAATGCCCTGATGGATATCGTTAAAGACAAGATGGGTAGCAATTTTGTTACCAGCGCCGGCGGCAGGGACAGTAAAGAACTCATGGGTCAGGTTATGAGTGGGTTGGGCCAATCCGCGCTGAATAACGCACTGCAGCCCAAAGGCGATGGCACGACATTTTCCAATGCTGACAAGCCGCTGCTTCAGCAAGTGGCCGATTATATGGACAAGAACAAGGCTGCCTTTGGAGCGCCAGATTCCGGCTCATGGAGTAAAGAGCTGGATGAAGATAATTACTTGTCCAGGGGTGAAACTGCCAAATTTCAACAGGCACTCGAACAAGTCTCTCAACACATGGGGGCCGGAGCGAGTAGAACCGACTATCCGGGCGCTGAAAGGATGATGGAGGGCGGAGAAGGTGGCCTTGGTAGCAGTTCTTCGCTTTCGGGAGGTGGCATGAGTGATCTGGAGCAATTGCGCCAGATGCTAAAAGGCAACGACGGAATGAATATCTTTCAGCAAGGGTTGCAGTTGGGATTAGAAATTGCTTCTGGTACGCAAACCGGCCCTCAGGTGAATCAAGGAGGGCAAGCAGCTTCTCATGCCGCTCAGAATGTCCTTGATGTGATGCGCGCTAGCATAACGTGAGCCCTGAAGCGAAAGTTTGATATTCCATCGTCTATGTTCCATAGGAGAAAACCGGTGACCATTTCCAACGTCAATTCATTCAGGGGTGTCACACCTGACCATGAGCTGGAGATGGTTTCCGCTCCCGCTCAGGCTGATGTGGATTTGTTCAATAGCGCAGTGCGCAGCAATCAAGAGCCAGGTGGTCTGGCAAGTAATCTGCTTGGTGTGATCTCGGAGCGTCTAACCGGTCAAACCGAGTTATCGCATCAGGCTGAGCGTGCGATGAAGACCGCTTCATCTTCAACCGATCCGTTGGATATGCTGAAAATGAATAGTGCTCTCTCCCAATATTCGTTGCAAACGGCGCTCACCACCAAGGTGGTGAGTAAAGGCGCGCAAGTGCTCGATAAACTGACCAATTTGCAATAGGTTCCTCGTGAAAGTACCCGGATTACTAACGGTCTTGGCCTCCTTGGCGCTCGCCGGCTGCAGCGACGACACCGTACTGTTCAGTGGTATGACAGAGCAGCATTCAAACTCAGTGGTCGCTAGGCTGGCACAGGAACACATAGCCGCGCGTAAGCAGATAGAAAAGGCCGGCATAACCGTAATCGTTGCCAATGATGATGTGAATCGGGCGGTGCGGGTGTTGGATGCTGCTGGTTTGCCTCATCAGACCCGGACTAGTTTGGGCGAGATATTTAAAAAGGAAGGGGTCATCTCCACGCCTCTGGAGGAACGCGCTCGCTACATCTACGCGCTTTCGCAAGAGTTGGAATCAACGCTGTCCCAAATCGACGGCGTCATCGTGGCCCGCGTACATGTCGTCTTGCCCGAGCGAATCGCGCCGGGAGAGCCCGTTCAGCCGGCATCTGCATCGGTGTTTATTAAGTATGCAGCGTCGGCCTTGGATCCGGACAGTGTCCGTGGGCGCATTCAGCAAATGGTTGCCAGCAGCATCCCGGGGATGAGCCAGGAGAGCAATTCCACAAAGAAATTTTCGATTGTATTCGTGCCATCTATGGAGTTTCAGGACCCTGAGCATCTCGTGTCCTTCGGACCGTTTCTCATTGATAGCAAGGATGCAGGCTTTTGGTGGGGGCTGATAATTGCGTTGCCTTTGGGTCTGGTGTTTGCGGCAGGTGTCTCGGTCCTGATGTTGCGTCCAGACTGGCGCCAAGCATTGCTTACCCGCTTGCGCGCCAGGCGCCGGACAGCCGGCTTGCCCGCGCAGCTATGACCGATGAGCAGTGGGTCCGATGGTGGTGCTGTACGTGGCGCTGGATGCACCCAGAGTGGAGGTCCGGTGTATGGGAAAGAAATGGAGTTGATTTTGATGTGTGCATTGAAATCTGCCGCAGCCAACACGGCATCTTGCTCAGCTTACTGGGCATTGTCCCATCTGCGCCGCCCGAGCCAGAGCCCAACGTTATCGAATGGCTGTCGTTGACAGAAAAGCAACGTCTGCAGGCTTTATCTCTGGTTCACGCAATTTGTTTTGCGGTGAGAAATGATGAGTTGTCGGAGGAGCAGTGGTCGTGGTGCCGTGGCATAGCCAAGGCGCTGCGACCAGGACTGTGGTTGACTGCTGATGTCACTGACTCGCGCGCGATGCTTGGGGGGTGGCTGGGTGAACGATACTGGTCGCGCCTGCGTGTGTCGTGGGCGCCCCAAGTGGCGCTGGAGCCTGCTTTTAATGTTCCCGCACGCAAACTTGATGCGCTGTGGCGGTCGGTGTTGTGGAGGGTTCAGGTATGACAGGCGCGCAGATTGAGTGTCGAAAATGCTGATTCGTCGAAGTATGTCCTTGGGCGATCTTGAACTTGGACGCGAGTTAATCGTTCGTCACGAGCAGTTCGCTGACTATCGGGGAGCTGTTGACGTGATGTTGCAGGCGCGTGCTGACGCCAATGCGCTGCTGCAACAGGCAGAGACCCTGCGACAAGAGTCTCTGGATAGAGCGCTGGCTGAGTTTTGGGCCCAGGCCTGTGGTTTTTTAGAAGCGTTAGAGGCAGAACGCCAACAATGCAGGGAGGGTGTAGTTGAGGTGTGCCGCGAGTTGTTGAATGTCGTTATCGGCAGACTGTTCGATGAATGCCCTCCGAAGGAACGCATCAGGATTCTGCTGGATCATCTAGTAGCAACCTGTGCATATCCGTTGAGTAGCGCCACTTTGAAGTGCCATCCCGAACTTTATGTTGAGGTGCAAGCCTGGCTGGCAGCCAACAGTTCCTCGGCCCTGTGGCAGTTGAGGGAGGACAGTACGATGGCGGTCCAGTCTATTCGCCTGAGCACCGAAACCGGCGAATACGCCGTTGAGTGGGACGACTTGCGGCGTTCGCTTCAGGCCGCGAGTGCATAATATTTCAATATACCCACGCATGTTTGACTCCAATTATTCTTTTGGAACCTCCAAGAGCATTGGCGCCACCCATGTTGGGTAAATTTTCAGGGAGTTGCACGCATGATCAATTTTAAGTCCCTCCAAAATCAATTGGAAAACAACTTTTCCAATGCAAGTGACAGCGTTGATGAAGCAGCCATAAATGTTGCTGAAAGCGGCAATTTGGAAGACATGAGGGCGTTCGTTCAAGCGACCCAGTCGATGGGCATCACGACCGTTGTCTTGGGTGAAGGGATGCGCGCTCATCACAGCATGACCAAAGCGATCATCGATGGAATTCAGTGATTTCAGCGCGCGACTGAACCGGTGGCTCGATGACTGTTCGGTCGCCCCTTTGGATTGCTGGGTTGACGATGCGAATGTGCAGCTTGCCTGGGTCGAAGGAGGAATCCGCTGCAGCATCGACGTGCTGGATCCGTTTGATGCCAGCGCTCCTGATCGACTGATGAGCATCCTGGGGCAGGGAGGGGCGAGCGTTGCGTGCCGTTGTCCGGGGGCACTGGGTACCGATCCGCAAAGCCAGTGTCTGGTGCTGGTGCACTGGATGGCCTCGTCCAGTTCGGTCGAGGCCTTGCTGGAGGTCTTACAGACCTTGGCCAATCAGCGCGCAGCCATGGTCAGCCTGATGCATAAAACCTTATTTGATTCGCCTTCGGCCGAGTCCCGTCTAGCAACTAATTGGCACACTGGAGTGTGATATGCGTAAGGCCTACCGGTGGTTACCGTGGCTGTTATTGGGACTGAGTGCCCCGGCGTTCGCGGCGATACCGCCAGCGTGGAAACAAACGGCCTATGCGTTCGACGCGCAACAGACTGAGCTTTCAAGCGTTCTTGAAGCATTTGCCCGAGAGTTTGGCGTCAACCTTGAGATGGACCCCATTGAAGGTATCGTCGAGGGGCGTATCCGCGCGGACAGCCCGCAGGCGTTTCTTGATCGATTGAGCCAGCAGCATCAGTTCCAATGGTTCGTCTACAACAACACCCTGTATGTCAGCCCGGCCCGTGACCAGATAACCGAGCGAATCGAGGTATCCCCGGACGCCGTTGACGACCTCAAGGGCGCATTGACTGAACTCGGCTTGCTCGATTCACGATTTGGCTGGGGAGTCCTGCCGGATGAGGGCGTGGTGTTGGTCAGCGGACCTGCGCGGTATGTTCAGTTCATTCGCGACTACAGCAGCAACGTCGACAGGCCCGAGGAAAAGCAAGACGTCGTGGTCTTACCGTTGCGTTACGCGAACGCTGCCGATCGCACCATCAGTTACCGTGATGAACAGCTGACCGTTTCAGGGGTAGCCACGATCCTCAAGGAGCTGCTGGATAGCCGCTCGCAAGGCGGGTCAGGTAGCGTCTTTAACGTGTTGCAAGGCGCGGGACTGGGAGCTGGCGCGAGCAGCGCCAGCAGCTTCGCGGGCACGCCAAGTTTGCTTGGCGGCTTGGCCGATGATCAGTTGCAGCAAACCCTGGATCGCGTGATTGCCGGCACCAGCGGCGGCGCTCAGAACAAGGGCGGCTTTGCTGGCAGGTCGCGGATACGGGTCGCAGCCGACGTACGCAACAATGCGGTGCTGATCTACGACTCCCCCAAGCGCAGGGCCTTGTACGAGAACCTGGTCAAGCAGCTTGATGTGCCACGCAACCTGATCGAAATCGACGCGGTGATCTACGATATCGACCGCGACGAGTTGAACGAGTTGTCCAGCAACTGGAATGTCTGGGCCGGAGGGACCAACGTCAGAGGGTCCTTGCTTGAATCAGGCAGCTCGACGCTGTCGGCCGAAAACGCCGGGCGGTTCGCCCTGGCGGTCCGCACGCTGGAAGCCAAGGGGGCGGCGACGGTGATCAGCAATCCTTCGATCCTCACCCTGGAGAACCAGCCCGCTGTCATTGATTTCAGCCGGACCGAGTTCCTCACCGCGACGGGGGAGCGTGTTGCCGATATCCAGCCGATTACTGCCGGTACCAGCCTGCAAGTAGTTCCGCGCTCGATGCAGCACAATGGCAAGACGCAGGTGCAGTTGATCCTCGATATCGAGGACGGACAAATCGAAGCATCGCTGCTTGATGGCACCAAACCCAGCGTGCGTAACGGCAGCGTCAGCACTCAGGCGGTCATCGCCGAGCGTGGATCGTTGGTGGTCGGTGGTTTTCATTCTCTGCAGTCGAGCGACAAGGTAAGCAAAATCCCGTGGCTCAGCGACATTCCGCTCATCGGCAAATTGCTGTTCACGTCCAGCAGCCGCAGCACCAACAAGATAGAGCGCTTGTTCATTCTTACGCCTCGGCTGGTGGGCAACCAGATTGACCCGGCACGTTATGTCGAAAGCGGCAACCCGGAAGATATCGATTCCGCCGCCCAGCGGATCGACGGGCGCCATGGCGATGGACAACCCACTCGCGTTGATATTCAGCGCGCCTTCACTCAATTGTTGAGTGATGTGCAACCGACAGGTTTTACCCCGAGTAACGAGCCTTTATTCACGCCGGCCACTTTATGCGCACCGCAACAGGGCCTGGTCATCGACGCCGATCGCAGCCAGTGGTATGGGCGCAACGCCTGGAGCATTGGCGTGGTGGTCGCGCGCAATACGGGTGATAAACCGCTGCGTATTGATGAAAGCAGTTGTGGTGGGCGCTGGGTGCTGGGTGTCAGTGCATGGCCTCGCGCTTGGTTGCAGCCTGGGGAACAAAGCGAAGTCTATGTCGCGGTGCGTAATCCCCAGTCGCTCAAGAGCAACGCGACCCTTCGCGACTCATTACTCAAGGAGGCAACTCGATGACCAAGATGAACTGGGCTGCGTTCGGCCTTCTGTGTGTGATGCTCTCCGGTTGCTCGACGACCTGGGGCGGCTGTTCTGGACGGTCCTGCGACCATCCAGACTCCAATAACCGGGAGCTGGTGATCTGGTGGCCGGCGGACATGCGTACTGGCCTGGAAAATCCGCAGGACACCGCGGACTATACTGTCGTGCCACTGCGGGATTGAGCATCATGATACAAGTCTCGGGGAAAGCGGAGTTCTACGAACGGGTAGCTGCTGGGCAAACAGCGGTATGGCCGGTAGCAGCGGGTGTTTCTTTCGTGAGTCGCCATGAGCACCATGATTGGGGTATAGCGTTGCACATCGACAGTCGTGCGCTGCAGCCCCAGCAACTGCGTGAGGCGCTGGAGCGGCGCTTCACGCAATCCTACCTGTTCCCTGACTATTTTCTGTTTCTCGATGCCCACCGCGACTTCGTCGTCTGGCATGCGGTGCCGTCATCCTCCCATGGTCGCGCGGTGCTCGATAATATCTGCCAACATCAATTGCTGTTGGCAGGCTTGAGCCCCTTGGAATGACCGTCCAGCCACTGCGCCAGTAGCGATTGCTGGCGCAGTTTCCCTTCCTTTTGCGACGCTTGAACTGTCGACCGCGCGGCGCGGCGTTGCGGTTCAAGCTTGCTGTTGCCCCGCAGCAGCCGTCGCCGCTTGTTTGTCGACGGCCTTGCGCACACTCGCGTGGGATTGGAATGTTTGATTGACGGTGCGATAGGCCAAACCCATCGCCGCTGCGGTCCCCATATTCCCGAGAAAGCCGGAGAGGGCGGGCGGAACCTTGCCGCGCAGTGCTTCGCCGGTGGCCATATTGATTGCGCCAGCCAGGCTGGCCCAGGCGACTCGAGCGGGGGATTGGTCCAAGACCCGGCCATAATCCTTGAGCGGAAGGTTCGGCTTCAACTCCTGGTTGGTGCCAACCTGGCGCGTGTCGAAATGCCGCTGCAGATGGTTGTCGAGGGTTGCGACAACGGTGTTGAATGCCGCGCGCGTGCCGGCCAGGGATTGGATGGAAGCGGCCAGTGCTTCGCCCAACAGCGGTTGCTGATCCGGCCCGAGCAGTGCCGGACTCGTCAACGTCTGGCCCGGTGGCAAGACCTGTTCACTGATGGAATCGAGCATGAAACCCATGCTCAAGGTCATGGCACCGTAGGCCCAGCCGAGCGTCGGCATATTATCCTCGTCGACCCCGTAGGTCTTGGTGTCGTCCTGGGGGGCGGTCATGCTGAAAGTGGCCTGCATGGTTTCGCGAGAAAGAGCATAAATCACGTCGCGTAGCTGAGTGGCCAAAACCCTCGCGCTCAGCGCACCGTCACCACGCGCGGCGCCCATGGCGCCCATGCCCAGATAAAGCGCCTCGGCGACGACCTGGTTGCGGGTGATGTTGCGCGAATCGCGCTTCATCTGCAGGCGCAGTGTGTCTTGCTTATCGGGCGGCAGAGCGTTCCATTTCGCTTCGCTGAGGGCGAAGTGCCCGCGCACCGCATCGCTGGAGTCGGCGGCGAGACGCTCCAGGCGCGGTTGGCGTACGTAGAGCTGGGTGGCAATGGTCGCCAATGAGACAGCGGCCTGCAAAGCCAGCATTCCCCCCGGGCTTTTTTTCGCGAGCCCCTCGTTGAGTGCACTGTAGGCATGCATGAACGCCAACTCGCGAAGATAGGTAGGCGCTCCGCAGTTGACCATCTGTTGGACCGTATGGCCCGCAGCGGCAAGCGTTGTGCGGCCGGAAGGCAAATTAGCCATGCTGTCGCTCAACGCGAGCTTTGCTCCGCGTCCGACCTTGTTGCCCAGGGCCACGCCGTGTTCCTTGGCGCTTCCCCAGAGGGCGCCCGTGGCTCTGCCTGCCGGCGCCAGATAGTCGCGATGGAAGGCCTGGCTCAGGCCTGTCACATGCGCGCGGGCGCGCGAAGTGAAATCAGGCAGGTGAACGGGGGCCTCGCCGCGCTCCAAAGCATTGATATCAGCGGTGGGATGTCGATGCCGCAGCTCGATTTGCGGTGCTGGCAGGATACGTCCCAGGTTTGGGGCTATCGGGTCCATGGGATGTTCCTTGCTGGGCGAATGGCCGGGGTCTGCATGAAGCTCTCGGCCAGTTTACCGAAGTCCAGCAGCCATTCGGCAAATGCCTGACCGTCCAGCCCCGTGCTGTTCCAGCGCGCCTGTAACGCGCTGCCGTGTGGCGCGAGGACCACGGCAGCTTGGGTCAGCATCATCAGGTGCAGGTTGGCCAGTAATGCGCGTTCGCGTTGCGTCGCCGTGTTCAGCGAAGTTGGCAGCGGCGTACTGATCAGCAGATGTTGGTGATCACTGTCGGCAATCACTTCATAGGCACGGCCGTTGGCCTGGATCACGCCGACGGTCAATATCTGCTCGAAGGGTGGGGCGGCGATGTCCAAGTGCTGCAGCGCAGCGATCAGTAATGGACGATGCCATTCCCGATTCATCGCCGCCTGCGCCTGTTGCCCCGCGCGCTCATCTTGCCTCGGTGCTGTGGTGACGGGCCCGGGTGCGCCGCCTTGGTTTTCTTGAAGTGCGGTGGCACCCGCCACGAGGCTTTCGGCGACGGACAAGAGATGGCTCAGCTCATCGGCAAGCATTTCACGCTGATGTTGCGGCTGCGAGATAAGGCGCAGCACGAGCACGGCGTCACCGCTGTCATTCAGGCTCACGCTACTACTGCTCATTGCCGATATGGCGCAATTGGACCGCAGCAGCAACTCGCTCCAGACCTCAACCGGCAAACCGTTGGGGCGTGGCAGCAGAGCCAACACCACCCACTGCTGCACAGGCGACGTCTGCCAGAGCGACAATTGCAACGTCAGCCCCGGCAACGACAGTTGGGCGCTACGGGAGAACGCTCGTGCCTGCGCAGAGGGAATGCCGAGCCGCTCAGCGGCCTCCAATAACCACGTGTTCGTTTGCTCTGGGAGAGGGATCGATCCCGGGGATTGGAAGCGCGAGCTCGACGAAGGCATGGGGTAGACTTCCAGAAGTTTTGACCACCATTAAAGCGCGCCGGTATTAAAGTTTTATGACTGCAATGGTGGCTCAGTGGGTTTCGAGCTGGATGATTTCCTCGGTGACTTCATCAAGCTGGCGAATGACCTGATAGATGTGGGCAACTTCCAGCAGGGTTTCGCGCGGTATATGGCGACCCGTGCGAACGGTGTACAACGCACGTGCCAGCCAAACACACTGGACCACCGGAATCTTGGCGTCCTGGGCGCGCTTGATCAGCGCCAGTGCATCATCGTCTTGTCCTTTGCAATGAATCAGTGGCAAAGGTGTCTGGCCTGGTCGATAGAACAGGGCCACCGCGTAGTGGGTCGGATTGACCAACAGCAGGTCGGCATCCTCGACCGGCCGGGGGGCTGTGCTGGGTTCGGAGTTGAGCAGTTCGTGCGCCAGCTGACGACGATGGCCTTTGACGTGCGGATCGCCCTCGGACTGCTTGTATTCCTGCTTGATGTCTTCGTGGCTCATGCGCAATTTCTTGGCGTGAAAATATTTCTGCAGGGCAAAGTCGACCATGCCGATCACCAGCAACAGGCCCAAGGTGTTGCGCAAGATGTTCCGAAATACCTCCAGCAACGAGCGCCAGTAGGTGACGAGATCGGTGTCGGCCAACAGCACCAGCTTGCCCAGGATGGGCATGATCGAGACATACAGAATGACCGCAATGGCCAGCGCTTTGAGGACGCTCAACAGCAGGTTCATCAGATTCTGTTTAGAGAACATCTGCTTGATCTGGCCGATTGGATTGAGCTTGCCAAGATCGACCTTCAGGGCCTTGGGCGCAAAGAGAAATCCGATCTGCATCCAGGTACCGGCCAGGCGTATCAGAATCGCCACGCCGACGCTGGCCACGATGAAGGAAACAAGTGTCCACAGCGCTGTTCCGCTGAGCTCAACGGCAGTACTGGCGAAGGGTTCGTTCAGTCGTCGCAAGGGTAATTCGGTGAGGTGCTGGAGGCGCGTCATGCTTTCCTCGGCCATGCCCAGACAGACTTCGCTGACCACCATCAGCACCAGCAGTTTGGCCAGGTCCTGGCTCTGCCCAACCTGGCCTTTTTCCCTCGCGTCGCGTTCTTTCTTTGGCGTCGCCTTTTCGGTTTTTTCGCTCACGGCACTTTCACCAACAGGTTCAGCAGAAATTTCAAATCGAACCAGCGTCCGACCTCGGCGTTACCCAGATCGAGCAGCGTGGGCAGATACACGAGCAGAAACAGCAAACCGATAACGCTCTTGGCCGGCATCGCCAGAATCGAAACATTCAGTTGCTGGGCATAAAGACCGACGATGGCGAAAGCGGCTTCAATCAGCAGCAACAGGCCTATGAATGGCGCCGCGTACAGCAATGCGTGCTGCATGGTTCTGTTCAGCTCTCCAAGCAGTATGTCCAGCCCCTCTACCGTCATGATCGGCATCCAGGCGGTGGGCGGCCAAATGATGTAGCTGTCCCAGATGACCTGGGTAATCAGCGAGAGGCCGCCGGACAGGATGACTAGCATGATGAGCACTTCCTGCAGCAACTCCCCCAGTGGCGTCGCGTCGGGCCCGAGGGATGGGTTGATCTGACCGCCGCTGAGGGCGCCGCGCTGGCTGTCGAGCAAGGCGCCTACCGTCGCGAACATCCAGAAGGGCATATACAGCAGTAACCCCAACAGAACGCCCAGGACCATTTCCTTGAGTAACAAACCGCCGATCATCAGCCAGTTTTCATGTTGTCCGGACAACACCCGACCGATGCTCGGCGCTGGAACCATCGCAACCGCGCAGGTCACGGCATAACGCAGCGGGCCCTTGAGGTATTTGAAGCAAAACGCTGGCACCAGCATCATGCACGGCAGAATCCTAGCCATGGCTAACGCGATACCGAGCATTAGTTCGAACAAATACTCGGCGTTGAATGGCATCAAACGGCGCCTCCGGTGCGTGCGATAAGGTCGAACGCGGTGTTGATGAACAGGATCAATTCAACACCGATCCAGCGGCCGGTCGCCGCCAGGGTCACGCCCACGGCGACCAGTTTGATACCAAAGGGCAGGGTCTGGTCCTGAATCTGCATCAAGGCTTGCACGAGCGACGTCAATACGCCCACCAGCACCGCGACCAGCAGCGGTGGCGCGGTAAGAATCACCACCAGGTACATGCCCTGTTTGAACAACTCCAGCGCTTCCACGGCAGCCTCACAGATAGGAATAGAACAGACTGTCGAGTAACCGCGTCCAGCCCTGGACAAGGACGAACAGCAGCAGTTTGAGCGGCAGCGAAATGGTCATGGGCGAGACCATTTGCATGCCAAGCGCAAGCAGCAGGTTGGACACGATCAGATCAATGACGATGAACGGAATGTAAATCAGAAAACCGATCTCGAACCCGGCCTGCAGCTCCGACAATACAAAGGCTGGAATCGCCAGTAGCAGATCCTTGCTGCTGGCTTTTTCGGCCAGTTCCGCAGGCCACATACGATGGGTGTTGTCGACCAGATGAGTCAGCACGTCCGGATCGGTGTTACGGCTCATGAAGTTTTGCAGCGGGGCGATGACCGTGTTCACGCTGGCTTGAAGTTGTTCGGTAGTGCCTATCTGCAAAGGATTTTCAGCCACCCGTTGCTGGATTTCATAAGCCACCGGAGCCATCACGAACATCGTCGCCGCCAGGGCAGTGCCGTACAACGCCATATTGGGCGGAACCTGTTGAACGCCGATGGCATTGCGCGTTATCAGCAACACCATGGAGATTTTCAGAAATGCGGTGCAGATAATCAAAAACAACGGGATCAGCGAGAGCGCACCCAGAAACAGCGCGAGCATGATCGGGTTCATGCCATCCAGAATCATTGATCAAATACCAAGCGAGTGATTTGCATACCCAAGCGTCCATCCACGTCTACCAGCTCACCGTAGGCGACCACCCGCTCCTCATGGCACAACGTCGCTGCCCCCGGTGCCATGCCCGTGACATCCACCACGGAACCGGCCGCCAGCCGGCCGAGCGCTTCGAGGCTCAGCTTCACTTCGCCACACCGTACGGTCAACGCCAGGGTCACGCCGGACAAGGGCGATGGCGGCTGCGTTGCAGCCTCCTGCGGGAGGGGGGCGTCTGGCTGCGCCGAATCGAGCCGTTCCTGCTGGTCGTCGTTCGCTTCCTGGGCCGCCAACTCATCGTTATTGTCGAACTCGTACAACGGTTCTTCATCCTGCGGTTCATTGCTCATGAATGGAGCCTTCTTCGTGAATCAGCCTGAGCTGTAAGTGATCATTCCGGTCTTCGCTACAAACCGCCCAGCGCTGGTTGCCCAGGTGCAGGTTTCCTCGACCTTGAACATCGAAGACTGCCTCGGCAGGCAACAGCACATCGCCTGGACGTAATGAGCGCAGCTGATTGACCAGCAAATCCATGCGCCCAACGATGACCGGATGAGTCAGGACCCAACATTCAGGCACGGTTTGTTCGATAAATCGCCACGGTGCGTCATTCAGCACTCGCAGCAGTGATTCGGCGCCGAGGCTTAGCGTTCCGTAGGCTTTCTCGCCATTGCGCTCGATGAGCACGCGACAATCCCAGCGGTCATCCAGTACCGGCTCCTCGGCCAGTGGCGCCAACGGTGCGAGCAGGTCGGACAACACCGGCGCCATCCGTTGATTGATCAACTGCCAATACCACGCTTGCGGCGGCTCGACGGTGAGCACGGGAACTTCACCGCACAGACTCAGCAGCGCATCGGCGTTCGACAACAGCAGGGGGCCGTGTCGGCTGGACAAGCCTATCCAGCGCTCATCGGCAATGGCGCCGCAGGGTGTCAGCGGGCCGAGCGTCATGCGTATCTTTTCAGCTCCGCTGGTGAACTCCAGGAAGCGGCCGCGCCCCAAGGCCAGGGAGGCCATTGCGGCCGTGCTCGTCAGGCGTCGCAGGCTGAGTTTTTTCATGCGGGCCCCGTCGGCTGTAATCTCAGCTCGACGTCATGGTCCAGCGCCTGGGCGAATGCTTGCTGGCAGGCGCCATGATGCTTGGTCAATCGCTCCAGGACGTCTGCGCGCTCCAGACCAAGCTCGATATCCCAATGGCTGTCTCGTTTCTGGGCGCGAATCTGGACCTTGCCCAGATTGGGCATTAGCAGGGTGGCGCTGAAAGGACGGTTGCCGTGTTGCGGCAACTGCAGCGCCAGCTCATCAATCAACTGTGTCGGTATGCCGTCGAGCGGCGCGAACATAGAGAACGAGCTCGAACCATTGCCCGAGCTGCCCTGGTCGTCCGAATGGGCGGGCGGTGGTGGTACAAGCATCTGCATGAACAACATCGCATCGGCGTCCAGTGGCCTGACGCCGTCGTTGGCAGATCTGACTTCGACCGGACGGTTGCGTTGGACCTCGGTGCCTTTGCTCGACGGCGTCGTGGATGCCGCGGCAGTGGGTTTTGCCGCAGGCGCGGCAGGTGCCTGTGGAGCAGGGCGCTGGGGTGGCGTGTGCTTGATGGGGGCAGTCATGTCTCACTTATTCCTCACTGAGTGTCTCGCTCATGCAGGCGAGTTTTTCCACCGCGCGTTGCCGTGCCTTGGCGTCCAACTGTGCTTGTTGCAACGACTGCTCCTGCGCTTCGATGTGCAAGCGCAACTGGCTGACGTCCTGGCGGATCTGGGCGAGGCGATCAAGCATGCGTCGCTCCTTTTCGTGCCAGCGGTCGATATCAGCCAGTTCCAGCGTGGTTTGCAGGTGGGTATCGGCTAACGATCGCCGCTTGCGCTTCTGATTGGTACGCTCCTGGTTCATTGAGCGTTCGCTGGCCAGCAGTTGCTCGCGCAACCTCGCCACCTCCCGTGCAAGGCGCGCACGGGCACGTTCTGCACTGGCCTGGCGGTGCTGACGCAAAGGGCCGAGCAGGCCGATGACGCGCTCCAGCGCCTGGCGCTCCGGGTCCATATCGAGATCTTCGTCCAAGGTCAGTCCACCAGTTGCGAGGTAATGTGATTGAGTTGGGCGAGTGTTTCTTCGAGCGCTACCGGCCCGCGCAGGTCCTGGCGCAGGAAACGGTTGATGCTGTCGTTCAGTTGTACCGCCAGGTCAGTGACCGGGTCGGCACCGGCCTGGTATTCACCCAGGCGCAGGAGCATTTCCACCTGTTTGTAGGCCGCCATCAACTGGCGCAGGCGATTATTGGCCTGGACATGCTCGCGGCTGGTGACGTTGCCGAGGATCCGGCTGATGCTCGCGGACACGTCAATGGCCGGATAGTGCCCACGCTCGGCCAACTTGCGCGACAGCACGATGTGCCCGTCGAGCAACGACCTGACTTCGTCGGCGACGGGATCGTTCATCGAGTCGGCCTCGATCAGCACGGTGTAGATGGCGGTGATCGAGCCGTTCTCGCTCATGCCCGCGCGCTCGACCAGTTGCGGCAGCAGGGTGTAGACCGAGGGGGGCAGGCCGCCACGTCCGATCGGTTCCCCGGCGGCGATGCCGATTTCGCGTTGAGCACGGGCAAAACGGGTGAGCGAGTCAATCAGCAAGAGCACTTTCATGCCGCGCTGACGGTAGGCTTCCGCGATAGCGGTGGCGGTGAAAGCGGCGCGCGCACGCTCCATGCTGGAGCGATCGGAGGTGGCGCAGATCAGTACCGAACGCCGGCGTAGTTCATCATCCAGTTCATGGTCGAGGAACTCGCGCAGCTCCCGTCCCCGTTCGCCGATCAGGCCGAAAACGATGACGTCGCAGTCCATGTTCCTGGCCATCTCCGCCAGCAGCGTGGTCTTGCCACAGCCCGCTCCGGCGAACAATCCGACACGCTGCCCTTCGCCCAACAGGATGGCGCTGTCGATGGCGCGAATACCGGTGGGCAGCGGGTTGCTGATGCGTGGTTTTTGCATCGGCGGCAGGGCATCGGCGATCACAGCTGTGGTGCTGCGACCATCATGGACATCGGCAAAGGCGCCGAGGCCGTCGCCCAGCAACGGTCGACCAAAACCATCGAGCACGCTTCCGAGCAACTGATCATCCACCCCTATGCGGTGCGCCATCCCAAGCGGTTGGATGCGGGCCCCGACTTGAATGCCGGCAGGGGTGCCAAGGGCACTGAGCAGTGTGCATTGATCGGTAAAACCGACAATTTCCGCCAGCATTGAGCTGCCGTCCGCCTTGCTGACTTCGCAAAGATCGCCAATCTTGGCCGCAGGCACCTGGCACTCCAGCAGTATCCCGCTCACCGCCGAAACCTTGCCGCTGACTCGCACGGCCGAACAACTGGCCAGCCGCGCGCGCTGTTGTCGAGCCCATTGTTCAAGCGCATCGGTCACCAGCTCACCTCGATATGCTGGTCGCCATCGAAGATGATTTTGTGCTCATCTATCCGCGTCAAACGCAGGCCCTGCACCACGTCGCCAACATAAATCTGCAGGCCGTCGGCGGTCACCAGGTGAGCATTGTTGCCAGCAATAATTTGCACCAAGGTGAACGGCAAGCTGGTCCTGACGATGCCGACTTGATCGACCATCGGGACCGTGGTGGGGTAGCGCTCTTTGAAACTCTTGAGCATTCGCTGATAGACCTCCAGCGCTTCCTCCTTGAGGTTGCCTTTGAGCACCAACCCTTCGTCAAGCTCCTCGACGGTGACCTCTGTGAGCAGGCGTTCCGCCAATTGAGTGGTCAGGAGCCGGCGGATCTGTTCCCGATCTTTCAGGCTGGTGCTACCGGAGGATTGGGCGGAAGCAGGCGCCGGGGAGGGTTGCGCCGGACTTTGAGGCGCCTTGGCCGCGGTAACCTTGACGGTGCTCGGCGGGGCTTCGGACTGGCTAAGGCCCCAGGCGCCACCGACCAGGCCTACGACCACGCCAGCGATCACCGCCGATATCAGCTTCAAGGAGGGCACGCCTGGCATCGATTTACGCGCGGGAGACGCTGACGACTGAGGCGGCTGGCCGTTGGCATCCGCAGGCGTGGCCAGAGCCGGTACGTCAGGCCAGGGCTCTTCGGCGGATGCCAGGCACAGCCAGACGTTTGCGACGGCGAACGGTTGGTTCGGCGTCAATGTGATAGCGTTTGACGCACGCCCTTCGTCGTCGTTGACCGGCATCTGTTCGGCCGCCAGGTTCCAGCCTTCCTCGGTTCTGCTCAACCGACAATGGAGCGAGGCGATGCCCGGGTCGTATAACGCCAGATCATGGTCGTCGTTGGCGCCGATCAGCCATTGGTCGCCAACCAACGGCAATGCAGCGCCCTGGTGCAGCCCATTCAATACTCGTAGTTCAAACATCGCGAAGGCACTCGACATCAAGCCGCATAGTCGTCTTCCAAGGGCAAAAATTCATTTTCCAGGTCGAAACGGCCGAGGACCTTCACCTCGGAGGCATTGGTAATCTCGGCAAAGGAGAGCACCGGCACGTGATGGAACTCGTCCTGCAATAACGTGCGTAGCGGAGCGCGCAGATCCTGGGCGACCAACATCACCGCACGTTCTGACGATCGCTGCGGGAAAGCCATGCGCAATTGTTGAACCAGCATCAGGCTGGATTCGCTGTTCAGGGCAAAGAACGTCTCGGTTTGCGTCTGACGCAGGCTGTCACGCAGGATGCCTTCGCTCTCAGGGGTGAACAGCCAGACGAGCAATCCCTCCTGGCTGCAATACTGGTTGTAGATCAACGACTTGAGGGCGATACGTACATAATCGGTGAGGGCCAGGACATCGCGCTCATGTTGCCCATGTTCGATCAAGGTTTCGGCGATCACCCGGATACCGCGCAGGGGCACGCATTCGGAAGCCAGCCGCTGCAGTACCTGAGAAAAACGCGCGAGAGGCATGACGCGCTGCAGCTCCTGGGCCAGTTCCGGCTGTTCTGTTTCCAGCCAGCCGAGGATCGCCTTGGTTTCCTGCAGCCCGATGAATTGCGGTCCGCAAATCTGCAGCGCGCGCTCCATGCGTTCGATAATCAGCGTACTGGGGCTGATAATTTCCACGTCGCAATTGTGCAGGTGTTCAGCATCGGCCGGTACCCAGATCCACTGGCTTTCCTGCCGTTCCGAACTGCCTTTGCTGTATTGCTGGTCGTTCTCAATGGCTTGTGAGGAGCCATCGATAGCCACCAGGGTCTCGCTGAACGTGGCCTTGAGTACAGGAACCTCGTACACCGTAAAGCGGAATTCATCCGGCTCCAGATGCGCCTGGTGTTCGATGATGAACGAGGGCAGCGTCAGCCCGAAGTTCACCACCAGGCGATTGCGCCGTTGACGAATCTCGCTGACCAGGGCTTCGATCCGCTCAAGACTCTGGCTGGGATGAAATTGCAGGACAAACTGGCGGCTGGGCAGGAACATTCGCAGGTCTTCCTGTCCGTTATTTTCCGGGGTTGTCGGGGCAGCTTGCTCTTGATTGCCCTTGGGGTTGGCGCGATTGATCTGCAACAGGCCGCCGCCGCAACAGATGATGGCGATCGTGATGAACACCAGGGTCGGCATCCCGGGCATGGCGGCGAAGCCGAGCATTGCTGCCGAGGCGATGATCCAGGCTTTGGGTTGGCTGGTGATCTGTTCGGCAATTTCACGGCCGATATTGGCCGGCCCGGCGGCATCTTCGTTCGGCACACGAGTGATGATCATGCCGGCCGTCACGGAGATCAGCAGCGCGGGGATCTGTGCAATGAGGCCGTCGCCGATGGTCAGTACCGAATACAGCTGCACGGCATCGCCGGCAGTCATGCCGTGTTGTATGACGCCAATGGTGATACCGCCAATCATGTTGATTGCGACGATGATCAGGCTGGCGATTGCGTCGCCGTTGACGAACTTCATTGCGCCGTCCATTGCGCCAAACAGCTGGCTTTCCTTGCCAAGCTCCGAGCGCCTGCGCTTGGCCTCGTGGACGCTGATGAGGTTGGCGCGTAAGTCGCTGTCGATCGACATCTGTTTACCGGGCATGGCGTCAAGCGTGAAGCGTGCGCCTACTTCGGCCACCCGTTCCGAACCCTTGGTGATGACCATGAAATTCACCACTGTCAGAATCATGAAAATCACCATGCCGACCGCCAGGTTTCCGCCCACCACGAATTGCCCGAACGCTTCCACAATGTGCCCAGCGTCCTGGTCCAGCAGAATCAGCCGGGTCGTGGCAATCGACAGGGCCAGGCGAAACATGGTTGTGATCAGCAGTACCGAAGGGAACGTCGAGAAGGCGAGTGGGCGAGGCAACTGCATGGCCAACATGATCAGCAGACAGGAGATGCAGATGTTCACCGCGATCAGAATGTCCACCAGCCAGGTGGGTATCGGGGTAATCATCATGAACACAATGGCCAGCACGATAAACGCGCCGACGACTTCTGAGCGGCGCATCGCCGCGAGTGCCAGACGGTTTAGCAGGTCGATAATCAGATTCATCAGGCCAGGTTCCCCTTGAGCTGGTTTTGCTCTTGCTGAGTGAGTTCGGCCATCAGCAACAACAGGTTCCCCAAGGCATTCTGTCGGGACTTGAGGTCTTGCCACAGCAAGATAGGCAGCTGTTGGAGCATCGGGCGCAGGCCGTTGAGAAATGACAACTGATGCTTGAGTTGCGCGCCGCCGATAAATTGCGTGAGTTGCAAGGTTTCCTGCAGGTTCATGCCCTTGCCCGAGAGTACGAGCAAGTGTTTGAGAAACGTCGGTGCGCTCACCTGCAGTTGCGGGTTCTTGTCACGCATGCGCCCGAGCAGGTGTTCGCAGCTTTTAAGCAGAGTTGATACATGCCTGGCGGTATTCACGCCATGCATCAGGGTGCGTAATTGCTGGCGAGGGCTCGATGGATTGGCTGAGGCAAGGTCGTCGGCAATGGCACGACGCAGGTCGCGCAAGGTCGGCTCGAACTGTGCTTCGCCATCCTCTTGACCCAGTAGCGTGTCGATGAGGCTGGTTATGGTGGGCTGGCCTACGACGCCGTTGTAATACAGCTCCCGCAGATTTTTGCGTCGCTGCGAGTCCAGCCCCGCTCTGGAAAAGGCCCGGGCCGTATTGACACCCGCGCGGGCTCTGTTGCCATGGCGCTGCCTGAGTGCGCTGGCGTGATCCGATAGCGCCTGGTGCTCATCCCGGGCACCCTCGTGATGCGCTTGTTTCATTGCGGCTTGCAGCATGACATGCGCTTTGGCCGGGTCCCCGCCAGCGAAGGCGAGCACCCGGCCAAGCATCGACTCATCAGAGCGTTGACGTTTCAGGGTCTGGCGCAGGGTACGCACTGCTTCATCCAGCCTTCTGTCATTACTGCCCATCAGCATCTGATAAAGCTCACCGAGCTTCATCGCCTTTGATTGCAAGACGGTACCGCCGATGACCAGCTCACGCTGGCTGAGCTCCTTGCTTTGTTGGATCAATGCGGAGGTGAATCGCGCCACCTGTTGTGGCGTGGTGCCCTGGTCTTTTGCGATGTGCGACGCCGTCTGCGTAGCGGATAACGCTGGGCGGGCGCTTGCCGGATTGACCGAATGAATCGCGACTGGGGTGAAACCGGGGATTTTCATGGGACGGCATCGATGCAAAGAGTCATGCGCAGTGAGTGGCGCAAACCCGCCATCGGGTTCCTGAAGTCAGCGCTTTCGCGTGGGCGTGCATAAATGCGTGACGACTTCGATCGGTTTATGCAAAAGATTGCACGAACAGAAAAAAACTTAAAAAAATCTTCATGAAGAACAGTGGCTTAGATCGCGCAAACGGTTGGCACGCATATCGCTCTTACAGCCGGACTTACCTTCAAATGGTTATTGTCCATGTGTGTAATCAACTCGATCACGTATCCGGCTCCGGCTTCTCTCCTTCGTCAGCTCGATCGCAGGATGGTGCAGAAGGTGCGGTTGTTTATCAGGGCAAAGGTCGCGAACCCTGATGATGCGGAGGATCTGCTCCAGGCAACCTTCCTCGAAGCGCTACGTAACGAACACAAGTTTCGGCACGACTCGCTGCTGCTGACCTGGCTCTGCGGCATCGCGCTCAACCTCATTCGCAGCCATTTCAGGCGCCTCTACAACCAGCCGTTTCATGACGACCTGCAAGAATGCGGCGTATTGGAGATGGCCGACAGTCGCGATGTTGTATCCGAGGTCAGTGGCTTGCGTCAGCTGGTGCGAGTCTTTCGTGCGATGGAAACCTTGCCGCCGAATATGGAGGAGGTGATTCGGGTCGCGATGGAAATGGAAGGTAATTACCTGGAGACCGCCGCTCGGCTGGATATACCGGTTGGCACGGTGCGTTCGCGCCTGTCGCGGGCCCGCGAGCAACTCAAGCGGCGAGTCTCCAGCGAGTACTGAGCCCAGGCGAATCTGCGCCGCGGCGATAAGAACAGGGAACCTCTTTCGCCTCTGGCTCCACGCATTATTTAGATCCCATCTTCACGGAGTGCCCGGTATGCGAGTTTGCATCGCTTACATCCAGGGTCCTGATGACAGTTCGAAGGCCGGACAGGCTATTGCACGGGTTCCGAACTGGACACTCGAGACATCATCAGTAAGCGCCGGAAATGTGCGCGCGAACCTGGCTTGCAGCCGAACATTGCTTGTATTCAGGCCAACCGGTATTGAGTTGGCGTTGCAGGAAACGACCAGAGCGCTCATCGAAAAATCGCCTTCAGCCAAACGTCAGTTTGCTCGACTGATGAGGCGATTGTTCGATACCGGCCCTGTTTCGCAGTCCGCACATCAAACCGCTTTGCCTGAGCACTACGCCTTCGAACCGATCGTCACCGTATTCGCGAACCTGGAGCATTGATTTTGAGCTTGTCTATCTCTCCCATTCGTAGCGCCACCCCCGACACGCTCCCTGCGCCTGAAAACCACAATGAGCGGTTTAGTCGGCACGGCGGTTCAAATCCCGCAGTGGCAGGCGATATGTTCGCGGCTCGCCCCGAGCGACCGATCAATTTCGGCCCGCCTCCTGAGGTGTCTAACCGGCCTGTGTCTGCACAGAAGAGTGATGCCGAGCAAACCGACCTGATGATGCAACTGATGGAAGTCATCATGAAGGCCATCATGCAGTGGCTCCGTTCCTTGATGAATCAACAGGAAGGAGGCGGGGGAGGTGGGATTGCCCAGCCAGGGGGGCAACCCCACAACACGTTGATGGCGCAACCGGGTGGTTCTGCCGCCCCTGGCGGTGGCGTCAACAATGCCCAGGCCGGTGGTGTGGCTGGCAGTCCGGCCTTGAGCGGTCAGGGTGGGTTGCACTTGCCCGCGCAACTGGAGCCGTATCGCCAGGATATCGTGGATGCCTCCAATGCTACGGGTGTTCCGGGCAACGTGATAGCAGCGCAGATATGGGCTGAGTCCAGAGGCAACCTGAATTCCAGCAGCACCAATGTCAACGGCAAGACCGACGCTGGCTTGATGCAAGTCAACGCCGACACCTTCGCTCAATTGAAGAGAGACAATCCGGCGCTGCTTGGCAATGCCGACGTCAACAACCCCCGCGACAACATCATGGCGGGGGCCCTCTATTTGCGCGATCAGACCAATGCTTTCGGTGGCGACATCGGCGCAGGGCTGCGCGCCTATAACTCCGGCCCCGACAAGGTGAATCGCAACGATTTGGCGGATACCGGAGGGGTAGGGGATCCCGGTTATCCGGCCAATGTATTGCAATTCGCCGAGATCATTGCGAGCGGCAGAGGCCAACTGCCTGGCTGATAGACACGTCGCGTTTGCGCAGAACATAAACCCGCATGTAAGGAGTAGCACCTCATGGATATCAATAGAGCCGGCTCCCCCGTGCCACTGCGCACACTAGAGAGCCATCACGTTAACGATGCTCGATCAACGCATCTGGAGCGAAGCGGGGACGTATCGTCTGTTAATGGCGACAACTCTCCAGAGCTGGCCGCGTTGAAGGACAAACTTAACAACCTGTTCGAACCCCACAGGACGGCTGAGAACCATGAGGCCATCAATGCCTTGATTCATGATCGCGCCGTTGAATTGCAGGAAATGGGAGAGACGCCGGAGACGCTCGAGGCGTTGCTCGACAAGGCGGCGCGCATGGATCGTGTCACGGCTCCGATACAAGGTGCGGTGGCTTCCGTGCCCTTTGCGGCGGCCTCGGTTGTTTTGGACAAGGTGCCTGAGGTGACGGCTCATGTTGCCAATAATCCAGCCTTGACCGGCTTTGTGGCGGGCTCTTTTTCCGGTGCGATGGATGCAGTAGGCGGTGGTCTGCTGGCGAGAGCCACGCACGACACTTATTGGCTGAAGCCGCCGCCGGAAACCTTGGAGCCGGTGATGCAGCAAGCCTTGACCAGCAAAAAGGAGCAAACCAGGGTGAGTAACGCTGGGGAGGCTGCGCTGTCCTGGCAGACCTTCAGTGCTCGAAATGCTGTGCGCTTGGGGGTAGCGGGCGTCATGAATGCCACAGTCGGACCGAAGGCTGCCTCGGCGGTTGATACGGCGATCGCCTCAGCGGGAGGTTTGGCTGCCGGCGCAGGTTATGCCCATCTTATGAACAAAAACGACTTGCAGGCCCATCGTGCCGGGCCCGCCTATCTTTTAGGCCGTACCGACTGGAAGACCCAATATCAAGCGCTGAAAGAAAGTACGGCACTGAGCCCGATGGCAAACGGTGCCAAGCGTATGGCCAAGCTTCCCCTGGACGTCGTGACCGGTACGGCAGAGGCTTTGAGTGGCGCGTTGTCCTTTCAAAGTCTGGTCTCCAACTTGGGCGTACTGGGTGGCGGCTTCGGTTTGGCATCGCTGGCTCGCGATGCGGCCAGAGATCTGGCAACCCAGAAAGGTCTGGGGCCAGGAGAGGTCGCTGCGGTAGACCACACGGTCAACCTCGCCATGTCGGCGCTTACTTTTGGTTCCTATGGGGTGGCCAGTATTGCAACCGAGCCCCTCAGCAATGCGGCCGTAAAAGTATTGCAAGAGGACGTTCCCGCCAAAGCGCAGGAAGTTGCTGATGCAACTCTAGAGGCCGGCAAGGCGCTGGCGCGAGGCGCTGTCACTACGGCGAGAGAATTAACGGACCGCGCGCTGGAGCATCGCAGACTCAGAGAGGGCGGAGGTGCGACGGAGGATCCCGTCTGATTTCACGCGTCTCGGATGATGTCGATAGGCTGTAGTCAGGGCTATGAGCATGCGCTTGGCATTTATGCCAAGCGCTTTTTGTCGCAGCAAATGGCGGGGCATTTTTAACGCTGTAAAACACCTGACTAAATGTAAGGCACCAGGGTGATAGGCACCACCCTGTATTTCCAGCCTCAGATGCCCTTTATGTGATCCGATCTGTCTATCTAGCCCAGCGTTGAAGCTGATCCAGTCTGGCCTCAATACCCGCTTGCTGTGGGGCTGGCAGCGAAGCAACTTGTCGGATCGCGGAAGATAGCGGGTTGATCATCGGCAACGAGGGTGTGTAGCTCGTTGCATATAAGCTCTCCATTGCGCTTACATGTTGCTCGAGCGCGGCGCCTCGCTCTTGTTCGGGTAGGTGTTGCAACCCATGCAGGTTCATATTCCTCAAGGTCCAGGCCATCTGGTCTTTTGTTGTCGTCGTCATTCTCATCGGCTGGGCCGACGTGACGACATCGCGCAATTTGCTTGATGCCGCCAAGCCTGTAGTGGCCAAGGCCGGCGTACGTGTGAGATTCAATAACGGCGAAATTGCGCTCGCGAGGCCCATGCTTTGATGGGGTGAAGTATCAATTAATGCTAGAGACTGCTCGATCGTTTTTTTCAAGTGCCCAACGTCTCGAGTGCCGGTGCTTAATTCTGAAAGTTGGCGTTGCAAATAGGTTGCGAGGCGGCGACTCAGTTTTTCATGATCTGCAGGGTGTAGGGGGGAGGCTAATAACCCCAAGGCATCGTCTATTGCCTGGGGGGCAGCGCGTCCATGACCAGCATTGAACTGGCGGAACAATTGCTGCAATTGTTTATGCTCCTGGCCGGCGGTGGGCAAGGTCTGGTGATAGGCGCGCGCTGTGCTGGCGAGCGCAGCCTTGTCTTTCGCAGGCAAATGACTGGCCACCTCAAGAAGCATTTCTGGCGGAACATTGCCCAAAGGGCTGGGCCGGAGTGAGTGGGCTGCAGATGAATGCTCAAACTGAATACCCGTCAAGAGTGACGCGCGTGGATGATCAGCAGGGGCATGCGGTCGTATTGATGATGAGTCTCTTGCGGTATCTTGCGCATTGTTTGAATGAGCCGCGGGGCCATCGGTAGCCGGCTGGGGCGGTGATGGATCTACCGTGGTGGCGTCCATATGATTGTTGCGCACGCGGGAAATACAGTTACCACCCATTGTGATCACTTCCTCAGTATTAAATCCAATGAGTGGTTCCAGATTCTCTGCGGGTTCCCATGTCGATCAGCCATTCGTAGCCCCGAATCTTCAGTCAAAGGGGCGCCGCCAAAGGCGAGTAACTCCGCGCATACAATCTGTTACCGAGCACTTTGAGGACAGCGTTGCGCATCGGAGTCGGCCACGCTCGCATTTTATCCCGGGCTGCACATTGCTTTTGCGTCCATTCAACGCGATGTCTGCGTCTGGCGGTGTAAGTCGCGAGCGCGCCATCTGGGCTCTTTGCTGCGGCTATAGACGCTGCCAATACCAGCGCATCCTCAAGCGCCATGCCCGCGTTCTGCGCCATACTCGGTGAGGCTGCGTGAGCCGCATCTCCAATGAGCACAACACGTCCTTTTACCCAATCGTCCATGACGACTTGTTCTATTTTGCTGAAATGCACCAGGGTGCCGGCAGGTATCTCCGTAATGAGCGGCAAAATAGGACCGGAAAAATCGTTGAACAGCGTTGGCAGCGATGCTTGCGCAGTTGCGCTCTGAATGTCCTGGGAGGCGAGCGCGGTATCGGCGTATACATAGATGTCATTGGCGTTTACCGGAATTGCGAGCAACGCTTTGCGATGACCCAGCATCGCCGTCCAGCTATCAATTGCCGTGGTGTTACGCGTTATGAAACGCCAGCTGACATTGCCGACGTAGGTCGGATTGATCGCCGGAAACAGCATGCCGCGTACCGATGAACCAATACCGTCAGCACCGATGACAATGTCATAAGTGGCGGATGAGCCATCGGAAAAGTTCACCTGGCATGTCGTGGCTGATTGCTCGATTGCTTCTACCGCCAATCCAAAACGTAGCTGAGTCCGAGACAAGGATTGACGCAGAATGCCGTGTAATTCGGCGCGAGGCAGCGAGAGGCAGGGCCCACATGATCCCCACACGTCTTGGGTCTGTGTCACAGATAACTGCCTGCCGTTTTTGTCGAGGATGCTCTGGGTGCGGATGAAGGCGGCGGCACTTTGAACACGGTCGAGCAGGCCCAGCTGCTTGAGTGCGCGGCCAGCGTTTCCCGGCAGGAACAGTCCTGAGTCACCGCAGCTTTCGTCAGGGCGGCGTTCAACCAAATCTGCCTGGTAGCCTTTGAGCTCAAGCGCCCTGGCCATGGAAAAACCGGCGATTCCGCCACCGACAATCAAAATTTTCATCCACAAGCCCTTAGTCATGTTAAGTCTTTGTTACAACAGCCGAAGTTGGCACCTTGTTCCGTCGATGTAATGCAGTTATCAGGTTGGGCTGCTTCTCCGGCTTGACGATGAATGGAACAGCGTCCATTCCGAAGGGCTACACATCCACACCTTTGTCAAATCGATAAGTGGTTCCACTGTTACAAACAGTTCCCTGCGTTGTGTGAACGCAAGCATTCTCTCGGCAGTGCCCGCTTAAATTAAGCAGTGCGCGGCGACCGGTGGTTCACTTGGACACGCCGCCTGATTGCGGCGAGCGCGGCTTGGCTGGGTCGGAGGAGTACATGTCCTCAAGTTGATTTCAATCAAGGGCCGCGCAGGGGGGGCTTACCATGATCGCCAAGATCCTAAGGTGTCCTTCAAGGCAGGCCGCCTCTTGGCCGGGTTACTGGTGTGCCTGGCGCTGGCGTTCCATCCCAGTGACGAGTGCCATGTGTGCGGCATGGTCATCACTGACTTTCCCGGGCCCAAGGGCGCGGCGGTCGGGGCAGGGGGCGTGAAGAAGTTCTGCTCGCCGGCGGAGATGCTGGGCTGGTGGCTGCACCGGAAAACCATCGGGCCGACGTCAAACTGTATGTCCATGACATGGGCCGCAGTCATTGGGCTACGCCGGATGACGCCCACCTGATCGACGCCCGCACCGCCTACTTCGTCATCGGCAGTGAGCTCGAAGGCGCCATGGGCGTGGTACTGGCCTCGTTATCCGATCCCCAGGCGGCACAAAAACTCGCCAGCGATACCGGCGGCCGGGTGCTGCGCCTGGAAGACATCGACCAGAAACTGCTGGGGCAGGCAAGCGCGATGGCGCCGATGAGTCACTGATACCTGGCAATGTTGCTTGTATGCCGAACCGCCTTTGTGGAGAGGGAGCTTGCTCCCGCTGGGCTCTGTAGGAGCTGTCGAGTGCAACGAGGCTGCGATCTTTCCCCAAACGCTTGAGTCTCAAGCGAAAGATCAAAAAGATCGCAGCCTTCGGCAGCTCCTACAACCGAGCGGGAGCAAGCTCCCTCGCCACATTGCGCATCAACCTCATCCCATGGAAGCGTCCACCCACTACCCAAGTAGCATTCGTCGCGCCGCCGCAGCTTCGTACACTCAGGGCTCCTATCACGCACCCGCCGGAGGCGACGATGCAGCAGGCCCAGAGCGAGGGTGTGGTGAGCGCCATGTCCCAGGCGAGCGACGTCCAGCAGGTGGCCCAGGCGCTGGCGCGGCAGTTGTTGCACCCGCACCTGGGGTTCGTGCTGTTTTTCTGTTCAGCCGAATACGACTTGCCGGCCCTGGGCCAGGCGCTGTCCCAGAGTTTCGGCGGGATTCGCCTGGTGGGCTGCACCAGCGCCGGGGAAATCACCCCCCAGGGCTACGGCCGCAACTGTGTGACGGCAGTGGGTTTCGATCATCGGCACTTTTCCATTGCCGCCGAGCTGATCGGGGAAATGGAGCACTTCAGCCTGATCGACGCCCAGCAAATGGTCGAGCGCCTGGCCAGCGGTTGTCGCAGCAACGCCTTGGCGCCGATCAAGGGCCATAGTTTCGCCTTGACCCTGCTCGATGGCTTGTCCAGCCGCGAGGAAATGGTGCTGGCGGCCTTGAGCGCCGCCCTGGGGGACATCCCGCATTTCGGCGGTTCGGCCGGCGATGACAACTACCTGACCCACACCCACGTCTACTTCGAAGGCCAGTTCCACAGTGGCGCGGCCGTGGTGGTGCTGATCAACACCTGGCTGGAATTCGAAGTCTTCACCACCCATCACATCCTGCCCCGCCAGGAAAAACTGGTAGTGACCGGTGCGGACAGCGCCTCGCGACGGGTCTATGAGCTCAACGCCGAACCCGCCGCCGAGGAGTATGCCAGGCACATCGGCGTACCGGTGAGCGCGCTCGACTACCGGGTGTTCGCCGCCCATCCCTTGGCCGTGCGCATCAATGACCAGTACTACGTACGGGCGATCCAGCAGGTGCACCCGGACTTGAGCCTGAGTTTCTACTGTGCGGTGGAGACCGGCATTGTCCTCACCGCCATGACTCCCGGTCCCTTGCTGCACAACCTGCAAACGCTGTTCGACGGTTTGCAGGCGCGCCTCGGCGACTTGCTGCTGACCATCGGCTGCGATTGCTTCCTCCGGCGCCTGGAGTTGGAAGATCGTGGCGGCCTGGAGCAGATCGGCCAGTTCCTGCGGGAACAACGGGTGATGGGGTTCAACACCTATGGAGAACAGTTCAATGGCATGCACATCAACCAGACGTTCACCGGAGTTGCCATTGCCCGACATCGCGTCCCCGGCCATCGCTGACCTACAGGCTCAGCTCGCCAGTCTGCAGCACGAAAACCGCAAGTTGCGGCGCATCAACGAGGCGCTGATCGAGCGGGTGGAGTCCGGCGTCACCCGGGGCAACGACCCCTATGCGGCGTTTCAACACTCGGTGGTGCTGGCCGAGCAGGTGCGTGAGCGCACCGATGCCCTGAACCAGGCCATGGCCGAACTCAAGGCCGGCAATCACTTGCTGGGCGAGGCGCGGCTGCGGGCGGAAACCGCCCATCGACACCTGATCGATGCCATCGAAAGCATCTCTGACGCGTTTGTGCTGTTCGACGAGCAGCAACGCATCGTCCTGTTCAACAGCCGCTTCAAGGCCTTCTGGGCCAACAGCCGGGTACGGATCATCGCCGGCATGCGCCTGTCCGAGGTCAAGCGCCTGATGACCGCCAACGGCCTGTTCAGCGAAGAACCCCGGGGCCAGGCCGACGAGCACGTGTTGTATCGCTTGCAGAACGGGCGTTGGCTGCAAGTCAGCGAGCGGCCGACCCAGGAAGGCGGGCGGGTGATCCTGTTTACCGACATCACCGACGTCAAGCTCAGCGAAACCGTGCGCCGCGAGCAGGCCATTGCGCAGAAATCCCATTTGTTGCAGCGGGCGGTGGACAACCTGTCCCAGGGCGTGGCGATGGTCAATGCCCAAGGCGTGCTGGAGCTGTGGAACCGGCGCTTCCTCGAGCTCAGCGGCCTGGCGCCGGTGGCGGCCCACCGGCCGTTCAACGAAGTGATTGCCGACAGTGAGCTGCAACTGCTGACCCCGGCCAGCCGCGACAGCAACGGCCGGCTGATCCACGAATGCGAGCAGCGCCTGTCCGATGGCCGGGTGCTGGAGATTCGCACGCATCCGTTGCCCACCGGTGGCTACGTCAACACCTTCACCGACATCACCGAGCGCTACCAGCACGCCGAGGCACTGAGCGAAAGCGAGCGCTGGATCCGGCTGATCACCGACCATGTGCCGGCGCTGATCGCCTACCTCAACGCCGACCTGGTCTATGAGTTCACCAATAAGGTCTACGAGCAATGGTATTGCTGGCCCCGTGGCGTGATGCTCGGCCAGAGCCTGCGCGAAGCCCATAGCGAGCAGCATTACCAGCGCCTGGAAGCCTACGTGGCCCGGGCGCTGGCGGGTGAGAGCGTGACGTTCGAATTCGCCGAGACCAACATCAACAACCAGGAGCGCTACATGCTGCGCTCCTACGTGCCGAACCGTTTGGCCAATGGCGAAGTGGTCGGGATTTTCGTGCTGATCCGCGACATCACTGAACGCCGTCGCACCGCCGAAGCCTTGCACCAGGCTTACCAGAACCTGGAGCAGCGGGTCCAGGAGCGCACCGCCGAACTGACCACACTCAATGACCAGTTGCTGCGCGAGATCGACGAGCGCAGCCGGGTGGAGTTGCGCCTGCGGGAGGCCAAGCGCGAGGCCGAGCAGGCCAACCTGTCCAAGACCAAATTCCTCGCGGCGGTCAGCCATGATCTGCTGCAACCGCTCAACGCTGCCCGGTTGTTCACCAGTGCCTTGCTTGAGCGCCGTGAGCCGGTCGCCAACGCGCAACTGGTGCGCAACGTCAGCAATTCGCTGCAGGACGTGGAGAACCTGTTGGGCACCCTGGTGGACATCTCCAAGCTGGACGCCGGGGTGATCAAGGCCGATGTCGCGCCGTTCGGCCTCAGTGAGTTGCTGGACAACCTGGCCGCCGAATACGCCCAGATCGCCCGCAGCGAAGGGTTGGAGCTGCATTTTGTCGGCTGTTCGGTGCTGGTGCGCAGCGACATGCAACTGCTCGCGCGGATCCTGCGTAACCTGCTGAGCAATGCCATTCGCTATACCCCCAGCGGGCGGGTGGTGCTGGGCTGTCGCCGACATCGCCAGCGCGTGTCGATCCAAGTCTGGGACAGCGGCATCGGCATCGCCGAGAACCGCCTGGAGGAAATATTCCAGGAGTTCAAGCGCGGTGACGTGCAGCGCCCGAACCAGGACCGTGGGTTGGGCCTGGGCCTGGCGATTGTCGAGAAAATTGCCGGGATCCTCGGACACCGGATCCAGGTGCGCTCCTGGCCGGGCAAGGGCTCGATGTTCGCCATCGACGTGCCGCTGAGCGCCACCGCGCCCAAGCCGTTGCCGTGCCTGGACATGAGCGAGCCGATGCTCGAACGACTGCGTGGGGCACGGGTCTGGGTGCTGGATAACGACGCGGCGATCTGCGCCGGCATGCGCACCTTGCTGGAGGGCTGGGGGTGTCGGGTGGTGACCGCGCTGTCGGAACAGGATCTGGCCCGCCAGGTGGACAACTACCACGCCGAGGCGGACCTGCTGATCGCCGACTATCACCTGGACCACGATCAGAACGGCGTCGATGCCGTGGCCCGGATCAACGCACGCCGGGCCTCACCGATCCCGGCGATGATGATCACCGCCAACTACAGCAACGAACTCAAGCAGCAGATCCGCGAGCGCGGGCACACCCTGATGCACAAGCCGGTACGGCCGATGAAGCTCAAGATTGCGATGAGTCACCTGTTGGGCCAGCTCCCGAACCATTGAGCCGGACACCGTTTGTGGCGAGGGGATTTATCCCCGTTGGGCTGCGAAGCAGCCCCAGGACCTGTCAGACGTACTAAATTGTCAGGTTTTAGGGCCGCTTCGCGCCCCAGCGGGGATAAATCCCCTCGCCACAGGAAAGTGTTAACCATGTCCCCCGGTCCAAACAGGGGGGACCGGTTCACCGCCGCAGATAAGCCCCGAAATCAATATCCCCGGCACTGAGGATCGCCTGCACCCGGTTGTGCACATTGAGCTTGCGCAGGATCGCCGAGACGTGGGCCTTGACCGTGGTTTCGGCGATATCCAGGGTGTAGGCGATCTGCTTGTTCGACTCGCCCTTGGTCATGCGTTCGAGCACCAGCAGTTGCTTACGGGTCAAGGCCTGGAGCAGTTCCGGCGGGAACGCCGGGGTTTCGTTCAGGCGCCGGCCCACCGGGCTCTTTTGCGTGCGGATGATGTCCGGCGGCAGGTACACGTTGCCGTTGAGGATCTGCTCGATGGCGTCAGTCATCTGCGAGCGTGGCGAGGATTTGGTGATGAAACCCACCGCGCCATAGGTGATGGCCTGCAACACCACTTGCTTGTCCTGCTCGGCGGAGACGATGACCACCGGAATGGTCGGTGCCTCGTTGCGCAGGTTGATCAGGCCATTGAGCCCGTGCATGCCGGGCATATTCAGGTCCAGCAGGATCAGGTCCAGGTCGTCGTGCTCGGCGGTCAATGCCAGGGCACTGTCCAGGTCGGCGGTTTCCATGACCTCGCTGCCAGGAAAACCGTCGCTGATGACGTTGTGGATGGCTTCGCGAAACAGTGGGTGATCGTCGGCTATCAGGATTTTATACATGGCCATTCACCTCGTTATTGTCGTGTGGGGCAGGGCAGTTGCGCGCATTTCTTTGCAAAATCAGGGAAAGGGTTCGGGGCGGGCCGCTTGCAGGGGCAGGTTGGCCGCCTCCCAGGCATCGAGGCCATCGCGATACCAGTACACTTGCTTATAGCCCATGGCAGCGGCGCGTTTTACCGCGTTCCAGCTCAACCAGCAATCGGCGCGGCAATAAAAGACCAGCGGTAGATCCAGCCGCCCGCCAGTGGCCGTGCGCAGGTGATGGCTGAAGTAGTCCTGCCAGGTCGGGTCGAGATCGCCATCACCGGTATTGGCCAGCCACAAGCTGCCGGGGAGGTTGGCGTGGGGTTCGTTGTCGATGAAACGCCCTTGGACCCACGGACGACGATAAACGTCGATCAGCAGCGGGGGCGAGGCTTGGCCGAGCAGGCGTTGCAGGGCCTGGGTGTCGAGGGTCTGGGCGCCGTCGACGGTGGCGGGCGTCGGGCTGCGGTATTGGGCGATGCGGTAGCCCTGCGCTGAAAACAGCGCGGTCTCGGCCTGGGCGACATTCAGTGCCAGGCCCAGCAAGAGGATCGCCAGCAAACGGGGCATAGGATTTATCCTTTTTGTTATGCGCCCATTACATGCCAGGGTCGAGGTCTTGTGAATGCGACCATAGACAGGAAAACCGGTACTAAAGTAGTAATTTTAGCCATGGGGCCCTGCGCAGACCCCCTGTGGGATATTAGGCTGGGGCAGGATCAATTGGCCTTGCGCAACGCCGCATGCTGCGGATTGAACGTCCACACCGCCAGCAGCGCGAACACCAGGGTCAACCCCACGCATACCGCCATCGCCAGGAGGTTGAACTGCTCATACAGCGCAAAGCGCACCAATTCCACGCCATGGGTGAACGGGCTCACCGCGCAAAGCCAGTACAGCCAGGGGCTGGCTTCCTGCATTTTCCACAGTGGATACAGCGCCGAGGACAGAAAGAACATCGGGAAGATCACGAAATTCATCACTCCGGCAAAGTTCTCCAGTTGCCGGATGGCATTGGACAGCAACAAGCCCAGGGCGCTGAGCATGAGGGCTACCAGCAGCAAGGCTGGCAAGGCCAGCAGCAGGCCCATGGTCGGTGGCTGGATGCCGTACAGCCAGGCGATGGCGAGAAAGGCGTAGACCTGTAACAGCGAGATCAGTGAGGTCGCCAGCAACTTGCTCGCCAGCAGGAAAGCCCGGGGCAGGGGGCTGGTGAGCAGGACGCGCATGCTGCCCATTTCCCGGTCATAGACCATCGACAGCGAGCCCTGCATGCCGTTGAACAACAGGATCATGCAGGCCAGCCCCGGCACGATGTACACCTCGTAGGGAATGTAGGTGTCATAGGGCGCGATGATGGCGATGCCCAGCGCCGCGCGAAAGCCCGCGGCGAACACCAGCAGCCACAGCAGCGGCCGGACCAGGGCGCTGAGCAGCCGGGTGCGTTGCAGCACGAAGCGCAGCCATTCGCGCACCACGATGCCGCTGAAACAGTGCCAGTACGCGTTCATGGCCGGACTCCCGAGGCGGTCAAATGGTTGAAGGCCGAACCGAGGGTGCCACCGTGTTCCTGGCTCACCGCGTCGGCCTGGCCGCTGGCGACCAGGCGGCCCTGGTGCACGATCAACAGGTCGTCGTCGGGTTGCACTTCGTCCAGCAGGTGAGTGGTCCAGAGCACGCTGATGCCCTGTTCGCTGCACAGTTGCCGAACGTGCAGGCCGAGGGCGAGACGGCTGGCCGGATCGAGACCGACGCTGGGTTCGTCCAGCAATAACAGGCGCGGTTCATGGAGCAGGGCGCGGGCGATTTCCACCCGGCGTCGATGGCCGCCATTGAGGTCGCGCACCCGCTCGTGGCGGCGCTCGGTCAGGTGCTGGCGGGTCAGTTCGGCATCGATGCGGGCACTGCCTTGGCGCCGCGAAAAACCATGCAGCGCCAGGTGATAGCGCAGGTTCTGTTCGATGCTCAGGTCCAGGTCCAGGGTGCTTTGTTGGAACACCACGCCCAACTGGCGCAAGGCCGGTCGTGGCGCCTTGTGCAGGGAGTGGCCACCGACGCGGATATCGCCCCGTTGCAGGTCGTACAGGCGCGTGAGCAGGGCGATCAGCGTCGACTTGCCGGCGCCGTTGGGCCCCAGCAGCGCGGCGAAACGGCCGGCGGGCAGGCTGAAACTCATCTGCTTGAGGGCTTCGCGCGGGCCATAGGCAAAGCTCAAGTCGCTGACTTCCAGGGCGTTCATGGCGTGACCACCACGCCCCAAGGGTAGCGCCCGACTTTCACCGACTTCAGGACTTTGCGGCTCTCTACATCGATCACCGAGACATCGCCACTGACGCCATTGGTTGCCAGCAGTTGCTTCTGGTCCGGGGTGAACGCCAGTTGCCAGACGCGCCGGCCCACGAGCAGGTAATCCAGCACTTCGAAGGTCTTGGCGTCGATCACCGCCACATGGTTGGCCGGACCCAGGGCGACGAACGCCAGCTTGCCGTCGGCGCTGAGCTTGATGCCCACCGGCTGCACCTTGTCGGGGTGGACACCCTTGATCTGGAACGTCAGGGTCTTGAGCACCTGGCGCGTGGCGACGTCGAGGACGGTCAGCGTGCCACCGATCTCCGCCGAGGCCCAGAGCTGCGTTCCGTCACGATTGAACTCGACGAAACGTGGCCGTTGGTCCACCAGGGTGTTGTCGGCCAGGGTCTGGGTGCTGGTGTCGATCCAGTGCAGCATGTTCGTGGTTTCACTGGTGTTGACCGCCCACTTGCCGTCGGGGCTGACAGCCATGCCTTCGGGCTCGACACCCACGCCGATCTGGCCCAGCACTTCGGAGGTATGGGTGTCGATCACTGTCACCAGCGCATCGTCTTCGTTGGACACGTAGAGCCAACGGTCGTTGGGATGCAGGGCGAATTGCTCGGGATCCTTGCCCGAAGGCAACTCCTTGACGATCTTGCGGGTGGCGACGTCCATCACCTGGACCCGGTCCGAATCGCTGGCGCAGATGTAGAGCAGGCGATTGTCATGGGACAGCAACAGGCCGCGGGGGCGCTGGCCCACGGGCAAGGTCTCGATGACTTCCAGGCTCTGCATGTCGATCAGGCTCAGGCTGTTGTCTTTTTCGTTGGAGACCCAGGCGATGCTGGCAGCGGCGGGATCGGCAGCCAGCAGAACAGCACCCAGGGCGAGGACTTGGCAGAGCAGGGCCGGTTTGAACAGCGGGCGGCGCATGGCGGTTTTCCTTATTGTTGTTATCGATCAGGGGTAACGGCAGCTCACTTCGGGCCGGTCATAGCCCAGGCTGTCCATTTCATTGGAGGGGTGCAGAAAACCGTCCTGGGGCGAGGTGCTGACCAGCGCCCGGGGCTGGACCAGGGGAATCGGTTGGCGTAGTTGGCCATTCCACGACCGGTAGCTGAGCTTGCGTCCCTTGAAGCCGTCCAGGGGCAATTGGTCGCTGAGGGCCAGTTGGCGGAGGGCGAACGGGTCGGTCTGACGCAGTTTGCTCACGGCGCTGGCGATGCTGCGCACGGCGATCCAGGCGGCGAAGTCACGGTCGTTCATCCAGCGCCCGGCGAGGGCTTCGAAGCGTTTTTGCAACTGCGCCGCGCCGTAGGTTTCCACGGTCTTGTGCCAGCCGGTGGGCGTCAGCCCTTGGGTGCCGGCCACTGGCCGTGGGTACCAGGTCTGGTAGGGCAGGTATTCGCCGAAGTCGCCGCGCTCGTCAGCCACCAGCACCACGTCGTATTCGGCGGTCTGGGTGAACAGCGGCATGTCGGCCTGGGCGCTGCGGCGCTGGTCATTGTCGAACTGCCAGGCCTTCTCGGCGACGATCTTCATGCCGAAGCGTTTCATGGCCCGGCGCAATGCAGTGGCATAGGCCTGGTCCTCGGGTGTCTGGCCGACGATCAGCAGGGCCCGCTGCCATTTGCGCACCACGCTGAACTGCACCAGGGCATCGGCGAGCATGGCTCGATCGGGCAGGCTGTGCAGCACGTTGCCCAGGCAATCGGTGGTGCGCAGGCTGTCGTCGGGGCTGCCGGCGTTGAACAGCAGGCTGTCGGGCAGGGCGGCGCTGAGATCGCGCAGACTGGCGGCCGGTGCATTGACCACGAACAGCCGCAGTCCTTGGTCGTGTTGGGCGCGGGCAGCCTGGAGCAGGGCTTCGGGGGTGTCGACGCTGGCACTGTCCAGGCGATAGTCGTGCTTGAGGAAGCGCCCGGTGCTGTTGCTGTCGATGATCGCCAATTCGGCGCCGCGCTGCCCGGCATCGGCAGGCTCGGCAATGACATTGGATAACAGCGGGCCGGGGTCGGGGCGATAACCCAGGTAGCCGATGCGTACTTGCAACGGCGTGGCATCGCCCGCGTGAGCGGTCGCCGCTGCCAGCAGAAAAACCAGGGCGTAACTGACGAGCCGGCGCATGACGTCCTCCATTGCGGGTAGCGCCAGCATAGGAAGGCTATGGCCCTGGGGAAATATGCAGAAAGTACCGCCGGGGCAGTACCAAGGTAGTAACTCGCGTTGGAAGCCGGGGTTTTAGGATGCAAGGCATCGTCATTGCCCAGGAAGGGACAGACCATGCGGATTCTCAAGACCCTGCTGCTGACGTTGCTGCTGATCCTGAGCTTGATCGGGGTGGATCGTCCCCAAGCCTGGAACTCTCCAACCCCTCCTGTGGGAGCGAGCTTGCTCGCGATAGCGTTGGTTCAGTCGGCCTCGGTATCGGCTGTGCCGCCGTCATCGCGAGCAAGCTCGCTCCCACAGGGTGGGGGTATCAATTCAGGGTTGGAGCACTAGCCATGTCGGCCCTATGGCGCATCAACCTCTGGGTGTCAGCCTTCTTCGCCCTGGTCACCCTGGCTTGTGCCGTCTTGCTGTTGCACCAGGCCACAGCCGATGTGAAGCGAGAATTGCAATCGGCCGAGTCGGTGGTGCATTACCTGCGTGAAACCGCCGAGCGCGACCCGGCCAGTCTCCAGCCGCGGTTGACCGGCAGCCTGCGTCATGTGCGGGTCCGTTGGCTTTCCCCTGGGGAACGGTTCCCCGCGGATGAAGACGGGATGAAAGCCTGGCTCGGCCGCCAGCTACTGGACGACGGCCCCGCGGCCCAGGTGGTGGCGTTGCCTGACGGTCGGCGGGCCTGGATTGCCGTCGATCCGCGGGACGAAATCGACGAGATTCTCGATTCGTTGGTGCAACTGTTGTACGTCTGCGCCTTGGCGCTGTCGCTCAGCCTGTTGGTGATCCGCTGGGCGGTACGCCGGGGTATGCGTTTGCTCGATGAATTGCTGCAGGCACTGCGTCAGGTGTCTGCCGGCAACCTGCAGGTGCGCCTGGGCATTGAAGGTGTTCCGGAAGCGCAGCAACTGGCGGGGCATTTCAATCGCATGACCGCCGCCCTGGCCGCGGCCCAGGCCGATAACGCCCGGCTCACCCAGGCCTTGCTGGCCGTGCAGGAACAGGAGCGCACCCGGCTGGCCCAGACCCTGCACGACGACCTGGGCCAATACGTGGCCGGCATTCGTGCCCGCGCCTGCCTGTTGCGCCTGGTGATGGATCAGCCGCCGGTGCTGGAGCAGACCGTCAGCCAGCTCGAAGACCATTGCGAGCATTTGCAACAAGGTTTCCGGGCGCTGGTGCATGACTTGTACCCGGTGGTGTTGCAGCACCTGCCATTGTGCGAAGCCATCGGGCTCTTGGCCGGGCAATGGCAGGCCAGCCAGGGCATCGCCTGTCAGCTGCGGATCGACGAAGCCTTGCCGCCCATGTCCGGATCGGACAAGACCCACCTGTATCGCCTGTTGCAGGAAGCACTCACCAACGTTGCCCGGCATGCCGGTGCCACGCAGGTAAGGATTCGCCTGCAACATCGCGCCGGGCGCCTGCGCTTGCTGGTGCGCGACAACGGCCGCGGTGCGACGCAGCCACCGCGCGCCGGTGTGGGCTTGCACTCGATGTCCGAACGGGCGCGCAGCCTGGGCGGGGAGTTGCGCATCATCAGCCAGCCTGGCGCCGGTTGGGCGCTGGCCTTGAATATTGCCCTGGAGGCGTGATGAACATTTTGTTGGTGGATGACCATGCGGTGGTTCGGCAGGGCTATGCCAGCCTGCTACGGGCGCTGATGCCGGACCTGCAGGTCCGCGAAGCAGCCACCGGTGAAGAGGCGCTGAGCCTGGTGCAGGAACAGGTGCCGCACCTGCTGATCATGGACTTTGGCCTGCCCGGTATCAGCGGTCTGGAAACCACCCGCCGGCTACGCCAGCGCCTGCCGCAACTGCGGGTGCTGTTCTTCAGCATGCACGACGAATTGCCGCTGGTGCGCCAGGCATTGGACGCCGGCGCCGCGGGCTATCTGACCAAGAATTCGGCGCCCCAGGTGTTGGTGGAAGCGGTACGCCGAGTGCTGGCCGGTCATGCCTACATCGAACAGTCCCTGGCCACGCAACTGGCCTGCGCCAGCTCCCGGCAGGATGTCGACCCGCGCCTGCAATGCATGACCCAGCGGGAGTTGGAGATCTTCGTCATGCTCGCCAAGGGCACACCGGCGCGCACCATTGCCGAGCAGCTGTGCATCAGCGCCAAGACCGTGTCCAACCACCTGACGTTGCTCAAGAGCAAGTTGCAGGTCAGCTCCCATGCCGAGTTGGTGCACTTGGGGATTGATATGGGGGTGGTGCGGGTGGCGGGGTGAATCCCTGGTTCCACTGCGATGGTCAACGGTGGTGAGGGGATTTATCCCCGCTGGGCTGCGAAGCAGCCCCAAAACCTGACAACTCGGTGTGTCAGATTCACTGAGTGAGCTGCTCCAGGGGCTGCTTCGCAGCCCAACGGGGATAAATCCCCTCGCCACAGGGTTCTGTGGCAATCCTTACTGATCCCAAGAAGTCGGGCAGCCGGTGCAGCCTTCCATATTCGCATCCTGGAAATTTCCATAGTGCTGGCGAGAACCGCTCAGGTTGGCCTGTTCCAGGTTGCTTTCGCCGAGCTTGGCTTCCTGCAGGTTGGCGTCGCGCAGGTCGGCGCCCTTGAGGTCGGCCTTGCTCAGCCAGGCCATCTCCAGGTCTGCGGCCTGCAGGTTGGCACCTTGCAGCCGCGCGCCGGACAAGCGGGCGAACTGAAGGTAGGCGGCGGTCAGGTCGGCACGTTGGAACTGCGTGCCCTGGGCGAATAGCCCCCAGCCCTGGATCGCCTTGAGCGTGGCGCCGCTGAAGTCCGCCAGGCGCAGGTTGCTTTGTTGCAGGCTGGCGCGGGTCAGGTTGGCGCCCTGCAGCTGGGCTTTCTCGAGGTTGGCCAGGTCCAGCCGCGCGTGCCGCAGGTCGGCGTCGCGCAGGTCGGCACCGCTGAGGTTCATCTTGCGCAGGTCCTGGTTCGCCAGTTTTGCGCCACGCAGGTTGGCGCCGGGGCATTGGCTGGCTTCGGCGATGACGCAGCCGTTGAGGGTGAGTGGGGTGTCGAGGTCGTCGGCGTTGGCCAAGGCGCCAACGAACAGAAGCAGCAATGACAAGCATCTCATGGCATGAACTCGGGCAATTGTGGGAGCGAGCTTGCTCGCGATGGCGGTGGTTCAGCCGGCATTGATGTTGACTGACGCGGCGCCATCGTGAGCAAGCTCGCTCCCACAGGGGGTTGTTGTATCGATCAGGATTCAGGTGGGATCGGGCTATTTCTGCGCGGTCGCCTTATCCCAACTCGGAATCTTGAACACCCAGAACGACCCACCCTGGGCTACGGGCTTGGTCAGTTCTGCCATGTCACCGCCCCACAACGGTACGGCGCCGCCGTAGCCGACGGTCACGCCGATGTACTGCTCGCCGTCCTGTTCCCAGGTGATGGGCGGGGAGACAATGCCGCTGCCGGTCTGGAACTTCCACAGCTCCTTACCGGTTTTCGCATCAAAGGCCTTGAAGAATCCGTCGCCAGTGCCGGTGAACACCAGGTTGCCCTTGGTCGCCAGCACGCCGGCCCACAGCGGCAGCGGTTCCTTGTGCTCCCACACCACCTTGCCGGTGGTGGGGTTCATCGCCCGCAGGCTGCCGACGTGATCGTCGTACATGCGCTTGATACGGAAGCCCATGCCCAGGTAGGCCGAGCCTTTCTTGTAGTTCACTTCTTCGGTCCAGTATTCCTCTTTCCACTGGTTGCCGGGGACGTAGAACAGGCCGGTGTCCTGGCTGTAGGCCATGGGGTTCCAGTTCTTGCCGCCGAGGAACGGAGGCGAGACTTCCACCGGCTTGCCCTTGGTTTCGCCGGGCAGTGGCTTGGCCGGGCGCTGGCCGGGATTTTCCACGGGGCGGCCGGTCTTCAGGTCGATGTGGCTGGCCCAGGTGATGTTATCGACGAAGGGGAAGGCGTTCTGCAGCTTGCCGTTGTTGCGGTCCACCACGTAGAAGAAGCCGTTGCGGTCGGCGTGGGCGGTGGCCTTGACCACCTTGCCGTCCTTGTCCTTGTAGTCGAACAGCACCAGCTCGTTGTTGCCGGAGAAGTCCCAAGCGTCGTTGGGCGTGTGTTGGTAGAACCACTTCACCTCGCCCGTACTTGGGTCGACACCGACCTGGCCCGAGGTGTAGAGGCTGTCGTAGTCGTGGGGGTTGCCGTCCTTGGCCGTGCGCGCCCAGGTGTTCCACGGGCCGGGGTTGCCCGCACCGACGATGATGGTGTTGGTCTCGGCGTCGAAACTGGCGCTCTGCCAAGGTGCGCCGCCGCCATGACTCCAGGCTTCGACCTTGCCGGTTTCAGTGGTCTTGTCGTCGGGCCAGGAGGGCGCCTTGACGTCGCCGGTCGGGGTGCTGTCCTTGCCGTTGAGACGGCCCATGTGGCCTTCGACGAACGGGCGCATCCAGACTTCTTCGCCGGTGTCCGGGTCGCGGGCAAACAACTGCCCGACCACGCCGAACTCGTCGCCGGAGCTGCCGTGGATCAGCAGCACCTTGCCGCTGGTCTTGTCCTTGATCAGCACCGGTGCGCCGGTCATGGTGTAGCCGCCGGCGTGATCACCGAATTTTTTGTTCCACACCACCTTGCCGGTGTTCTTGTCCAGGGCGACCACCCGCGCATCCAGGGTGCCGAAGTAGATCTTGTCGCCATAGATGGCCGCGCCGCGGTTGACCACATCGCAGCACGGGCGAATGTTGTCCGGCAGCCGGTGGTTGTAGGTCCACAGGCGTTTGCCGGTCCTGGCGTCGAGGGCGAACACCCGCGAGTAGGAACCGGTGACGTAGACCACGCCATCGCTGACGATGGCTTGGGATTCCTGGCCGCGCTGCTTCTCGTCACCGAACGAGTAGGACCAGGCGGGGGTGAGCTTGAACACGTTCTTGTCGTTGACCTGGGCCAGCGGGCTCCAGCGCTGGGCGTTGGTGCCCATGCCGTATTGCAGCACGTCCTGGGTGGTCAGGTGGTCGTTGGCAATGTCTTCCCAACTGACCCCTGGCGTCGCGGCGCTGGCCAAGGGGCTCAGCGACAGACTGCCGGCCAATAGCAAGGCAACAGTCAAGGAGGAGAGGGCGGGTAGCGTTTTTATTCTCATGGTGGCAGTTCCCAGTGAAGGTTTTGGCCTGACTAGGTTGGGTCGCGCCGGTGCCTGGCCGATACGGAAAAAGTCCCGCCTTTGCCGGGAAGACTTCCCGAACCGCCTGTCTTTGCGACTTGCGTCGGATGGCCTGCTACCAAGGAACTAGACCGCGGCCACCAAAGCAGCATTCGGCTGTGGCGGTGTGGTTCCTAAGATGACGGCACGGCCTCTGCAGAGAGGTCATGCGTGCAATCCAGAGGGCATAACAATGACAACAAAATGCAACGCCATCATCGCTACCGCACTGCTGATGGGGCTGATCGGCGCAGGCTCCGCGTGGGCCCACGGCAACGTAGTGCCCCAGGCAGTGGAAACCAAAGGCTTGACCCCGGTCAAGGACACCAACCTGCCGCTTGACGGCGATGGCTGGGCTTCGCAGAACCCATACCGCAGTTCTCCCGAGCGTGACAAAGCTGTGGAAATCGGCGCCTCGGCCTACAACCAGAACTGCGCCGCGTGCCATGGCCTGGAAGCCAAGTCCGGTGGGATCGCCCCGGACCTGCGCATGTTGGACGCAGCCGAAGCCGGTGATGAATGGTTCGTCGAGCGCGTACGCCACGGCGCGGTGCGCGACGGTCGGGTCTATATGCCGAAGATGGCCGATTACCTGAGCCAGGAAGCCTTGTGGGCCGTGCGCACTTATCTCGACAGCGTGCACGTCGAGGAGTGATCGCCATGCGCTGGTTCGCCTGGGTAATCTGCTGCGTGTTGCTGGGTGCCCAGGCGGTTCAGGCCCAGGTGCGCAGCTACGATCAGATGATCGCCGCCGGGGAACTGAAGGTGGCGGTCTACAAGGACTTCGCCCCCTACAGCTTCGAAGACCAGGGCCAGCCCAGGGGGGTCGACGTCGAACTGGCCCAGTCCTTGGCCAATGCGCTGGGTGTGCGCCTGCAACTGATCTGGGCGCCGCCCGGCGAAAAGCTCGATGACGATCTGCGCGACTACATCTGGCGCAGCAGTCCGCTGCATGACCGGCAACTGGCCGACCTGATGATGCGCGTCCCGTACGATCACGACTATGTGCAACGCCGCAACGACGTGGGTGAGTTGGAAAATGCCCAGGTGGTGATGTTCGGGCCTTACCAGCAGGAGTGCTGGCAGGTGGCGTATGACCGTCGCCGGCTGGATTCGGTGGGCAGCGTCGCGGTATTCCAGCAGCACCCTATCGGGGTGGAGGTCGACAGCGTGCCGTCGTTCTACCTGACCTCGGTGTTCAACGGCATGCTCAGCGCCAAGACCCGCCATTACCCCAGTGTCGCCAAAGCCTTCGGGGCCATGCAGGCTGGCGAGGTCGACGCGGTCATGGCCATGCGTGGGGAAATCGACTGGCAAGTGCATGAGGCGGCCGACCCGCAACTGGCACTGGCGGAGAATGCCTATCCGAACATGGGCAAGCAGCGCTGGGAAATCGGCATGGCGGTGCATGAAAGCAACCGTCAGTTGGCCTATGCGGTGGAAGAGGCACTGGAAGGCTTGATCCGTGACGGCAGCGTCAAGGCTGTCTACGCCCATTACGGCCTGCGTTACGAAGTGCCCGAGATGTACCAATAGGAGCGCAGGGATGAACTGGCGAGCGTATGGCCTGCTGTTGTGGTGCCTGCCGTGGCTGGCGATGGCGGTCGAGCCAGGAAAGGATCCGGTGCCGTCGGTGATGTGGGCCTTCTATCACAAGCAATTGTTGGGGGACGCGCCGTTCGTGTTCGACGAGCGGGTTCGGTTGCTGGCACCGCCCTTTGCCGAAGACGCGCGCCAGGTACCACTGGAAATCGATGCCCGGGCCTTTGCCGGCGACGTCGTACGGGTGCTGGCCTGGGCCGAATTGAATCCGTTGCCGAAGATCGTCGACTTCCACCCGGGGGAGCGGGTGCTGCCCTGGTTGTCGATCCGTATTCGTATCGAGCAGGCCACGCCGTTGCGGGCCGCCGTGCAGACCCGCGATGGCCTCTGGCACGTCGGTTCGACCCTGATCGACGCGGCGGGTGGTGGCTGTACCGCGCCCAGCGTGGTGCGCACCCAGCCGGGTTGGGAAGAGCACCTGGGCGAGGTGCTGGGTGGGCGGTATCCGCGAGGGGAGTCGAGTCGCTTGCGCCTGCAAATTGCCCACCCCATGGACAACGGCCTGGTGAGCGGCATCCCGGAATTCTTTATCAACCAGGCGCAACTGTTGGACGCCGACGGCAAGCTGCTGGCGCGCCTGGAGCTGTTCCCGGCGGTCAGCGAAAACCCCAACCTGGGCTTCGATATCCAAGGCCCGGGACAGACCCGCCTGATGCTGCGCGACAACAGCGGCAACGCGTTCGAGGCGGCCATTCCCTGACCAGAAGGAACGCGCCATGCGCTGGCTGTTATTGATCTGTCTTGGCCTGTGCCTGCCGGCATGGTCCGCCACCGATTATTCACTCAAGCCCCGGCAGATCGCCGAAGGCACCTGGCTGCTGGAAGGCAGCACCGAAAACTTTGCCAAGACCAACGGCGGTAACATCGTCAATACCGGCTTCATCGTCACCGATGCCGGCGTGGTGGTGATCGACACCGGGCCGTCGAAGCGCTACGGCGAAGCCCTGCGCCAGGCCATTGCGGCGACCACCGATAAGCCGGTCATCCAAGTCTTGCTGACCCACCATCACCCCGACCACGTATTGGGCAACCAGGCGTTCAGCGACGTGCCCATCGGTGCCTTGGCCGGGACCACGGACTTGCTGCGGCAACAGGGCGATGCCATGGCGGAAAACATGTACCGGCTGGTGGGCGACTGGATGCGCGGCACCGAGGTGGTGCTGCCCAGCCAAGTGTTGACGCCCGGTGTGCTCAAGGTGGGCAATCATGGGTTGCGATTGCTGCAACTGGCCGGGCATACCGGGGCCGACCTGGCCATCCTCGACGAAACCACCGGCGTATTGTTCGCCGGCGACCTGGTGTTCTACGAACGGGCCCTGACCACCCCCAACAGCCCGGGGCTGGAGGTCTGGCTCAAAGACCTGGACACCCTGCAGGCCTTGCCCTGGAAGCAGATCGTGCCCGGCCATGGCCCAGTGGCGACTGACGCCCGACCCTTTGCGCAGATGCGCGATTACCTGGGCTGGCTCGACCAACTGATGCGCGACGGCGCGGCCCGGGGCGAGGACATGGCCGAGATGATCCGCAGCCCCATCCCCGAACGCTTCGCCGGGATCAGCCTGAGTCGGTATGAGTTGATTCGTAGCGCCAGCCATCTCTATCCACGTTATGAACGGGCGGTGATGACGCGGGTAGATGCCCATGACCCAGGCTGAAGACACACCCCTGTGGCGAGGGGATTTATCCCCGCTGGGCTTGCAGCCCCATGAGCCAGTCCAGCCACCCTAATCGTCAGCAGAAGATAAAGGGCCGCTTCGCGCCCCAACGGGGATAAATCCCCTCGCCACAAATGGGCCCGTCGCAGGCATTGTGGACACAGGCAACGGCCCCACATGTACCAAGGAACTAGAAAACTCAACACAGCGGGCAATTGTTGCCGGCGGCCCCGAGCCTAAGAATCTGCGACAGACCGGGAAAATTTCCCGGGTATAACAATAACCGCAGAGGTAGCCGTCATGAGTCATCCCGCACGTCGCCAACCCTTCGCCGTGAGCCTGCTGCTCAGTGCCATGCTGCTGTCCGGTTCGGCCCTTGCAGCCGTGACCGATCAGGAAATTCTCCAGGACCCGAAGAACCCCGAGCAGATCGTGACCAATGGCCTGGGCGTCCAGGGCCAGCGCTACAGCCCACTCGACACGCTCAACGACAGCAACGTCAAGGATCTGCGTCCGGTCTGGGCGTTCTCCTTCGGCGGCGAAAAGCAGCGCGGCCAGCAAGCCCAGCCGATGATCAAGGACGGGGTGATGTACCTCACCGGCTCCTATTCTCGGGTGTTTGCCGTGGATGCGCGCACCGGCAAGAAACTGTGGCAGTACGATGCGCGTCTGCCCGATGACATCCGCCCTTGCTGCGACGTGATCAACCGCGGTGTGGCGCTGTATGGCGACCTGGTGTTCTTTGGCACCCTCGACGCCAAGCTGGTGGCATTGAACAAGGACACCGGCAAAGTGGTGTGGAGCAAGAAGGTCGCCGACCACAAGGAAGGCTACTCCATCAGTGCCGCTCCGCTGATCGTCAACGGCAAGCTGATCACTGGCGTGGCCGGTGGCGAGTTCGGCGTGGTGGGCCAGATCAGCGCCTATGATCCGAAGAACGGCGAACTGCTGTGGACCCGTCCGACCGTGGAAGGCCACATGGGCTACGTCTACAAGGACGGTAAGGCGGTCGAGAATGGCATTTCCGGTGGCGAGGCGGGCAAGACCTGGCCGGGCGATCTCTGGAAGACCGGCGGTGCGGCGCCTTGGCTGGGCGGCTACTACGACCCGGAAACCAACCTGTTGCTGTTCGGCACCGGCAACCCGGCGCCATGGAACTCCCACCTGCGTCCTGGCGACAACCTCTATTCCTCCTCGCGTCTGGCCCTGAACCCGGACGACGGCACCATCAAATGGCACTTCCAGAGCACGCCGCACGACGGCTGGGACTATGACGGCGTCAACGAACTGATCTCGTTCAACTACAAGGAAGGCGGCAAGGACATCAAGGCCGCGGCCACCGCCGACCGTAACGGCTTCTTCTACGTGCTTGACCGCACCAACGGCAAATTCATCCGCGGCTTCCCGTTTGTCGACAAGATCACCTGGGCCACGGGCCTGGACAAGGACGGCCGGCCGATCTACAACGAGGCCAGCCGTCCGGGTGCTCCGGGCAGCGAAGCCAAGGGCAGTTCGGTGTTCGTGGCACCGGCGTTCCTCGGCGCGAAAAACTGGATGCCCATGGCCTATAACCAGGACACTGGCCTGTTCTACGTGCCGTCCAACGAATGGGGCATGGACATCTGGAACGAAGGCATCGCCTACAAGAAAGGCGCGGCGTTCCTCGGGGCCGGCTTCACCATCAAGCCGCTGAACGAGGATTACATCGGTGTACTGCGGGCCATCGACCCGAAGACTGGCAAGGAAGTCTGGCGCCACAAGAACTATGCGCCACTGTGGGGCGGGGTGCTGACCACCAAGGGTAACCTGGTGTTCACCGGGACGCCTGAAGGGTTCCTGCAGGCCTTCAACGCCAAGACCGGGGAAAAGGTCTGGGAATTCCAGACCGGCTCCGGCGTGCTTGGCTCGCCCATCACTTGGGAAATGGACGGCGAGCAATACGTCTCCGTGGTGTCCGGGTGGGGCGGCGCGGTGCCGCTGTGGGGCGGCGAGGTGGCCAAGCGTGTGAAAGACTTCAACCAGGGTGGCATGCTCTGGACCTTCAAGTTGCCGAAAGCGTTGGTGGCCAAACGCTGAGTTGAACGGGCCGGGCGCGGTCCTTGTGGCGAGGGGATTCATCCCCGCTCGAGTGCGCAGCGCTCGCAGAAAATTTGGGGCTGCTTCGCAGCCCAGCGGGGATGAATCCCCTCGCCACAATGGACCGCGCCCATAGTTGGTTCTCGCATCCCAGAAATTCAAAACCTACGACCAAATAACGAGAGCCCCCCTGCCAACGACGCATTCGTCCGGCCGGCGGGGCTCTCTACCATCGGCCTATCGCTTGTCCCGTGACAGGCATCGACCAGGCAGAGGCCCCATCATGATCTACGCACAACCCGGAACCCCAGGCGCCGTCGTTTCCTTCAAGCCGCGCTATGGCAATTTCATCGGCGGCGAATTCGTCGCGCCGGTCAACGGCGAGTACTTCACCAACACGTCCCCGGTCAATGGCGAAGTCATTGCCGAATTCCCACGCTCCAGCGCCGCCGACATCGACAAGGCCCTGGATGCCGCCCATGCCGCCGCCGACGCCTGGGGCAAGACCTCGGTGCAGGACCGCTCCCTGGTGCTGTTGAAAATCGCCGACCGCATCGAGCAGTACCTGGAAGTCCTCGCCGTTGCAGAAACCTGGGACAACGGCAAGGCCGTGCGCGAAACCCTCAATGCCGACGTGCCGCTGTCGGCTGACCATTTCCGTTATTTCGCTGGTTGCATCCGCGCCCAAGAGGGCGGGGCCGCCGAGATCAACGAACTGACCACGGCTTATCACTTCCACGAACCCCTGGGCGTGGTCGGGCAGATCATCCCGTGGAACTTCCCGCTGCTGATGGCCGCCTGGAAACTCGCCCCGGCCCTGGCCGCCGGTAACTGCATCGTGCTCAAGCCGGCCGAGCAGACGCCGCTGTCGATCACCGTATTCATGGAGCTGATCGCTGATCTGCTGCCGGCCGGTGTGTTGAACATCGTCCATGGTTTCGGTCGCGAGGCCGGCGAAGCCCTGGCCACCAGCAAGCGCATCGCCAAGATCGCCTTCACCGGTTCCACCCCGATCGGCTCGCACATCATGAAATGCGCCGCCGAGAACATCATCCCGTCCACCGTGGAGCTGGGCGGCAAGTCGCCGAACATCTTCTTCGAAGACATCATGCAGGCCGAGCCGGCCTTCATCGAAAAGGCCGCCGAAGGCCTGGTACTGGCGTTCTTCAACCAGGGCGAGGTCTGCACCTGCCCGTCCCGTGCGCTTGTGCAAGAGTCGATCTATGCGCCGTTCATGGCCGAGGTGATGAAGAAAATCGCCAAGATCAAGCGCGGCAACCCGCTGGATACCGAGACCATGGTCGGTGCCCAGGCTTCCCAGCAGCAATACGACAAGATCCTTTCCTACCTGGAGATCGCCCGGGAAGAGGGCGCCGAGTTGCTGACCGGTGGTGCGGCCGAGCACCTGGAAGGTGACTTGTCGAGCGGCTATTACATCCAGCCGACCCTGCTCAAGGGCCACAACAAAATGCGTGTGTTCCAGGAAGAGATCTTCGGCCCGGTGGTGGGTGTGACCACCTTCAAGGACGAAGCCGAAGCCCTGGCGATCGCCAACGACACCGAGTTCGGCCTCGGTGCCGGCCTGTGGACCCGCGACATCAACCGCGCCTACCGCATGGGCCGGGCGATCAAGGCCGGTCGCGTGTGGACCAACTGCTACCACCTGTACCCGGCCCATGCCGCGTTCGGTGGCTACAAGAAGTCCGGCGTGGGGCGTGAAACCCACAAGATGATGCTCGATCACTATCAGCAGACCAAGAACCTGCTGGTGAGCTACGACATCAATCCGTTGGGGTTCTTCTAACCTACGGGGGGATCGTTCCCACGCAGAGTTGATCGTTCCCACGCTCTGCGTGGGAATGCAGCCCGGGACGCTCCGCGTCCCAAAAAGCCGAACGCGGAGCGTCCGTTGAGGCATTCCCACGCAGAGCGCGGGAACGATCGAATGGCCTGTGCTACCAACGCACCCCACCCACCGCTTCGAAAGTAGCATTCGAGCCCCAGGCGTGGCGTGCATTAATGACCTTGCCGGAATCGCCCGGTACAAGAAGAGGAAAGACCCATGTGGACTAAACCCGCGTACACCGACCTGCGTATCGGCTTTGAAGTGACGATGTACTTCGCCAACCGATGAGTGCTGGCCCGGCCTGGAACATTCAGGCCGGGCTACCCATTGGTCTGATTGCATTCACAGCGGGATGCTTTAGGCTCAAGGTATCCCCTGACAATAACAACAGGCTTACCAATGAGCCACGTAACTGAAAAGATGAGCCTCAGCCCGCTGCGCAAGTTCGTTTCTCCTGAAATCATGTTCGGTGCCGGTTGTCGGCACAATGTCGGCAACTACGCCAAGACCTTCGGGGCACGCAAAGTGCTGATCGTCACCGATCCCGGGGTCATCGCCGCCGGTTGGGTGGCGGACGTCGAGGCCAGTCTCCAGGCCCAAGGTATCGATTACTGCCTCTACAGCGCGGTCTCGCCCAATCCACGGGTCGAGGAAGTGATGCTCGGTGCCGACCTGTACCGGGAAAACCATTGCGATGTCATCGTCGCGGTGGGCGGTGGTAGCCCGATGGATTGCGGCAAAGGCATCGGCATTGTCGTTGCCCACGGCCGCAATATCCTCGAGTTCGAAGGCGTCGACACCCTGAACGTGCCCAGCCCGCCGCTGATCCTGATACCCACCACGGCGGGGACGTCGGCTGACGTGTCGCAATTCGTGATCATCTCCAACCAGCAAGAACGCATGAAATTCTCCATCGTCAGCAAGGCGGCGGTACCGGACGTGTCGCTGATCGACCCGGAAACCACCCTGAGCATGGATCCGTTCCTGTCCGCCTGTACCGGCATCGATGCGCTGGTGCATGCCATCGAGGCGTTCGTGTCCACCGGTCACGGCCCGTTGACCGACCCCCATGCCCTGGAAGCCATGCGCCTGATCAATGGCAATCTGGTGCAGATGATCGCCAATCCGGCGGACATCGCTCTGCGGGAAAAAATCATGCTGGGCAGCATGCAGGCCGGGCTGGCGTTCTCCAATGCGATCCTCGGGGCTGTGCACGCGATGTCCCACAGCCTGGGCGGGTTCCTCGATTTGCCCCATGGCCTGTGCAACGCGGTACTGGTGGAGCACGTGGTGGCGTTCAACTACAACTCGGCACCGGAGCGTTTCAAGGTGATTGCCGAGACCCTGGGCATCGATTGCCGGGGGCTCAACCACCGGCAGATCCGCACCCGCCTGGTGGAGCACCTGATTGCCCTCAAGCACACCATCGGTTTCCACGAAACCCTGGGCCTGCACGGCGTGAGCACCTCGGATATCCCGTTCCTGTCGCAACATGCGATGCACGACCCGTGCATCCTCACCAATCCTCGGGAGTCGAGCCAGCGGGATGTCGAGGTCGTCTATGGCGAAGCCCTCTGACGAGCTCCAAAAAGCCTTGGAGGGACTGCTGGGGCTGGGTAATCACTCGACGCGCAAGAGTCATTATCCGGAACTGACGGCGCGCCTCGATGAGCTGGAACAGGCCCGGCAACACCTGCAACAGCTCAACGACCAACTGGAGCAGCGGGTGGCCGAGCGCACCGATGCGCTGTTGGAAGCCAACCACAACCTGCAGCAGCAGATTGCCCAGCGCGAACGGGTAGAACAGCAGTTGCGCGATGCCCGGGACGTCGCCCAGGCCGCCAACCGCAGCAAGGACAAATACCTGGCCGCCGCCAGCCATGACCTGTTGCAGCCACTGAACGCGGCTCGCTTGCTGATCTCTACGTTGCGTGAACGCGAACTGCCTGTCGCCGAACACGTGCTGGTCGAACGCACCCACCAGGCGCTCGAAGGCGCCGAAGACCTGCTCACCGACCTGCTGGACATTTCCCGGCTGGATCAGGCCGCCGTCAAGCCCGACCTGGCGCCATATCGACTGGATGAGTTGTTGGGGCCGCTGGTGTCGGAGTTTCAATCGGTGGCCGGTGCCGCCGGGTTGGAGCTGCGAGTGCGGTTTGGCGACGAAGCGGTGCTGACCGACCTGCGATTGATCAGCCGTATCCTGCGTAATCTGCTGAGCAATGCCTGCCGCTACACCGACCAAGGCGGCATTCTCCTGGCGGCCCGACGCCGGGGAGGGCGCTTGAGCCTGGAAGTCTGGGACACGGGGCGGGGGATCGCCGCCGATTGCCTGGAGTCGATTTTCCTCGAATTCAATCAACTGGACGTCGGCCGGGCGGCGGATCGCAAAGGCGTGGGCCTGGGGTTGGCGATTGTCGAACGCATCGCCCATATCCTCGGCTACCGGGTGCAGGTGCGTTCGCGGCCGGGACGGGGCTCGGTGTTCAGTATCGAGGTGCCGCTGTCCAGCGAAAAACCATTGCCCGTGTCGCTGGCCCCGGTACAGGCGGTCGCCGGCAACCCGCTGCCGGGGCGGCGCTTGTTGGTGATCGACAATGAGCTGAGCATCTTGCAAAGCATGGCCGCGCTGTTGGGGCAATGGGGCTGCGACGTGTTGACCGCCACCGACGAGGCGGGTGCCCTTGACGTGCTGCAGGGGCGGGCGCCGGAGCTGATTCTGGCGGATTTCCACCTGGATCATGGGGTCGTGGGCTGTGAAGTGGTCAAGCACCTGCGCGAGCATTTTCGCCAGGCGATCCCGGCGGTGATCATCACCGCCGACCGCAGCGACCAGTGCCGCCGCGCCTTGCGCAAACTGGATGCACCGCTGCTGAACAAACCGGTCAAGCCTGGCAAGTTGCGGGCGGTGTTGAGTCAGATGCTCGGATAGGTTTGTGTTGTAGATACTCTGTAGGAGCTGTCGAGTGCAGCGAGGCTGCGATCCTTTAATTCATCCGCTTAGGACTCAAGCGGCCAGGCAAGATCGCAGTCTCGTTACACTCGACAGCTCCTACACGAATTCGTCGCGAGGGCCATTAAAATGCCGTCATTTGGTCGGTGTTTTTGCCAAGAATGTAAAAATGCGCTTCGATCTGTTTATTTCCTTATGTAAACTCCCCCCGCTGCGACAATCGGGCGCGGCTATGCCAGCTCGATAATCACCATTTCGCAGCGTCCCTCACCCAGCTGAAGCCAAGACCTACAAGAAGTCAGCGCCGGAGAGACATAAACGAGAGGCCGACGAACTGCTCGGCCCTGTAGGTCCATCCTCCAGTCCGTCTCGATCCCATCCCCCTGGCTTTCTGGCCGTGGATGTGGTCTATCATTGATCAGGACCGGAGGGCGGAATGGCGTTCCATCCTAGGGATACACACATGTTGAAGAAAACACACACGGCGCTACTGGGCCTGGCGATGGCGATGGGTCTTGCGACCACGCACGCCGCCGAGCCAAAAAAAGTGGATGTCTTGCTCATCGGTGGGGGCATCATGAGCTCGACACTCGGCGTCTGGCTCAATGAGCTGGAGCCGGGCTGGACCATGGAAATGGTCGAGCGCCTGGACGGTGTTGCCGAAGAGAGCTCCAACGGCTGGAACAATGCCGGTACCGGTCACTCTGCTTTGGCTGAACTGAACTACACGCCGGAAGACAAGAACGGCAAGGTCGATATCTCCAAGGCCATCGAAATCAACGAAGCCTTCCAGATCTCCCGCCAGTTCTGGTCCTGGCAGGTCAAGAACGGTGTGCTGAAGAACCCGCGTTCGTTCATCAACTCCACGCCGCACATGAGCTTTTTGTGGGGCGACGAGAACATCGCGTTCCTGAAGAAGCGCTACGAAGCCCTCCAGGCCAGCCCGTTGTTCGCCGGCATGCAGTATTCCGAAGATCGCGAGCAGATCAGCAAGTGGGTTCCGCTGATGATGCAAGGGCGTGACCCGAGCCAGAAAGTCGCGGCCACCTGGAGTCCCCTGGGTACTGACGTGAACTTCGGCGAAATCACTCGTCAATTCGCGGCTTACCTGCAAACCAAGCCGAACTTCTCCCTCAAGCTGTCCAGCGAAGTGGAAGAGATCACCCGCAACGAAGACGGCACCTGGCGCGTTTCGTACAAGAACCTGAAAGACGGTACCGAAACCGAGACCGACGCCAAGTTCGTGTTCATCGGCGCCGGTGGCGGGGCGTTGCACCTGCTGCAGAAGTCCGACATCCCGGAAGCCCGTGAATACGCAGGTTTCCCGGTGGGTGGTTCGTTCCTGGTCACCGAAAACCCGACCGTTGCCCAGCTGCACCTGGCGAAGGCGTACGGCAAGGCTTCGGTGGGCGCACCGCCGATGTCGGTTCCACACCTGGACACCCGTGTGCTCGATGGCAAGCGCGTGATCCTGTTTGGCCCGTTCGCTACGTTCTCCACCAAGTTCCTGAAGAACGGCTCGTACTTCGACCTGCTGACCAGCACCACCACCCACAACATGTGGCCGATGACCAAGGTCGGTATCGAACAGTATCCACTGGTCGAATACCTGGCCGGCCAGCTGATGCTGTCGGATGAAGATCGCTTCAACGCCCTGAAAGAGTACTTCCCGGAAGCCAAGCAAGAAGACTGGCGCCTGTGGCAGGCCGGTCAGCGCGTGCAGATCATCAAGCGTGACGAAGAGAAGGGCGGCGTCCTGAAACTCGGCACCGAAGTGGTTGCCTCCCAGGACGGCAGCATCGCCGGCCTGCTGGGTGCTTCGCCTGGCGCCTCGACCGCTGCACCGATCATGCTGACCGTGCTTGAGAAGGTCTTCAAGGACAAGGTTGCCAGCCCGGCCTGGCAGGAAAAACTGCACCAGATCGTGCCGAGCTACGGCACCAAGCTCAACGATAGCCCTGAGCGCGTAGCCCAGGAATGGGCCTACACCAGCGAGGTCCTGCAACTGGACCCGCCACCGGCCATCGGCAAGCCAGGCGCCCCAGCGGCACCGGCCAAGCCGGCGGAAGCCCGTGAAGCCAACCCAGCGGCTGACATGGCGCTGTAAGCCGGACGCTGTCTGGTGAGGTACAAAAACGCCGCTCATTGAGCGGCGTTTTTTTGGGGCTCGGTTAACCCTGTGGGAGCGACCTTGCTCGCGATGGCGGTACACCCGCCAACATCAATGCCCCATCCGCGAAAGGTCAGCCCCGTCCTCTGCGCAAATCTGTCGAAACCGCAGATCAAAATCCTCCGCCAACTGCGCCAGGGTAATCGCCCCCAAACGCTTGAGCAGCAACGCCTGGGCCTCATCGAACGCATCCGTCAACGCCGCATTCACCGCTTGTTCCACCAAGCATTGCGGATGATCGGTGGACAGGCCGATGGCGAAGATCGACGTGCTGCCCAAGGCCTGATGGATATCCAGCAAGGTCATCTCCGACAGCGGCTTGCTCAAGGTCCAGCCGCCGCGATGGCCTTTTTCCGACGTGACATAGCCCTTTTCCTTGAGCAAGGCCATGGTCCGACGCACCACCACCGGGTTGGTGCCCAGCATCTGCGCAATGGTATCGGAGGTGGCGGATTGCTGGTGGCGGCCCATGTGGATCAGCACATGCAGCATGCGGGACAGGCGGGTGTCGGTTCTCATGATCGTTGCGGTATTCCATGGCGGAGGCGGGTGTGAGTATCGCCTGTAATTGTAAAAGTTACGAGATCGTTGACAGGCGCTTTTCAGGGAACTTACGATGTGTCGTGACTTCGCCGCACCCGTCGAAACCTTTCTTGGAGAATGATCATGCGCTATGACGTCATCATCGCAGGCGGCAGCTACGCCGGTATGTCCGCAGCCCTGCAACTGGCCCGTGCCCGGCGCAAGGTATTGGTGATCGATGCCGGTCAGCGTCGCAATCGCTTCGCTGCCAGCTCCCATGGCTTTCTCGGTCAGGATGGCCGGGCTCCCGGGGACATCGCCGAGGATGCGCGCCGCCAACTGATGGCCTATCCGACCGTTGAATGGGTATCGGGCACGGTGATCAATGCCGGCAAGGTGGCGGACGGCTTTACCCTGGCAACGAGCGACGGGCAGTGCTTCGATGCCCGCCGGCTGCTGTTGGCCACCGGTGTGATCGATGATTTGCCCGACGTGGAAGGGCTGGCGCAGCGCTGGGGCAAGAGCGTGTTTCATTGTCCGTATTGCCATGGCTATGAGCTGGAGCAAGGGCCGATCGGCGTGCTGGCGACCTCGGAAATGTCCTTGCACCATGCGTTGATGCTTCCGGACTGGGGGCCGACCACGTTCTTCACGCGCGGCGTGTTCGAGCCCGACCCTGAGCAGCGTGCCAGCCTGGAGCGACGCGGAGTCACGATGGTGCCCGAGCCCATCGAGCGCATCGAAGGCGACCGGGCCGACGTGGTGTTGGCCAATGGTCGAGTGGTGAGCATTGATGGTCTGTTTGTCCTGCCTCGCACCCGCGTCGCCAGTCCGTTGGCCGAGTCCCTGGGATGTGAATTCGAGGACGGGCCGATGGGGGCCTTCATCCAGAGCGACATGACCCGGGAAACCAGCGTGCCAGGGGTGTTCGCCTGTGGCGACGCGGCCATGCCCTTCGGCTCGGTGGCGCTGTCGGTGGGAGACGGGGTGAGGGCGGGCTCAGGCGTGCATCGGTCGTTGATCTTCGGGGGGCATTGAATCGCGAGCAGGCTCGTTCCCCTATTGAGGCACTGAGCCCTGTGGGAGCGAGCTTGCTCGCGATGGCGCCGGTGCCGGTACTACTGGGTGCCAAACATCGCCGTCCAATAAATCCCCGCATCGCTTTTCGGATCGGTCGCATACCCGGCGCCCAATTCGCGGAACTGCGGGTTCATCAGGTTGGCGCAGTGCCCCGGGCTGGCCAGCCAGCCGTCCACGACCTTGAGGGCCGTGTCCTGCCCGGCGGCGATGTTCTCGCCGATCAATTGGCCCAGATAGCCAGCCAGTTCGGCGCGGTCGCCCGGCGTGCGGTTGTCGCGGTCCTTGTGGTCGAAGAAATTGTTGTTGGCCATGGCCCGGGTGTGAGTGACGGCGGCCAGGGCCAAGGTGGCGTTCCAAGCCAGCGGCGTGGTGGCGGCGAAGGCTTCGGTGCCGCAGCGACGCGGCTGGGCGCGGGCACTGTTGATCAGTTTCAGCAGTTTCTGGCCTTCGGTTTGCCAATCACCCAGGCGCGCCGACAACAAAGGGCGCGCCAGCACGATGCGCCATTCGCGATCCAGGCGGCTGACGCCGATATCAACGAACTGCGGGTCGAGCACCACCTGGCAGAAGCTTTCCTGCACGGCTTTCATGGCCGATTGCGCATCGCGCGGCCCGGACAGGCTGATGGCTTGCACGTTGACCATGGGATAGGCCGCCCGCGCCAGCGCCTGCTGCAGGTCGCCAATGCCATTGGCCGACAGGATCAGCCGGGAGTCCATGGCCAGCGGCGGCAGCTCCAGCGAGGCCTGGCCGGCACAGCTTTGGGATTGGCTGCGGTAAAGGTTGATGGACTCGACCAGTTGCGTCTCTTCGGTGGCCGTGGCGCTGGTGGTGAACACCAGGCCCAGCAACAGCACGACAAGACCCATGACGGATGAAATGGCACGCATGTAAATCTCCCTTGAGCGGACGGCGCCTATGATGCGCAATTTTTGCCCCGCTGGGGCAACGGTATTCACGCTCTCTTGAAATCCCTTGGAACGGCACCGTTGGGTACCGTTCGGGACAATCCTCAAGTACTGGGATCAATTTTCAAGCGAATAAGTCCATTTCCGTCGTTTCAAGGCCATAAAAACCCGGATTATTAGCTCATCCAGTTACCGCCATCGACGTTGTACGTCTGCGCCACCACGTATTCACTCTCCGCCGAGGCCAGGAAAATCGCCATTCCGGTGAGGTCTTCCGCGGTGCCCATCCGGCCATAGGGCACCTGTTGTCCGACCTGGCGCTTCTTTTCCCCTTGCGGCAGGTTTTCGTGGCGGGCGAACAGCGCGTCCACGCCATCCCAATGCTCGCCATCCACCACGCCGGGGGCAATGGCGTTGACGTTGATCCGATGCTTGATCAGATCCAGCCCGGCGGACTGGGTCAGGCTGATCACCGCTGCCTTGGTGGCGCAATAGACCGCCACCAGGGCCTCGCCCCGCCGGCCCGCCTGGCTGGCCATGTTGATGATCCGCCCGCCGTGGCCCTGGCGGATCATCTGCCGTGCCGCCGCCTGCAGTGTGAACAGTGTGCCGGCGACATTGATGGAAAATAGCCGTTCGTAGCTCTGGCGGGTGATGTCCACGATGGGCGCCAGGTCGAACAGCGCGGCGTTGTTGATTAGGATATCCAGCTTGCCGGCCCGGGCTACCACGGCCGCGATGGCCTGGTCGATGGAAGCTTGGTCGGTTACGTCCATTTTGACCGCGTAGGCGCTGTCGCCCAGTTCGGCGGCGGTGGCCTGGGCCCGTTTCAGGTCGATGTCGGCGATCGCCACCGTGGCGCCTTCGTTGATATAGGCCTGGGCAAACGCCCTGCCGATACCCCGGGCGGCGCCGGTCACCAGGGCATTTTTTCCTTCCAGTCGTTTCATGGGGCTTGGTCCTTGCTGCAATGGCTTCAGAGGGTAATCAGCGTCGCACTCACCAAATGGCGATGGCAGGCCGATTACAGCAGTGCCGCTGAAAACCGACAAACCCGCGCAGGATGGTGAGGTGGTACTTTTTTAACTTGTGCCGGTGTCGCCAGCGTGGGTTAAAAAAGTATCGGTGGGCGGTCGGGCCGAGGCTGGCGGAGCGCCGCGCACTCGGCGTAAGGTGCCCGATATAACGATAAAAGAGGCGCGACATGCCTGATCACCGAACGCCCCTGTTCGAGCAGCGACCGGCCGAACTGGAAGTCATCCTGCCCGAGCCCGAACACAGTTTTCGCTGGTACGAGCACGACTACCCGTACCCGCTGGCGCGCTGGAACCATCACCCTGAATTCGAAATCCACCTGATCCGCCAGGGCAGCGGCAAACTGTTGGCGGGGGATTACATTGGCCCGTTTGGCCCGGGCCATGTGGCAATGATCGGTCCGGACTTGCCCCACGATTGGATGGGTGACCTTGCGCCGGGGGAGTACTTGGCCGGGCGCGACGTGGTGTTGCAATTCGACGGCGCCACTTTGCTGGCCTTGCGTCGCACCTTGCCTGAACTGGGGGACCTGCAGGGGCTGTTCGAGCGCGCCCGCCGTGGCCTGGCCTTCGGTGGCAACACGGCGCAGCAGGCCGCGCACCTGCTGGAAGCCATCGGCCCGGCCCAGGGGCTGGCGCGATTGACGCTGTTCCTGGAGCTGCTCCACACCCTCAATCAAGCTCCCGGTGACGAGGCCCTGAGCCTGGCGAGCCCTTGCTATGCGCCGACCCTGGATGCGCGCAGTTCCGAGCGCATCCACAAAGCGTTCGAGTACCTGCAAGCCGAACTCACCGGCGACCTGCGCCTGTCGGTGATCGCCCGCCAATTGGCCATGAGCGAGCCGGGCTTCTCGCGGTTCTTCAAGCGCATCACCGGGCACGGTTTCATCGATTTGATGCGCAAGCTGCGGGTCCAGCGCGCCTGCCGTTTGCTGTTGCAAAGTGAGATGCCGGTGACCGACATCTGTTTTGAAGTGGGCTATAACAACCTGTCCAACTTCAACCGGCACTTCCGCATCGAGATGAACCAGACCCCCAGCGAGTATCGGCGGGCCGCTTTTGCCCTGCTTGACGGAGCCGCCACCCGGTAACCCCTGTGGGAGCCGAGCTTGCTCGCGATGACGACGGCACATTCAACTTCAATGCAACTGGCCCACCGCCATCGCGAGCAAGCTCAGCTCCCACAGGGGGATTGGCGGTGGACGCGGGTGCAAGGAACACCACGGATCCATTGTGGGAGCGAGCTTGCTCGCGATGACGTCAACACAGCCAATATCAATGCCAACTGACCCGTCGCCATCGCGAGCAAGCTCGCTCCCGCAGGGTCGCGAAGCGGCCCCAAGACCTGCCTTTGCAGCATCTCCCAGGTTCGGTGTTCAGCCCGGGACACCTTTTTGATGCTTCTTCAATCGATACGCGAACTGCGCCCGGCTCAGCCCCAACGAGCGTGCGGCGGCTGCGAGGTTGCCGCTGCTCAGTTGCAGGGCTTCGTTGATCAGGCGTGATTCCAGGCCGTCAATGGAGAAGTCTGCGTCCAGTTGGCTGAGGGACTGGAGCAGCGCCGGTTTTTCCACGGCATCGTTGGCGGCCAGGCCCATCGGCGAGAGGCCGCCGAGGTGGTCCACCGAGTAGGCGTCCACCGGCAATTGCTCATTGCGAAACAGATGGACCAGGTCAATGGCCTGGCCTTCTTCGCTGGCGATCAGGCCCCGCTCGATGAGGTTCTGCAATTCCCGCACGTTGCCCGGAAAGTCATAGCGCAACAGCACCTTCAAGGCACGCATGGTCAGGCCCATCGGCGTGCGGCCGTATTCCTGGCAAAAACGCTTGAGAAAGGCGTTGATCAGCAGCGGTATGTCATCGCGGCGCTCGCGCAAGGGCGGCAGGGCGATGGGGTAGACGTTGAGCCGGTAGAACAGGTCTTCACGGAACGCGCCGTCCGCCACGGCCTTGCGCAGGTCGATGTTGGTGGCCGCCACGACGCGCACATCGACCTTGATGCCGTGGCCGCCGCCGACCCGTTCGATTTCCCGCTCCTGCAAGGCGCGCAGCAACTTGCTTTGCCCGGCCAGGCTCAGGCAGGTGATTTCATCCAGGAATAGCGTGCCGCCGTGGGCGCGCTCGAAACGACCGGGGCGTGAATGAGTGGCGCCGGTGTAGGCTCCGCGCTCGACGCCGAACAGTTCAGCCTCGATCAGATTGTCGGGGATGGCCGCGCAGTTGAGGGCGATGAACGGCCCCTCACGGCGGCGGCTCAGTTGGTGCAACTGGCGGGCGAACATCTCCTTGCCCACGCCGGATTCGCCGCTGACCAGCACGGTGGCCGGGGTCAAGGCCACCCGTTGCAAGGCCTGGGTCGCGGCGTTGAAGGCGGCGCTGGCACCAATCAATGGCTGTTCGCTGTCCGGCACCGGGACGGTTCCGGCCACGTTGTCGGACTGAGTGTCGGCGCGGGCGACGACGGTCGGCGGGGAGGCGTTGAGGTAATTCAGGTCTTGCTCGATGTCGCCCCATTGTTCAGCGGTCTTGCCGACGACTCGGCAGCGTTCGTGGCCCATGCCCCGGCATTCCACTTCGCGAAAGACCACCAGTTGCCCGAACAGCCCGCTGACGAAACCGATGGCGTAGCCCAGTTCGGTCCAGCACACCGGATCCTGCCCGGTGCCATAGGCGGCGACATGCTCGTCGGCCTCGCAGGAGTGATGCCAGAGAAATTCCCCCTCATAGAACCCCGAGTCGGCGTCGAACTTGAAATGCAGCGGTTCGACCTTGGTCATGCCTTCGAGGGTATGCAGATGCGTGCCGGCGCGAAACACCGCCGCGGCATCGGCGTGGGGCCAGCGTTCACGAATCAGCCGGGCGTCGCGGGCGCCGGAGGAATAACCGGTGCGGGTGAGCATGCCTCGGGCCTGCTCCAGCCCCTGGCGTTCGATGATTTCCCGGCGCAATGCACCGAAGGAGGAACTGTGCAGCAGCAACATGCGCTGGTCGTTGAGCCAGATACGGCCATCGTCGGGGGAGAAAAACAGGCAGGCGGTGAGTTCTGCCGGGGTGGGCGAACTGCTGTCGCTCAACTCGTTGCTATCCCCCCGTGGATGGAAATGCTCGGTGGCGATTCGATGATCCGGCAACTGGCAGTGGGGATTATTCATTGTTATGCCCCTGATGACGGGGTGATCGAAATGATCACCTGGCCAGATAGTTATTAAGCATAACTTTATCAAATGAACAAGCGGCAGATGGCCAACGGCCAGATCGACGCAGGCGCCCGGTGCGTCATGCCTGGCGAAGAACCTCGAGCCAGAGCCTTGCGCCAGGTTTATCAAGGCCTGCGGGCAAAACCGGCACAGCGCTTGCTCAAGCACTTGCACGGCGTTTGCGTCGATACCTTCCAGGTGCGGCAAACGATGACAACAACAAAGAGCCGGGAGTGTTAAATGTCTGCACCCAAAAGCCACCTGCTGTCCCAGGTGATCGAATCGGAATGTGTCTTCAACGGTGACTGGGTGCCTGCCTCGGGCCCGCTGCAATCGATCATCGAGCCGGCCACCGGTGAGCGGTTGATGCGCTGTGCCATGGCCGACACCGCCGACATTGCCAAGGCCAGTCGCGAGGCTGCCCTGGCGCAGCCGGCGTGGGCGGCGCTGGGCCCGCGGCAACGGGCGGCGATCTTCCGCAAGGCCGCCGACGTGGCCGAGCAGTCCTTCGACGAGCTGGCGTTGTACGTGGCCCGGGAGACTGGTGCCGCGCTATTCAAGGGCCAGCACGAAATGCGCGAAGCCATCGTGCTGTTGCATCAGGCCGCCGGTCTGCTGTCCCAGGCCCATGGGGTGGTCCTGCCCAGCGAGGCAGGGCGCCTGTCCTATGCGCGGCGCCAGCCCCATGGCGTGGTCGGGGTGATTTCCCCCTTCAATTTTCCCCTGGTGCTGTCCATGCGCTCCGTCGCGCCGGCCCTGGCGGCGGGCAACGCAGTGGTGCTCAAGCCGGATCCGCAGACTCCGGTGAGTGGCGGTTTTCTTATTGCCCGGTTGTTCGAAGTGGCAGGCCTGCCCAAGGGCTTGCTGCAAGTGCTGCCCGGCGCGGCGGATGCCGGGGAGGCGCTGTGCCGCGATCCTAATGTGCGCATGATCGCCTTCACCGGCTCCACCGGCGCCGGTCGCAAGGTCGCTGAGGTGGCCGGGCGCAACCTGAAGAAGGTCGCCCTGGAGTTGGGCGGCAAGAACCCACTGATCATTCTCGAAGACGCCGATCTCGACCTCGCGGCCCGGAACGCGGCCTGGGGCGCCTGGCTGCACCAAGGGCAGATCTGCATGGCCACCGGGTTGATTCTCGCCCATGAGTCCATCGCCGCCGAGCTGACCCGCAAACTGGTGGAAAAGGCTCAGGCCATGACCCTCGGCAATGCCGCTCGGGAAGAAGCCGCCATGGGGCCACTGATCAATCAGCGGCAGTTGCAACGGGTGCACGACATTGTCAGCGACACCGTGCTCGCCGGGGCCCGACTGGAGGCCGGCGGCGATCACGATCGGCTGTTCTACCAGGCCACAGTGCTCAGCGGCGTGAAGCCGGGCATGCGCGCCTTCGACGAGGAGGTCTTCGGGCCCGTGGCAACAGTGGTCAGCTTCGCCACCGATGACGAAGCCATCGAATTGGCCAATCGCACCGAATACGGTTTGGCGGCGGCGATCATTTCCCCGTCCGTGGGCCGGGCCATGGCCATCGGTGAGCGGTTGCAGTGCGGCATGTTGCACATCAATGACCAGACCGTCGCCGATGAGTGCGTCAACCCGTTCGGCGGGCGCGGCGCCTCGGGCAATGGCGGCAGCGTCGGCGGCCCGGCGGACTGGGACGAATACACCCAGTGGCAGTGGGTGACGGTCAAGGATACGGCGCCGATCTACCCGTTCTGACAGGTCGCTCTTTAGTGGGCCCGATGAGCTGAGGGCCCTGCGAGTACACAAAAATAATAAGAGGACTCAACATGAAACTCGACAACAAGATTGTGCTGGTGACCGGTGTCTCGTCGGGTATCGGTGCGGCCACGGCGAGCCTGCTGCGTGCTCACGGCGCCCAGGTGATCGGCGTGGACCTCAAGGCGCCGCACATGACCCTGGATGGTTTTGTGCAGGGCGACTTGAGCAGCGCCGAGAACATCGAACGGTTGCTGCCACAGCTGCCCGCACGGCTCGACAGCCTGTGCAACATTGCCGGCGTGCCGGGCACTGCCAACCCGCGGCTGCTGGCGCGGGTCAACTACCTTGGGCTGCGGCACTTGAGCCGTGCGCTGCTGCCGCGCATCAGCGCGGGTGGCAGCATCGTCAACATCGCCTCGATCCTCGGTGCCGAGTGGCCGTTACGCCTGGAACAGCACAAGGCGCTGGCGCGCATCGAAGACTTTGCCGCCGCGCAAGCCTGGCTGGCCGATCACCCGGTGCCGGACCAGACCTGCTACCAGTACTTCAAGGAAGCCTTGATCGTCTGGAACTACCTGCAGGCCCAACCCTGGTTCCTCGAGCATTCGGTGCGCATGAACAGTGTCGCACCGGGCCCGGTTTTCACGCCCATCCTCGATGACTTCGTGAGCATGCTCGGCGAGGCCCGGACCCAGGCCGATGCCCATCGCATGAAACGTCCCGCTTATGCCGATGAGGTGGCGGCGGTGATCGCTTTCCTGTGTGCCGACGAGTCGCGCTGGATCAACGGCGTCAACCTGCCGGTCGATGGTGGATTGGCCTCCACCTACATCTGAATGCGCACCCGCGCAAAGCGGCGTGAGCCGTGACCTGAGCGTGTTGGCTGGCAAAGCCATGCCCAAAAATAACAATAATGAGAAGCGTCCATGGATAACCTCAAAGATAGCTTTCGTTTCAAGCATTGCGCCCTGTTCCTGGCGTTGTGCAGTACCGGCGTGATGGTCGATCGGGTCGAGGCCATGCAAATGGACTTGGGTGACTCCGATTGGAAACTGCGCTGGGACAACACCATCAAATACAGCCAGGCCTGGCGCCTGCACGGGCAGGACAGCCGCTTGGTCAACGCCCCAACCGCCAACGGCCTGTACCCCTCAATCCAGAGCCAGGGCGATAAGAACTTCAGCAGCGGCCTGGTCTCCAATCGCCTGGACCTGTTCTCCGAGATGGACCTGAGCCGGCAAAACTACGGGCTGCGCGTGAGCGGCGCGGCCTGGTACGACGATATCTACAACCAGGACACCGACAGCAGCGAGCAACCGCATTTTCTCAGCGAAACCCGCAAGCTCCACGGTCGTGACGCGGAAATTCTCGATGCCTTCGTGTTCTTGCGCGGTGACCTCGGTGAAGACTCCCAGGGCGTGGCGCGCCTGGGCCGACACAGCCTGATCTATGGGGAAAGCCTGTTCTACGGCGGCAACGGCATTGCCAATGCCCAAGGCCCGACCGACGTCGTCAAGTTGCTCAGCGTGCCGGGGACTCAGTTCAAGGAGATCCTGCGTCCGGTCAATCAAATCTCCGGGCAGTTGCAGATCAACCCGCAGTTGTCGGTGGGGGCTTACTATCAGTTCGAGTGGGAACGTTCCAATCTGCCCGGTGCCGGCAGTTACCTGAGCGATGCCGATGCCATCGGTTACGGCAGTGGTCCGTTGCGCGAAGTGTTCGGCAACGACACGGTCAATGGCGGCGATCTGAAGCCGCGCAATTCGGGGCAGGGCGGCATGCAGATCCGCTTCAAACCCAGCGGCACCGAGCTGGAGCTGGGTTTCTACGCGGCCCAGTACCACGACAAGGCGCCGATCGGGTTGTACGCGTATCTCGACGGTCCGGCGGCAGCGGCCACGGGGTTGCCGATCCTGGGTTCCTATCGGCAGGTCTACGCCGAAGACATCAAGACCGCCGGCGTCAGTTTCTCCACCGCTTACGGCCCGTTCAACTTCGCCGGTGAAACGTCGGTGCGCTGGAACGCACCGCTGGTGAGCAACCTGCAAGTGGTGACCCCCGGCATGGAGGCCGATGGTGGCGACAGTGAGTTGTTCGCCAGGGGCAAGACCGCCCACGCCAACCTGTCGGCGATTTACCTGTTATCGCCCACCGCGTTCTGGGACGGCGGCTCGGCCCTGGCCGAACTGGCCTGGAACCGCACCCTGAGCGTGACCAAGAACGCTGCCGCGCTGGATTCCAACACCACCCGCGATGCCACGGCGCTGCGGGTATTGATCGAGCCGGCGTACTTCCAGATCGTCGACGGAATCGACCTGACCGTGCCGATCGGCATGGGGGTGGTGCTCGATGGGCGTTCATCGGCGGTCAATAAATCCGGCTTCGGCAACACTCATTCCGGTGACTGGAGTGTCGGGCTCAAAGCCACCTATCTGCAACGCTGGGACGTCGGCCTCAACTACGTGAACTTCTTCGGCGCACCGAAAGCCGGCCTGCGCGAAGACGGCAATTTCAGTTACGGACAGTCGTTGGCCGACCGCGACTTCGTCTCGCTCTACGTGAAAACCTCATTCTAATAAGGTGGATTCGCCATGCAGAACACAGCATTCCTGAACACGTGCGTCCTGACCCTGGCCCTCGCCAGCATGGGGCTGGCGCAAGCGGCGGTGTCGCCTGAACAGGCCGCACGCTTGAAAACCGATTTGACCCCCCTGGGCGGCGAGCGTGCCGGCAATGCCGATGGCAGCATCCCGGCTTGGCAGGGCGGTTATACCCAGGTTGCGCCCGGCTACAAACCGGGAGACAAGCGCCCCGACCCATTCGCCAGCGAGAAACCGCTGTATTCGATCAAAGCCGCGAACATGGAACAGTACGCCAGCGAATTGGCCGAAGGCACCAAGCTGCTGCTCAAGAAATATCCGGACTATCGCCTGGACGTATACCCGACCCATCGCTCGGCCGCCGCGCCGCAATGGGTGTATGACAACACCAGTAAGAATGCCACCCGCGCCACGCTGGACGTGGACAGTGAGAAGGTCTCCAACGCCTACGGCGGCATCCCGTTCCCGATTCCGGAAAACGGTGCGCAAGTGCTGTGGAATTATCGGTTGTCGTGGCAGGGCGGCGACACCATCAGCTCGCCTTTCGATACCTGGCTGATGACCGCCGGCGGCAAGAAAGTCCAGGCGACCCGGGCGCAATATACCTATCAGTTTCCTTACTACGTCGAAGGCGGCAGCCTGGAAAACTATTCGGGCAAGTACCTGCTGGGCAAGCTGTTTACTGAATTGCCATCGTCCAAGGCCGGCGAAGGCCTGATGACCCATTGGGACCTGGACCCGGCCAATCGGGCGGCCTGGCAGTATCTGGTCGGCCAGCGCCGGGTTCGCCGGGCGCCGAACATTGCCTATGACACGCCGGACTTCGTGACCTCCGGCGTCGGCCTGTTCGACGAGGCGTTCATGCTGTTCGGGCCGACCGATCGCTATGACCTCAAGCTGGTGGGCAAGAAAGAACTGATCGTTGGCTACAACAATAACCGCGCCGCGCTGGCCAAGAGCGACGACCTGGTCAAGGCGAACTTCCTCAATCCGGACCTGGTGCGTTGGGAGAAGCATCGGGTCTGGGTGGTCGAGGCCACGCTCAAGGCGGGCAAGCGCCATGTCGTGCCGCGTCGGACCTATTACGTCGACGAAGACTCCTGGCAAATCCTGATGGCCGACGGTTACGACGCCCAGGGCAAGCTCGGCCGGCAGATGTATTCGTTGACGCTGCTGGCATCGGACCTGCCGGCCCTCACCGCACAGGTCATGTGGGGCAGCTACAACCTCGACACCGGGGCCTACTTCCTCAACTCATCGAGCAACGACCTGGCGATTCAGTACCAGAAGGTCGCGAAGCCTTCGGCGTCCTACTTCACACCGGATGCCATGGCCAACGAAAACATGCGCTGAACCTGTGGCGGCCGTGGCGAAGAGGAGGTTCGTCGCGGTCGCTTACGATTTTCCAGGCGGAATAACGATATGAACGTTGAAAAAATCTTTGCGCGTCGCGGTCCGCTATGGGGTGTTTGCGCCCTGGTGGGGTGCCTGTTGGCGAGTGTGCCCTGGGTCGCACAGGCGACGACATTGGCGGTGCTGCAGCAACCGGCACTGCCGACGACCAAGGCCCCGCGCGCGGTATTGCTTGGGCTGGCCCGGGCCGGCGAGCGCCTGGTGGCGGTGGGCGAGCGCGGGATCGTGCTGCTCTCGGATGATGCTGGCGTGAGCTGGCGCCAGGCCAGGGTACCGGTCAGCGTCAGCCTGACGGCGGTGCAATTCGTCGATGCCGAGCAGGGCTGGGCGGTCGGTCATCTGGGGGTGGTGTTGCACACCCAGGACGGCGGGGAAACCTGGCAAAAACAACTTGACGGTGAGCGCGCCATCGCCCTGGCGGTGCAAGTCGCCGAGCGTGATGCCAATCAACCCGACGGTGCCAGCCAGTTGGCGCAGGCACGGCACATGCTCGATGACGGACCGGATAAACCGTTTCTCGACCTGTACTTCAGTGACCGCCTGCACGGCTACGTCGTGGGCGCCTACAACCAGATCTACCGTACCGATGACGGCGGGCGAAGCTGGCAACCGTGGATGCGGCATGTGGACAACCCCCAGGGCTTGAACCTGTATGGCATCCGCGCCTTGGGCAAGGATTTGCTGCTGGTGGGGGAGCGCGGTCTGCTGTTGCGTTCGACCGATGGCGGGCAGTCATTCCAGGCCTTGAAGTCTCCTTATGAAGGCAGTTTTTTCGGCCTGCTCGGCACTCGCGATGGGGCCTTGATTGTCTATGGCTTGCGCGGAAACGCCTGGTGGTCCGATGACCGTGGTGGCAGTTGGCGACGCCTCGACACGGGTATCGAATCAACGCTGGCGAGCGCCCTTGAACTGCGCGATGGCGGCCTGTTGTTGGCCAGCCAGAGTGGTGAGCTTCTCTTCAGTCATGACCAGGGCCGCAGCTTTGACAAGCGTCAGAGCCGCAGTGGCGGGACGGTCGCTGCCGTGCAGCAAGCGGTCGACGGCAGCCTGGCCAGCGTCGGTTTGACCGGCGTGGCCGCTGACCAGGATCCGCGGACCTCCGGTAAACCTTGAAACTTCACGGTGTAGCGCTATCGGGCCACGGCTCGTGCAACAGGAGTCAAACTTGAAAGACGACAGAACCCAAACCGTGATCGGCCGCCAGGAAGACTTCGACCGGGCGTCGGGCAACTTCGCCGAGCGGGCGATCTTCAACCATCGACCGCTGGTGATCCTGCTCTGCCTGCTGGTGACCTTGGTACTTGGTTGGCAAGCCACGCGCATCGGCATCAATGCCAGTTATGAGAAAACCATTCCCACCGGGCATCCCTACGTTGCCAACTTCCTCGAGAACCGCAGTGAGTTGAGCGGCCTGGGCAACTCGCTGCGCATCGCCGTGGAGGTCAAGCAGGGGAGCATTTTCACCAAGGATTACCTCGATACCCTGGCCAAGCTCAACGACGAACTCTACCTGTTGCCGGGGGTCGACCGCCCCTACATGAAATCGTTATGGACCCCGACCACACGCTGGACTGCCGTGACCGAAGAAGGGCTCGACGGCGGCACGGTGATCCCCGACGACTACGATGGCTCGACCACCAGCATCGAGCAGGTGCGGACCAATGTGGCGCGCTCCGGGGAAGTCGGTCAATTGGTCGCTGGCAACTTCAAGTCCAGTGTGATCTTCGTGCCGTTGCTGGAAATCAATCCGCAGACGGGCAAGGCGCTGGACTATGGCGAGTTTTCCCGGCAATTGGAGGCATTGCGGGACAAGTACCAGACCGATGACCTGCGGATTCACATCACCGGCTTCACCAAGATCGTCGGCGACCTGATCGAGGGGATGACCCAAGTCCTGCTGTTCTTCGTGGTGGCGGTACTGGTGACGGTACTGGTGCTGTTTGGCTACACCCGCTGCGCGCGCAGCACCCTGGTGGTGGTGACCTGTTCACTGGCGGCGGTGCTGTGGCAACTTGGGCTGCTGGCCCTGCTCGGTTATGAGCTGGATCCCTACTCGGCACTGGTGCCGTTTCTGGTGTTCGCCATTGGCATGAGCCATGGCGCGCAGAAGATGAACGGCATCATGCAGGACATTGGCCGTGGCACCCACCGGGTGGTCGCCGCGCGCTACACCTTCCGCCGACTGTTCGCCGCCGGCATCACCGCTTTGCTCTGTGACGCGGTGGGCTTCGCGGTGTTGCTGCTGATCGACATTCGAGTGATCCAGGACCTGGCGATCACCGCCAGCCTCGGGGTGGCGGTGCTGATCTTCACCAACCTGATCCTGCTGCCGATCCTGCTCAGCTATATCGGCGTCAGCCCGGCGGCGGCGCAACGCAGCCTGAGTGCGGAAACAACCGAGCAACAGGCGCAGATCAAACATCCACTGTGGCGCATGCTTGACCTGTTCACCCAACGGCGCTGGGCCATTGGCGCCATGTTGGCGGGTTTGCTGTTGGCCGCATTTGGTTTTGCCGTGAGCCTGCACCTGAAAATCGGCGATCTGGACCCCGGCGCTCCAGAGTTGCGTGCCGACTCGCGCTACAACCGCGACGCATTGTTCATGACCCAGAACTACGCGGCCAGCTCGGATATCTTCGTGGTCATGATCAAGACTCCGGAGGATCAATGCACCCGTTACGCCAGTCTGTCTGCGGTCGATGCGCTGGCTTGGCAACTGGAGCAATTGCCCGGCGTGGAGTCGACCACCTCAATGGCGGCGCTGAGCAAGATCGCCACGGCCGGTTACAACGAAGGCAACTTCAAATGGTATGAACTGATCCCCAATGATGGCGCACTGGGTGCCGTGCAGACCCGTGCTCCGCGAGAGTTGTTCAATCAGGGCTGCTCGATGCTGTCGCTGTACGTCTACCTGGCCGATCACAAGGCCGACACCTTGAACCGGGTGGTGGAGGCCAGCGAGCAATTCATTGCCGGGCACTCGATGCCGGAGGTCAAGTTCATGCTGGCGGCCGGCAGCGCGGGGATCGAGGCAGCCACCAATATCGTGGTGAAGAAGTCCATGCGCGAGATGCTGTTCTGGGTCTACGGTGCGGTCAGCCTGCTGTGTTTGCTGACCTTCCGCAGCTGGCGCGCGACCCTGTGCGCGATGCTGCCGCTGATGCTCACTTCGATCCTGTGCGAGGCGCTGATGGTGGGGTTGGGCATGGGGGTAAAAGTCGCGACATTGCCGGTCATTGCGCTGGGTGTGGGCATCGGGGTCGATTATGCGCTCTATGTGTTGAGCGTGATCCTGGCGCGAATGCGTGCCGGCGACACCTTGGCCCAGGCGTATTACCAGGCGCTGCTGTTCACCGGCAAAGTGGTGTTGCTGACGGGCATGACATTGGCTGTGGCGGTGTCGACCTGGGCTTTTTCGCCGATCAAGTTCCAGGCTGACATGGGGGTTCTGCTGGCCTTCATGTTCCTGGTGAACATGCTTGGGGCCTTGATCCTGTTGCCCGCCCTGGCCTGGTGGCTGCTGCCGCAGAGGGTCTTCGTAAAAAAGCCTGAGTCGAGTCGGCAGGCGGGGTGGGTGAGGGGCTGAGGGCGTTCTAGGATGGGGGCGCATATCCGTTACCTGATAACGGATATGCGCAGTGACTCAGGAATGCTCCACAACCGGATTCGTAGCCCTCAATCGTGGCCCCACCGAATGGCGTATCACACTGAGAACAGCCAACGTCGCAATCACCAGCCCAGGAGAAGTCGCCAGCAATACAGCAGTGGTCCCACCCCCGGCCGCCAGGATCTGCCCGGCGGCCAGAGGTCCGGCCACCGACCCCAGGCGCCCAATGGCCACCGCAGCACCAACCCCCGTCGCACGCACGGCCGTAGGGTAGGAGGGCGGTGCCAAGGCATAGAGAACCAATTGCGCGGCCATGACGAACAACCCGGCAGCAAACCCGGCGATGCCCATGGGCACGATGCCGACCGACAAACCGACCCCGGCCAGGGCGCTCAGCAGGCCGGCATAGACGAACAGCACCACCTTGATGCCATTGCAGCGGTCCAGCAACAGGCCGCCCAGCAACGAGCCAAGGGCGCCACCGATGTTGAACAGCATCTGCACGAGGCCAGCCTGGGGTTTGCTGAAGCCCTGTTCCAGCAACAACGATGGCAGCCAGTTGAGCAACATGTACATCACCGTCAGGGTGAAGAAATAGCTCAACCACAGGGCCAAGGTAGTACGGCCGCGCCCTTCACCGAACAGCGCCTGGGCAGTGGAGCCTGGCGATGAGCCGCCATCCTGCGCCTGGCGAAAGGCACTGGATTCGGGAAGCCACAGGAGCATCAGCGGCACCACCAGCAACGGCGCCAACCCACCGATGAAAAACGTCATCTGCCAGTGCTCGCCAAACAGCATGGCGACCACGGCGGCCAATGCACCGCCCAACGGCACCCCCGCATACATCACGCTGATGGCCGTACCCCGGCGCTGCTCACCCACGGCTTCGGCACACAGGGCAATGAGGTTGGGCAGGGCGGCGCCCAGGCCCAGGCCGGTCATGAAGCGCACCAGCAACAGGCTGGAGAAGTGTTCGACATAAGCGGTGCTGAGGGAAAACACGCCGAAGAGCATGACAGCGGCGATGAGGATTTTCTTGCGGCCGATGCGATCAGCGATCCAACCACCGAAGAAGGCGCCTGGCAGCAACCCGATGATCCCGGCGCTGAACACCCAGCCCATCATTTTCGGGTCAAGGGCAAACGTCTGTCGTAGTCCTGCGGCGGCGGTACCGGCTGACTGCAGGTCGAAACCCTCGATCAACGCAACAATGAAACACAAGGCAATGGTCAGCGTCGCACGACGCGCCGGACGGTCCATGGCAAATCCTCTTATTGTTTTTGTGAGGGGACACCGCTCGGAGGAAAACCGGCGGGTGCGTTTAAGATTAACAAAGCTAACTAAAAAATGAAGGGTGCCCGAAGGGCCTCCATAAGTGGCCAGTTCAGTATGAAAATCAGAGGCTTGGCAAGAATTCACGGATGAATTGGTGAATTAGTTAATTATATTAATGTTCGATTATCGGACACTAGCGATTGACGAAGCGCCCGTGCGGTTTCCATTCTTTGTCCGCAAGGCCCCCCTCGCCAAGGTTGGGCCGATCAAAACAACAACAATAAATGGACACCGAACATGCCAAACCTTGCTCGGGGCACGCTGACGGCGCGCCCTGTTTCATCTCTCGTCCCTCTGCTGGTCGGTCTCGGGCTGAGCCTCGGTTCTCCCGCATCGTGGGCGGAAGGTTTCATCGACGACAGCCACGGTACGCTGACCCTGCGCAACTACTACATGGACCGCGACTACAAGGACGACGGCGCCAAGACCGCAGCCCGGGAATGGGCTCAGGGTGTGTTCATGAACATGGAGTCGGGGTTCACCCCGGGTACGGTCGGATTCGGCCTGGATGTCAGGGGGTTGCTGGGCATCAAGCTTGACTCGTCGCCGGATCGCAGCGGCACTGAACTGTTGCCGGTGTCCAGCAGCGACAAGCGCGCGGCGGATGAATATTCACGCTTGGGTGTGACCGGCAAATTGCGTTTCGCTCAAACCACGGTGAAGACCGGCGATGTATCGATCTTCCTGCCGTTTGCCTTTGCCAGCCCGTCGCGGCTGCTGCCGCAGACCTTTCGCGGAACGACGCTCAGTTCCAAGGATCTCGACGGTTTGACGTTGAACACCGGGTATATCGATCGCATCGCTCGCCGCGATTCCACCGATTACCAGCCGATGAGCATCGCCTCGCCCAACCGCCGGTTCAACGGCGCGGCGACCTCTTCCCATATGGCGTATGTGGGCGGTGACTACCAGGTCAACAAAGACCTCAGCCTGCGGGCTTACCACGCCGAAGTGGCGGATCTGTACCAGCAGAACACTCTGGCGTTGTTGCATAACCTGCCCCTGGGCGATGGCGTCCTGACCACCGACCTGCGCAGTTTTTTCAGTGACGACGACGGTGCGGCCAAGGCCGGAAAGGTGGACAACCGCAATGTCTCGGCGCTGGTCGGCTATCGCCTGGGCGGGCATCGCGTGAGCCTGGGCTACATGCACGCCAGTGGCGATACGGCCACGCCTTATGTGTCCGGCACCGAGTTGATGGGCTTGAGTGAAATGACCATGAGCTCGGACTTCCTCAATGCCAAGGAGCGCACCTGGCAGGCGATACATGACTACGATTTCGCCGCCGTGGGTGTGCCGGGCCTGAGGACTCGACTGCGTTATGTGCGTGGCGATCACATCGAGCTGGCGGCCCTCAATGCCGAGGATCGCAAGGAACGTGAGTTCCAGATGGAGTTGGGGTATGTGATCCAGGGCGGCCCATTGAAGAACGTCGGGTTGCTGGCGCGCAAATCGATCTATCGCAACAACTTCCCGGGTACGGCGGCGTTTCGCGACGAGAACCAGACCCGGTTCCTGGTGACGTACAGCGTGCCGATCTGGTGATGCCTTGACGAGCCATGCAGTACTTTTGTGGCGAGAGAGCTTGCTCCCGCTGGGTTCTGTAGGAGCTGACGAAGCCTGCGATCTTTTGATCTTTCGCTTGAAACTCAAGTGTCGGGGGAAAGATCGCAGCCTCGTTGCACTCGACAGCTCCTACATGGCTTCTACACAGCTTCTACGGATGCAGTCCGGCGCGAGCAAGCTCCCTCGCCACAGGGGAGCGGTGTTCTTTGGTGTTCTTTATTGGTAAACCTTCTTCAACAACCGCAGCAACTCTTCGCGCTCAGTCCCCGAGAGGGCTGCGGTGGAATCAAGGTCGCTCTGGGCGGCGATTTGCTTGAGCTCCTTGAGCAGGGTTTCGCCGGTCTTGCTCAGGAAGATCCCATAGGAGCGCTTGTCCGGCTTGCAGCGCACGCGCACCGCCAGGGCCCGGCTTTCCAGCTTATTGAGCAGCGGCACCACTTGCGGCGGTTCGATCGCCAGGGCCTTGGCCAGGTCGGCCTGCATCAGGCCGGGATTCTGGTCGATGATTGCCAGGGCCGAGAACTGGGCGGGCCGCAGATCGTGGACGGCGAGCCGGCCAATCAGGTTCTGGAACAGTTTCAGCTGGGCGCGGCGCAGGGCGTAACCGATCAGGTCGTCCAACGCGGAGTCCAGCGGCACCTGTGCGTCGGTACCGGCGACCAGGGGCTCGGCGGGTTCGGCAAGCTTGGAAGACTTGGCCATCGAAGTGAGTGTCCTCAAGGTAAGTGGTTAACAAGGCTATCCAGTTTGCCGGGGTTGCGGCGCCCTGGCTACGGGCTTGTGCATATTCGAATTTTTTAACCTTCGATCTCGCCTCTGAAAAATACAGATAAACCGATTAATAGTTAATTGACATAACTAAATTTCCAGTTTAGTTTTTGATCATCTTCAGCCAAGAACAAGAGAGCACGCATCATGAGCAATTACGAAGGTCGCTGGAAAACCGTCAAGGTCGATATCGAGGAGGGCATCGCTTGGGTCACCCTCAATCGCCCGGAAAAACGCAACGCCATGAGCCCGACCCTCAACCGCGAGATGATCGACGTGCTCGAGACCCTGGAGCAGGATCCGGCCGCAGGGGTGCTGGTGCTGACCGGGGCCGGTGATGCCTGGACCGCGGGCATGGACCTCAAGGAATACTTTCGCGAAGTGGATGCCGGGCCGGAAATCCTCCAGGAAAAAATCCGTCGCGAAGCCTCGCAATGGCAGTGGAAATTACTGCGCATGTACGCCAAACCAACTATCGCCATGGTCAATGGCTGGTGTTTCGGTGGCGGTTTCAGCCCGCTGGTGGCGTGCGACCTGGCGATCTGTGCCGACGAAGCGACCTTCGGTCTCTCGGAAATCAACTGGGGCATCCCGCCGGGCAACCTCGTCAGCAAGGCCATGGCCGACACCGTGGGCCATCGCCAGTCGCTGTACTACATCATGACCGGCAAGACCTTCGGTGGGCAAAAAGCCGCCGAAATGGGCCTGGTCAATGAGAGCGTGCCCTTGGCGCAGCTGCGTGAAGTCACCGTGGAACTGGCCCGCAACCTGTTGGAAAAGAACCCGGTGGTACTGCGGGCGGCCAAGCATGGCTTCAAGCGCTGCCGCGAACTGACCTGGGAGCAGAACGAAGATTACCTGTACGCCAAGCTCGACCAGTCGCGCCTGCTCGATACCGAGGGTGGCCGCGAGCAGGGGATGAAGCAGTTCCTGGACGACAAGAGTATCAAGCCGGGCCTGCAGACCTACAAGCGCTGAGACTACTGCGCGGCGGGCGCCATCGTGCGCCCGCGGGCTGTTCGCCCAAGGCCCTCGGCGCTACTGTGAACGTGTTCCCGATAAAGACAATAAAGAGGAATCACCATGCTGGACGTGCCCCTGTTGATTGGCGGCCAGTCGTGCCCGGCCCGCGATGGCCGGACCTTCGAGCGCTGCAACCCGGTGACCGGTGAGGTGGTGTCTCGCGTGGCCGCCGCCACCCTGGAAGATGCCGATGCCGCCGTGGCCGCGGCCCAAGCGGCGTTCCCCGCCTGGGCCGCGCTGGCACCCAACGAACGCCGCACGCGTCTGTTGCGGGCAGCCGAGCAATTGCAGGCCCGAAGTGGCGAGTTTATCGCTGCGGCCGGCGAGACTGGCGCCATGGCCAACTGGTACGGTTTCAATGTGCACCTGGCGGCTAACATGCTGCGCGAAGCCGCGTCCATGACCACCCAGATCAACGGCGAAATCATTCCTTCCGACGTGCCAGGCAGTTTCGCCATGGCCCTGCGTCAGCCCTGTGGTGTGGTGCTGGGCATCGCGCCCTGGAACGCCCCGGTGATTCTCGCCACTCGCGCCATCGCCATGCCCCTGGCCTGCGGTAACACCGTGGTGCTCAAGGCTTCCGAGATAAGCCCGGCGGTGCACCGGTTGATCGGCCAGGTGTTGCAGGACGCCGGGCTGGGTGACGGTGTGGTCAACGTGATCTGTAACGCACCGGCGGATGCGCCGGCCATTGTCGAACGGTTGATCGCCAACCCGGCGGTGCGCCGGGTCAATTTCACCGGTTCGACCCACGTCGGACGCATTGTCGGCGAACTGTCGGCGCGCCATCTCAAACCAGCGTTGCTGGAACTGGGCGGCAAGGCGCCGTTGCTGGTGCTGGATGACGCCGACCTGGACGCCGCCGTGCAAGCGGCCGCCTTCGGGGCCTACTTCAACCAGGGCCAGATCTGCATGTCCACCGAGCGGCTGATCGTCGATGCCCGCGTGGCCGATGAGTTCATCGCCAAGCTGACCGCCAAGATCGCCACCTTGCGTGCCGGTGATCCGGCGGCCGGCGATTCGGTGCTGGGCTCGTTGGTCGATGCCAGTGCCGGCCAGCGCATCAAGGGACTGATCGACGATGCCTTGGCCAAAGGCGCAACGCTGGTCACCGGTGGCCAGTTGGAAGGCAGCATCCTGCAGCCGACCTTGCTCGACGGTGTCACTGCGCAGATGCGCCTGTACCGCGAAGAGTCCTTCGGGCCAGTGGCGGTGCTGTTGCGCGGTGAGGGTGATGAAGCGCTGTTGCGCCTGGCCAACGATTCCGAGTTCGGCCTGTCGGCAGCCATCTTCAGCCGCGACACCACCCGCGCGTTGGCTTTGGCCCAGCGGGTCGAGTCGGGCATTTGCCATATCAACGGGCCGACCGTGCACGACGAAGCGCAGATGCCCTTCGGTGGGGTCAAGTCCAGTGGTTACGGCAGCTTCGGCGGCAAGGCGTCCATCGAGCATTTCACCCAGTTGCGCTGGGTGACCTTGCAGAACGGTCCCCGGCATTACCCGATCTGAAACCCATCGCATCTCGGGCGGCCGGGCCTCGAAAGCCGCCGCCCGGATGCAGGCCAGAATAACAATGACAAGGCCGCAGCCCCGCGCTGCCACGCTCCGCTCGCATTGCGACCCGAGCGTGCCTTGGTGGAGGAAATGTACGTGAGTTCCGAGTCCAGATCGTCCTCCCGACCCGAGGCCGGGCGTTATCGCCAGGTGTCGATTGGTCATCCTGCCGTCGAAGTCCGGGAAGAGCGCGGCATTTTGCATATGCGCTCCCTGGAACCCCTGGCCCCGCTGCCGGCGCGTTTGCTCGAGCGCCTGGTGCACTGGGCCGAGGTGCGCCCGCAGCAGACGTTCATCGCGGCCCGTGAAGCGGGCGGTGACTGGCGTCGGGTCAGCTATGCGCAGATGCTCGACAGTGTCCGGGCCATCGCCCAAAGCCTGCTCAGCTATGGTTTGTCAGCGGAAAAACCCTTGGCGCTGCTCTCCGGCAACGACATCGAACACCTGCAAATGGCCCTCGGCGCGATGTATGCCGGCATTCCCTATTGCCCGGTGTCGCCGGCTTATTCATTGCTGTCCCAGGATTTCGCCAAGCTGCGCCATGTCTGCGACCTGTTGCAGCCGGGGTTGGTGTTTGTCAGCGAAGCCGCCCCGTTCGAACGAGCGATCAATGCCGTATTGCCGGCGAACGTTCCCTTGGTCACGGTGCGCGGCGAGATGGCGGGCCGCTCCAGGACAAGCTTCGCCAGCCTGTTGGTCCAACCCGGCGGCGCGGAGGCCGAGCAGGCGTTCGCCGCCACCGGCCCGGACAGCATCGCCAAGTTCCTGTTTACCTCGGGCTCCACCAAGCTGCCCAAGGCCGTGATCACCACCCAGCGTATGCTGTGCGCCAATCAGCAGATGTTGCTGCAAACCTTTCCGGTGTTCGGCGAGGCGCCGCCGGTGCTGGTGGACTGGCTGCCGTGGAACCATACGTTCGGCGGCAGCCACAACGTCGGCATCGTGCTGTACAACGGCGGCACGTTCTACCTGGACGATGGCAAACCCACCGCCCAGGGCTTCGCCGAGACCCTGCGCAATCTCAAGGAAATTTCGCCCACCGCCTACCTGACCGTGCCCAAGGGCTGGGAAGAATTGGTCAGCGCCTTGGAGCAGGACGGTGAGTTGCGCGAGCGTTTCTTCAAACGCATCAGCCTGTTCTTCTTTGCCGCGGCGGGCTTGTCCCAAAGTACCTGGGACCGGCTCGACAAGGTCGCCGAGCAGCATTGTGGCGAACGTATCCGCATGATGGCGGGCCTGGGCATGACCGAAGCGTCGCCGTCCTGCACCTTCACCACCGGGCCCTTGTCCATGGCCGGTTACATCGGTCTTCCGGCGCCCGGCTGCGAGGTCCGGCTGGTGCCGGTGGACGGCAAGCTCGAAGGACGTTTTCGCGGGCCGCACATCATGCCTGGCTACTGGCGTTCGCCGCAGCAGACCGCCGAAGTGTTCGACGAGGACGGTTTCTATTGCTCGGGGGATGCGATCAAACTGGCCGATGCCAGCAATCCGCAACTGGGGCTGATGTTCGACGGGCGGATTGCCGAGGACTTCAAATTGTCTTCCGGTGTCTTCGTCAGCGTCGGGCCGCTGCGTAACCGGGCGGTGCTGGAAGGTACACCCTACGTCCAGGACCTGGTGATCACCGCACCGGATCGCGAGTGCCTGGGTGCGCTGGTGTTTCCACGACTTGCTGAATGCCGGCGCCTGTCAGGCCTGGGCGCGGATGCCAGCGACGCCCAGGTCCTCGCCAGTCCGCCGGTACGCCAATGGTTCGCCGACTGGCTGCAACGCCTGAACCGCGAAGCCAGCGGCAACGCCAGTCGCATGGAGTGGATCGCCTTGCTCGATGAACCGGCGTCCATCGACCGTGGTGAAATCACCGACAAGGGGTCGATCAACCAACGGGCGGTGTTGCAGTGGCGGGCGGGGAAGGTGGAGGCGTTGTACCGCGGGGAGGATGCGTCGATCCTGCGGGCGGGCCCCGCCGCTTGAGGCAATCAAAAGTCCTTGTGGGAGCGAGCTTGCTCGCGATGGCGGTGGTTCAGCAGCAGAGACGTTGCCTGGCACACCGTCATCGCGAGCCAGCTCGCTCCCACATCAGGTCCGGGGGCTGGTTGCTATTGTTTAACGCCGGCCCAGCAGCAAACCCACCACCAGCCCGAACCCCGCTGAAATCGCCACGGTCTGCCAGGGGTGGCCGCCAATATAGACCTCAGTGGCATCGACCATGGGACGGGTACGCTCCCGGGCGCTGGTGACCGAGTCGCGCGCCTGTTGCAGTTTCTGGGCTATCTGGCCTCGCAGGTCTTCGGCCTCTTCTCCCACCAGCGAGGCACTGCTTTTGAGCAGCTTTTCCGATTCTTCAATCAGCGCCGTCAATTCGCTGAAGGCCTGATCCTTGATTTGCTCTCCGTTCGCTTGCACGGTGCCTTTACGGGCCATGGAAATACTCCTTGTGTGGATGATGGCATTGAACAATGGAGTGCCGCGCCGGTTAAAAAGTTGCAGCGCTTGGCCTCGGCGGGGCAGTCCATCGCAAATCGTGGTTAAGACGTTTCCCTGCAAGGTGTAAGATGGCGCCTATTTACGCAACAGGTAATTCCCATGAGCTTCAATCTGGCTGACAAGCCCCTGGCCGAGCGCGCCGCGCTGGAAGACGAAAAATCCCGACTCTTTGAACTGTGGCAAAACAACCTGGGCAAGGCCAAGGGCGATGCTGCCCGCCTGTTTGGCGAGCGCTCCAAGCGCAAGGGCAAGTGGGCCGAGTGGGTGCGTGCCGAACTGGACGGCATGTCGCCGCCGGAATACGCCAACATGGTGCGCAGTGAAGTCAATCGACTGATGGCCGCCAACAAGTAAACCTCAGGCAAACGTCGCGGTAATGGCCTCGCGCACCTTGAGCATTGCCGGATCCATTTGCGTGTGGGTCCGCCAGCCCAGTTCGATGGGGTAGCGGGGCAAGGCCAGGGGGCAGGGCAGCAAGGCCAGGCCGCTGAGGTCGGCAATGGCCCGGGCAGCATGGGCCGGAATCGTCGCTACGGCCTGGCTGCCCTTGAGCAGGAATGGCAGCGCGGCAAAGTGGGTGGTCGAGGCACAGACTCGCCGACTCAGGCCAAGCCCGGCCAGTCCTTCGTCGGTGATGCCGATGAAGCCCCCCGAAGATACCAGCAGATGCTCGCGGGCCACGAACGCCTCCAGGCTGAGGGATTGCTGGCCGTGCGTCAGGCTCGCCGCGTCCAACAGGCAGGCGTAATCGCCTTCACCCAATACCTGGCGGCTGAGCAGCCGCTGCGCGAAACCACCCGCCGTGATCGCCAGGTCGAGATCGCGCTCCATCAAGGCCCGGCCGACGATCTGGCTGTGGGTCTGACGGAAAATCAAGCGCAGGCCCGGCGCACGTCGGGCCACTTCGTCGATCAGGCGCCGCCCATGGGCAATCTCGAAATCGTCCGACAGGCCGACGATCACCGAGCGGCCGTCATAATGGCTGGCATCCGGGTCGACCATCGCCAGGCTCTGGCGACATTTGTCCAGGGCTTCGCTGATCACCGGTTTCAGCTGGTTGGCCCGCAGCGTCGGCGCCAGCCCCCGACCCGTGCGCACGAATAATTGATCGTCATACAACCCGCGGAGCCTGCGCAATGCGGCGCTGATGGCCGACTGGGTCACGCCCAGGCGCAGGGCGGCGCGGCTGGCGCTGGATTCGTCATGCAAGGCTTCGAAAGTCTTGAGCAGATTGAGGTCGATGTCGGCGATATTCATGGGGCTCATATCATTTAGCAGCATTCGGGGCTTTATTCATGATCGGTCGCTCCTTGAGAATCAGCAACACCTGATGATCACGGAGTTGAAAACCATGCCCAAATCCATTGTGGCTGCCCTGCAGATCGGCTCGTTGCCTGGCGGCAAGGGCGAGACCCTGGCGCAGATCCTTTCCTACGAAGACGCCATTCGCCAGGCCGGTGCACGCCTGGTGGTGATGCCTGAAGCGTTGCTCGGTGGCTATCCCAAGGGCGAGGGGTTCGGGACGCAACTGGGTTACCGGCTGCCGGAGGGGCGTGAAGCGTTCGCTCGCTATTTTTCCAATGCCGTTGATGTACCCGGCGTAGAAACCGAAGCGTTGGCCGGGCTGTCGGCGCGTACGGGAGCGAGCCTGGTGCTGGGCGTCATCGAGCGGGTCGGCAGCACCCTGTACTGTACCGCGCTGTATTTCGAACCCGATGCGGGCCTGGTGGCCCGGCACCGCAAGTTGATGCCCACCGGTACCGAACGGCTGATCTGGGGCAAAGGCGATGGTTCGACCTTGCCGGTGATCGACAGCCAGGTTGGCCGGGTCGGCGCGGCGGTGTGCTGGGAAAACATGATGCCGCTGCTGCGCACCGCGATGTACGCCAAGGGGGTGGAGGTCTGGTGTGCGCCCACGGTGGATGAGCGGGAGATGTGGCAGGTGACCATGCGGCATATCGCTCACGAAGGGCGTTGTTTTGTGGTCAGTGCCTGTCAGGTCCAGGCCTCGCCGCAGGCGCTGGGTATCGAGGTCGCGCACTGGCCGGCCGAGCGGCCGCTGATTGCCGGTGGCAGCGTGATTGTCGGGCCCATGGGCGATGTGCTCGCCGGGCCGCTGAAAGACACTGCCGGGCTACTGACCGCCGAAATCGATACCGATGACCTGGTTCGCGCGCGCTACGACTATGACGTGGTCGGGCACTACGCCAGGCCGGATGTGTTCGAACTGGTGGTGGACGAGCGCGCCAAGCCAGGCGTGCGCTTCACGGCGTGATTCACCACGTCGCCGCGGAGCCTGGCAGTTCGAGGGTCCCGCGGTCGACGAAGCGCATGGTGCCGAACGCGCCGCCGGCGAGTTTGCCCTTGAGCACATAGGGCAGGTTGTCCAGGCTTTGGGTCTGGCTCAGGCCCAGGGTCTGGCGCAGTACGGAAAACGCCGAAATGCTCACCGGGACGCTCAGGATCGCTTCGGAAAAGCGCGGGATCGAGCCGGCCTGGTCACTGACCCCTGTCGCCAGCGTACGGCCGTTGACCTCCAGGTCCAGCGCCACGCCGTTGTAGTCGATGGCGGTTTCGTTGGGGTTCTGCACGCGCAGCTTCACGGCGAAGCGCACTTCCAGGCCCTGGTTGGGCAGCGGTTCGATGCCGACCACGTTGATGTTAAGCGGGTCACGGTGCGGGAAGAGGGCGCAGGCGCTAAGGCTGAGCAGGATCAGGAATACGGAAAGGCCGAGGATTCTGCGCATGGATTGACTCTCAAAGAATGAAAAAACCGGAAGCGATTGAGCACGATACCCCACAGGTGCTTGTGGCGAGGGGATTTATCCCCGCTGGACTGCGAAGCAGTCCCAAAAATCTGAATCCAACCCGTCGGATCGGTTGAATCATCTCTTTTGGGGGCCGCTTCGCGCCCCAGCGGGGATAAATCCCCTCGCCACAAAGTCCGGTTCCGGTAGATTGCCGGGCGATCGTCGGCGTGTGGCTCCTGACAGTTTCTGACACCAGCCTCTGCTAATCTGCGTCATCTTTTTCTTTGCGGACAGTCCATTGTGTCGCGTACCACTCGGCTGCTCACTTTGCTGCAAGTCTTGCGGGGCAAGCGTTGCCCGGTCACCGCTGCGACGTTGGCGGGTGAACTGAATGTATCCGAGCGTACCTTGTACCGCGACATTGCCGAACTCACGGCCCTCGGCGCGCCGATCCAGGGCGAGGCGGGCGTTGGTTATGTATTGCGCAGTGGCCTGTTCCTGCCGCCACTGATGTTCACCGCCGATGAAATCGAAGCCATTGTGCTGGGCTTGCGCTATGTGGATCAGCGCGCCGATGAGGTGCTGGGCAAGGCGGCCGCCGACGCCCTGGCGAAGGTTGCCGCGGTGCTGGCCCCTGATGTGCGGGATGCGTTGCGCAACCCTACGGTCCTGCCGGGCCCGCCGGGTTATGGTTATCCGCAGAACACCGTGGAACTGAATGTCTACCGCCAGGCCATTCGTGCCCAGGCCAAGCTGCACATCGACTACGCCGACGTGAACAAGACCCCGAGCCAACGCCTGATCTGGCCGCTGGCCCTGGGCTTTTTCAATGAGGCGCGAGTGGTGGTGGCCTGGTGCGAATTACGCGGTGCCTACCGGACCTTTCGCACCGACCGGATTGCCTCGGCCACCGAGCAGGGCGAGCGGTATCCGGGCCGGCGCAGCGATTTGTTGCGGGACTGGTTTGCGTTGATGAAGTTGGACGAAACCGGGCGTTTTACTCCTGACAAAAACTGACACAACGCTGTTCTAGCATGGTGCCAGATCGATAAAACAAGGAGCCATACCATGTCCAATCCCGTCTCTTCCCTGGCCCCGGCCATCGCCGGCTACATCGCGGCTGCCAATGCCCGTGACAGTTCGGCGGTGACGCGTTTCTTCGCCGAGGATGCCAACGTGTTCGATGAAGGCCAGCACCGCGTTGGCAGCCAGGCCATCGCCCAATGGATGGAAGACACCGCCCAGCGATTCCAGCCGCGGGTGGAAGTCCTCAATGTGCAGCAGCGCACTGGCAAGGTGCTGGTGCAGAACCTGATCTCCGGAACATTCCCCGGAAGCCCGCTGGAGTTGCGTTATACCTTTCGGCTCGATGAGCAGGGCAAGATCAGTCGGTTGGATATCTCGATTTAGCAGTCTGCACCCTGTTATGTGAACACTATTGTGGCGAGGGGATTTATCCCCGCTGGACTGCGAAGCAGGCCCATACGGTTTGAGGCCTGGCGTCTGCTTCGCAGCCGAGCGGGGATAAATCCCCTCGCCACAGGAGGCACGGTTCTTCTGAGCGTTTCGCATGGCATACTCCCCACCTTCGTTTTCCGGACCCGGGCCGTATGACTTTCGACTCCCCCTTGACTGCCTGGCAGCATGCCATCGAACACCACGGTTTCGTCCAGGACGAGGCCCAGGAATTGGCCATCATGGCGCTGGAGCAATGCCACCAGGCGTTGCACGAAGGGCGCAAGTCGATCAAGGGCGTTTATCTCTGGGGCCCGGTGGGGCGTGGCAAGACCTGGCTGATGGACCGCTTTTATGAAAGCCTCAAGGTGCCGGCCCGCCGTCAGCACTTCCATCATTTCATGGCGTGGGTGCACCAGCGTTCGTTCCAGCTCACCGGCACGCCGGATCCTTTGCAAGCCCTGGCCCGGGAGTTGAGCGCAGAAGTACGGGTGCTGTGTTTCGACGAACTGTTCGTCAACGACATTGGTGACGCGATCATTCTCGGGCGCTTGTTCCAGGTGATGTTCGAGCTGGGCATGGTGATGGTGAGCACCTCCAACCTGCCACCGGAAGAACTCTATGCCAACGGCCACAACCGTGAGCGCTTCCTGCCGACCATCACCGCGATCAAGCAGCACATGCAGATCGTGCCGGTGAACGGCTGGCAAGACCATCGCCAGCACCCAGGCCAATTGCAGCAGCGTTATTGGCTGCGCGATCCCGGGCAGCCCGATCCGCTGGGCGATGTCTTCAACCTGTTGACCAAGGGGCAGGTGTCGAGCCGCGCGCCGATTGACGTGGGCCATCGCCTGCTTGAACCGGTCCAGGCCAGCGATACGGTGCTCTGGAGTCGTTACGCCGACCTGTGTGAGCAACCGTTCTCAGCGTTGGATTTCATGGCGCTGTGCGACCGCTTCAGCGTCATCCTGCTCAGTGACGTGCCCTGCCTGAGCGCCGAACAACGCGAGGGGCGCATTGCCCGTGGCACCGAGGACGGCGTTGAACGGGTCGTGGCCGGTGACCGTGAGTTGCCGCAGTTATCGGTCCACGACGACGGCGTGCGACGGTTCATCGCCCTGGTCGATGAATGCTATGACCGCAAGGTACCGTTGTGCCTTTCGGCTGCGGTGCCGATGGATGAGTTGTACACCGAGGGCTATCTGCAATTCCCGTTTCGCCGTACGCTCAGTCGCCTCCAGGAAATGCAAATGCAACGTTTTGGTCAGCCAGCCTGACCTGTATCCCGCCGACGGCATCGAGCCGCCGGTACTACCGAAGTGAGATGGAAGGTCATGGAAGAACCCAAGGACATTCTTGTTCTGCAAGCCAGCTACACCAACCCGGTCCACGCCGAAGCGATCTGTCATGTGCTCAACGGCTATGCGCAGGACCCGATGGGCGGAGGACATCCGTTGCCGACCGAGGTGCTGTTGCATCTGCCCGAGGAACTGGCCAAGCGTCCTCATGCCTTCAGCGTGCTGGCTTTTGTCAACGGCGAGCCGGCGGGGCTGGTTAATTGTTTCGAAGGTTTTTCAACCTTTGCCTGCCGGCCTTTGGTGAACATCCACGACGTGGCGGTGATGCCGGAATTTCGCGGCCTCGGGTTGAGCCAGAAGATGCTGCAGAAGGTCGAGGATATTTCCCGCCAGCGCGGTTGCTGCAAGATCACTTTGGAAGTGCTTCAGGAAAATGCCGTGGCGCAGGGCAGCTACGCCAAGTTCGGCTTTGCCCCTGGCATGTTCGACCCCGCCCACGGCCCTATGCAGTTCTGGATCAAGCCCCTGTAAAAGCGGGCATCCGATCGGTTTCGATTATTTCTGCACGACTTCGGCCAAGGGCGCCTTGGGCTGCATCAGGCTGAAGTCGATCAGGGCCTTGCGTGGGGTTTGATACGGGTTGCCGATCAGCAGTGGACGGGCCTTGAAGTCATCGCTGACCAGGCTCTTGCTGTGGTCCAGCTCGTCAAAACTCAAGCCGGCCAGGTCCGCCCAGGTGTGGATCAGGTGTGAACTGCTGTAGGGGCGTGACAGCTCGCCGGCAAAGTTCCAGTCATGGTTTTCGCGCCACTTGGGCGAAGCCCAGGCCATGAAAGGAATGGTGTACATCGGTGCGGTCGGTTTGCCTTCGTTGCGGCCCAGCGTGCCGTGTCCCGGCGAGTCGAACACGTCTTCGCCGTGGTCCGAGAGGTACAGCAGGAAGCCGTTGGGATCGGTCTTGGCGTAATCCTTGATCAGGCTGGATACCACGAAGTCGTTGTACAGCACCGCGTTGTCGTAGCTGTTGTAGGTCGGGACTTGGTCATCACGCAAGCCCGCCGGTACGCCCTGGCGGTCAGTGAATTTGTTGAACGTCGGCGGATACCGGTACTGATAGCTCATGTGGGTGCCGAGCAGGTGCACCACAATCAGCTTGCGTGGGGCGCTGTCGGCCAAGGCCTTGTTGAACGGTTCGATCACGTCGCCATCGTATTGCGCGGCATTCTGGTTGCGGTTGTTGTTCAGGTACACCTGTTCATCGGCCTGTTGGGAAAAGGTCGTGAGCATGGTGTTGCGCTTGGTCATGGTCTGCTGGTTGGTGATCCAGAAGGTCTTGTAGCCGGCCTGCTTCATCATGCTGACCAACGATGGCGTACTCAGGTACAGGTCTGGGCTCTCCTCGTCGGCGAACGTCAGCACCTGCTGCAGCGCTTCGATGGTGTAGGGGCGCGGGGTGATGACATTGTCGAACACCGAAAGCTGGTCCTTGAGCTTGTCCAGCTCCGGCGTGGTTTCCCGCGGGTAACCGTACAGGCTCATGCGCTGGCGGTTAGTGGATTCGCCGATCACCAGCACCAGGGTGGCTGGCTGTTCTGCGGTGGCATCCTTGAGATTGCTCAGGGGAGCAATCTTGCTGGCGCTGTGGAGCATGCCTTGCATGTTTTCCAGCTGTTCACCGTAGCGACGATAGGCCACCAGCATCTGCCATGGCACGGCCGGCTCGATGCGATCTTCGAACTTCTCCAGGCCACCGGCGAAACTGCCGGTGCGCAGGGTTTGCTTGACCAGCGGATAACCGGCCACGGCGAGCACGATGACGGCTGCGGCGACCATGGCCTGGCCCCGAGGCAGGTACACCGGACGCAGACGGGTCCAGAGCCAATAGCCAACAGCGGTGTGGGCCAGGAACGCCGCCACCATCCACCATGCAAAATACTGGGTCAGGTACTCGCCGGCTTCAGACACGTTCGATTCGAACATGATGAAAATGACGCTCTGGGAAAATTCCTGCTGGTAAATGAAGAAGTAGCCCAGGCTGGCCATGGAGCAAGCCCACAGCACCACGCCGATCAATGCCGCGAGCACGCGTGTACGGGTGGGGAAGAGGAGCAGGGGCGCCAGCCACACCGCACTCATCACGAACGCTTGGCGAAAGCCGGTGAAACCGGAAGTGTCGCTCAGCAGGATGAGCAGTTGGGTGATGCCCGAGAAATACCAGAAGAACAGAAACAGCCAGCCGAGTCCGGCCCAGTCGAAACCTTTCGCAGTCGTTTTGCTGCGTTTGAACAAGCTCATCAAGCGCTCCAGCCTTTATCGACGAGGCTGCCGGCACCGGATTGGTGACCGCAGGCCTGCGTCGAGCAACCCTAAAGGCGGGGAGTATTACGAGCCGGTTGTGAAAACTTTGTGAGTTTTTCGGATACAAAATGCACGTGAGGTACGAATGCACCTGTGGCAAGGGGATTTGTCTCTAGGGGCGGGACCTGTGGGAGCAAGGCTTGCCCGCGATAGCCGCGCCGCGGTCGAACAGCTGAACCGCGTTATCGTTCATCGCGGGCAAGCCTTGCTCCCACAGATAGAGTTCTCGCCTCAAGTGGGCACGGCAGGACTTGCATGAAAGTGACGCTGTTTGACCAGCATCACTTCTTCGACTGTGCCTATGGGGCGGTTACCGAGCCAGGGACTGGCTCTGGTGGGACAGCTGTGCGTGTTGCAGCTGCATGCGCAACTGCGTCACTTCATCGAGCAGCAGATCGCGTTCTTCCTTGAGTAGGCGCAATTCATCGCGACGAATGGTCACATAAAGGGTTTGGGGAGGACGTGCGGTAACGACAGGGCCCATTGCTCACCTCGCAAATGGCGTACATCAACTATAGAGATGTCGCCATGATTTGGTCGACACCTCTACTATCGGCGCCGATTCTGATTTCTTTTGCTTGTGATTGGAACTTTTTTATTTTTCATGGTCGCTGTGTCTTTGGCCGGATCTTGAGCGTTATCCCTTGTGATCGCTCGAATTACCCGGAAACTATGCAGCAATGCTCTGGACTAACCTCCATTAGTCGATAGTGTTAAATCTTTGACACACCTTTATTTGTAGTAGGGAGCATCAGCACATGCAACTCGGGATCATTGGACTGGGCCGCATGGGCGGCAATATTGCACGGCGCCTGATGCTCAATGGGCACACCACCGTCGTCTATGACCGCAATGCCGCTTTTGTCGAAAACCTGCGCCAGGAAGGCGCCACGGGCGTGGCGGACCTGCCGGCGCTGGTCGCCGGCCTGGAAAAGCCACGGGCGGTCTGGGTCATGCTGCCGGCAGGCGCACCCACCGAAGACACCATCAACGTTCTCAGCGAGCTGCTCGAGCCGGGCGACGTGATCATTGACGGCGGCAACACGTATTACAAGGACGACATCCGTCGCGCCCAGGCCTTGTCGGAAAAAGGCCTGAGCTATATCGATGTCGGCACCTCCGGCGGTGTTTGGGGCCTGGAGCGCGGTTACTGCATGATGATTGGCGGCGAGGCCGAGGTGGTGAAGCGCCTGGACCCGCTGTTCGACAGCCTGGCGCCGGGCATGGGCGACATCCCGCGCACCCGTGATCGCAAATCCGACGATGACCGTGCCGAACGTGGCTACATCCACGCGGGCCCGGCGGGTTCGGGACATTTCGTGAAGATGATCCACAACGGCATCGAGTACGGCATGATGCAGGCCTTCGCCGAGGGCTTCGACATCCTCAAGACCAAATCCAGTGAAAGCCTGCCCCCGGAGCAGCGTTTCGACCTGAATGTCGCCGATATCGCCGAAGTCTGGCGGCGCGGCAGCGTGGTGTCGTCCTGGTTGCTGGATTTGACCGCCGACGCGTTGGCCAGCGATCCGAAACTGGACGGTTTTTCCGGTGAAGTCGCCGACAGTGGGGAAGGGCGCTGGACCATCGAGGCCGCCATCGAGCAAGCAGTGCCGGTTCCGGTCCTGTCCAGCTCGCTGTTCGCCCGTTTCCGCTCGCGCCAGCAAAGTACCTACGGCGACAAAATGCTCTCGGCCATGCGTTTCGGCTTTGGCGGCCACGTGGAGACGCCGAAGAAATGACCTCGATCGCCAGCAAATCCAAGGCAGAACCTGCGCCGCCGACCACGTTGTTCCTGTTCGGCGCCCATGGCGATCTGGTCAAGCGCCTGCTCATGCCGGCGCTTTACCACCTCAGTCGCGACGGTCTGCTGGAGGATGGGCTGCGCATCGTCGGAGTTGACCACAACGCCATCAGCGATGTGGATTTTGCCAAGAAGCTCGAAGACTTCATCCGTAACGAAGCGGCGAGCAAGGGCGGTGATGCCGACCGCGCGCTCGATCCGGCGCTGTGGGCCAAGCTGGCCCAGGGCATCAGCTACATCCAGGGTGATTTCCTCGATGACGACACCTACCAGGCGCTGGCGGCGAAAATCGCCGCCAGCGGCACCGGCAACGCGGTCTTCTACCTGGCGACCGCGCCGCGTTTTTTCAGTGAAGTGGTCAGCCGCCTCGGTGCGGCCGGGCTGCTTCAGGAGCAGGAGGGGGCTTTCCGGCGGGTGGTGATCGAAAAACCCTTCGGCTCCGACCTGCAAACCGCCGAAGCGCTGAACGCCTGCCTGCTCAAGGTCATGAGCGAGAAACAGATCTATCGCATCGACCATTACCTGGGCAAGGAGACGGTGCAGAACATTCTGGTCAGCCGTTTCTCCAACAGCCTGTTCGAGGCTTTCTGGAACAACCACTACATCGACCACGTACAAATCACCGCCGCCGAAACCGTCGGTGTGGAAACCCGTGGCAGTTTTTATGAACACACCGGCGCCCTGCGGGACATGGTGCCTAACCATCTGTTCCAATTGCTGGCGATGGTGGCCATGGAGCCGCCAGCGGCATTTGGGGCCGACGCCGTGCGTGGGGAAAAGGCCAAGGTCGTCGGGGCGATCCGGCCCTGGTCGGTGGAACAGGCCCGCGCCAACTCGATCCGTGGCCAGTACACCGCCGGTGAAGTCGCTGGCAAGGCGGTGACCGGTTATCGCCAGGAAGCCAACGTCGCCGCCGACAGCAACACCGAGACCTACGTGGCCCTCAAGGTCATGATCGATAACTGGCGTTGGGTGGGCGTACCGTTCTACCTGCGCACCGGCAAGCGCATGAGCGTGCGGGATACGGAGATCGTCATCTGCTTCAAGCCGGCGCCTTACGCGCAGTTTCGCGACACTGAAGTCGACGAACTGCAACCCACGTACTTGAGAATCCAGATTCAGCCCAATGAAGGCATGTGGTTCGACCTGCTGGCCAAGCGGCCGGGGCCGGCGCTGGACATGGCCAATATCGAATTGGGCTTTGCCTATAAGGACTTCTTCGAAATGCAGCCGTCCACGGGTTACGAAACCCTGATCTACGATTGCCTGACCGGTGACCAGACTCTGTTCCAGCGCGCCGACAATATCGAAAACGGCTGGCGCGCCGTGCAACCGTTCCTCGATGCATGGCAGCAGGACGCAACGGTCCAGCCTTACAAGGCCGGTGAAGATGGCCCGGCGGCCGCCGACGACTTGCTGACTCGCGACAATCGCGTCTGGCATGGCCTCGGATGAGTGATCTGGTGAAGCGCCCCATCCGGTTTTTACTCAGCGACATGGACGGCACACTGCTGTTGCCTGATCACAGTCTCAACCAGCGCACCATCACTGCGGTTCGCGCATTGCGTGAAGCTGGCGTGCTGTTCAGCCTCGCCACCGGGCGGCCGCCGCGGGCGATGTTGCAGCAGATCGAGGCCCTGGGCGTCGACCTGCCCACGGCGGCGTTCAATGGCGGCACGCTGGTTCATCCCGACGGCAGTTTCCTCGCTGTCCATTACCTGCCGCCGGAGGCGGCACTGGCCACCCTGGCGCTGTACGCCGATCAGTCGGGCATCGAAGTCTGGGTATTCGCCGATGGCGATTGGCTGGTACGTGACGCCCACGGGCCGATGGTGCCGGTGGAGACGCGTGGCCTGGGCTACCCGCCGGTTGAAGTCGAGAGTTTCGAGCCTTACCTGGAGCGGATCGACAAGATCGTCGCCACCAGCGCCAACACTGACTTGCTGGTGGAACTGGAGGCTCGGCTGCATCCGCTGCTCAAGGGCCAGGCCCAGGTGTCGCGTTCACAACCGATCTACTTGGATGTGACGGCGATGAAGGCGAACAAAGGGGAAGCGCTGTCGACCCTGGCCGCCTTCCTCGACGTGCCATTGGAGCAGACCGCGGCCATGGGCGACGGTGGCAACGACCCGGCGATGTTTCACCGGGCGGGATTATCGATTGCCATGGGGCAGGCGGAGGAGGCGATCAGGCGTCAGGCGGATGTGGTGACCGCCGCCGTGACCGAAGATGGCGCGGCCCTGGCGATCGAGCGGTACATCCTGCCGTAGGATGTCCTGACCTGTAGGAGCTGGCGAAGCCTGCGATCTTTTGATCTTTCGCTTGAGACTTAAGTGTCTGGGGAAAGATCGCAGCCTCGTTGCACTCGACAGCTCCTACGTACAGTCCAGCGGGAGCAAGGTTCCTCGCCCCAGGTTTTACTCAGAAATTGCTTACAGCCAGTAAGTCACCGCATACCAGCCCAAACCGCCCATCACCACGGTGTAGGGCATGGCCATCCAGACCATCCGGCCATAAGACAGGCGAATCAGCGGTGCAATCGCCGAGGTCAGCAGGAACAGGAAGGCAGCCTGGCCGTTGGGTGTCGCGACGCTCGGCAGGTTGGTGCCGGTGTTGATGGCCACCGCCAGGGTCTCGAACTGTTCGCGGCTCATGTGGCCGGAGACGAAGGCCTGCTTGACCTCGGTGATGTAGATGGTCGCCACGAACACGTTATCGCTGATGGCCGAGAGCAGGCCGTTGGCGATGAACAGCATGCCGGGCTGCTGGTCGGCGGGCAGGGCCAGGACCCACTGGATCAGTGGCGTGAACAACTGCTGGTCGTGAATGACCGCCACCACTGCAAAGAACACCACCAGCAGCGACGTGAACGGCATGGCGTCCTTGAACGCATTGCCCAGTCGATGCTCGTCGGTGATGCCGGTGAAGGCGGTAATCAACACGATGACCATCAAGCCGATCAGGCCGACTTCGGCAATGTGCAAGGCCAGGCAGACGATCAGGATAAGTGCGGCAAGACCTTGGACGATCAGGGCTGCGCGCTGGCGTGCGGTGCGCTCGCGATTGTCCTGCTCAGCATAATCGGCCAGCACAGTGCGAACGTTGTCCGGCAGTAGCGTGCCGTAACCGAACCAGCGCAGCTTTTCCAGGGCCACACAGGTCACCAGCCCGGCAACCAGCACTGGCAGCGACACCGGCGCGACTTTCAGGAAAAAGTCAGCGAAATGCCAGCCCATCTCGTGACCGATCAGCAGGTTCTGCGGTTCGCCCACCAGGGTGCAGACACCGCCCAGCGCCGTGCCGACGGCACCATGCATCAGCAGGCTGCGCAGGAATGCCCGGAACTGTTCCAGGTCGCCATGGTGCAGCGACGGCAGGCCGTGGTCTTCATCGACGCTGCTGTCCTGGCGCGGATCGTTGCCCGATGCCACGCGGTGGTACACCGAATAAAAGCCCACCGCGGCGCTGATGATCACCGCCGTGACGGTCAAGGCATCGAGGAATGCCGACAGAAATGCCGAGAGAAAGCAGAACATCAAGGCCAACAGTGCCTTGGAGCGCACACCCAGGAGCAGGCGCGAGAACAGGAACAGCAGCAGGTCCTTCATGAAGTAGATTCCGGCCACCATGAACATCAGCAGCAGGATGACCGGGAAGTTATGCAGCAATTCATCATACAGCGCCTTGGGTGTGGTCATGCCCAACAGCAGGGCTTCGACCAGTAGCAGCCCACCGGGCATCAGCGGGTAGCATTTGAGGGCCATGGCGAGGGTGAAGATGAACTCCACGACCAGCATCCAGCCGGCGACCACCGGACCGAGGGTCCACAGCACCACGGCGTTGAGAACCAGAAAGGTGATGATGCACGCCTTGTACCAGCGCGGGGAATGCCCAAGAAAGTTGTGCGCGAAAGCTTGAGCCATCGAACCGGACATCGGCTGCTCCTTTTAATTAGAAGCGCGCAACTTGCCGTAACAAATGGGGAATATCAAGCGTAGGCATGAATACCGTTCGCCCACGACGATCTGACTCAGGCCCAATACCGCGCAATCACCGCTCGATAATGCCCCTGGAGCGAGTAGCCACCCACCAGGATTCTGCCGTCAGACTGCAGCACCAGGGCGGTGGCGGTGTCCAGGCTGTAACCGAGTCGAGTGCGAACCCAGCCTTTGCCTTCACCGAAATCCGGATCGAGGCTGGCATCCGGCAAATGCCGGGCGAGCACGAAGTCGGCTTCGATACCGCCGATGGTGGCGCCAGCGATCACCAGCTTGCCATCCGGTTGAAGCTGGGCCGCCGTCCACTGGCTGGCGTTGCGCCCGATCGCCATGAGCTGACACTGGCCCTGGTTGCAATGACGGTCCGGCGTGCCGTCCAGGCGCACTTTCAGGGACAGGCTGTGCATCGGATCGCGGCTGCTGCCAAAGGCTTGTAGATTGCCGCTCGCATCCTGAACGATCTGGCTGACCATCACGCTATGACCCTGCGCCAGGATGGACAGGAAGCCCTCTTCACCGAAGCTGTCATCGAGCTTGCCGTTGCTGTCATAACGGGCTATCAAGCCATGCTGGGGCAAGTCAATGGCGCCGCCGACGACAATATGACCGTCAGCCTGGAGCATCAGGCAGCCAAGCCAGGTATTTTTCAACGCGCGTCGGACCATTACGAAACCGCGACCGTTGAACGAGGTATCCAGGGTCCCGTCCGGCAGGAGCCGGATCAATACACCGACATGGTCGGACAATTGATAGTGATGGTTGGCGAGCAAGAGAATCCGGCCATCGGCCTGCACTTGCATGTCGCAGGCCTCGAGGCCTGGCACGCCGGGCGGCAGCCAGGGATCGCGCAGGCCTTGGGAGAGATGGCCGCAGAGCCGGATGAGGTGTCGGCCAGCATTGCCGAAGCTCTGGACGGCATGGCCCTGCTGATCGAACAGCGCCAGGGCGGGAAGGGTGTGTTCGTTGTTTTCATAGTGCAGGCCGGACAGCAGGATGTGCCCGTCGGGCAGCTCGATCACTTTGCCCGCCGTCGCTTCGAAGCCCTGTTCGAACGCGCCGATCACGCAGCCGTGGCTGCCGAAACCCGGATCGGTGGAACCGTCATGGTTGAGCCGCGCCAGCCCGAACCGGCTGCCATGGGCGGTCTCGATCCTGGCCGCGACGAGGATTCGGCCGGCACGGTCGAGGGTCAATCCGGTGATCAGGCTCGACGTGCTGCCTTCGAAATGAACCCAGGCTTTGCCGTTGGCGGCAAAGCCTGGGTCAAGTTGCCCGGCGTGGGTCAGGGCCGGGGGGAGTTCCAACGCGAACTGATCGAGCATGCCTGCCTCTCCTTGCGTGTCGACCGGCCCGAAAGGGCGATGACTGCATGAGGGCAACATTCAATCCTTGAATGTGACAATGCACAACTGTCAGGTACTGCAGTTACAGGGGCGATGCGTGCCATAACAATGGCTTTACAACCCAATGCCAAGCCTGCAATCGATAACAGGCTCTACCGGCGGTTTATTCGGGCATCGACCAGGATTGCAAGGTATAGCCTTCCTGGCTCAATTCGGCACGGGCCTGTTTCAACAGATCGGCCAGTTGGACCGGGTCGGTATAGGCGCTGCTTGGAATCTGAGTGCGGCCAATATGGGTATTGGTACGGTCGATGACGGTCAGGCTAAGTTCGCCGTTACCGTCTTGTGGAGCCCAGGCCACGCATTGGAAAGGACGGAATGCGCGGTCGGCAATCAAAAGAGCTTCGTTGATACGGAGCGGGGCGTTCATGGCATTTTCTCTCAAGTGTGCCCAAACAAATGATGTGCCGTCGGTTGGGCGTACCGTGCGGCTGGTTACTTGTACTGATGTCCCGAACCGGTAGGCGGGTCACACATTATTTAAATAAATTTCGATTTTCTTTCAGACCAGGCTTTTGCTCTTTTGTTTGAAAGCCTCCTGAAAGAAAAACGCCCACAACAACTAACGAAACGCTTGCTTATAACCAGTTTGAGGCGATCTCGATAATCAATTGATACAAGGGTGCGTCAACTTCTTGCTACTGTTACATGCAGGTTTGCCAAACGACTGTTTCTAATCATATTTCTTTATTTTGGCGCCAAGGATCAGTCATGGTCGAAGCCAGTACGTCACGTCGTCTGCTCGTGGTTGATCCCTGCGACGATTGTCATCGCCTGTTGCCAGGTCTGCGCGCCATTGGTTGGGACGTGGACAGTTGCGCCCTCGAACACGCCGGCGATCGGACCTGTGACGTCGGTCTGTTGCGCTTGCAGCCTTTCCACCTGGAGCGTCCGGAAGCGGTCAAGGAGTTGATCAGCCGGAGCGGCACCGAATGGATCGCCGTGCTCAGCCAGGAAGTGTTGCGCCTGCAAAACGTCGGTGATTTTGTCTGCGAATGGTTTTTTGATTTCCATACCTTGCCGTTCGACGTGTCCAGGGTCCAAGTCACACTGGGCCGGGCGTTTGGCATGGCGCGCTTGCGGGGGCAGGGCTCGATTCACATCGATCGGCCCGAACATGAACTGCTGGGTGACAGCAAGCCGATCCGCGAACTGCGCAAGTTATTGAGCAAGTTGGCGCCCGCCGAGTCGCCGGTGTTGATTCGCGGCGAGAGCGGCACCGGCAAGGAACTGGTGGCGCGCACCCTGCATTGTCAGTCCCACCGGCGCAACAAGCCGTTCATTGCCATCAACTGCGGCGCCATTCCGGAACACCTGATCCAATCCGAGCTGTTCGGGCATGAAAAGGGCGCGTTTACCGGCGCTCACCAGCGCAAGATCGGACGGATCGAGGCGGCCCACGGAGGCACGCTGTTTCTCGATGAAATTGGCGACCTGCCGTTGGAGTTGCAGGCCAATCTGCTGCGTTTCCTGCAGGAAAAACACATTGAACGGGTCGGTGGCAGCCAGCCGATTGCGGTCGATGTGCGGGTCTTGGCGGCCACCCATGTGGACCTTGAGGCGGCCATCGAGCAAAAGCATTTTCGCGAGGATCTCTACTACCGCCTGAACGTGCTGCAAGTGGCGATGGCGCCCTTGCGCGAACGCCATGGCGACCTGGCGATGCTCGCCAGCCACTTTTCCCATTTCTATAGTCAGGAAACCGGCCGCCGCCCCCGCAGCTTCAGCGAGGATGCATTGGTGGCGATGGGCATGCACGACTGGCCCGGGAATGTGCGGGAGCTGGCCAACCGCGTCCGTCGCGGGTTGGTCCTGGCCGAAGGACGGCAAATCGAAGCCCGGGACCTCGGCCTGGCCAGCCACCAGGGCGTCGCGGCACCGATGGGCACGTTGGAGGATTACAAGACCCGCGCAGAGCGCCAGGCCCTGAGCGATGTGCTCAACCGGCATAGCGACAACCTGAGCGTGGCCGCCCGGGTGCTGGGCGTATCCCGGCCGACGTTCTATCGTCTGCTGCACAAGCATCAGATTCGCTAGAACAGCCTACACACAACCCATTGTGGGAGCGGGCTTGCTCGCGAAGGCGGTGTGTCAGGTTGATCCATGTCACTGACACACCGCCTTCGCGAGCAAGCCCGCTCCCACAGTAGTTTTGCAGTGCCCTTGCAATATGTGGCCATCACATACCCCTGAGGGCATCAGAAGTAATACGGGAATTTCAGGCTAAAGGTGAAATCCGGCGCATCGTCGGTCAGCCCGATGGACAGGTTGGGCACGATGGTCAGGTTGTCGGATGCGGCGACGGTCATGCCGATGTTGAAGTAACCGGCGTTGGCGTCGCTGGAGGTCACCGACTCCCAGTCGCCACCGTCCTGTTTGAGCTTGCTTTTCTTTTGGATCAGGTCAGAGACCGAGAACGACATGCTCATCTTCTCGTTCAAGGCAAAGGCGATGCCCGCACCGAGCTGGAAGCTGTCGCCGATCCGCACTTTGCCCGGTACCTTCTGGTTGACCGTGGAACTGATATCGTCGAACGATTCTTCGAAGTTATGGGTGTAGGACAGGGTACCGAACAGGACCGCCGGGTCGAAGGTCTTGACCAGTGACAGCCCAGGCGTGATCGACCACACGCCGTTGCCGGTGGGCAGGTCGTCAGGTACGAACAGGTTGGTGTTGGCCTGGGATTGGCGCAGCTTTATGCCAAACGGGTCCTTGCCGGTGGGCGCCTTGACCCGCAGGGTGACCACCGCGTCCGGAGAGTTGATCGACTCATCCATGAACTTGTAGGCGATGCCGAAGTTGACGTCGCCGATGGTCGGGTCGCGGGTCACGGTTTCTTCGCTGGTGACCCCGGCCGCGCCGTTGTTCGCGCCGCCTGACTGATACGTGGATTCGCGGTAGACCACCGGCACGTTGAGGTCGAACTGCCAGCGATTATCGAAGTTATAGCGGCCGGTGAGGTCCAGCGTCCAGGTGTCGGCCTTGATCCGGTCGAGGTTGATGTTGCCCAGGAAAATCGAATCCAGGGCCAGGAAGCCGTTGAGGATCAGTTGCCGCGTGTCGTAGCGCGAATAGGTCACGCCGGTCTCGAAACTGAACTTGCCGCCGCCGAAGAAGCCGCTGGCCTCGTCATAGAGGTTGGAGACACTCTGGGCCGGCTGGGAGTCATCGGCCAGGGATTGCCCGTAGCCGCTGCCACCGGCCGTTGTCGCGCCGCCGGCCACGGTCTGGTTGCCTTTCATGTCGGCCGGGGATTTGGCCAGGCGCTTGGGTGGTGGCGCGGCGGGTTGATCTTCCACCTGGCGAACCCGCTGCTCGAGCACCGCCAGGGCTTTCTGCTGGACCTCGTATCGTTGCTTGAGCTCAAGAAGTTCCTGTTTCAGGGCCTCGATGTCGGCGTCCGGGGCCGCCTGCAACACGGCCGCCGGGAACAGCGTGCTTAAACACATCACAGCGCGCAACGATACGGATCGATACATGAAATATGCCGTCCCTATTTGCCCAATGGTCGGAAAACAGCGTAGTTCAATAACCGAGGTTACGGAGGCCGCGCAGTTGGGTCAGATTGCAGTCCAATGCCCCGGCACTGGGGCCGTTGTTGTTCAGCACCACGTTGAGCTGCGTCATATTGTTGACCAGGTTGCTATTGCCCAGCAGGCGAGTGTTTTGCAGCAAGCCGCCCTGGGCCACTTGTTGCAGGGTGCCGCCCTGGTTGTGGCTGGCCTGGATCGCCATCTGCACGCCGTTGCCGGTGGCGGTGACCGCGACGCTGCCGGCGGCATTGCTGCCGCTGATGGTCTGGCCCTTGGTCAGCAGTTGCCCCTGGGAAGGTACGAGCGCCGGCGCCTGGTTGCTCTCTTTCACATTGATGTTGACGTTGTTGTAGGCCGTGTTGCCGTCGCCCGCGGCACGCACGCTCTGGGTCACGCCCTGGCTGGTACCAAGGCCGGCACCACCGGTCATGTTGCCGCTGCCCTGTTCCGGGACGCTGCCATTGCCGGTCTGCTTGATGGTGGAGACATAGAACTCGGGTTTGACGGTGGCGGCCTGGATCTGCATGGTGCTGGTGGCGCCGATCAAGTCGCCGCTGGCGTTGCGCCAGGTACTGCTCATGACGATGCCGAAGCTGATGACTCGGCCGGGCATGACATAACGACCGCGCAGCTCGGCAAGCTCCTGGTCCTTGACTTCGATGGGTTTGAAGCCGGCATGGGCATAGCCCGAGGCAGTCGCGAGCAGGCAGGCCAGCGACAGCCAGTGTGACGTTTTCATGTGCTGCTCCCGGAGCGTCCTGCTCCTTTTTGTACTTATTGTTGGCAGTGGTCGGCGATTAGAAAAAGTCGCTCTGTATGAAGCCGAAGTCCATCAGTTCCGCATCCCTGACCGGGTTGAAACCGTCCAGCTTGTTACGGGCTGTCAGGGGTTGAGGAGGGCTGCGTAGCGCATTGGTCTTGTCATAGCCCGGGCCGACGATCGCAAAGACGATGCCATTCCAGCCTTTGACGAACTCATCGTGGGCGTAGCGCTTGTGCCCCAGCACCGGGTCGCCGATGTAGACCCATTGCTTGTCGGCCCGCTGCAACACCACGAAGTGCTTGTAGCCGCGTATTTCCATCAGGACGACCACCGGAATCGTCACCGCCTCGAGTTTCTCTGGCGGTATGCGGTAGCCTCGGGCACGCATGCCGATGGTCTCCACGTAGCGCTTCATGTCCAGCATGGAAAACCCCTGGGTGCGAACCAGGTCCTGGTCGGCATTGACCAGCATGCCTTTGATGACGTGCTCTTCATCGACGTCAAGCCAATAGGCCTGGCGCAGCACCGTGGCCAGCGCGGCGGCGCCGCAACTGAAATCGGTTTTCTGCTCGACGATGTCGCTGAATTTACGCTCGCGTACGCTTTGCACCGGTTTGTAGACCAGCATGCCGCCAGGCAGGGCGGCGACCGGCATCTGCGCCGCTTCGGCCATACAGGTCAGGCAGAGCAGCAGGGAAACGGCAGTGACACGCATGATCAATACGCCTAGTGGACGTCCGGGGAAAAGCCCCCTGTGGGGGCCGAGCCTGTGGGAGCAAAGCTTGCTTGCGATAGCGGTTTTAAAGCCAGCAGAGGGGCCGTACGTGACGACCTCGATCGCGAGCAAGCTGTGCTCCCACAGAGCTACTACCCCCACAGTGGTACTTTTTTACATGCAAGCCTTGCAGCCGGCCGCGATGGACAGCGAGTTGCTTTGCTGGTTGCCCACGCCTGCCGACACGTTGGCGCCGCCGTTACCGGAGAAGCCGTTCATGGAGTTGGTCATGGTGGCGTTGTTGATCACAGGGTTTTTCCAACCGTCGCGGGTCAGCACCTGCTGGGTGTTGCTGCCGGCCAGTTCGAAAGTCCCCACGGCGGAGAACTTGAACTTGTCGTCATCATGACCGCCGCCGTAGCCGCCTCTGTTGTCCCATCCGCCATGATCGTTGTCTTCGGCGGTGCCGGTACCTTTGGCCTTGAACGTGCCTGAGGCGCTGTAGGTGCTGGTGAGGGTGTCGGTCTTGTAGGTCCGCACGCCTTTGTTGTCGACCACAAGGCCGGTGGAGGACTGGTCAGCCGAGGCCGAGGCCTGTGCGACACGGCCCCCGGATACGGCGATGGCCAGGTTGTTTTTCTGCTGGTTGAAGTTCCCGGCGGTCACGTTGATACCGATGTTGCCGGAGCCGTTGTTGCCCGCATTGGTGAGCGAGGCGTTGTTTTGCGTGGAGTTGTTCTTGACGTAATTGTTGTTATTGACCTGCGTGGCGCTGGAGGCGGCGACAGCCGAGCCGAAGATGAAGCTTTCGTCGGCGGTGGCCAGGGCGGCGGCGTTGTCCTGCTGGTTGCCGTCGCCGCCGGCAATGTTGGCGCCCATGTTGCCGTTGCTGCCATTGAGCGAGTCAGTGGCTTCAGCGGTGTTGCGGGTGGCTTGGTTGGTCACGACGTTGCCGTCGCTGTTTTGCTCATCCAGCACGGTCGCGCCAGCCCCGGCGCTGATCGAGAGCAGTTGCTCGAGCGACGGACCTCTTGGGCCTTGATTGCCGTGGCCGTTACCGTGGCCGTTGCCACGCCCGTTACCATCGGCCTGCGCAGCCATTGCCATGACCGCGGCGAGAGCGAAAACCAATGGTTTGAGTGCCATTGTAGGTTTCATGGTGTTTCTCCTTGCGTGTCGTTGGTTAAGTGTCGGTACTTTCTTATGTAGCCCCCGGGTCAATCAGCGACCCGGATGCTCAGGGTGTTAGCCATTCGGTTCCCCACCCCGGCGCTCTGGTTCACCTGGATTACCCCTCGGCTGCCGGTGAAGGCCTGGTCGCTGGTGACGACCTGGCGACTGCCGGTTGGGGCGCCAGTTGCTCCTGAGTTCGGTAACAACGCCACGTTCTGTTGGGACAGGGCGCTGTCGTCCATGCTCTGCGGATGAGCACTGATGCCCACCCGCATGACATTGGCCATCTGGTTGTTGGCCCCGGCGGACTGGTTGACGCCCAGCACGCCGTTGCCGTTGCTGAAGGAATGGCCACCGATGCGGGCGGTGGCGTTCATGGAAGGGGCGGCCTGGGTGTCGACACGTTGCTGAACGTGGGTGCTTGCCTGGGCGTGGCTGCCAATGGCGATGGCCCGGGTGTTGGTTTGCTGGATCTGGTCACCGGCCGCCTGGTTGACGTTGAAGTTGCCGGTGTAGTGGCTGCCGGAATCCTGCAGGTTGGCGCTGCTGACCACTGCGACACCCGAATCGGCAAATACGGTGAAAGAGCTGAGCAGGGAAAGCATGATCAGGGCGAGTAGAAACAGTACGGGCTTCATGTCACTGACCTCCCGCCAGCCGACCCAGCGGGGCCAGGCCGGAACTCAACGAGCGGTTGATGGTGCCTGAGATCGCGCCACCACTACCGCCACCGTGACCGGCATTCATGCCCGGCATGCCGTTGGGGTTGGTGACCACATTCAAACCCTGCACGCCGGTATTGGGGGTGACGATGTTGCGGATCGACGAGCCGCTGGCCACGCTGGCGAATTCGCCATCGCTCAGTTCGGTGCTGGCGGTCGCTTGGTTGATTCGTTCGGAGGGGTTGGCGTTGACGGTGGTCGGGTAGGGGTCTTTGCCGCCGTTGCGACCGATTGCGATGGGTTGTACGTCACGGCTGAGCACGATGACGCCGTTGCCCTCGGCCTGTACTGGCAGGCTGAGCGTTGCGCTGGCGGCGCAGCCGATCACGAGCAGACAGGTCAAACTTCTTTCGAAAGTCCCCACGGCATCGATTCCTTCTTCGGTGGGCTGGCCCTGGTCCAGCGTTGCGAAGTGGGGAGGAGCAGGTGTTGTGCCGTGTTTTGAAATGCCCGCCATTTCAATGGGTTGGATTCAGGCGGGGAGCGTCGGGGAGGGATACTGTTTCAGCGCTGAGACAGGGCGTCGACGGCCAAATGGCCATCAGCCTTGCAGGGCTCTGGATCCAGGCTTTTAGGCGGGCGTTTCAGCAGCTTTACAGTCTTGATGGCAAGAACATGAAGCGGGGTTGAGTCCGGGTTTCGTGCGCGTGCACTGTTTCATAAGTGAAACAATTCAAGCGGCGGTCAGGCTTCAAGCAGTTGGGTAACGGCTGCAAACACTTGCTGCCGGCGTTGCCCCCAGTCGCCCTGAATGACCTGGAAGGGTTGCCGATGTCGCCTCAGCCAAGTCTCGATCGCTTGGAAAAATGCCAGCCGTTCTGTCAGCTCGGGCTGGCAACGCAAACCGTCGCCAGTCCATTCGACCTGCTCTGGGCTTAACAACAGGTGCAGATCGTAATGCCGGGCCAGCAGCGCCGGTTCGAGCCACTCCGGGCAATCGCCGAACAGGGTCTGGCTCCAGAGGATGTTACTCAACAGGTGAGTGTCGAGGATCAGCAGCGCCGGCCGATGGGCACGGGCCTGGTCCTCCCAGGCCAGTTGGCCGGAAGCGATGTCGGTGATGTCGGCCAGGCAGGTATCGCGCTGGGTCTGCTCCATGAAATGGCGCACGTATTCATCCACCCGCATTCCACCGAAGTGTTCCTGCAATTGCGCCGCCAGCCAGCTCTTGCCGCTGGATTCCGGGCCGGTCAGGACCACCACCTTCATGCGCGCAGGGCCGGGTCGGCGCGCCATTCGCGCCAGCCTTGTACGGCCAGCAGGGTGAACAGGGCGTAGAGTGCGGCGGTCAGGTGCAAGCCCTTGTAGATGAACAGACCCACGAAGATCACGTCCAGGGCGATCCACAGCGGCCAGCATTGCACGCGTTTTTGCGCCATCCACCACTGGGCCACGAGGCTGAACCCCGTGAGCGCGGCGTCGAGCCAGGGCTGGGCGGCGTCCGTCCAGTGGGCCATGGCGGCCCCCAACAGCACGCTGCCCGCCGCGCCGAGGGCCAGGCCGAGCAACACCGATGGCCCACCGAGGCGGCTGACCTGGCGCCCATCATGATTGCCCCCGGCACGGGTCCATTGCCACCAGCCGTAGAGTTGCAGCACCGCGTAGACAACCTGCAGCAGCATGTCCGAGTACAACTTCACCTCGAAAAAAATCCAGCTGTACAGCAGCACCATGACCAGGCCGATCGGCCAGCACCAGGGGTTCTGCTTGACGGTCAACCAGACGGCGATCACGCCGAGGGCTGCGGCAAACAGTTCAAGCCCGGACATGGCGGTTCCTTGGAAAAGAGGAGAGGGCGGCGATTGTAAACGCTATGGCGTGGAGAGCTCCAATAGCAATGTTGAATGGATTGCCGCCATCGCGGGCAAGGGATTTGTGGTGCACACCCAACCTGAGACCAGCACAACACCCATGTGGGAGCGGGCTTGCTCGCGAATGCTATCTGTCAGTTATACACCTGCCGACTGAGACACCGCATTCGCGAGCAAGCCCGCTCCCACAGGGATCATCTACCGATCTTTAGACCCGGAATTGCTTGAGCAAGCCGTTCAATTGTTCACTCAGTGCCTTGAGGCGGCTGCTTGCCTGGCTGGATTGTTCGGCGGCCATGGCGGTGCTGTGGGACAGTCCGGCGGCCTGGGTGACGTTTTGGTTGATGTCTTCCACCACATGGGCCTGTTGCAGGGTGGCGCTGGCGATGGAGGCGTTCAGGCTGTTGAGGTTGCGCAGGGCCTGGCCGATGGCGTTGAGGCTGGCACCGGCGAGGCCGGCCTGTTCGATGGTCAGTTGCGAGGCACGGCTGCTGTCGCCGATGACTTTCACGGCGGCTTCGGAATGAGTTTGCAGGCGCTCGATCATCGCCTGGATCTCGGCGGTGGATTTCTGTGTACGTTGGGCCAGCAACCGCACTTCATCGGCAACCACCGCAAAGCCTCGGCCTTGCTCGCCGGCACGGGCGGCCTCGATCGCGGCGTTGAGGGCCAACAGGTTGGTTTGTTCGGCGATGGAGCGAATCACCTCCAGCACGCTGCCGATCTGGGTGCTTTCACTGGCCAGGGTGCGAATCACTTCCACGGCTTGATCGATCGTCTGGGACAGGCGGTCGATCTGCTGCAAGCTGCCATCAATGTTGACCTGGCCTTGCTGGGCCTGGGATTCGGCGTCGCGCATCTCACTGGCCGCGTGCTCGGCATTCTTGGCCACATCCTGCACGCCATAGGTCACTTCATTGATCGCGGTGGCCACCAGTTCCATTTGTTGGGACTGCTGTTGGCTGCGTTCCTGGGCTTGAGCCGCGTCGTTGCCCAACTCGCTGGAAGATTGCCCCAGTGCAGTGGCCGACTCCTGCAACTGGCTCACCACCTGGCGCAATTTGGCGGTAAAGGCGTTGAAGTGCCGGGCCAGTTGAGTGACTTCGTCCTGGCCGTGGGTGTTGAGGGTGCGGGTCAGGTCGCTCTCGCCGCTGGCGATATCGGCCATGGCGTTTACCGTTTCCTGCAACGGACCGACGATGCTGCGTACGATCAGGGTCAACAGCAGGCCCATGACCAGGGTGATCGCCAACCCAATCAACGAAGCCTTGATCAACTGGGACCGGAATTCTGCCTGGACGTCGTCCACGTACACACCGGAACCGATGATCCAGCCCCACGGTTCGAACAATTTGACGTAGGAGGTCTTGCCGACGGGCGCTTCGGCGCCCGGCTTGGGCCAGAGATAATCGATGATCCCTGCTCCCTTGGCCTTGGCGATGGCGACCATCTCGTTGAACAGCGCAAAACCGTTCGGGTCGCGGATCGTCGAGAGATTCTGGCCTTCGAGCTTCGGGTTGGTCGGGTGCATGACCATGACCGGCGTCAGATCGTTGATCCAGAAATAGTCGCTCTGATCATAGCGCAGGCCTCGTACCGCGCTGAGGGCTTGCTTCTGCGCCGCCTCGCGGGTCAGGGTCCCAGCGGTTTCCAGGCCATGGTAGTAGCTCAGTACACCACTGGCGGTCTGCACCACATGCTGGGTCTTCTGCACCTTGGCCTGATACAGGTCCGTGTGGATCTGCTTGAGCATGAAGGCACCGAGCGTGAATAACATCACGATGGCCACGATCAGGATGAGCCACAAGCGTCGGCTGATCGACACACTGCGCAAGCTATTCATACGCTGTCACTCCGGTTTTTTATTCTTGTCATTAACGACGGCCGGCACTTTAGCGCCCGGCGGCTATCCATGATTGATCTGGGTCATAACGCGGCAGCGCTATCAGGGCTTGTCTGATAGGATTTCGGCCCCGCAGCGCAAAACCTGAGCCTGTTCTGATTTTTCATTGGGTTTTTTTGAAAGGTCGCGGTTATCGTGCAGCCGCTGCGTGTACCTGCATGACACTTGAATATTGATAAGACCTGCATGAACAGCGTCTTTTTTGGGGGATGAATGGATTTGTGGACTGCCTTTTCGGCACTGATTCTTGGCGTAGTGGAAGGCTTGACGGAATTTCTGCCGATTTCCAGCACGGGGCACCAGATCATTGTCGCCGACTTGCTCGAGTTCGGTGGCGAACGAGCGATGGCATTCAACATCATCATCCAGCTTGGCGCGATCCTCGCGGTGGTCTGGGAGTTTCGGCGCAAGATCTTCGACGTGGTGCTGGGCCTGCCGACGCAACCCGGCGCCCGCCGGTTCACCGCCAACCTGCTGATCGCCTTCCTGCCTGCCGTGGTCTTGGGCGTGCTGTTTGCAGACTGGATTCACCACTATCTGTTCAACCCGATCACCGTAGCCGCCGCGCTGGTGGTGGGCGGTGTGGTGATGCTCTGGGCCGAGAAGCGCCAGCACCAGGTGCATGCCGAAACGGTGGACGATATCTCCTGGAAGGATGCGTTGAAGGTCGGCTTGGCCCAGTGCATTGCGATGATCCCGGGCACCTCCCGTTCCGGTGCGACCATCATTGGCGGCTTGCTGTTTGGCCTGTCGCGTAAAACCGCTACCGAGTTCTCGTTCTTCCTGGCGATGCCCACCATGGTCGGCGCAGCCGTCTACTCGGGTTACAAGTACCGCGAGCTGTTCGTCCCGGCGGATTTCCCGGTGTTCGCCATTGGTTTTGTCACGGCGTTCATTTTCGCCATGATCGCGGTCAAGGGCCTGTTGCGGTTCATCGCCAGTCACAGCTATGCCGTGTTCGCTTGGTATCGCATCGCCTTTGGCCTGTTGATCCTGGCCACCTGGCAGTTCGGCTGGGTGGACTGGACCGCCGCCAAGCCATGAACGATTCAGGCGCCCGTAAACGCGCAGGGGGCAATGCCGGCGGCGCCGTGCAGCACCTGCGGCTCAAGCTGATGGTCTTTGCGCTGCTTTGCGCCTTGCCGCTGTGCGGTTCGCTGCTGTTCGGGCTGCGGGCGGTGTCGTGGGTGCCGATGGCAGCCTACGGGGTCGTCAGTGTGGTGGCGTTCCTGCTGTACTGGAGCGACAAGCGCAAGGCGCGCGCCGAGGCCTGGCGCACCCCGGAGAACGTGCTGCATGCACTGGAGCTGGCCGGTGGTTGGCCTGGAGCCTTGCTGGCCCAGCAGCTGTTTCGCCACAAGACCCGCAAAGTCTCGTTCCAAGTGGTGTTCTGGTTCATCGTGCTGTTGCACCAGGTGTTCTGGATCGACCAGTTGTTCCTGGGCGGTTATCTGTTGGCGTAGTCCTGGACAGTTCAAACCTGTGGGAGCGAGCTCGCTCGCGATGGCGGTGGTTCAGTCGCGCCGCCACTACAGCAACAACCCAACCTGGGTACGCTTCGGTAACTTGCCGACCACCAATTGGTGCGAGCGTTGCAGCAGGCCACGCAGCTCTTCGGCCCCCAGCGGGTAGGGCACCTGCATGATGACCCACTGGGCCCGTGCCAGGTAAGGCGCGGGGTGGATGCCTGGCCGGTCGCAGTGACCCAGGAACAGATCCTTGTCGACCTTGAACGCCAACGAGTCGCCCCGCAGGCCCTGGAGGGCGAACATCTTGTTCCCGGCGATGGAAAACACCCGCACGCCGCCCCATTTGTAGTCTTCCCTGGCACCGGGCAAGCCCAGGCAGAACTGCGCGACATCCTCTTCGCTCAAACTCATAGCGTTCTATCTCCACAGCCCTCGAAGGCTTCCACCAAATGATCGATCCAGGCGCGCACCGCTGGCAACATGCCGCGCCGATGGGGGTAGACCGCCTGTAGCCAGCCGTCGGGCAACGACCATCCCGGCAGCAGTTCCACCAGTGTGCCGTCCCGCAATTCCTGCTCGCAATACATGCTTGGCAATAAAGTGAAGCCGAGGCCGGCGAGGGTGCAGGCCCGACGCACAATGAAGTCATCGATGCCCAGGCGGGCCTCCAGGCTCAGTTCCACACGCTGTCCATCGCTCTTGACCAGGCGCAGATGCACCAGGCGATCGGCTTCCAAGGCCCCCAGCACCGGCAACGCCTCCAGATCGTTCGGGGTCTCGATCCGCCGTCCTTCGACGAAGGCCGGGCTGGCCACCAGCATCAGTCGTGCCCGGCGCAAACGCCGGGTCATCAACAGCGGGTCTTCGTCCCCCAGGTCGCGCACGCGCAACGCCACGTCGATGCCTTCGCCGATCAAGTCCACACGGCGGTTGAGCAGGGTCATGTCCAGTTGCACCAAGGGATATTTCACCAGGAAGGTTTCGATTACCACCGGCAGGAACTGGTGGGCCAGGCCCACCGGGCTGGACACCCGCAATCGGCCGCGGGGCTCGCTGGACATGCTCGCCACCGCTTCGTCGGCCATCTCGGCCTCCAGCAACATGGCCTGGCAATGGCGCAGATAACGTTCGCCGACCGCCGTCAATTTCAACTGGCGGGTGGTGCGCTGGAGCAGCCGGGCGCCCAGGCGCTCTTCCAGCTCGGCGATACGCCGCGACAGTCGCGACTTGGGAATGCCCAGCAAGCGCCCGGCTGCCGCGAAACCACCGGCTTCGACGACTTTGGCGAAATAGTACAAGTCATTGAGGTCTTGCATGATGAACTCGATTGTCCTGTCAGTAGGACAAACTATCGCATTTATGCTGACTTATCGATCATTGGCTTCATCGATAGGATGGTCGTCAATTGATCGCCTGGTTGCGGTCCTCATTTGGAGAGCATTGATATGAAACTGCTGCACATCGATTCGAGCATCCTCGGTGACAACTCCGCTTCCCGCCAATTGAGCCGTGAAGTGGTTGAAGCCTGGAAAGCCGCCGAGCCAGGTATCACCGTCACTTACCGTGACCTGGCCGCCGACGCCATCAGCCATTTTTCCGCCCAGACGCTGGTTGCCGCCGGTACCAGCGCTGAACTGCGTGACGCGGCCCTGAAGCATGAAGCGGATCTCAGCGCGTCGGCGATGGCCGAGTTCTTGGCCGCTGATGCGGTGGTCATCGCCGCTCCGATGTACAACTTCAGCATTCCGACCCAACTCAAGGCCTGGATTGACCGCATTGCCGTCGCCGGCCAGACGTTCCGCTACACCGAAGCCGGTCCAGAAGGCTTGTGTGGCGGCAAGAAACTGGTGATCGTCTCCACTGCGGGCGGCTTGCATGCCGGCCAACCGAGCGGCGTGGGTCACGAGGAATATCTCAAGCTGATGTTCGGTTTCCTTGGCATCACCGATATCGAATTCGTCCGTGCCGAAGGTCTGGCCTACGGTGACGACATGCGGACCAAAGCCATGGGCGAAGCCTCGTTGCAGATCGGTCAGCAGTTCGCCGCTGCGTAAAACCTGCGTAAAGGCAGCAAGCGCTTCGGGCAACCTTCGCAAAACCCTGTATTCTCGTCGTCATTGGATGGCTGGGATGCAGGGTTTTGCTGCATTCGGCGCCGAGGATTGTGGCGCAGGTTATGCACGGCCAAGTGTGCGAGCGACGGGGCCTTCCCGGGCGCTGGTGAAGGTGGAAGATTCGATGACACGTTTTGGTGCAGCGCTGCTGCTTTGCTGGTTAGCCAGTCTCGGTTCCGTGCAGGCCGCTCCAGGGCCGCATCCGCATTGGAGCGCGGGTTTCCATGAGTTGAGCTTTCTCGATCCGCTGGATCAGCAGCCGATGCACGCCATCGCCTTCTATCCGTCCACCGACCGGGAACAATCCAGCCTGCTGGGTGGCTACCAGATCGATGCCGCGCCGGACGCCCAGATCGCCATCGGCCGCTTCCCGCTATTGATGTTGTCCCATGGCAACACCGGCACGCCGTTGGCCCTGCATGACCTGGCCACCTCGCTGGCGCGCAAGGGGTTTGTCGTGGTGGCGGTGATTCATCCTGGCGACAATGCCCAGGATCACAGCCGGCTTGGTACCCTGAGCAACCTGTACGGGCGGCCGATCCAGATTTCCGAAGCCATCACCGCAACGCTCAATGATCCGATGCTGTCGCCGTTCGTCAACGCCGGGCAGGTCGGGGTGATCGGTTACTCGGCCGGTGGCGAAACCGCGCTGATCCTGTCCGGTGCGACGCCGGACCTCAATCGTCTGCGCCGCTACTGCGCGGAACGGCCGGACGATCATGACGCCTGTAACACCCAGGGCGAACTGATCGCCGACCGCGATGACCTGCAACCCGTGGCCGACCCCAGGGTCCGGGCGCTGCTGCTGATGGCGCCGTTGAGCCTGAAATTCGGTCGTCATACATTGGCCGATGTCCATGTGCCGGTGCTGCTGTACAGCGGCGATGGCGACAAATTGGTGGCTTTCGACAAGAATGCCGCCGCCTTGGCCCGCAAGCTGCCCACCGCACCGGATTTCAAGACCTTGGCCGGCGCGGGCCACTTTGTCTTCCTGGCACCGTGCACCGACGAGCAGATCGCCGCGATGCCCGCGCTCTGCACGGATGCCGACGGTGTCGATCGTAAGGACATCCACCGCACCATGATTTCCGAGGCCGGCCGCTTCTTCGGCGAGGCGCTGGGCAAGCCGACCCGGGCAGGGCTGAAGACGGCCGATCAATAAAGGGCGTTTGTCGCTCGGCGACGCAGCAGCAGGGTCAGACCCAGTCCGCTGACTGACAGCAAGGCGGCGCAGAAGAAGATCGACGAATAGCCCAGGTTCAATGCCACCGCGCCCATCAACGGGCCGGCAATCGCCAGTGCCAGGTCAAAGAACACCGCGTAGGCGCTCAGGCCCGCGCCACGACTGGTGTTGGGCACTTGCTTGATGGCCTCCACCCCGAGCGCGGGATACACCAGCGACAACCCGAAACCGGCCAATCCGGCACCGACCAGGGCGAACGGGGTGGACGGCGCCAGCCACAGCAATGCCAGTCCGAGGGTTTCGATGCTCATGCAGGCTATGGCCGAGTTGAAGCCACCGAAGCGGGCAATGCTGGAAATGAACAGTAACCGCGCGAGGATGAAGCAGACGCCGAATACCGTCAGGCACCACGCCGCGCCGGTCCAGCCGCGGCTGATGTAAAACAGTGTGATGAACGTGGTGAGCGTGCCGTAGCCGATCGACGCCAGGCTCAGGCCCGCTCCGTACGGCGCAATGCGCGCAAACACCGCCCAGAAAGGCAAGCGCTCGCCGCGAATGACCGGCACCGACGGCTTGTCGCGAATCATCAACAGCGCAGCGCCCGCCAGCAACGACAACGCAATACCCAGGCTGGCGAAACCCAGCTCACCGACCATCACCACCCCCAACGGCGCGCCAATAGCGATGGCCCCGTACGAAGCGATGCCGTTCCAGGAAATCGAGCGGGCCGTGTGTTCCACCCCCACCTGGCCCATGCACCAACTGATGGTGCCCACGCCAATCAGCCCCTGGGCCACGCCGAGCAGCAAGCGGCCGGCGATCAGAATCAACAGGCTGGGTAGCGCAAAGCTTTGCAGCAAGGTCGAGATCAGCGTCAGCACGCCACTGAGCACAATCCCCGACAGCCCGTAGACGATCGCCCGCTTGGTACCGACGCTGTCCGACAAGCGCCCGGCCATGGGGCGGCTGAGCAAGGTCGCCAGATACTGTGAACCGATGGTCAGGCCGGCCACCACCGCGCTGAAGCCTAACTGTTCATGGACATAACCGGGCAGTACGGCAATCGGCAGGCCGATGCAGAGGAAGGCGATGAAGGTGTAGAACACGATGGAGACGATCTGCAGGGTGATCGACAGGGAACTGGGGGCAGAGGCGGGCGTGGGCATGGGGCTCGTTCGCGGGCAGCGGTAAGAGAGCCTCATCATGGCGCGAGGTGGGAATAAAAGAAAGCAGGCTAACTAAATGTGTTGGGGAGACTGGGTGTTCAGGCGGGATTGATGGGGTATGTGCTGCCGCCATCGCGAGCAAGCTCGCTCCCACAGGTTTTTACCCCGCTGAAATACAAAAAAAGCCCCGTCACAGTGGACAGGGCTTTTTACTTGCCGCTTGAAGCTTGCAACTCGGAGCGGGCCTTAGAACACCACACCCTGACTGCGCAGGTAGTCGTCATAGGTGCCGCTGAAGTCGACCACGCCATCGGCGCTCAGTTCGATGATGCGGGTGGCCAGGGACGATACGAACTCCCGGTCATGGCTGACGAAGATCAAGGTGCCCGGGTAGTTTTCCAGCGCCAGGTTCAGTGCTTCGATGGATTCCATGTCCAAGTGGTTGGTCGGTTCGTCCATGACCAACACGTTTGGCTTCTGCAGGATCAACTTGCCGAACAGCATGCGGCCCTGTTCACCACCGGAAATGACCTTGACCGACTTGAGGATCTCGTCGTTGGAGAACAGCATGCGGCCCAAGGTGCCACGCACCAGTTGTTCGCCGCCCTGGGTCCATTGGCCCATCCAGTCGAACAGGTTGACGTCGTCTTCGAAGTCATGGGCGTGATCCTGTGCGTAGTAGCCCAGTTCCGCGGCGTCGGTCCATTTCACGGTACCGGCATCCGGTTCCAGTTCATTGACCAGGGTGCGCAGCAAGGTGGTCTTGCCGATACCGTTCGGGCCAATGATCGCCACGCGCTCACCGGCTTCGACGGTGAAGCTGAAGTCCTTGAACAGCGGCTTGCCGTCGAAGCCCTTGGCCATGCGTTCGACAATGACCGCCTGGCGGTGCAGTTTCTTGGTCTGCTCGAAACGGATGAACGGGCTGACGCGGCTCGATGGCTTGACCTCGGCCAGTTGGATCTTGTCGATCTGCTTGGCGCGGGAGGTGGCTTGCTTGGCTTTCGAGGCGTTGGCCGAGAAACGGCTGACGAACGATTGCAATTCGGAAATCTGCGCTTTCTTCTTGGCGTTGTCCGACAGCAGTTGCTCGCGGGACTGGGTCGCCACGGTCATGTACTCGTCGTAGTTGCCCGGGAACAGGCGCAGCTCGCCGTAGTCCAGGTCCGCCATGTGGGTGCAGACACTGTTCAGGAAGTGACGGTCGTGAGAGATGATGATCATCAGGCTCGAACGCTGGGTCAGCACGTTTTCCAGCCAGCGGATGGTGTTGATATCCAGGTGGTTGGTCGGCTCGTCGAGCAGCAGCACTTCCGGGTCGGAGAACAGCGCCTGGGCCAGCAGCACACGCAGTTTCCAGCCTGGCGACACTTCGCTCATCGGGCCGAAATGCTGCTCGATGCCAATCCCCAGGCCCAACAGCAGTTCACCGGCGCGGGATTCGGCGGTGTAGCCGTCCATCTCGGCAAATTCGGTTTCCAGCTCGGCCACGGCCATGCCGTCTTCTTCGGTCATTTCCGGCAGCGAATAGATGCGGTCGCGCTCGGCCTTGACCTTCCACAGCTCTTCGTGACCCATGATCACGGTGTCGATCACGGTGAATTCTTCGTAGGCGAACTGATCCTGGCGAAGTTTACCCAGGCGTACGTTCGGCTCGAGCATGACCTGGCCGCCGGACGGCTCGAGGTCGCCGCCGAGGATTTTCATGAAGGTCGACTTGCCGCAACCGTTGGCACCGATCAGGCCGTAGCGGTTACCCGCGCCGAACTTGACAGAGACGTTTTCGAACAGTGGCTTGGCGCCGAACTGCATCGTGATGTTAGCTGTAGAGATCAAAGGTTTATCCTGCGGAACATTCAGAGTAGCTAAGGGTGCGGCAGTACCTGTTCAGTACCTGTTTGCGCACGTTCCGACCGCGCAAAGGCGTCGTGGTCGCAAGCGCAAGGGTCCATCCGGCATAAGAGGACAGCAGCATACGGAGCGCCTGGTCCGGGTAGATGTACGCCGAAGCCGCGGTTTGCGGTATCGGCCAAAGGGGGCGCGTGATAATTGGCGGCGATTGTACTGATCTGGCCGCATAAACGATAGGGGATTGCCCGGGCAAGACAGTTTTTCACAACTTTGGGATAACTTTTGCTTACAACCTGTGGCTAAAATGCCATCTCACCCGATGCCATCTCCTTTGCCACTTGGCTGGCCTGGAGCCGCAACCTGTTCACTCCTGCATGTGACGGACTTTCGTGAAGCTCATCATTGTCGCGATCTACCTCCTCTCCATTGGCTACGTTCACCTGCGCGGACGCGTGCGGCATAAGATCGGGCGCCAGTTGAGCGATCATTCGTCTTTTCTTGCGCCGATCAATTGCCTGCTTTACCTATGCTCGAAACTGCCGAACAGGCCTTTCCTGAGCCCGGTGCAGTTCCCCGACCTGAGCCCGTTGCAGGCCCATTGGGAAGAGATCCGGGCCGAAGGCCAGAGCCTGCTGCGCGCCGGGGAGATCAAACGCTCAAATCAGTATGACGACGTGGGCTTCAACTCGTTCTTCAAGACCGGCTGGAAGCGTTTCTACCTGAAGTGGTACGGCGACAGCCATCCCTCGGCCATGAAGCTGTGCCCACGCACCACGGAACTGGTGCAAAGCATCGGTTCGATCAAGGCGGCGATGTTTGCCGAGTTGCCGCCGGGGTCGAAGCTGGTCCGCCACCGCGACCCTTACGCCGGGTCCTATCGGTATCACCTGGGCCTGGAAACCCCCAACGATGCTGGCTGCTACATCAATGTCGATGGCGAGCCTTATCATTGGCGTGATGGCGAAGCGGTGATTTTCGACGAAACGTTCATCCATTACGCGGAGAACACCACCGCCCATAATCGCATTATCCTGTTCTGCGACGTGGAGCGGCCGATGAGGTTTCGCTGGGCCACCGCCTTCAACCGCTGGTTCAGCCGTACCGTGATGGCGGCCGCCGGTGCGCCCAACGACGCGGGCGACAGGACGGGCGGCCTGAACCGTGCGTTCTCCAGGCTCTACAAGATCCGGTTGCAAGGCAAGGCCCTGAAGAAGCGCAACCGCACGCTGTATTACCTGCAGAAGTGGGCTTTTTTCGGTGGTTTACTAGCGATCTTCGTCTGGATTTGAACCCTGGATTGGGCCTCATGCCTCGGGTTTTTGCGCATCCAGTTGCTCCCACATCCTGGCGGTAATCCGCTGGCGGTGGTTATAGCCCTCCCAAGGATCGGCGCCCAAGCTTTTGGCCCGTTCCAGCGCGGTATACATGTCCCATTGCTGGGCGTTGCGCAGGGTCGACAGCTCGGCCCGGGCGATCGGCACCGAGACCGGCAGGCCTGGCCTGGCACGTACCGAATAGGCGGCTACTGTGCTGGCTCCACGGGCGTTGCGCAGGTAATCGACGAATATTTTCCCGACGCGGTTCTTCGGTCCCATGGTGGCGGTGATGCGCTCGGGCATTTGCCGGGTCAGGAACTGAGAGATGGCTTTGGCGAACGCCTTGGTGGTGTCCCAGCCTTCATTTCTCGCCAATGGTACGATCACATGCATGCCTTTGCCACCGCTGGTCTTGAGGAAGGCCTGCAAGCCCAGTTCGTCGAGCACCGCCAAGGTCATGCGGGTCGCCTCGATCATGGCGCTCCAGGGCAGTGACGGGTCCGGGTCCAAATCCAGGACAAACAAGTCAGGCGTCTCGATCCGGTCGTGGGTCGCGGCCCACGTGTGCAATTCCACCGTCCCCATCTGCGCCGCGCCGACCAGCGCGTGGATATCATCGATCTCCATCAGGGCGGCATGGCCCGGGTCCAGTTGCGGATCCAGCTGCTTGATGTGGGGAATCTCCAGGCGATCGGCGTGTTTTTGAAAGAACAGTTCTTCGCCGATACCGTCCGGTGCCCGCAGCAGCGCGACCGGGCGCAACTTGAGGTGCGGCAGGATCCAAGGGGCGATGTCCAGGTAATACTGCGCCAGCTCGGCCTTTTGCACGCCGCTGACACTGTCGATGACCCGCTCGGGGTGGGTGATCGTCACCCCGTCGACTCTGGCGGTGCCGGCTTTTTTGCGACGCTGGGGTTTTGGCGTGGAGGGCTTTATCGGCAGGGGCTGCTCCCGAACCACTGTGCTGGCGAGCGTATGGGACGGCAACCCAAGGAAAATAGCCTGCCGCACCTGGTTATCGCGGGTCCACTCGGTGAATTCCACTTCACAGGTCAGGGTCGGCTCGACCCATTGCACGCCGCGTCCCTGGGTACCGTTGAGTGGCTCAGCCAGTGGCGAGGTCTCGCGCTGCTGGGTACACAGTTGCTCATGCAATTGCTTGATTTGTACCTGGCTGAACCCTGTGCCGACCCGGCCGGCATACACCAGCCCCGTTGCTCCGTTGACGGCCAGCAGCAGCGCGCCGAAACCGCTGCGCTTGCCTTGGGGGCGGGTGAATCCGACGATGACGAAGGCTTGGCGCAACCGGCACTTGAGTTTTACCCAGTCGGCGCTCCGGCGGGACATATAAGGGCTGCCCAGGCGCTTGCCGACCACGCTGTCCAGTGAGAGCGCAATGGCGCTTTCGAACATGTCGTGCTGGCTGGCGGAAAACGACTCGGAAAAGCGCAGGCGCTTGCTGGCGTTGTTGCCGAGGGCTTTTTTCAGTGCAGCACGGCGTTCTTCCACTGGCGCCTGGCGCAGGTCGACGCCATTGAGAAAGGGCGCATCGAACAGGAAATACACCATGTCGACGGTGCGGCTGATTTCGAAGGCCTCGCGCAGGGCGGCGAAATCGCTGTGGCCGGTTTCATCGAGCAGGACCAGTTCGCCGTCCAGCCAACTGTCCCCCAGGTCCAACCCGGCCAAGGCGTCGGCATGCAGCTTCAGCCGATCGGTCCAGTCCTGGTGATTGCGGTTGTATAACCGCACTTCACCGTGTTCGATGCGGGTCAGCAGGCGATAACCGTGGAACTGGACTTCGTAGCGCCATTCACCGGTAGGCGGCTCCTCCACGGGCGTGGCCAGCTGCGGCGACAGGCGCTCGGGCAGGCGGGTGCCCGGGGCTGACTTGCCCCCTCGGCCAGGGTTGCGGGGCGTCGTTGCGTCCGACTCGGCATTGGACAAACGAGCAGATTCACTCTCGGCGTTGGCCATGACAGATTCCCTTGTATTGCACACGCCAGGGTTTTAGCCCCGGGAGGCCTTGGTGGCTTTTTTGGCAGGAGCGGATTTACCGGTTTTCGCGGATTTTGCCGGGGGCTTCCCGGCGGATTTGTCGCTGGCCTTGCCCTTGCCGCCCAGGCTGCGCTTGAGCAACTCGGTCAGGTCGATGACATCGGCGGTCTTGCGTTGTTCTTCGCCCGGATCGGTCTCCACGGCTTCGAGGCGGCCTTCGTTGGCCTTTTTCTCCACCAGTTCCATGATCTTGTCTGCGAAACTGTCCCGGTATTCTTGCGGCTCCCAGTCGGCGCTCATGTCCTCCACGAGACGCTTGGCCATTTCCAGCTCGCCCTTGGCCAGGGTCGGGTTCGTGACCTCGTCGCCCAATTCCAGGATATCCAGCTCGCGCACCTCCGCGGGCCAGCGCAGCAGCACCAGCACCAGAGCCGACTCAAGGGGCATGAGGGCGGCCAGGTGCTGGCGGGTATGCAGCACGACGTAGGCCAGGGCCACCTTGTTGGTCTTGACCAGGGTTTCGCGCAGCAGGGCGTAGACTTTGCCGCCACGCTTGTCGGGGGCGAGAAAGTAGGGCGTGTCGATGTTTTGCAGGGGGATCTCCTCGCTGTCGACAAAGGAAAAGATCTCGATGGTCTGGGTGGACTTGGGGTGGGCGGAGCGGATTTCCTCTTCGCTGAGCAGCACGTACTGGCCTTTCTGGTACTGGACGCCCTTGACGATGTCTTCCTTGGTCACTTCCTTGCCCGTGGTCTTGTTGATCCGCTTGTAGCCCACCGGGTCCATGCTGCGTTTGTCCAGCCAGTCGAAATCCACACCCTGGGAAGAGGTGGCCGACACCAGCGCGACGGGGATGTGGACCAGCCCGAAACTGATTGCGCCTTTCCAGATTGCCCGAGCCATGGTGGTGTTTTCCTTGCCGGTGGATGTCTCTCTGGTGACCTTCGCGCCTCGGGAAAAGTTTCCACAGTGGGGCGAGCAAGCTTGCTCCCAGCTGTGTTCGGAGACGCTTCGTTACATCTTCACCGGGATATTTCGCTTAACAAGGGCGAACCTGCGGCGTAGCGTGCTTTCGATATGCCTGAACCCAAGAGGTGTCCCAATGAACAGGCTGATGCTCGTCATCATGACGCTATTACTGACTGCCGCTGCCCAGGCCGCCACGCCCAGCGCAGGCCCAACGGTCCTGGCCCAGAACCTGCCGGGCAATAACAATCCTTACAACAGCCCGACACGCCGGGCCAATCCCAACAGCATGCAGGGCACCCGGCCCAACGTGCCGACGATTCATAACAATCCGACAGTGCCAATACCACGGCCACCGACCCTGGAAAATGGCGGCATCGGCAATGGCTACCCCCGTTCCGGCCAGCCGTCGGGTTCGCCGCGACCCACCATCGAGTCTCCTGCGCCACCGCGCAACAGCCAGAATGGCAACCGCTAGGCGCTGGCGCCCGTTGTTCTCTTTCAACACCGCAGAAGGAAATGTGCATGTTGCGTAAAACACTCCTGGCCGCATTCTGCGCCAGCGCTGTCCTGGCCCTTGCCAACCCGGCCAATGCCGCGCCAACCCAGTCATTCAAGAGTGAGGAGGGCACGCTGGAAGTGACCACCGTGGTCAAGGGGCTGGAGCACCCTTGGTCCGTTGCATTCCTGCCTGGCCAACAGGGCATGTTGGTGACGGAGCGAGGGGGCAACCTGCGCGTGGTCAGCCCCGACGGCCAATTGTCCGCCCCCTTGAGCGGCGTGCCAGAAGTGTGGGCCAAGGGCCAGGGCGGCTTGCTGGACGTGGTGCTGTCGCCGGACTTCAAGCAGGATCGCACCGTCTACCTGTCCTATGCCGAAGCGGGTGCAGACGGCAAGGCCGGCACCGCCGTGGGGCGGGGGCAACTGGCCGAAGACCTCAAGAGCCTGAAGAACTTCGACGTGGTCTTCCGCCAGCAACCCAAGCTGTCCACGGGCAACCACTTTGGCTCGCGACTGGTCTTCGACCGCGACGGCTATCTGTTCATTACCCTGGGGGAAAACAACGACCGGCCCACCGCTCAGGACCTGGACAAACTGCAAGGCAAGGTCGTGCGCATCTACCCCGATGGCAAGGTGCCCGACGACAACCCTTTCGTCGGCCAGAAAGGCGTGCGTCCCGAGATCTGGTCCTACGGCATGCGTAACCCCCAGGGCGCAGCCCTCAATCCTTGGAGTGGCACCCTCTGGGAAAACGAACATGGGCCCCGGGGCGGCGATGAATTGAACATCATCGAGCGCGGCAAGAACTATGGCTGGCCACTGGCGACCCACGGCATCAATTACTCCGGCGCCCCGATTCCCGAGGCCCAGGGCAAGACCGTCGAAGGCGCCCTTGACCCTCACCACGTCTGGCAGGTCTCACCGGGGCTCAGCGGTATGGCGTTCTACGACCATGGGCGCTTCAAGGCCTGGCAACACAATGTGTTCATCGGCGCCTTGGTGTCGGGGGAGCTGATCCGCCTGCAATTGCAAGACGACAAGGTCGTCCATGAAGAGCGCCTGTTGGGCGAGCTCAAGGCGCGAATCCGTGATGTTCGCCAGGGGCCGGATGGGTACCTCTATGTGTTGACGGATGAGGACGACGGAGCCTTGTACAAAGTCGGCCTCAAGTGACACAACGCCATGTAGGAGCTGTCGAGTGCAACGAGGCTGCGATCTTTCCCCAGACACTTGAGTCTCCAGCGAAAGATCAAAAGATCGCAGGCTTCGCCAGCTCCTACGTATTTGCCATTGACTTGCCGCCAACGCACCGCTAATTTCCAGGCATGAACTCAACCGTACTGCGCAGCCAGCCAAGCATTATTACCGCCATTCCTTATTTGGCGGGCTAGCTGACGGCTGCACCGAACCCGCCCTCGAGGCGGTTTTTTTCTTTCTGTCTCCTGGGCTCCGAGCGAACCAGGAGATCGTCATGACCGCTGCCCACACCGAGCAAACCCTGCTTGAGCACTATGTAAAGAAAATCCTCGCCGCGCCGGTCTACGAACTGGCCGTGCGCACGCCACTGCAAGCGGCGCCAGCACTGTCCGAGGCCCTGGGCAACCGGATCCTGCTCAAGCGCGAAGACTTGCAACCGACTTTTTCCTTCAAGATCCGCGGTGCCTACAACAAGCTCGTGCACCTGACCCCGGAGCAGCGGGCCCGGGGCGTCATCACCGCGTCAGCCGGCAATCACGCCCAGGGCGTCGCGCTGGCGGCACGGGAGCTGGGTATTTCGGCCAGCATCGTCATGCCCGTGACCACCCCCCAACTGAAAGTGCTGGGCGTGCGCAATCGCGGCGCCGAGGCCTTGCTATATGGGGACAGTTTTCCGTTTGCCTTGGCCCATGCGCTGGAATTGGCCGAGCAGACCGGGCGGGAGTTCGTCTCGCCATTCGACGATCCGGAGGTGATTGCCGGGCAAGGCACCGTCGCCATGGAAATCCTGCGCCAGCATCCCGGCCGGCTGGACGCGATTTTCGTTCCGGTCGGAGGCGGGGGGCTGATCGCCGGGATCGCGGCCTACGTCAAGTACCTGCGCCCGGAAGTTCGCATCATTGGCGTCGAGTCGCAGCACTCGGCCTGTCTCCAGGCTGCACTGATCGCCGGGGAGCGGGTGATCTTGCCCGAGGTGGGAACCTTCGCCGATGGCGTGGCCGTTGCGCAGATCGGCGCCCATGGCCTGGACATCTGCCGTTTCTGCGTCGATGAGGTGATGACCGTGACCAACGACCAGTTGTGCGTCGCGATCAAGGACATCTATGACGACACCCGTTCGATCACCGAGCCGTCAGGGGCCTTGGCGGTGGCGGGCATCAAGCAATACGTGGCGCGCACGGGCGCGCGTGGCGAGACCTTGGTAGCGATCGATTCGGGGGCCAACATCAATTTCGACAGTTTGCGCCACGTGGCGGAGCGGGCGGCGGTGGGAGCTCTTTGAGTTTTTACGCTACGTCACACTTTTTTCATGCCAGGCGACGGATGCCCGCTTTCTCCTTCGCAATAGGGGCTAATCTAGGTTGCGAACAGGATAAAAGTGATTGCAGTTTGCATGGAAAAAACCACCTTTCCTTGCACTTTGCACGAGCCCTCTGGCGCGGGACGAAGCTAAACGCTTGATTCATATCAATCTGGAAGGTCGTCAATACAGGCATATTTTTTGCGGGATGGTTCAGGAGTTCGCTTGACGAGCTTGTTAACTGAAAATGCCAAGAAAGAGAACGGCACGGTATTCATAGTCCCAGTCCGCAGGGAAGAAAACGGACGAAGATACCGCCGTCGTGAACATAAATTGGCCGCCTCAACAGGAGAGAGTCGCCATGTTTTTATCTGCCCTCGAAATGCGAAACATCATTGAAAGCAGCTTGCTGCCCAAGCGCTCGCAATGCACGTTGTCACCTGAGCTGACGATGACGATCAAGATCTTCGATGACCACAGGACCGATCATGTGGCCTTGCTCAAAACGAACATCGATGCCAGGAAACTCACCGGGTGCCGAGCCATCAACGATCTGATTGCCGAGTTGCGTACGGAGCTTGACCACAACCCTGCCGCAGGCAATCACTTTCATCAGCAACACCATCGAATGACCGGGCGCTGATTACGGCCTTGTCATTTTCCCTCTGACGCTCGGGTCCGGTGATGTCCGAACCCGGCGTCCAGCTTTTCTGTTATAACGCGCAAGTCAGGCCAGTTGCTGCCGATAGGGCAGGTCCGGCCCGGTTTTGCCGCACGTCAGTGCTGCGGCGCGAATGGCGAACTCAAGCATGGCGCTGACCTGCTCGCGGGTCAGTGTCTGCAGGCCCTCGATCGAATCCAGTTGTTGCTCAGTCAGCCACGCAATCAGCGCGGCCTGGAAGGTGTCGCCTGCACCCACGGTGTCGGCGATCTTCACCGGGCACGCGGGCAGCGACCATGTGCCGTGCTGGCGACTGAAGACCGTCGCTCCCTGGCCGCCACGGGTCAGGAAGACCACTTGGCAACGGTGCTTCAGCCAACCTTCGATGACCGCCTGGGGCTCGATCCCTGGGTAGAGCAGGCCCAGATCCTCGTCACTGACCTTGATCAGGTCTGCGTATTGCACCAGTGCCGCAATCCGCGAGCGCCACAATTCTATATCCGGTTGCGGGTTGAGCCGCACGTTCGGGTCGAGACTGATCAGGCGCCGGCCACTTTCCCGTTGCACCAGGGCCAGGAGCGTGTCGGCAATGGGCTGGACCACCAGTGAGAACGAGCCGACATGCAAACCACGCACTTCAGGGCCCAGCTCCGGTAGATGGGCCAGGCTCAGTTGCCGGTCGGCACCCCCTTCGCCGCGAAAGCTGTAGTGGGGCGAACCATTGGCGCCTACGGCAACCATCGCCAGGGTGGTCGGCGCGTCGAAGTCCAGCAGGTATCGGGTGCTGACACCTTCGTTGAGCAGCACCTGCTGCAAGCGACGGCCCAGGTAGTCGGTGGACAATCCGGTAAACAGCGCCGACTCAATACCCAGGCGGCGCAACCCCACCGCCACGTTGAACGGCGAGCCACCGGCAATCGCCTTGTAGTTCACTTGCGAGGCAGGGCCATCCGCCTCGGTTTCACTGAAAAAATCAAACAGCGCTTCACCACACACCAGATACATAGTTGCCCGCTCTCAAAGGGTTGCGACGTGTTGTCGGTAACGTTCATAGGCCTGCTGGGACGCCGTGACATGGGCGGCGATTGGCCGGGTTTCGCTGGCCGGGTCGAGCTTGACGCAGCGCTCGCACAGTTCGACGAGGCTGTCTTGCGCGCCTGAATGGCACCACGCCGCCTGGATCGCCGCACCCAACGCCGCCGCTTCGCTTTGTTCAGTGCAAATGACCGTGGTGTCCATGATGTCGGCGACGATCTGCCGCCACACCGGGCTCTTCGAGCCGCCGCCGATCAGGCGAATGCTCTGGGCCTTGAGCCCGTTGGCCCGCAACAGGTCCAAACCGTAGCGCAAACCGAAGGTCGTGCCTTCGACCACGGCGCGGCACAGGTTGGCCCGGGTCAGGTTGGTGGTGGTCAGGCCCAGCAGGCTAGCGGTGGCATGGGGCAGGGCAGGCACCCGCTCGCCGTTGAGGAACGGCAGCATGCAGACACCCTCGGCACCAATCGGGGCCTGGACGACCAGGGCGTTGAAGGCGTCGATGTCCAGGCCCAGCAACTCGCGAATCGCCCCGGTGGCGTTGGTCAGGTTCATGGTGCAAATCAATGGCAGCCAGCCACCGCTGGAGGAGCAGAACGTCGCCACTGACGGTTGCGGGCTGACCGCGGGTTCGGCGGCAAAGGCATAGACCGTGCCGGAGGAACCGAGACTCATGGTGATCACGCCGGGCTGGATATTGCCGGTGCCGATGGCGCCCATCATGTTGTCGCCGCCCCCACTGGCCACCACCGCGTCGGGGTTGATGCCCAGGTGCGCGGCAATGGCCGGCAGGATGCGTCCGACGGGCTGATGGGCCTCGATCAGCTCCGGCAGCGCCGCTTGCAAGTGCGCGCTGGGATCGATGTATTGCAACAACTGCACGTCCCATTGGCGGGTGCGCACGTTGAAATAGCCAGTCCCCGAGGCATCGCCGTATTCGCTGCAATGGCGGCCGGTGAGCCAGTAGTTGAGGAAGTCGTGGGGCAGCAGGACGCTGGCGATGCGTTCGAACACCTGGGGATGCTGCTCCCGCGTCCAGAGCAATTTGGAAACCGTGTAGCCCGGCGCGATCACCACGCCGAGGCGTTCGAGGCTACCGTCTTCACCACCCAGGTGCGCCAGGAGCCGATCGTTTTCCGGCGTCGTCTCGGTGTCGCACCAGAGCTTGGCCGGGCGCAAGACCTGGCCCTGGTCGTCAAGCAGCACCAGGCCGTGCTGCTGGCCGGACACGCCGACGCCGAGGATCGCCTGGCCATCGACCCCGGCGGCGGCCAAGGCTTGATGAGTCGCCTGGGTGAATGCATCGAGCCATTGCTGGGTGTCTTGTTCACGACGACCGTTGGCCCCGCTGATCATGCTGTGGGCAGCCGCGCCCTGGCCGAGTACCTGACCGCTGATCGCATCCAGGATCAACGCCTTGGTGCCTTGGGTGCCACAGTCGATGCCCAGGAACAGTTGTTGGTTTGCCATAGAAATCCTTGATATCAATGAACCGTCAGCACAGAACTGTTTGGACCGGGACATGGTGGACTGTGGCGAGGGGATTTATCCCCGCTGGGCTGCGAAGCAGCCCTGACACTGACGACTCGGTGTGTCAGATTCACTGAGTTGTTCGTGTCTTGGGGACGCTTCGCGTCCCAGCGGGGATAAATCCCCTCGCCACAAAAAGCGACCGCGTCCGCAAGCTCAGTCTGCGTCAGCCAATACCCGCTCAAGTGTTCGTGTTACCCCGTGCTCGCGCAAGCTGTTGCAGCACCATTCGAATGCTGCCACGAACTCCGGCGAACGTGGGATCGCCGTGCCAAAGATTTCTTCGACTTCCAACATCCGCTGGGTCACCAGCGCATCGTCAGCCACCAGCGCCTGGCAGAACGCCGCCCGTGGATCGGGGATCGAATAAGTCACGCCGTTCTCGTCCACGCCCTTCAGGTACACGGCCCAGGCCGCCACGACCAGTGCTGCACGGCGGGTTTCGCCGCCGTCGGCAATCAAACGGTTGATGGTCGGGACGGTGAATTTTGGAAACTTCGACGAGCCGTCCGAACAGACACGCTCCAACTGGTCGGCAATCGCCTGGTTGGAAAAGCGTTCCACCAGGGTGTTCTTGTAGTCGGTCAGGTCGATGCCTGGTACAGGTGCCAGTTGCGGTGTCACGTCCAGGTCCATGTAGGCGCGCATGTAACGCACGAACAGCGGGTCGTTCATGGTTTCGTGGACGAAGCGATAACCCTTGAGAAAGCCCAGGTAGGTCAGCGCCAGGTGGCTGCCGTTGAGCAACTTGATTTTCATTTCTTCATAGGGAGAAACGTCATCGGTAAACTGCACGCCGACCTTTTCCCAGGCCGGGCGACCGTTGACGAATTTGTCTTCCAGCACCCATTGCACGAACGGTTCGCAGACCACCGGCCAAGCGTCGTCGATGCCATGTTCGTCATGTAGTTGCAGGCGATGGGCGACGCTGGTCATGGGTGTGATGCGGTCGACCATGGCATTGGGGAAGCTGACGTTGCGGTCGATCCATTGCCCCAGCTCCGCGTCGCGCAACGCGGCGAAGGCCAGCAATGCCTTGCGGGTCACGGCGCCGTTGTGGGGCAGGTTATCGCAAGACATCAACGTGAACGCCGGGATACCGGCGGCGCGACGCTTGGCCAGGGCGGCGCAGAGGAAGCCGAAGACGGTTTTCGGTGCCTCGGGATGGCTCAGGTCGTGCTGGATCTGCGGCAGATGGGCCATGAATTCGCCATTGCTGTCGTCGATGCAATAGCCACCTTCGGTAATGGTCAGCGAAACGATGCGGATCTGCGGATCGGCCAGTTTGTCGATCAGCGCCTGGGCGCCGTCTTCGGCCAGCAACATGTCATTGATCGCGCCAATCACCCGGACTTCGGTGTCATCGGTGTCGCCCAGTTCGTACAGGGTGAACAGGTAATCCTGGCTGGCCAAGTCGTCCCGGGCACGGCGATCCTCGGCCCGCAGGCCCACGCCGCAGATGGCCCAGTCCAGGTCGACACCGGTGTTCATCAGCGCATCGGTGTAGTAGGCCTGGTGAGCCCGGTGGAAACCGCCGACGCCGATATGGGCGATGCCTTGGCGGATATCGCCCAACGGGTAGGCAGGCAGGGCTACGTCAGGGTTGAGGTTGTGCAGGTTTTGTCGGTTGAGTTTCATCGCAATTCTCGGCAATCAGGCAGCGGCGCGCAGCGCGCGGCTCACCGCCACGCCCTCGGCATCGAATAAGTGGCAGTGTTCGGCGTCCAGGTGCAGGTTCAGTTGCTCGCCGAAACGGCTCGCCAGGTCGCCGCGAACCCGCATGGTCAAGGCTTCGCCGGACGTCGTGACGACATGGCAGAAGGTGTCGCTGCCCAGCCGCTCGCTGACGTCGGCGGTGACTTGCAACGTGCAATCGCCCGGTTGCGCCAGGTTCAGGTGTTCCGGACGAATCCCCAGGGTCACCGCGCCGCCGACGCTCAGGTTGGCACCGCTGCGCGGCAGGTTGATACGCGTGCCGGCGTCCAGCAGCACCTCGCAGCCCTGGCTGTCCAGGGCGGTGACCTTGCCTTTGAGGAAGCCCATTTTCGGTGTGCCGAGGAACCCGGCGACAAACAGGTTGGCCGGCTGGTGATACAGCTCCAGCGGCGAGCCGACCTGTTCGATGCGCCCGCCATTGAGCACCACCACCTTGTCGGCCAGGGTCATGGCTTCGACCTGGTCGTGAGTCACGTAGATCATGGTCGCCTGCAGTTCCTTGTGCAGGCGTGCCAGTTCCAGGCGCATCTGCACCCGCAGGGCGGCGTCGAGGTTGGACAGCGGTTCGTCGAACAGGAAGATTTTCGGGTTGCGCACGATGGCCCGGCCGATCGCCACGCGCTGGCGCTGGCCGCCGGACAGTTGCTTGGGCTTGCGCTCGAGCATCGGCCCCAATTCGAGGATGCGCGCCGCTTCGTTGACCTTCTTCTCGACTTCGGCCTTGGGCACACCGGCCAGGTCGAGGGCGAAGGACATGTTCTTGCGTACGCTCATGTGCGGATACAAGGCGTAGGTCTGGAACACCATGGCCAGGTCGCGCTTGGCCGGGCTGACCTCGGTAATGTCCCGGCCATCCAGTTCGATGGTGCCGTCGCTGACCTCTTCCAGACCAGCGATCAGCCGCAGCAGTGTGGATTTGCCACAGCCCGACGGGCCGACGAAGACCACGAACTCGCGGTCGTTCACCTCAAGGTCGATGCCCTTGATGATGGAGAAGCCTTCGAAACCCTTTTGCAAATTCTTGATTTTCAGGTTGGCCATGATGATGGGCCTCCACTTGTCATTTATTCAGTTGACTGGGAAAGATCGCAGCCTCGTTGCACTCGACAGCTCCTACAGGGCTCTTGAAGGCTGTGGGCTGTGCGTAGGAGCTGGCGAAGCCTGCGATCTTTTGACGGTTCATTTCACTGCGCCGAAGGACAAACCGCGCACCAGCTGTTTCTGGCTGATCCAGCCAAAGATCAGGATCGGCGCGCAGGCCAGGGTCGAGACGGCCGACAATTTGGCCCAGAACAAACCTTCCGGGCTGGAGTAGGAAGCGATCAACGCCGTCAGGGGCGCGGCCTTGGAGGAGGTGAGGTTCAGCGACCAGAACGCCTCGTTCCAGCACAGGATCAGCGACAGCAGCACGGTGGACGCCAGGCCGCCCTTGGCAATCGGCAGCAGCACACGGACCATTTCCTGCCAGAGCGTGGCGCCATCCAGGCGCGCGGCCTCGAGGATGTCGCGAGGAATGTCCTTGAAGTAGGTGTAAATCATCCAGACCACGATGGGCAGGTTGATCAGCGTGTAGATGATGATCAGCGCGATGCGCGTGTCCAGCAGGCCAAATTGCTTGGCCAGCAGGTAGATCGGCATCAGCACGCCCACCGGTGGCAGCATTTTGGTGGAGAGCATCCACAACAACGTGCCTTTGGTGCGCTGGGTTTCATAGAACGCCATGGAATAGGCCGCCGGTACCGCGATCAGCAGGCACAGGGCGGTGGCGCTGAAGGAAATCACCACGGAGTTCCAGGCGAAGCTGAAGTAATTGCTGCGCTCGTTGATGTGCAGGTAGTTCTCCAGGGTCGGTGTGAAGATGAACTGCGGCGGCGTGGCGAACGCATCGATTTCGGTCTTGAAGCTGGTCAGCACCATCCAGAAGATCGGAAAGAAGATCAGGATCGCGATGGCCCAGGCCAGCGTGCCCAGCAGCAGGCTTTGCAGACGACGGGATTGTTGAAGAGTCATGGCGACGGCCTCAATGCTTGTCGGTGAGGTTTTTGCCGATCATCCGGACGAGGATGATGGCGGCGATGTTGGCAATGACTACGGCGATCAAGCCACCGGCCGAAGCCATGCCGACGTCGAACTGCACCAGCGCCTGGTTGTAGATCAGATAGGCAAGGTTGGTGGAGGCATAGCCGGGGCCACCGTTGGTGGTGGTGAAGATCTCGGCGAACACCGACAGCAGGAAGATGGTTTCGATCATCAGCACCACGGCAATCGGGCGGGCCAGGTGCGGCAGGGTCAGGTGCCAGAAGATCGCAATGGGGCCGGCACCGTCCAGACGAGCGGCTTCTTTCTGTTCCTGGTCCAGCGACTGCATGGCAGTCATCAGGATCAGAATCGCAAAGGGCAGCCATTGCCAGCTCACGATGATGATGATCGACAGCAGCGGGTAATGGGCCAGCCAGTCCACCGGCTGGGCGCCGAACAGCTTCCACACCGAGGCGAGGATGCCCGAGACCGGATGGAAGATCAGGTTCTTCCAGATCAGCGCACCGACGGTGGGCATGATGAAGAACGGCGAGATCAGCAGCACGCGGACGATGCCGCGACCGAGAAACTCACTGGCTTCCAGTAGCGCGCTGATCAATACCCCGAGGACGATACTGATCAACAGCACGCTGCCCACCAGCAACAAGGTATTGGTGGCGCCGGGCATGAAACCCGAGTCGGTCAGGAAATAGGTGAAGTTCTCCAGCCCGACGAATTCGTTTTCGCCGGGGTAGAGCAGGTTGTAGCGGATCATCGAGAAGTAGACGGTCATGCCCAGCGGCACGATCATCCACAGCAGCAACAAGGCCACCGAAGGGCTGACCAGGAACCAGCCGGGGTTGGCCAGGCGGATCTTGCGCGCCGGCGGCGGGGCAATCTCGATGGGGGCTTTGGCGGTTGTAGTTGAGCTATTCATGGCATTGAACCGATTTTGTGCAGGCCTACAAAAAGTCCCTGTGGGAGCGGGCTTGCTCGCGAATAGGGCAGCACATTCAACATCAATGTGACTGACAGATCGCTTTCGCGAGCAAGCCCGCTCCCACAAAAGACAGAGCGGCGGCGCGGGTTACTTGGGATACCCAGCGCGTTTCATCTCGCGTTCGGTGGTGGACTGCGCGGCGGTCAACGCCTGGTCCACGGTCTGCTGGCCGGTCAGCGCGCCCGAAAAGAATTTGCCCACCTGGGTGCCGATGGCCTGGAATTCGGGAATGGTCACCAGCTGGATGCCGATGTAGGGCACCGGCTTGAGGGTTGGCGCTTTCGGATCGGCGACTTTCAACGATTCCAGGGTCACCTTGGCAAACGGCGCGGCCTTCATGTACTCGTCGCTGTAGGTCGAGGTGCGGGTGCCTGGCGGTACGTTGGCAATGCCGTCGGTCTTGGCGACCAGTTGGCTGTACTCCTTGGACGTCGCCCACGTGGTAAAGACCGTGGCGGCTTCCTTGGCTTTGGAGCTGGTCGGGATGGCCAGCGACCAGGAGTACATCCACGAGGTACCTTTGTCGGTTTTTTCGTGGGGGGCGAAGGTGAATCCAACGTGATCGGACACCTTGCTCTGGGTCTTGTCGGTGACGAACGAGCCGGCGACGCTGGCATCCACCCAGATCGCGCATTTACCGCTGTTGAACAGCGCCAGGTTTTCGTTGAAACCGTTGCTGGAGGCGCCCGGCGGGCCGGATTTCTTCATGTTGTCGACATAGAAGTTGAGTGCGTCTTTCCACTCGGGGCCATTGAATTGCGGCTGCCACTTCTCATCGAACCAGCGCGCGCCATAACCGTTGGCCAGGGTGGTGATGAGCGCCATGTTCTCGCCCCAACCGGCCTTGCCCCGCAGGCACAGGCCATATTGCTCCTTGGATTTGTCGGTGAGTTTTTCCGCGAACTCACCGATCTGGCTCCAGGTCGGGTGTTCGGGCATGGTCAGCCCGGCGTCCTTGAACAGGTCCGTGCGGTAATAGGTGATCGAGCTTTCGGCATAGAACGGCAGGGCGTACAGCGAGCCTTTGACCGACAAGCCATCGCGCACGGAAGGGAAGACGTCGTCCAGGTCGTAGGAGGCCGGCAAATCCTTCATCGGCTCCAGCCAGCCCTTGGCGCCCCAGAGTGCTGCTTCGTACATGCCAATGGTCAGCACGTCAAACTGCCCGCCTTGGGTGGCGATGTCGGTGGTCAGGCGCTGGCGCAGGACGTTTTCTTCGAGCACCACCCAGTTCAGCTTGATGTCCGGGTGCTCGGCCTCGAAGGTTTTCGAGAGCTTTTGCATGCGGATCATGTCGCTGTTGTTGACGGTGGCAATGGTGAGGGTCTGTGCGCCGAAGCTGACGCTACTGAGGGTCATGCAGGTGGAAACAAGCAGAGCTTTTACCGAAGGTTTCATCGCGCACTCCTTTTCCGCGCCCGAAAGCTGCGGAAGGACAGTTATTGTTTTTGTGTCTTCCGGATGAAGGGAAGAATGTGCGCTGATTACAGCCTTCAATGGACGGTGTGACAAATCATCCGTCGCACTTGCACTGATACTTTTTTGCACTTAAGAAAATTTCTGGTAGGGAATTCATCTCTGGCGAGGGGATTTATCCCCGCAGGGCTGCAAAGCAGCCCCAAAAATGTATCTACCCTGGAGGCGGATCAGAAAACCCAGGGGGCCGCTTCGCGCCCCAGCGGGGATAAATCCCCTCGCCACAGGGTCAGCCCTGGTTCTGCTCGGTCAACCGCTGCACCGCCAGCCGCCGGTAGTGGGAGGGCGTCATGCCCTTGAGCTGCTGGAAACGCCGATTGAAATTGGAGATGTTGTTGAAGCCGGATTCAAAACACACGTCCGTTACCGGTTTGTCGCCGTCGGCCAGCAATTCGCAGGATTTGCTGATGCGCAGGCGATTGACGAATTCGATGAAGCAGCGGCCAGTGGCCTGTTTGAATACTCGGCTGAAGTAGGTGGGTTTCATGCCCAGGTGTTCGGCGACTTCTTCCAGGGGCAACTCCCGGGCGTAATGGGCAAAGATGTAGTCCACCGCGCGGTTGGTGCGGTCGATGCTGTGTTCGTCCGCCGTTTGCGGGGCGGTCGCGCCGGACAGCAGTTGGTAGTCATCCGTGGCGGCCAGCAGCTCCATCAGGATGAAAAAGTGCCCCAGGCGGCTCATGCCCTGGGAATCGGCAATGCGCTGCATCAGGATCATGGCCTGGCGGATGGTGCGCTTGCAGCGGAACTCGATGCCGTACTGGGCGCGTTCGAGCAGCGGTGCGACCGTCTTGAGTTCGGCGAATACCTGGTGGCCGCTTTCGAACAACTCGTCGGTGAAGTTCACCAACATGTCGCGCTTGGGCACCACTTCGTCCTCGGCCACCTGGCTGATCCAGTTGTGGGGGAGGTTGGGCCCGGTGAGAAACAGCGATTGGGGGTAGAAGTTGCCGATGTAGTCGCCAATGAACACCTTGCCGGAACTGGCGACGATCAAGTGCAGCTCGTATTCCTTGTGGAAATGCCAGCGCACCAGCGGGCAGGGAAAGCCGTGCTGGCGGTAGATGATGGACAGCCCGTTATGGTCGTCCATCAACTCGTAGGAGGGGTCGGTGACTCTGGCTGTTCGGGTCATGGGCCTGGCGCTTTTATTGTTATCGCCACTGGATAATGCCCCCTTCGCCAGGCAGGTGCCACCCTGGTGTCTAACCGTTGCGGTTTTTTTCTTCGATCCACTGGGACATGTATTGGGTGCTTTTGTGCTGGTGGTGACGCAGCATGCTGCCGGTGAAATTGTCCCGGCGTCGTTGTGCCAGGTCTGCCCGGCAAGCGTTGATGCTGTCGATCAGCGCCGGCCCATGCACCTGTTGCCGGTAGCGGCTCGCCAGCAGCGCCCGGCCGGCGTGCTGGGCCTGGGTCCAGCGCGCCTGGTCGCTATACAACTGCACCGCCGCGTCGGCGATGCCTACGGCGCTCTGGGCAATCGACCCGGGCCAGGGCATGTCGCCGTGCATGGCTTCGGCTCCCACGGGCGTGGTGACGTTGGGGGTGCCGCAGAGCATGGCGTCGATCAGCTTGCCCTTGATCCCGGCGCCGAAACGCAACGGCGCCAGGCAGATGCGTGCCGCCGACATGACCTGCAAGGCGTCCTCGGCCCAGTTCATGATGTGAAAGCCCTGGGCCGGATTGTGCAGTGCGGCGGCCTTGGGCGGGGTATAGGCGCCGTACAGGTGCAGTTGTGCGCCGGGCAATTGCTGGCGGATCAGCGGCCAGATGGCGTTCTTCATCCAGAGCACGGCGTCCCAGTTCGGCGCGTGGCGAAAGTTGCCGATACTCAGGAAATGCGCCCGGTCCTCGAACGGTGGCGACGGTTCACTGGGCAGGTCCAGCATCAGCGGGCACCAATGCAGCAGGTTGCGAGGCAGCTTGAAGTGCTCCACCAACAGTTCGATTTCAACCTCGGACACCATCAGGTTGAGGTCGCAGCGGTACAGGGCGGCGATTTCTCGCTTGGCCAGGTCGGTGTCGGCCATCCATTGGAACTCCTCGCCCAGGGCCGGGGCGAAAAGATCGCTGAAGTCCTCGCTCGCCTCATCGCGCTTCAGGCGCTCTTTCAGGCGTTGATGCCGGGCGTGACGCAGGCTTTGCAGGTCGGAGGTCTCCAGCACCCGCAGGGCCCCGGGGCAGTGCTTTTCGACGCGCCAGCCGAACTGTTCTTCCATCATGAACTGGTCGAACAGCACGATGTCCGGCGCAAGTGCATGGATGAACGCGTCGAAACTGCTGTTATTGAGCTCGATGGGCACTTCGCGGATGCCCAGCGCGACCAGGTCGGCGCGCTGCTCCCCCGGGCCGGCCGGGCTGCTGAAGGTGATGTCCCAGCCTTGGCCGAGGAAGGTGTCGAGGATCTGCATGACATGCCCACTGGCCGCCGATGAGCGCGGCTCGGGCCAGACATAGCCGATAACCAGGACTTTGGTGGCAGTCATGAGCAAGGGGTTCCTCGGAGCGAATCAGGCGCCATCGGCGCGCGGGGCGCCGATAGTGACCAAGAATGCGATCCGGCTCAAGCAAGAATGCGTTTGACCTTGTCCCGCAATTGATCGATGGAGAAGGGTTTGCCGATCACCGACATGCCTTCAGGCACATCGATGCTTTCGGCATAGCCGCTGGCAAACAGCACCGGCAGCTGTGGACGCTCGAGTCGAGCCTGCTTGGCCAATTCGCGTCCGTCCATTACCGGCAGGCCGACGTCGGTCATCATCAGGGCGATGTTCTGTTGGTGGTCACGCAAAAAACTCAGCGCTTGCTCACAGCCGTCCGCCTCCAGCACCTGGTACTCCAGTTCCTCCAGCACGTCGACGATCAACATCCGCACGATGTCATCGTCTTCGACTACCAGGATGGTGGGCTGGGTGGCGGCAGGGGTGGTGGGCATAGTCGACATTCTCGAAAGATGGGAGCGGGAGGGGCACGAAAAAAATGGCCTCATTCATGAGTAAGTGCCAAGGCGGCACAAGTTCCCTGGGTTGTACAAGAAAGGATCTATAGTACAAGAGCTGACAAGGATAGTCGCTTCCCTGCTATAAGACGGATTGTCGTGGGATTTGCCTCCTTGACTTGTCAGAAAATGTGGATCCAGGCGCGGTTTTTCGGGCAAACTCCACCGATTTCAACTGTCCACCAAGGCCCCTTTCCATGACTCCTTCGTCTTCGGTCGACGAGCAAAGTTTTCGCAAGCTCCTGAGCCGCAATATCAGCCTGCCGTTGGGCATAGGCGCCCTCAGCGCGGTGTTTTTCGTCATCCTTATCACGTACCTGCTGTCGGTGATCCAATGGGTCGGCCATACCGACAGGGTGATCAATAACGCCAACGAAGCGCTCAAGCTGAGCGTGGACCTGGAAACCGGCATGCGCGGCTACCTGTTGAGTGGTGACGAACACTTCCTCGACCCCTATGAAGTGGCCAAGCCACGGATTGCCGTGGCATTGGACACATTGCTGGAATTGACAGCCGATAACCCTGTCCAGACCGACCGCCTGCACAAGATCCAAGCACTCCAGACGGAGTGGGCCAATTACGCCCAAAGCATGATCGACCTGCAACGCAGCAGCGGCGATTACCGGGGGGCGGTGAAGGCCGGGCGCGGTAAGCGCCTGACCGACGAAATTCGCCAGTCCTTCGAAGAGGTCGTCGAGACCGAGCAACAATTGCGTGCGGCGCGCAACCAGGACGTGCGCACCACGACCGTCTGGAGCATTGCCTTTTACCTGTTGTTCGTCGCAGCGGTCAGCGGGCTTCTGGCCTATGTCGGTCGCCGGGATCTGTTGAACCTGTCCGAAAGCTACAGTGCCAGCCTGAAAGTCCAGCAACGCAGCGCCTTGCACTTGGAAAAGCAGGCCTGGCTGCGAAGCGGCCAGACGCAACTGGCCGAGCAGGTCCTGGGGCAATTGTCGCTGAACCTGTTGGGCCGCAATATCCTGCAGTTCTGTGCGAAGTACCTGGGTGTCGCTGTCGCTGCGCTTTATGCGCGGGAAGAAAGTGGCGTCTTAAGGCGTGTCGCCACCTACGGGCTCTCCCGGGAGGATGAAGAACAACAGCAAGTGATCGTCGCCGGCGAAGGCATCGCTGGTCAGGCCGTGCAGCAGGGGCGCCTTATCCGTCTGGACGATGTACCGGACGATTACCTGAAAGTCAGCTCCGGATTGGGGCAAGGTCTGCCCAACAGCGTGCTGGTAGTGCCCACCAGTGACGATGACCGGATCAACGGTGTCATTGAACTGGGATTCCTGCGGCCATTGACCGAGCGTGACATCGAGTTGCTGGAACTGATCGCCGGTAATATCGGCACTTCCATCGAAGCCGCCCGTTATCGCCAGCGTCTGCAGGAAGTACTGGCCGAAACCCAGCAGTTGAACGAAGAGCTGCAAGTCCAGCAGGAAGAACTCAAGACCGCCAACGAAGAGCTGGAAGAACAGTCGCGCATCCTCAAGGAGTCCCAGGCCCACCTGGAAGCCCAGCAACAGGAACTGGAGCAGACCAACGAGCAATTGGCCGAGCAGCGCGACGCCATGGACCAGAAGAACAGCGAATTGAACCTGGCCCAGATCCAATTGCAGGAGCGCGCCGAAGAGTTGCAGCGCTCGAGCAAGTACAAGTCCGAGTTCCTGGCCAATATGTCCCACGAGTTGCGCACGCCGCTCAACAGCTCGCTGATCCTGTCCAAGCTGCTGGCGGAGAACCCGCAGCACAACCTCAGCGAGGAGCAGGTCAAGTTTGCCGAGTCGATCTACTCCGCCGGCAACGACCTGCTGAACCTGATCAACGACATCCTCGACATCTCCAAGGTCGAGGCCGGAAAGCTGGAAGTGCGTCCGGAAAACACCAGCGTGCAGCGTCTGGTGGAAGGGCTGCAGGATATGTTCAAGCCGTTGGCGGCGGACAAGGGCCTGAATTTCGAGGTCCAGGTGCTGCCCGATGTGCCGGCGATGCTCTACACCGACCGCCAGCGCCTGGAGCAGGTGATCAAGAACCTGCTGTCCAACGCCGTGAAGTTCACCGAGCAAGGTTCCGTCAGCCTGTCCGTGGCCGGTCAGCCAGGCTCGGGCATCGCGTTCATGGTGCGGGACTCCGGGATCGGCATCGCCGCCGATCAACAGCAAAGCATTTTCGAAGCGTTCCGCCAGGCCGATGGCACCACCAACCGTCGCTACGGCGGCACCGGCCTGGGGTTGTCGATTTCCCGGGACCTGGCCATGTTGCTGGGCGGCTCGATTTCGGTCTCCAGCGAGCCGGGGCAGGGCAGTGTGTTTACGCTGGTATTGCCTGAGCGTTATGTCGAGCCCGGTGATATGCCGATAGCGCCGATGACCTTCACCCCGACGGCCTCCGCGCCGGCGCCTGTTGCGCCAAAAGCCGCACCGGCGCCGCTGGTCGCCGACGTGGACACGACGCCGATTACCCGGTTCGCCGACGACCGCGACAAGGCGCCGTTCGACACCCGATGCATCCTGGTGATCGAAGACGAGCCCAAGTTCGCCCGCATTCTGTTCGACCTGGCCCACGAGCTCGGTTACCAGTGCCTGGTGGCCCACGGTGCCGACGAAGGTTTCGACTTGGCTCTGCAACTGGCTCCCGACGCGATCCTGCTGGACATGCGCCTGCCGGACCATTCCGGACTGACGGTGTTGCAGCGACTCAAGGAACAGGCCGAAACCCGGCACATCCCCGTGCACGTGATTTCCGTCGAAGACCGTGTCGAAGCCGCGATGCACATGGGCGCCATCGGCTATGCCGTCAAGCCGACTACCCGTGAAGAACTCAAGGACGTGTTCGCCCGCCTGGAGGCCAAGCTGACCCAGAAGGTCAAGCGGGTGCTGCTGGTGGAAGACGATGATCTGCAGCGCGACAGTATTACCCGCCTGATCGGCGACGATGACATTGAGATCACCGCCGTTGGCTTGGCCCAACAGGCCCTGGACCTGCTGCGGACCAATGTCTACGACTGCATGATCATCGACCTGAAGTTGCCGGATATGCTCGGCAATGACCTGCTCAAGCGCATGTCCAACGAAGACATCTGTTCCTTCCCGCCGGTGATCGTCTACACCGGGCGCAACCTGACACGGGACGAAGAAGCCGAACTGCGCAAGTATTCACGCTCGATCATCATCAAGGGCGCCCGTTCGCCAGAGCGCTTGCTGGACGAGGTGACACTCTTTTTGCACAAAGTCGAATCCCGGTTGTCCCATGAACGACAGCGGATGCTCAAGACCGCCCGCAGCCGCGACAAGGTGTTCGAAGGCCGCAAGGTACTGTTGGTGGACGACGATGTGCGCAACATCTTTGCCCTGACCAGCGCCCTGGAGGCGAAGGGGGCGATCGTGGTCATCGGCCGTAACGGCTTGGAGGCGATCGATCGCCTGAATGAATTCGACGACATCGACCTGGTGCTGATGGATGTGATGATGCCGGAGATGGACGGTTTCGAAGCCACCACGCTGATCCGCAAGGATCCGCGCTGGCGCAAGCTGCCTATCATCGCCGTGACGGCCAAGGCCATGAAGGACGATCAGGAACGCTGCCTGGCGGCGGGTTCCAATGACTACCTGGCCAAGCCGATCGATCTGGATCGTCTGTTCTCGCTGATTCGCGTGTGGTTGCCGAATATGGAAAGAATTTAGTGGAACGTGACACTGACATTGAACTTCGTTTGTTGATCGAAGCGATTTACCTCAAGTACAGCTACGATTTTCGCGATTATTCCGGGGCCTCCATCAAGCGCCGGGTCCACCATGCGTTGAGTCAGTTCGAGTGCAAGACCATTTCGGCCTTGCAGGAGCGCGTGCTGCACGACTCGGGTGTATTCATGCAGTTGCTGCAACTGCTGACGATCCCTGTCAGCGAGATGTTTCGCGACCCCTCGCATTTCCTGGCGATACGCGAGGAAGTCGTACCACTGCTCAGGACGTACCCCTCGATCAAGATCTGGATCGCCGGTTGTAGCACGGGAGAGGAGGTCTACTCCATGGCGATCCTGCTGCGAGAAGAAGGCCTGCTGGACCGCACATTGATCTACGCCACCGATATCAATCCGCGCTCGTTGGAAAAAGCCAAGCAGGGCATTTTCTCCCTGGAAAACGTGCGCAACTATACGCAGAACTACCAGAATGCTGGAGGACGGCGATCGTTTGCCGATTACTACACAGCCGCCTACGATTACGCGATGTTCGATAAAACCCTGTGCGAGAACGTGACCTTTGCCGATCACAGCCTGGCGACCGACAGTGTTTTTTCAGAAACTCAATTAATTTCGTGTCGCAATGTATTGATATATTTCAATAAAAAGCTGCAAGATCGTGCGTTTGGACTGTTCCATGAGTCCCTTTGTCACCGTGGTTTCCTGGTATTGGGCAGTAAGGAGACATTGGATTTTTCGGCTTACGGTCATCGATTCGAGCCGTTGGTCAAACAGGAACGGATCTATCGCAAGTTATGAATCAGACCAAGGACAGATCCAACCCGCCCATCGAGGCCATTGTCGTCGGTGCATCGGCCGGCGGCGTCGAAGCGTTGCTCAGGGTATTCGGACACCTGCGCAAAGGTTTCGGCCTGCCCATCCTGGTGGTATTGCATTTGCCGAATGAGCGCGACAGCCAGCTGGCCTCCGTGCTCGGCCATCGCCTGGCGGTGCCGGTGGAGGAGGCCCGGGACAAGCTGGACATCGCACCGGGTACCTTGTACGTCGCCACGCCCGGCTATCACTTGTCGGTCGAGGCCGACCGTTGCCTGTCGTTGAGCCTGGAGGAGCCCGTACATCATTCGCGACCGTCCATCGACGTGCTGTTCGAGTCGGCCGCCGATGTCTACGGCGAGAAGTTGCTGGCCGTGGTAATGACCGGTGCCAATGGCGATGGCGCCCGGGGCCTGGCGAAGGTCAGGGCGCTGGGTGGCATCACCGTGGTCCAGGACCCCGCTGAAGCCCAAGTCGCGACCATGCCCGAAGCGGCGCTGGCCCTGCATGAGCCCGACCATATCCTTACTTTGCAAGGCATCGGCCAATTGCTGGCCGGGCTGGAATGAACCACATGCCAAGAGATGTTCAAGCCAAACTGCTGATCGTCGACGATCTGCCTGAGAATCTGTTGGCCCTGGAAGCGTTGATCAGGGGGCCTGACCGCGAGGTCTTCAAGGCCCTGTCGGCGGACGAAGCACTGTCCCTGCTGCTGCAACACGACTTTGCCCTGGCCATCATCGATGTGCAGATGCCCGAGATGAACGGTTTCGGGCTGGCCGAGCTGATGCGCGGCACGGAGAAGACCCGCAGCATCCCGATCATTTTCGTCAGCGCCGCCGGTCGTGAACGCAACTATGCCTTCACCGGTTATGAAACCGGCGCGGTGGACTTCCTGCACAAGCCGCTGGACACCCAGGCCGTCAAGAGCAAGGTCAATGTGTTCGTCGAGCTGTATCGCCAGCGAAAGGCCATGAAGGAGCAAGTCGTTGCCCTTGAGCAGAGCCGGCGGGAACAGGAGGTCCTGTTGCAGCAACTGGAGGCCACCCGCGGCGAGCTGGAGCAAGCAGTGCGTATGCGTGACGACTTCATGTCCATTGTCGCCCACGAGGTGCGCACGCCCCTCAATGGCCTGATTCTCGAGACCCAACTGCGCAAGATGCACCTGGCCCGGGACAATGCCGCGGCCTTCAGCCTGGACAAGGTACGGGCGATGGTCGAGCGCGATGAGCGCCAGATCAAGAGCCTGATCCGGCTGATCGAGGACATGCTGGATGTGTCGCGGATTCGTACTGGCAAGCTGTCGATCCGTCCGACCCGCTTCAACTTGACGGCACTGGTGGAAAACCTGCTGCGCAACTTCCAGCCGCAGTTTGCCATCGCCGAGTGCTCATTGACCTGCCTGGCCGAGCCGGCGGTGGAGGGGCTGTGGGATGAGTTTCGCATCGAACAAGTGGTGTCGAACCTGTTGACCAATGCGCTGCGCTACGGTGGCAAGAGCCCGATCGAAGTGCGCGTCTACCGGACGCCCGAGCATGCCTGCATCGAGGTCCGGGACCACGGCATCGGCATCAGCGAGGAGAACCAGAAACGTATCTTCCAGCAGTTCGAGCGCGTATCGTCCAAGGCGGCCGCTTCAGGCCTGGGGCTGGGGCTGTTCATCTCCGAGCAGATTGTCACGGCCCATGGCGGGACGATCACGGTCGACAGTCGCCTCAATGAGGGGGCGTTGTTTCGTGTTTGCCTGCCCTTGCAGAAAACTGTCTTGGACAAAACCGCCGAACAGACGCAACCTCTGAGAGACCCTAAGGTCGTATCAGCAGCTATTGATCGAACAAAGGCTTCTCATGAGTGAAGATGCGCAAGATGTTGTATTGATCGTCGAGGATGACCCGTCGATCCTGATGGTGCTGTCGGCCTACCTGTCGGGCGAGGGATATCGGGTGCTGCAGGCCGAAAACGGTGACCAGGCGTTCGAGATCCTGGCGAGCAAGCCGCATCTGGACATGATGATTACCGACTTCCGCCTGCCGGGCGGTATTTCCGGGGTGCAGATCGCCGAGCCTGCGGTCAAGCTGCGACCCGAACTGAAGGTCATCTTCATCAGCGGCTACGCGCAGGAAGTGCGCGACACCGATAGCCCCATTACCCGCAAGGCCCCGATCCTGGATAAACCGTTCGACCTGGATGAGCTACAGCGCATCATGCAGTCGATGTTGTCGTAGTAGGCCGGGTGCGGGAGCATGTCCCGGCAGATCAGGCAAAACCCTGCGGCGAGGGCGCTTGCTCCCGCTGGGCTATGTAGGAGCTGGCGAAGCCTGCGATCTTTTGATCTTTAGCTTGAGACTCAAGTGTCCGGGGAAAGATCGCAGCCTCGCTCCGCTCGACAGCTCCTACCGCGCCCCCCCCTTGCGGAAGCCAGCTTGCTCGCCACAACGCCTGCCCATCACCTCAGACCTTGATCATCTCCCGTACCTTGGCCGTCAACAAATCAAACGTGAACGGCTTGGTGATCATCTGCATCCCCGGGTCAAGGAAGCCGCCGCGTACCGCCGCATGCTCGGCGTAGCCGGTGATGAACAGCACCCGCAGGTCCGGGCGTACCTGCCTGCCGATTTCCGCCAACTGCCGACCGTTCATGCCCGGCAGGCCTACGTCGCTGATCAGCAGGTCGATGCGTTGGCTTGACTGGAGAATCGGAACCGCGCCATTGGCGTCGGCCGCTTCCACAAAGGCATAACCCAGTTCGCTCAACACCGCGCTCACCAGCACCCGCACCGCCGGATCGTCCTCGACGATCAGTACGGTTTCGCCGTCCTGCGCATACGGCGCATGTTGGGTGGTGACCTGGGGCTCGTGGACTTCTTCACCGCGGAAGCGCGGCAGGTACAGGTTCACGGTGGTGCCTTTGTCGACTTCGCTGTCGATGGTCACATGTCCGCGCGATTGCTTGCTGAAGCCATAGATCATCGACAGGCCCAGCCCGGTGCCCTGGCCGATCGGTTTGGTGGTGAAAAACGGGTCGAAAGCGCGGCCGATCACCGCTTCGGGCATGCCATAACCGGTGTCCTGCACGCTCAGCACCACATAGTCGCCGGGCTCCAGGTTGCTGTAGGCATCGGTGAAGTCGGCGTCCAGGTGTCGGTTGCAGGTCTGCACCACCAGGTTTCCGCCGTTGGGCATGGCATCCCGGGCGTTGAGCACCAGGTTGAGCAGGGCGCTTTCCAGTTGGTTGGGGTCGGCTTCGGCGATCCAGAGCTGTTCATCCAATCGCATGTCCAGGCGAATGCTTTCGTTGAGGCTGCGTTGCAGCAACTCGCCCATGGACAGCACCAGCGTATTCATCTGGACGGCCTTGGAGTCCAGCGATTGCCGTCGGGAAAACGCCAGCAGGCGATGGGTCAGGCCGGCGGCGCGGTTGGCCGAGGTCACGCCCAGGTCGATCAGGCTGTCCAGGTCCTCGGTACGGCCCCGGGCCAGGCGCCGACGCAGCAGTTCGAGGCTGCCGATGATCCCGGTGAGCATGTTGTTGAAGTCGTGGGCGATACCGCCGGTCAACTGGCCGACCGCTTCCATTTTTTGCGATTGGCGCAGGGCCTCCTCATTGTGGCGCAACTGGGCGGTACGTTCTTCTACCTGCTGCTCGAGGGTTTCAAGGGTGGTCTGCAGGCGCAGTTCACTGTTGCTGAGGTCGATCAGGCGGTCGCGGGCTTCGTACTGCCTTCGACGACCCCGCAGGGCGGTGGTCACCAGGCTGATCAGGGTCACTGGATGGAAAGGACGCTCGAGAAAGGTCACGTTGCCCAATTGCGTACCGACCCGGGCCGCCGGGTTCTGTTCCGGCCCGCCGTGATGGGTCAGCAAGACAATGGGCAGGTCGGACCAGGCTGGCTGCTGTTCGATTTGCTGGAACAGCGTTTCCAGTTCGGGCCCTACCAAGGCTTCCGAAGAAATCACCAGCAGGCCGGCACCGCTTTCCAACTCTTCGCACAAATGGCCCAGGTGACGGCAGATGAGGCCGGCAAAACCGGCTTCATTGAGGATCATCAAGGCAATCTGGCTGTCCCGTCCCAGCGGCGCGAGGATCAGCGCCCGCTCGGCCAGCGGCTCGGCCAGCGTCACCGGTGTTCATCCTTGAGCAGCGGGTTGCTCTCGCCCATGTAGGTGGGGACCCCGCGCAAGACACCTTGGAACGCCTCCAGTGGCTCGCCGATGGTCATGCCCACGCCGCTGATGCGGTATTCGCGGATGGTCGACTCGTGGCTGCCGGTGCGTTTCTTGATGATGGAGATCGCCCGGCGAACCTTGCCCAGTGCTTCGAAATAACGCAACAGAATCACCGTGTCGGCCAGATAAGTAATGTCCACGGGCGCCTGCATGTCGCCGACCAGGCCGTGCTGGGCGACGGTCATGAAGGTCGCCGCGCCCTTGCGGTTGAGATAGAGCAGCAATTCATGCATGTGCAGCACCAGGGCGTTCTCTTCCGGCATGGCCGCCTGGTAGCCGTTGATACTGTCGATGACCACGGTCTTGATGTTGCCCTCATCGACGCAACGGCGCACGCGGTGTGAGAACTCGCCGGGGGACAACTCGGCGGCGTCGACCTGTTCGATCAGCAGGTTGCCGGTCTCTAGCAGGGCTTGCAGATCGATGCCGATGTTTTTCATGCGCTCGAACAGCAAGCCCAGCTCTTCGTCGAAGATGAACAGCGCGGCCTTCTCGCCGCGCTGTACGGCGGCTGCGGCAAAAATCAGCGCGATCAGCGACTTGCCGGTACCCGCCGGGCCCAGGATCAAGGTACTGGACCCCGTCTCGATACCGCCGCCCAGCAACGCGTCCATTTCGCCTATGCCGCTGGAGAGTTGCTGGCGCAGGTACTGCCCACGGTGTTCGGCGGCTACCAGGCGCGGGAAGACGTGCACGCCGTCGCCCATGATGGTGAAATCATGGTAACCGCCGCGGTATTTCTGTCCGCGATACTTGACCACCCGGATCCGCCGCCGTTCGGCGCCGTAGCTGGGGGTCAGTTCCTCCAGGCGAATCACCCCGTGGGCGACGCTGTGCACGGTCTTGTCCAGGGATTCGGTGGTCAGGTCGTCGAGCAACAGGACCGTGGCGTCGTAGCGCACGAAATAATGCTTGATTGCCAGGATCTGGCGACGATAGCGCAGGGAGCTTTGCGCCAGCAGACGGATCTCCGACAGGCTGTCGAGCACGACCCGGGTCGGCTTGACCCGTTCGACCACTTCGAAAATCTGCCGCGTCGCTTCGCCCAGTTCCAGGTCCGAGGAGTACAGCAGGCTCTGCTGGTGCTCGGCATTGAGCAGGCTTTCGGGCGGTGTCAGCTCGAAAATATGAATATTGTCATCCAGCGTCCACCCGTGGGAGGCCGCGCCCTGACGCAGTTCACGCTCGGTTTCCGATAGCGTGATGTACAACGAGCGCTCGCCAGCCTTGGCGCCGGCTAACAGAAAATGCAACGCGACCGTGGTCTTACCAGTCCCAGGCTCCCCCTCTAGCAGGAACACATGGCTGCGGGACAAACCACCGGAAAGGACATCGTCCAGTCCTTCGATACCGGTGGCGGCTTTTGCACTGATCAACTCGTTAGATGTAGACAAAAATAGCCCTCTCATGACTAGGGAAGTGGGCAGCAGGCGGGGTAACGCCTGAAATCGACTGCCTGAACACTTGACCTTTGGCGGTGATGGCGGTTCCGCTTACATCGACAAAACGCGGTGTACTGCACAACTTTTGTAGGAGCTGTCGAGCGAAGCGAGGCTGCGATCTTTCTCCAGGCAATTGAGTCCTCCAGGCAATTGAGTCGCAGTTGAACAATCAACAAAAAGATCGCAGCCTTCGGCAGCTCCTACAGACCTTGTTGCAGTGCCGGGTCATCGGGGTTCAATTGTTCCAGTTTCGCCAACAGGATTTGAACGTTCTGCAGCTGACCGGTCTCCTTCCAATAGTTGATCAGCAACACTCGTGCCTTGCGGTCGGCGGGGTAGCGCTGGACGATTTCCTGCAACTGTTTCTGCGCGGCTTCCACTTCCTGTTCGGCGTGCAAGGTGGTCGCCAGGTCATAGCGGTAATGCCGGTTCTCGGGTTCCAGTTCCACGGCTTTTGCCAGGCCGAGCACCGCATACTCGCTCTGGCCGTGTTGCAGCAGCCACATGCCCAGCGCATGTTGCAGATAAGCGGACTGTGGTTGGGTTTGCAACTGTCGGGCGAGCAATTGTCGTGCGGCTTCGCTCTGGCCTTGTTTGTCCAGCACTTCGATCTGCATGACCAGCGCCGGGAGATTGTCCGGTTGCAAGCGCAAGGCTTGCTCAAGGGCCAATTGGGCTTTCTTCAATTCGGCGTTGTGCAGGTGCAGCCGGGCCAGCTGGTAGTGGGCGTCCGCGGTTTTCGGGCCATCCTCGAGCACCTGCTCCCAAGTATCGATGGCGATCTGCATCGCACCGAAATACAAACCGAGGTCATCCGGCGAGAGGCCCAGCAGCGCATTCACGGCAGCAAAGCGGACATTCGGGTCGTCATCATCCAGAAGCGGGCCGAGCAACAGGCTGCGCTGGCCCGTCGGCACCAGCCCGACGACGCTGCCGATGGCGGCCCGACGCACGTCCGGTGATTCGTTGTGCAGGTCAGCATCGGCCAGTTTCAGGGCTTGCGGGCTGGGGTAGTTGGGCAGTTCGGCGTGCAGCCACACACGGCGCTTGGGCGAGAGGTCCGGACGCCCCAGTTGCTGGTAAAGCATGCGCGCCGCCCCCGGCTGTCCGTTGCGGGCGCTTTCCAGGGCTTCACTGTAACCACGCTTGATCGCTTCGGGGATTTGCGGCGTAGTGCTGCGTAGCCATAGCGCGACAAGACCGATCAACAACAGGACACAGAGGCTTAGGAGCAGATAGCGGCGGCGAGGCGAGGGCATGCAGGGAATCCATTACCAGAAGCGTGAAATGTCGCAAGCTTCGGTCAGGTGGCGGCTTGAGTCAAACCTTGTCACAGCGGTAGCGGACCTGTGGGAGCGAGCTCGCTCGCGATGGCGGTTGAGCCGCCGACATCACCGCCAACTGATCCACCGCTATCGCGAGCAAGCTCGCTCCCACGATGGGCTCTTTCACGGTGGGTTGTGGGCGATAGGCAAAAAAAGCCCCGCGTCCAAATGAGCGCGGGGCAAAGAATTGGTTGGTTGCGGCCAACCAAAGGAGCTCGGTTGAGCAGGGCGGGTCAGTTGCTGGCAACGGTTTCTGGTTTCCAGCCGCCACCCAGGGCCTTGTAGATCGCGACGATGCCGCGGTACAGGTCCACTTCGGCCTGGGCCTGGGTGTCTTCGGCGGCCAGGCGTTCACGTTGGGCATCGAGCAGCACGAGGAAGTCCACGGTGCCTTCGCGATAGCGAATCTCGGCCAGGTCGGCGGCGGCGCGGCTCGATTCACTCTGACGGATCAGCGAAATCAGCCGTTGCTGGCGCTTGCCGTAGTCACTGAAGGCATTTTCCGATTCTTCCAGGGCCAGCAGCACTTGCTGTTCGTAAGTCGCCAGGGCGCCGTCCGCCTCGGCGTCGGCACCGCGCAAGCGCGCCCGCACGCTGCCCAGGTCGAAGGCGGCCCAGGTAATGCTCGGGCCCAGCGCCCAGGCGTTGGCGGCCGAGGAGCCGATCTGCGAACCGCGTCCAGCCGTGAAGCCAAGGAAACCGCTCAGGCTGACCCGGGGGAACAGATCGGCCTTGGCCACGCCGATGCGCGCCGTGGCGGCGGCCAGTTGGCGTTCGGCACTGAGAATGTCCGGGCGTCGTTGCAGCAGTTCACCCGGATCGCCGATGGGCAGGGCCTTGGCGATGGCCGGCAACTGTTTCGGGCTCAGGTCCACACTGAGTCTGTCCGGGCGCTCGCCCAGCAACGTGGCGATGCGATTGCGTTGGCGCACCTGTTCGGCCTGCAGTTGCGGCACGCTGGCTTCTACAGACGCCAGGCGGGCATCGGCACGCACCACATCGAGCTGATCGCCGACGCCGGCATCACGCAGGCTTTCGGTGATCTTGCGCGAATCCTGCTGGTTCTTCAGGTTGGCCAAGGCGATCTTTTCCCGCAGTTGCGCGCCGCGCAGTTGACCGTAGGCGTCCACCAGTTCGGCGATCATCGTCACCTGCAACTGATAGAGGTCGGCTTCGACCGCCTGCTGATCGGCATCGGTGGCTTCCAGGTTGCGCCGGATGCGGCCGAACAGGTCCAGCTCCCAGGCCATGTCCAGGCCCAGGTCGTAGCGCTCGGTGTTGACCCGGTCGGTGGTCTGCCCGGGAATCTGGCCTTTGCCCAGGTCACTGCTGGCACGGCTGGTGATGGTGGGCATGACGTCATTGCTGGCGTCATCGCGAATCGCCCGGGCGGCCCGCAAGCGGGCGAAGGCCACACGCAACTCGCGGTTGCCTTCCAGTGAGCGAGTCACCAACGCGTTGAGCGTCGGATCTTCGAACTGCTGCCACCAGACCCCTTCGAAGCGGGCCCGGTCGAAATTCTTCTGGCCGGCGGCACCGTCGGTGGCGGTGGTGATGGTCGCCGCCTCCGTTTGTGGTGCCTTGTAGTCCGGACCCACGGCGCAGGCGCTCAACGCCAGGGCCAGCAAGCTCGGAACGAACGCTTTCAAACTCATTGTTGCGCCTCCAGTTTCAAAGCCCGGGCCGCCTTGCGGGCCTCGCTGCGTTCGACGAAGTTGCGGATCAGTACATAGAACACAGGGGTGAGCAGCAGACCGAAGAAGGTCACGCCGAGCATCCCGGAGAACACCGCCACACCCATGGCATGGCGCATTTCCGCACCTGCACCGCTGGAGAACACCAGGGGCACCACGCCCATGATGAAGGCGAAAGAGGTCATCAGGATCGGCCGCAGACGCAGGCGGCATGCTTCGAGGACCGCCGCCAGCGGGTTCATGCCTTCGAGCTGTTTATCCTTGGCGAACTCGACGATCAGAATCGCGTTCTTGCAGGCAAGTCCCACCAGTACGATCAAGCCGATCTGGGTAAAGATGTTGTTGTCGCCACCGGAGAGAATCACCCCGGTAATCGCCGACAGCAGGGTCATCGGTACGATCAGGATCACCGCCAATGGCAGGCTCCAGCTTTCGTACTGGGCCGCGAGCACCAGGAACGCCAGCAGTACGCAGAGCGGGAACACGAACAGCGCGGTGTTGCCCGAGAGGATCTGCTGGTAGGTCAGGTCGGTCCACTCGTACGTCATGCCGTTGGGCAGTTCGTCCTTGAGCAGTTTCTCGATGGCCTTTTCAGCCTGGCCGGAGCTGTAGCCCGGGGCAGCGGCACCGTTGATTTCAGCGGTGATGAAGCCGTTGTAGTGCATTACACGGTCTGGCCCCGAGGTGTCGCTGACCTTGATGAAGGTCGCCAGCGGGATCATCTCGCCACGGTTGTTGCGCACCTTGAGCTGGCCGATCTGGTCCGATTCGAGACGGAACTGCTGCTCGGCCTGGACGTTGACCTGGTAGGTGCGACCGAAGCGGTTGAAGTCGTTGGCATACAGCGAACCCAGGTAGATCTGCAGGGTGTCGAAGATGTCGCTGACGGCCACGCCGTGGGTCTTGGCTTTTTCACGGTCGATGGCGGCATCGACCTGGGGCACGTTCACGGTGTAGCTGGTGAACAACCCGGCCAGTTCCGGCACGCTGCGGCTCTTGGTGATGATGTTCATGGTTTCTTTGTACAGCTCGTCGTAGCCCAGGTTGCCCCGGTCCTCGATTTGCAGGCGGAAACCACCGATCGTGCCCAGGCCCTGTACCGGCGGCGGCGGGAAGATCGCCATGTAGGCTTCCTGGATCTCCGAGTACTTGCCGTTCAAGGCACCGGCGATGGCGCCGGCCGACATGCTCGGGTCCTTGCGCTCGTCGAAGGGCTTGAGGGTCACGAACACGATGCCGGCGTTCGGGCTGTTGGTGAAACCGTTGATCGACAGGCCAGGGAAGGCCACGGCGCTCTCAACACCCGGTTGCTTGAGGGCCAAGTCGGACATGCGCTTGATTACGTCTTCGGTGCGATCCAGGCTCGCGGCGTCCGGCAATTGGGCGAAGGCCACCAGGTATTGCTTGTCCTGGCCGGGCACGAAGCCGGTCGGGGTGGTGGAGAAGCCGAAGAACGTCAGCACCATCAGGCCGGCGTAGAGCACCAGGGCGATGCCGCTGCTGCGGATCACCCGCGCGACGGTGCCCACGTAGCCATGACTGGCACGCTCGAAGAAGCGGTTGAACGGACGGAACAGCCAGCCACCGAACACCTTGTCCAGGAACTTGGAGAAACGGTCCTTGGGCGCGTCATGGCCCTTGAGCAGCACCGCGGCCAAGGCCGGCGACAGGGTCAGGGAGTTGATCGCCGAGATGACCGTGGAGATGGCAATGGTCAGGGCGAACTGTTTATAGAACTGGCCGGTCAGGCCGCTGATGAACGCCGCCGGAACGAAGACCGCGCACAGCACCAGGGCGGTGGCGATGATCGGGCCGGTCACTTCGCCCATGGCGCGTTTGGTGGCCTCCACGGGGGTGAGCCCCAGCTCGATGTTTCGCTCGACGTTCTCCACCACCACGATGGCATCGTCCACCACGATACCGATGGCCAGAACCAGGCCGAACAGCGACAGGGCGTTCAACGAGAAGCCGAACAGGTGCATCACCGCGAACGTACCGATCAGCGATACCGGCACCGCCACCAGAGGAATGATCGAGGCACGCCAGGTCTGCAGGAACAGGATCACCACCAGCACCACGAGGATCAACGCTTCGAACAGGGTGTGAACCACGGCCTCGATGGAGCCACGGACGAAGATCGTCGGGTCATAGACGATGCTGTAGTCCATCCCGGCGGGGAAGCCCTTCTTCAGCTCTTCCATCTTCTCGCGAACGTCATTGGAGATCTGGATGGCGTTGGAGCCCGGACGCTGGAAGATCGGGATCGCCACGGCTGGCTGGTTGTCCAGCAACGAGCGCAGGGCGTATTGGCTGGAACCCAACTCGACCCGGGCGATGTCCTTCAGGCGCGTGATCTCGCCGTCGGCGCCGGAGCGAATGATGATGTTCTCGAACTCTTCCTCGTTCACCAGGCGGCCCTGGGTGTTGATCGACAGCTGGAACGCCTGGGCATTCGGCGCTGGCGGCGCCCCCAGGGCACCGGCCGCCACCTGGCGGTTCTGTTCACGGATCGCGGTGACCACGTCAGTGGCGGTCAGGTTGCGCGAAGCGGTCTTGTTCGGATCCAGCCAGACCCGCAGGGAGTAGTCACCCATGCCGAACAGTTGCACGTCACCTACGCCACCCAGGCGCGCCAGCTCATCCTTGATGTTGAGCAGGGCGTAGTTGGACAGGTAGAGCATGTCGTAGCGTTTGTCCGGGGAGGTCAAGTGCACGACCATGGTCAGGTCGGGCGATGCCTTGTCCACCGTGATGCCGATCCGGGTCACTTCTTCCGGCAGCTTGGGCTCGGTCCGGGTGACACGGTTCTGCACCTGCACCTGGGCGTTGTCCAGGTCGGTGCCCAGGGCGAAGGTGATGGTCAAGGTGATCTTGCCGTCAGCGGTAGACTGCGAGGACATGTACAACATGTTCTCGACGCCGGTGATGGCTTGTTCCAGGGGCGCGGCCACGGTTTCGCCGATGACCTTGGGGTTGGCGCCGGGGAAGTTGGCACGTACGACCACGGTCGGCGGTACGACTTCCGGGTATTCGCTGATCGGTAGCTGGAACAGCGAGATGGCGCCGGCGATCAGGATCAGCAGTGAGAGCACTGCTGCGAAGATCGGCCGCGAAATGAAGAACTGGGAAAATTTCATCTTGGATTCAGTCCCTTAACCGCGTGGGGTCGCAGCGGCCAGTTTGCCTGCCGAGCCTGACGCTGCCTTGGATGGCGCGACTTGGGGCAGGTTGCTGGCTTCGAGCGCTTTACGTTGTTGTGCCAGGGCGGCAATGGTTTCGTCGCTGGCCATCGGCACGGTTTCAGGCGTGACCGGTGCACCCGGACGAGCCCGTTGCAGCCCCTTGACGATGATGGTGTCGTCCTTGCTCAGGCCGCTGCGCACGATGCGCAGGCCTTCGATCTTCGGCCCCAGCTCGACGGCGCGGTAGGCCGGCTTGTTGTCGGCGTCCATCACCAGCACGAATTTCTTGCCCAGGTCGGTGCCCACGGCTTCGTCGTTGATCAGCACGGCGGCGTAAGTGCCGCTGCCTACCAGCTTCAGGCGGGCGTACAGGCCTGGGGTGTAGGCGCCGTCCTTGTTGTCGAACACGGCGCGACCACGGATGGTGCCGGTCTGCGGGTTGACCTGGTTGTCGACGAAGTTCATCTGGCCCAGGTGCGGGTTGCCGTCCTCGTTGGACAGGCCCATGTAGACCGGCGTGGCCTGGCCGCGCTGGCCCTGGCGGGCGAGTTGGGTGTACTTGAGGAAGACGCGCTCGTCGGCGTCGAAGTAGGCGTAGACCTTGTCGGTGGATACCACGCTGGTCAGCCGTGTGACGTCGGCGGTCACCAGGTTGCCGGCGGTGATGTCCGCCCGACTGACGCGACCGCTGATGGGCGAGGTGACGCGGGTGAAGCTCAGATTCAGCTTGGCCAGGTCCAATTGCGCCTGGATAGCCGCGACGGCGGCACGGGCTTCCTGGGCGGTGGTGGTGCGCGAATCCGCCAGCTCGGCGGAAATGGCGTTGCTCAAGCGCAGGCGCTCGCCACGCTGGGCTTCGTTCTCGCTGCGGGTAGCGGTGGCGCGGGCTTGGGCCAGTTGGGCTTCGAGACGACGCACTTCAGCCTGGAAGGGGCGTGGGTCGATCTGGAACAGCAGGTCGCCTTTCTTGACCAGTGCGCCTTCGGTGAAGGCCACTTCGTCGATCTGCCCGGAAACCCGCGGGCGGATCTCGACGGTTTCTGGCGCCTCGAGGCGGCCGGTGAACTCATCCCATTCGTTGACGGGCTGCTCCAACACCTTGGCCACACTGACTTTGGCCGGCGGCATGGACGCTGCCGTGTCGGGAGTCTTGCCGCAGGCGCTCATCACCAGCACCGCCAGCAGCGCGAGGGGAAAACGCAGTTTTGAAAGTGAATGTTCCATGGATAGCATCCGCCAATGTATTGAGAATGGGCGGATGATGCGTGGCGCCAGGCACAGGAACGAATCGAATGAAGCAAAGGTAACTATCATTCAGAATGATATAAGCCATCGATGAGGGCTCTAGTCCGGCTTCCCTCGCCACAGCCTATTGCGGCAAATAAAGGTCATGGACACGCTTGACGGTCCCATCCGCGCGAAGCGCTTCGACCGCGTCGCGCAAATGCTCGACCATTTCCGGCGAGCATTGCTTGGAGCAGGCCAGGTAAAGGTCGGCGTTGCTGCCAACCGAACTCATGAGCAGTTTGCGCTTGGACACCTTCGGCCAGATGTAACGACTCTCCGGCACGCCGTTGAACCAGGCATCGATACGTCCCATCAGCAGCATCTGGGCGGGATTGTCGCCGATGGCCAACGGATAGATCTGCTCATCGCTGAACCCTTCGCTGTGCAGGATATCTTCCTGTGCACTGCCCAGGCCGACACCGATCTTGCGGTAGGTTTCTTTCGCTTGGGCGAAGCTGCTCACCCGCCGCTCGAGGCTGAAAAAGGCGCGCTCCATGGGCATGATCGAGGCGATCCAGGTAAAGCGATCCTCACGAGTGGGGATGCGCGACAGGGGGGTGATCAAGTGGTCATGTTCTTCACTGACATGCTTTTGTGCCCGGGCCCAGGGAAGCACATGGATCTTTACGGTGTACCCGGCCCTGGTCATCGCCGCCACGGCGACATCGCCGACGATGCCGTGGCCCCTGGGATCGTTGACGAAGGTCAGCGGCGGTGCGTCGGGAATGTGCAGTTCAATGACCGGAGGCTCAGCGCTTGCCTCATGGCTAGCCAGCAGCAGTAACAGACAAAGCCGGTAAAGCGCTTTGGTTGATGCGTTCAAAACGCGTGTGGTCTGGCTCATGGACGATACTTCAGGCATTGAAAGGGGTGCGCCAATCCCGGCGTACGGGGCGCCGGGAACAACGTCTACAGGCCAGCTTCTTATATAAGGCAGCGCATGATGCAGCGATCCAGCGGGATTCGCCACAACCGCTCCATCCCATCACGTCAGTGCCGCCTTGGCCCGACTGTGCTTCTGAAGGTATAGATCATTTGCTCGGCGCAAGCCGTCAATTTGGATGTGTACCTGCACGGCGGACCTGCGCTGCAAGGTCCTGCCGCGAAAAAACCGTCCTCTCCCAGCGTCGCTTGGACACGGTCTGTAGGGTTTTCTTGCTGCAAGCGCGGCGCTACGATGGCCCAACCTCACACGTCAAGAGGATTCTCGATGAGCCTTTCTCCGTTCCACCTGGCGATTCCGGTCTACGATCTTGCCGCCGCCCGTACTTTCTACGGTGAAGTGTTTGGCCTGGAAGAAGGCCGTTCCAGCAGCCAGTGGGTCGATTTCAATTTCTACGGGCACCAACTGGTGATTCATCAGCAACCCAAGACCGCTTACCAGGAAAACGCCCAGAGCAATCCGGTGGACGGGCACGATGTGCCGGTCCCGCACTTTGGTGTTGTTTTGGCTTGGGAGGCGTGGGAGGCACTGGCTGAACGACTGAGATCTTTCGGCGCGGAGTTTGTGATCGAACCCTACGTCCGCTTCAAAGGGCAGGTTGGTGAGCAGGCCACGATGTTCCTGTTCGATCCTTGTGGCAATGCCCTTGAATTCAAGGCGTTCAAGGATATGAGCCAGCTTTTTGCCAAATGACACGGACAAATCGAAGCCCTTGTAGCGAGGGGGCAAGATGTGTAACTGACGGACGGCTGTTTTGTGACGATATTCATAGGTGGTCACAAGTTGTCATCCCCTGCGGGGATGCGTAAGCTGCTCCCATGAATCAGCCAACATTACCTTCGCCCAGCACTCGCGGCCCAGCCGATCATGACATTCGCGACCAGATTGTCGCGGCGGCCAACGAGCATTTCAGCCAATATGGCTACGCCAAGACCACCGTGTCCGATCTGGCCAAGGCCATCGGCTTTTCCAAGGCGTACATCTACAAGTTCTTCGATTCCAAGCAGGCGATTGGTGAAGCCATTTGCTCCGGCTGTCTTGCGAAGATCGTTGCGGCCGTGGAGGAGGCCATCAGCGAGGAAGGGCTTTCTTCGACCGAGCGCTTTCGCCGCCTGGTCAAGACCCTGATCACCACGGGGATCGACCTGTTCTTCAATGATCGCAAGCTCTACGACATTGCCGCATTCTCCGCGTCGGAACGCTGGCCCAGCTCCCAGGTGTATGACGCACGGATCAAGCAGTTCGTGGTGCAGGTCGTACGGGAAGGGCGCGAAAGCGGTGAGTTCGAACGCAAGACGCCCTTGGATGAAACCGTTGAGGCGATACACCTGACCCTCCGGCCTTTCGTCAATCCTCTATTGCTGCAGTACAGCCTCGATCATGTCGAGGTGGCGCCGACGCTCACCGCCAACCTCATCCTGCGTAGCCTGATGCCCTGAGGGACGGCTGCGACGAGCAGCCGTCCCGCTTCAAAAACGACTTCCTTGCATTCGGGTTGTACCTGACCGAGTGGTCTCTTTTTGTCTGTTGAGTGACTATTGGAACAAATGGTCACATGAATAAGTATGGCATCGACTTCCAAGTGATCCCTCTTGCGAGGCTTCTGCGGGTTCACGTTCAGGCCGTCGGAGGACGTCTAAATGACCAGCTTTGCTCAGGTGCTGGCGCAGTTTGATCCGAGCGTGCCGTTCGTTGCTCCAGCCAATTGGCAGCAGGGTCGCACGATCTTCGGTGGCATTTCGGCGGCGTTGTCGTTGGAGGCGGTTCTGCGCGAGCGCCCACAGGGCTTTCCTCCGTTCAAGTCTGCGCAGGTGTCATTCATAGGTCCGGTCACGCAAGCCCAGACATTCGATACAAGCGTGTTGCGCGAAGGGCGATCCGTGACTTCGGTGTCTGTCGACTGCAAGTCGGGCGATGAGCTGGCGTTGCGCACGACCTTGCTGTTCGCTCAACCACGAGCCAGCAGGATTACCCATGAAGCGTGGGGATGCCCGTTGCTGGAGGAGGCGTCGCGGTACACCACGCTGGCGCTGGACAGCACCATTGCGCCTGCCTGCGCCTTCAACTTCGAAATGCGTCCCGCAGGTGGGTCACGTCAGCTATGCCTTCAATGACAAGGTGTCGATCGGGTTTGGTCCGACCATCAGCCGGATCAGCGGTGAGATCTCCGGGATGGTGCCCAATCCCCTCAGTCCCGGCAGCAACGATGGGAAGTTGAAAAGCAACGGCGACGATACGGCGCTCGGCTTCAACGCCGGCATCCTGGTGCAGGCGACGGACCGGACTCGCCTGGGGCTCACTTACCACTCCAAGGTCAGTTATCACCTGGATGCCAAGTCCAAGCTCACCGGCGGCATTTTCAGTCTGTTGGGGGTAAGTGGCCGCAGCTACGACGCGTCGTTGGACGTGGATACTCCAGAGTCCGTGGACATCTCGGTCACTCATCAGCTCAATGTCGACTGGACAATGTACCTGGGAAGTACCTGGACGCGCTGGAGCCGCTTCAAGGAGTTGACCATCGAGAACTCCGGCCTGCCTGCGCTGCTGAGCGGTGCGCTGGGCACCGTCAGTGAAGAACAGAACTGGCATGACACCTGGGCCCATGCCATCGGTGCCGCGTATAGGCTCAACGATCAATGGCTCCTGCGCGCGGGCTTGTCGGTCGACCAGTCGCCCGCCAATGACACCAACCGTGGGCCTCGGATACCAACCGGTGACCGAACGGTGCTCAGCTTCGGTGCCGGCTGGACGCCGCTGGAAGAGGTGACGATCGACGTGGCTTACTCCTACTTGCAGGAAGAGAGCGTGCGCATCAACGAAACCTCATCGACCCGTGGCGCATACAGTTCCAAATACCGGAACAGTGCCAGCGGTTTTGGTACTTCAGTCAGTTATCGCTTCTAACGCAATAGGGCGTGTGCCGGGAACTCTTGCAGCTCCAGGTCCTTCGCAGCAGCGCATTCATGCCCCCATGACATTCGCCATGAGACGCTGGTGAAATCGGCGTGGCGTGGCCCAGGTCAACACCGTGAGCGCCTTGTTGCCGAAGCCGGGTACCACACTCATGCGCCCGGCTTGCAGGGCACGGATGCCTGCGCGAACCACTGGCTCGGGTTGCATCATCACCATTTTCAGCGCTGGCGTGAGGGTCTGGTTGGCACTCTGCGCAAACCCGGTATCCGACATGCCTGGGCACAGTGCGGTCACGACGACACCGTCGCCCTTGAGCTCCTGATGCAGTGCTTCGGAGAAGCGCAGCACGTAGGCCTTGGCCGCTGAATAGACCGCGAAATTTTTCACGCCTTGATAGGAAAGCAAGCTGGCGACCTGCAAAATGTGGCCGCGGCGGCGGATGCGCATGTCCTGGGCAAAGAGGCGAGTCATGGTGGTCAGGCTGGCGATATCCAGATCGATCATTGCCAGGGATTGGTCAATGGCGTGGTCCAGGAACGGGCCCTGCAATCCATGGCCGGCGTTGTTGATGAGCACATCAACCGCAATACCTTGTTGAACCAGCCGCTTGTGCAGCGCGATGACTGCCGGAATCGAAGACAGGTCGACTAGTTCGTTGATCACCTCGATGCCAAAACGCTCACGCAGTTCTTTTGACAGCGCTTCTAGTTTCTCCAGCCTGCGGGCTACCAGAACAAGGGATTTTCCCTGCGCTGCGTATTGCCGGGCGAACTCCTCGCCAAAGCCGCTTGAAGCGCCCGTGATGAGCACCCAGGAATTCTCGTTGGTTTTCATGTGGCTGGACTCCGGTGGTAAAGATTGAAAAAGCTGTGTTTGCCTGATCGCGAGCAAGCTCGCTCCCACAGGGAATGAGCGCTAACCCTGTGGGAGCGAGCTTGCTCGCGATGAAGGCCTGATTCAGGTCAGATCATCGGCTCGCTACCGGCGGTGGTGGTTGCGGCGCTTGCCAGCCGCCACCGAGGGCCCTGAATGCCGCGACCGCTGCCCGTGCCGATTCCGTCCGTGCTTGTGCCCGGGCATCGGATGCCTGGAGCAGCGTCTCGTCGGCGTTGAGGACATCGATCAGGCTGGCCGTGCCTTTCTGATAGGCGATAAAGGATGATCGACGCGCCTCGCTCAATGACGCTTCGCCCGCGCTGAGCGTGGTGGCCTGGGCTTCTCGGTTGACCAAGGCGGAGAAGGCATTCTCGACATCCTCGGTGGCGCGCAAGGCGGACTGGCGGTAAGCGGCCAGGGCCTCGGCTTCCTGTCCCTTGGCCTGGTCGATCTGGGCGTTGATCCGGCCAAAATCGAACAGCCTCCAGCGCAGTCCCAGCGCCCCCGACGCCTGACTGGCGCCGCCGGAGAAAAGGTGCCCGGCAGAGACCGTAGTGGCGCTGCCGAGCAACGCGCTGAGGGAAAATTTCGGATAGTACTCAGCGACGGCTTCACCGATGCGGGCATTGGAGGCGGCGAGACGGCGCTCGGCGACAATGAGGTCCGGCCGTCGGCGCAGCAGATCGGCCGGCGTACCCATCTCGCTGATTTGTGGGGGCAGGGGAATGCTAGCCGTCTCGGTCAGTTGCGGGCGGTGGGTGCCTGGCGGCGTGCCGAGCATGACATCCAGTGCATTCATGGCGGCATCCAGCCCGGTTTGCAGGAACGGTACCGTTGCCTGGACCTGGGCAAGCGCGCCCTCGGTCTGGCGGACCTGATAGCTGGCTGCGAGCCCTTTGCTGTAAAGCAACTGGACTTTTTCCAGCAGGTCCTGCTGGGTCTTGACCTGGTGGTTCGCAATATCCAGCCGCGCTTGCAAGCCGCGCAGGGTGATGTAGATGTCAGCGGTCTGCGCGGCGACGGCCAGCCTTGTCGCCGCGGCTCCGGCCTCGGAGGCCTGGTACTCGGCCAATGCAGCTTCGCGTCCGCGTCGCAGGCCACCAAATACATCCAGCTCCCAGCTCGCGCCCAGGTCCATCGAGTAGGTATTTCCATATCGATCATAGCCGGGGTTTGAATCGAGCACCTGGCCCAGCGGCGTCTCGACGGATTGATAGGTCCGTGCGGCCTGGCCGCTGATGTTTCCCGACGGCAGCAAGGCGGCGTTGGCGGCACCGAGACCTGCCCGCGCCTGGGCAACGCGCGCTGAGGCCTGGGCAAGGTCGAGGTTCTGCTCCAGCGCCTTGGTGATGAAATCGGTCAGCACCGGGTCGCCAAACCCCTCCCACCAGACTGTGAGATTGGTCCGCGCGGTGCCGGTCCTTTGTTCGACAGATGACTGGCCCAGGAAACGATCCGAAAGCGCGGCATCGGGGCGCTGATAGTCCGGACCGACCGCGCAGCCGGTCATCAAGCTGGCGCTTACTAAAAAAGCAAGGGGGCGCAGGGGTGGCATTGAAGTTTCCTTGGGGTCGATAATGGTGACCATATTATATGGTGGTCACACTCTGTCAATTGGTGGTGGAGGTAGCCTTTTGGATATAAGTGGCAGTGTTTACTGTGTGTCCATTAAAAAATTGATACTTAGGAAATTCGCGCCGATATGTGACCATTGACAGTATTGGTCACGAGCGCAAGAATGAGTTCCCAATCCTCCGTTCAGTAAAGGGAACCTATGCTCCGGCTTCGACCTGTCACCCTTGCCGCTTGCTTGTTGCCTCTTGTCCTCACGGCGTGTGACGACTCATACACCGCCACCGATCCACGCACGCTTGCTCCTCTGGTGAGGGTTGCGCAAGTACAGGGTTCCTCCGCCGGCGCGCGTTCCTTCACCGGCGTCGTGGCGGCCCGCGTCCAGAGCGACCTGGGCTTTCGTGTGTCGGGCAAGGTCCTGGAGCGGTTGGTGGATGCCGGTCAGACCGTCAAGAAGGGCCAGCCGCTGATGCGTCTGGACCCCATCGATCTGGGCTTGCAGGCGCGAGCCCAGCAGGAAGCTGTCACGGCCGCACGCGCCCGGGCCAAGCAGACCGCTGACGATGAAGCTCGATATCGCGAGCTGGTGGCCGCCGGGGCGATTTCGGCGTCGGGTTATGACCAGATCAAAGCCGCCGCCGATACCGCGAAGGCGCAGCTCAGCGCCGCCGAGGCGCAAGCCGACGTGGCCCGCAATGCGTCCGGCTATGCGGTGCTTCTCGCCGACGCCGATGGCGTGGTGATGGAAACGCTCGCCGAGCCGGGGCAGGTCGTCAGTCCGGGTCAACCGGTGGTCCGACTGGCCCGAGCCGGGCAGCGCGAAGCCGTCGTGCAACTGCCCGAGACCCTGCGGCCAGTCGTCGGGTCCAGTGCCCAGGCGACGCTGTATGGCAACACCAGCGGGGCGGTCGCTGCCAGGCTCAGGCTGCTTTCCGATTCGGCTGACCGGGTGACCCGTACCTTTGAAGCGCGCTATGTCCTGGAGGGCGCCCTGGCGAATGCACCGCTGGGCTCGACCGTCACACTGCGTATCGCCGAGGGCGTGGCCCAGGGGCCGGTGCTGCAAGTGCCGATTGCGGCGCTGTACGACCCCGGCAATGGCACTGGCGTGTGGGTCATCGACGGCGAGCCGGCAAAAGTGACTTGGCGTCCCGTCCAGGTCTTGGGCTTGAGCGACGACGCGGCGCGCGTTGCAGGCCGTCTCAACGTTGGTGAGCGGATTGTCGCCCTGGGTGCACATCTGCTGCGTGAAGGCGAGCCCGTCCGGCTGCTTGCACAGGGCGATGTGAACGTCGCGGGGACTCGCCAATGAGCTTCAATCTTTCGGCGCTCGCCGTGCGCGAGCGCGCTATCACGGTATTTCTGATTTTCCTGATCGCCGTCGCCGGGACCCTGGCGTTCTTCAAGCTTGGCCGCGCGGAGGATCCGCCATTCACGGTCAAGCAACTGACCGTCATCACGGCATGGCCGGGGGCGACGGCGCAGGAGATGCAAGACCAGGTCACCGAGCCCCTGGAAAAACGCCTGCAGGAACTGAAATGGTATGACCGTTCGGAAACCTACACCCGACCCGGCCTGGCTTTCACCATGGTCTCGCTGCTGGACCGCACGCCACCCTCGCAGGTGCAGGAAGAGTTCTACCAGGCGCGCAAGAAGCTCGACGACGAAGCCACCAAGTTGCCGGCGGGGGTGATCGGGCCACTGGTCAACGACGAGTACTCGGACGTGACGTTTGCGCTGTTTGCCCTCAAGGCCAAGGGTGAGCCGCAGCGCCTGCTGGTGCGTGATGCCGAGGTTCTGCGCCAGCGCCTGTTGCATGTGGCGGGTGTCAAGAAGGTCAACATCATCGGCGAACAGGCCGAGCGCATTTTCGTTTCCTTCTCCCATGACCGGCTGGCGACCTTGGGTGTTTCTCCCCAGGACATCTTCGCCGCACTGAACAGCCAGAACGTACTGACGCCTGCCGGCTCCATCGAAACCAAGGGGCCGCAGGTTTTCCTGCGGGTGGAGGGCGCCTTCGATACCTTGGAGAAAATCCGCGATACGCCGCTGGCCATCCAGGGGCGCACGTTGAAACTCTCGGACGTGGCGACGGTTGAGCGTGGCTATGAAGATCCGGCCACCTTCCTGGTGCGCAACAACGGCGAAGAAGCGTTGTTGCTGGGCGTGATCATGCGCGAGGGGTGGAACGGCCTCGATCTGGGCAAGGCGCTCGATGCCGAGACGAGCAAGATCAATGAAGACATGCCGCTGGGCATGACGCTGACCAAGGTGACCGATCAGGCGGTGAACATCAACTCGGCGGTCGACGAATTCATGATCAAGTTCTTCGTGGCCTTGCTGGTGGTGATGGTGGTCTGCTTCATCAGTATGGGCTGGCACGTCGGTATCGTGGTCGCGGCGGCAGTACCCTTGACCCTGGCCATGGTGTTTGTGGTGATGGCGGCCACCGGCAAGAACTTCGACCGGATCACGCTGGGTTCGCTGATTCTGGCCCTCGGGCTGCTGGTGGATGACGCCATCATCGCGATCGAAATGATGGTGGTGAAGATGGAGGAGGGCTACGACCGGATCAAGGCCTCTGCGTACGCCTGGAGCCATACGGCCGCACCGATGCTCTCCGGTACGCTGGTGACGGCGATCGGCTTCATGCCCAACGGCTTCGCCCAGTCCACTGCTGGCGAATACACCAGCAACATGTTCTGGATCGTCGGCATTGCCCTGATTGCCTCCTGGGTGGTCGCAGTAGCGTTCACCCCCTACCTGGGGGTGAAGATGTTGCCGGACATCAAGAAGGTCGAAGGCGGACAGGCGGCCATCTACGACACCCCACGCTACAACCGCTTCCGGCGAATCCTGACGCGGGTGATCGCCCGCAAATGGCTGGTGACCGGCACTGTCATTACACTGTTTGTGGTCGCCATCCTGGGCATGGGCCAGGTCAAGAAGCAGTTCTTCCCGACCTCGGACCGTCCCGAGGTCATGATCGAAGTACAAATGCCCTATGGCACCTCCATCGAGCAGACCAGCGCCGCCACCGCCAAGGTTGAGGCGTGGCTGCAGAAACAGGAGCAAGCCAAAATCGTCACGGCTTATATAGGGCAGGGCGCACCGCGCTTTTTCCTGGCGATCGCGCCGGAACTGCCTGACCCATCGTTCGCCAAGATCGTGGTGCTGACAGACGACCAGGAAGCGCGGGAAACCCTCAAGTTCCGCCTGCGCGAAGCGGTCGCTGAAGGGCTGGCCCCGGAGGCCCGGGTCAGGGCGACGCAAATTGTCTTTGGTCCGTACTCACCCTTTCCCGTGGCCTACCGGGTGATGGGACCTGACCCGTCGAAACTGCGGGAGATCGCAAGCCGCGTCCAAGAGGTCATGCAAGCCAACCCGATGATGAGGACCGTCAATACCGATTGGGGCCCACTGACGCCGACGCTGCATTTCAATCTGGACCAGGATCGCTTGCAGGCGGTTGGGCTGACGTCCAGTGCCGTCGCCGAGCAATTGCAATTCCTGCTGGCCGGGGTGCCGATCACGGCGGTTCGCGAGGACATTCGTTCGGTGCAGGTGGTGGGACGCGCCGCCGGGGACATCCGCCTCGACCCGGCGCGGATCGAGGGCTTTACCCTGGTGGGCGCGGCAGGGCAGCGTATTCCGTTGTCCCAGGTTGGCGAAGTGGACGTGCGCATGGAGGATCCGATCCTGCGTCGCCGTGACCGGACCCCGACCATTACCGTGCGCGGCGACATTGCCGAAGGCCTGCAACCGCCGGATGTGTCGAGTGCGATTATCAAGCAACTGCAACCGATCATCGACACGCTGCCCGGCGGCTACCGGATCGAGCAGGCGGGGGCCATCGAGGAGTCCGGCAAAGCCGGCCAGGCCATCGTACCGCTGCTGCCGATCATGATCGCCCTGACGTTGCTGATCATCATCGTCCAGGTGCGCTCGATCCCGGCCATGATCATGGTGTTCTTCACTGCGCCGTTGGGGTTGATCGGCGTGGTGCCGACGTTGCTGATTTTCCATCAGCCATTTGGCATCAACGCCCTGGTGGGGCTGATCGCGCTGTCGGGCATCCTGATGCGCAACACGCTGATTCTGATCGGGCAGATCCATCAGAACGCGAAGGAGGGGCTGGACCCGTTCCGCGCGGTCATCGAAGCCACGGTGCAGCGGGCTCGTCCAGTGCTGCTGACGGCGGTGGCGGCGATCCTGGCATTTATCCCGCTGACCCATTCCGTTTTCTGGGGAACGCTGGCCTACACCCTGATTGGCGGCACCTTCGTCGGCACCATCATAACGCTGGTGTTCCTGCCGGCGATGTATGCCATCTGGTTCAAAATCCGTCCGGTCAATACCGTTCAAACTGAAACAGCAGTCCTGGCATAAGCGATTAAGCGCATACCGCTCCAGTGAGCATCTACAGAAATTGAAGAGGTTTCCATGAGTACTGCAACAGGTCAAACACGCATTGTAGTCACGGGTGTCGGCGTCGTCGGCCCCCTGGGTTGTGGCGTGGAGCACGTCTGGCAGCGGCTGCTGGCTGGGCGTTCCGGCATCCGTAGCCTGCCCGAGGCGTTCACCGAGGGTACCGGCGTCGGGGTTGGCGGCCAGGTGCCCTCTCTGGAAGAGGATGCCGTTGCCGGTTACGACCCGGAACGCTTTATCGCGGCCAAAGATCGCAAGAAAATGGATTGCTTCATCGAGTTTGCGCTGGTGGCCGCCCATGAGGCCCTGGAGCAGGCGGGCTGGCATCCGACTGAAACCGTCGACCAGGAGCGGACCGCGACGATCATTGCATCGGGCGTGGGTGGGTTTGGCGCCATTGCCGATGCCGTACGCACCACCGACTCGCGAGGGCCGCGTCGGCTGTCACCGTTCTCGGCACCGGCGTTTCTCGCCAACATGGCGGCCGGCCACGTGTCCATCCGGCATAGCCTCAAAGGCCCCCTCGGTGCACCGGTAACCGCCTGTGCGGCCGGCGTCCAGGCCATCGGCGATGCAGCTCGGCTGATCCGGAGCGGCGAGGCGGACATTGCCGTTTGCGGCGGTACCGAGGCAGCGATTGATCGCGTGACCTTGGGCTGTTTCGCGGCGGCCAGGGCGCTCTCTACCGGTTTTGCCGACCGCCCGCAGGAAGCTTCGCGCCCCTTCGACCGTGACCGCGACGGCTTTGTCATGGCCGAAGGCGCGGGGTTGTTGGTGATCGAGTCGCTGGAGCACGCCTTGGCGCGTGGGGCCAAACCCCTGGCGGAGCTGGTCGGTTATGGCACCAGCGCCGATGCCTACCATCTGACGGCCGGCCCGGAAGACGGCAACGGCGCCCGCCGCGCAATGGAACAGGCGCTGCGCCAGGCCGCTGTCAGCCCAGCCGACGTGCAGCATATCAATGCCCACGCGACGTCTACCCAGGTCGGCGACAGCGGGGAACTGGCGGCGATTCGTTCGGTGTTCGGCACGGACTCCGGGGTGGCGATTACCTCGACTAAATCGGCTACCGGCCACCTGCTGGGCGCGGCTGGGGGCATTGAAGCCGTTTTCACGGTATTGGCGCTGCGTGACCAGATCGTGCCGCCGACCCTGAACCTGGTTCATCCTGACGAGGCCGCCGCTGGGCTTGATCTGGTTGGCTTGAAGGCCAGGAAGATGCCGATTACCCATGCGCTTTCCAATGGGTTCGGGTTCGGTGGCGTCAATGCCAGCGTGTTGTTTCGTCGCTGGGAGGCTGAGGCTTGAGTATTTGATCTTGTGTCGCCCGCCACGCAGCGCCATCCTGCGTGGCGTATCACCTGTCACATCAATTTCAATTTTTCCTTAAGAACCGCACAGGCGTGCCGATACAGCGCGGTAGATCCGATTGTGCGGGCGCTCCAATGGTGTCTCGCCGAAAGATATTCCAGGCGTTCGCGCGCCTGTGCCCTTGTGATTTTTCAGGTTTGACCAGAATCGGACCTCAGGTGATGAACCATGTCAGCCCACGTCAGGACCGAACTGGAAGGCGCCCTTGCCGTCTGCAAAGGTAGTTTTCTTTCCGTTGGTTTTTTCAGTTTTTTCGTCAACCTGCTGATGCTGGTTCCCTCGTTCTACATGCTGCAGGTGTATGACCGCGCGGTAGGCAGCGCCAGCTTGTCGACGCTGTTGATGCTGACGTTGATCATGTTGCTGTTGATGATCACGATGGGTGGCTTGGAGTGGGTCCGTTCGCGGATTATGGTGCGGATCAGTACTCGACTGGACACGCTGCTGAGCCGGCGTCTGTTCGACGCCAGCTTCAAGCAGGCGCTCAATACCAGCGGCATGAATGCAACGGCCCAGCCTTTGAGCGACCTGAACGGTTTGCGCCAGTTCCTGACGGGCAACGGCCTGTTTGCATTTTTCGACGCGCCGTGGATCCCGATCTACCTGGCTGTCATGTTCATGTTTCATTCCTGGTACGGCTGGATGGGGATCGTGAGTGCCGTGTTGCTGGGCGCGCTGGCCTTTGCCAACGAAAAACTCACCCACTCGCCGCTGCAGGCTGCCAACCGTGAACAGATGGCGGCCACTGCGTTCACCAACAAAAGCTTGCGCAATGCCGAAGTAGTGGAATCCATGGGCATGCTTGCCAGCTTGCGCGAGCACTGGAGCGGGCGAACCCATAAGATTCTCGCCCTGCAAAGCCTGGCCAGCGACCGTGCCGCGACCATCACCTCGGTATCCAGGACGTTCCGGCAGATCGTTCAGTCGCTGGTGCTGGGCCTGGGTGCCTATTTGACGATCAATCACGAGATTTCGTCGGGGCTGATGATTGCCGGCTCGATTTTGCTGGGGCGTGCGTTGGCGCCCATCGATCAGTTGATCGGCGTATGGAAAGGCTTCCTGGGCGCCCGCGCGCAATATGCCCGGCTGCACGAATTGTTGCTCAAGATTGCCGCCGAGCCTGAACGCATGCCGTTGCCGGCACCCGAAGGGGCGATTCGCGTCGAGGGTCTTTCGGCGGGATCGCCGGACGCTCGCAAACCGATTCTCCGCGGCGTGAATTTCCAGGTGGCCGCGGGCGAAGTAGTGGGCATCATTGGCCCCAGCGGTGCCGGGAAGTCGACCCTGGCCAGGGCGTTGTTGGGTGTCTGGCCAAGCCTGGCCGGCACCGTGCGCCTGGACGGTGCGGACATCAGCCAATGGCGTCGCGAGGAGTTGGGCCAGTACATCGGTTATCTGCCCCAGGACATCGAACTCTTCGAAGGCACGATCAGCCAGAACATCTCCCGCTTCGGCCCGGTGAACGCACCTGCCGTGGTCGCCGCCGCGCGCATGGCGGGTGTGCATGAGTTGATTCTGCAACTGCCCGAGGGTTACGACACCTTGATCGGAGCCAATGGCGGTGGGTTGTCCGGCGGCCAGCGACAACGTATCGGCCTGGCCCGCGCCTTGTACGGTGAGCCGCGCCTGGTGGTGCTCGATGAACCGAACTCCAACCTGGACGATGCCGGAGAAAAGATGCTCGCCGAGGCGCTGCAGAAGCTCAGGCAGAGCAGGGCCACGGTGTTTGTCATTACCCATCGATCCGGTGTGCTGGCGCAAGTGGACAAACTGCTGGTGCTTAATCAAGGCGAACTGAGTCTGTTCGGGCCGCGGGATCAGGTCCTGGCCCGCCTGCGAGACGTAACACCCGCGGCCCGTCAGGCTGCCGCGATTCAACCGTAGGAAACGGATGAGCCATTTCATGCAAAACAGTCAGCACTCATCCTCCGCGTTGCCCGTCGATGACAGGCCGATCCGCCGCGTCGGCTACCTCATGCTGCTGGTCACCTTTGGCCTGTTCGGTGGCTGGGCGGCATTGGCTCCCCTCGACAGCTCGGCACTCGCGCCGGGCGTGGTCACGGTCAAAAGTTACCGCAAGACGGTGCAGCACCTGGAAGGTGGCATCGTGCGCGAACTGCGTGTCCACGACGGGGACCTGGTGAAAACCGGCGATGTGTTGCTGGTGCTCGACAACACCCAGGCGCGTTCGGAAATGGAAACAACGCGCAGCCAGTTGATCGCCGCGCTCCAGTTGCAGGCCCGGTTGGAGGCGGAACGTGACGCGCTGCCCGAGCCAGTGGCGGTGCCGGCCCTGGACCCCGCTGACCCGCGAGTGCAAGAGGCCCGGGACAGTGAGGCACGAATTTTCCAGACTCGACGGACCTCGTTGCTGGGTGAAATCGGTTTGCAAGAGAAGACCATCGGACAAATCGAGGAACAGATTCGCGGATTCAAGGCCATCATCGCCAGCAAGCAGATGCTGGCGGCCTCCTATCAAGACGAAATAGTCGATCTGCGGGCACTGCTTGCCGAAGGCTACGTGGACAAACAGCGTTTGCGCGAGCAGGAGCGCAGCCTCGCTCGCCTGCAAACCGAAATAGCCGAAAGCCAGTCCGAGATCGCGCAAGCGCGGGTCCATGTCGACGAGGCGAAGTTGAAGATCCTGCAATTGAAAAAGGCCTTCGCCAGCGAAGTCGCCGGCCTGCTGGGCGATGCGCGGACCAAGGTGTATGAGTTGCGCGAGCGACTGGCCACCTTGCAGGACCGCGATCAACGTACCGATATCCTCGCGCCCGAGTCCGGAATGGTCATGGGCATGACTGTCCACACCCTCGGTGCTGTGGTCAGCCCGGGCACTGCGCTGCTGGACATCGTCCCGGCCAACGAGGAATTGATCGTCGAGGCGCAAGTGTCACCGATGGACATCGACCGCATCGCGTTGGGCAAGTTGGCGGACATTCGCTTCAGCGCATTCAAGAGCAGCACCACGCCCGTCATCGAGGGGCGGCTGGTGCAGATATCCGCCGACCGTCTGATCAACAAGGACACAGGCACGGCTTATTACCTGGCACGCGTAGCCCTGACGGACAAAGGGCGCCAGACGCTGGGCAACCTTACCCTGGTGCCGGGAATGCCGGTCGAAGTGCTGGTCAATACGGGGGCGCGGACGCTGTTGCAATACTTGATGCAGCCTGCGAGCAATGTGTTCGCCCGTTCGTTGATCGAGGACTGAGATGAAGCGCCTGATCATCCTGTGCCTGGTCCTCATGCCACTGGGAGCCCTCGCTGACGACACTTATGTCGACCTGTGGCAATTGCACCAGGAAGCGCAGGGGGCCGATCCGCGCGTCCTGCGGGCACAAGCCCTGACCCGAAGCGGCGAGGGCAAGGAGCGGGCGGCCTTCGGTCAATTGTTGCCGCAGCTCAACGCCAGCAGCAGCGTCAACCGCGGCCGGCGCGACGACGACCTGAACCGTATCCAGTACAACGGCAAGCGCATGGCCGTGGTGCTCAATCAGGTGATCTACGATCCACAGGTGTGGCGCAGTTACCAGAAGTACATCGAGTTGGCCCGGCAGAGTGGCTACGAGTCGACCGATACCCAGGTGCAGGCCAGCATCGACCTGTCCGAGCGCTATTTCGCCGTGCTTGCCGCGGAAGACGAGCTGTCGTTGGTGCGCAGCGAACTGCAGGCGACGGAGCGTAACCTCAAGCGGGTCAAGGCCTTGTACGCGCGACAGATGGCGATGGTGACCGACGCACTGGATCTTGAGGCGCGGGTGGATGCGCTCAAGGCAGACGAGATCGAAGCCAGCAACAAGGTCCTGGTCAGCCGTGAAGCGATTTCCGAACTGGTGGGGCGCGATGTCAGCGAGCGGTTCAAGCGCATCGGCGACAATCCAGCCTTCAGCCTGCCGGCGCAAGCGCAGGACTACTGGGTGCAGACGGCACTCGACAGCAACCCGGCGTTGCACGCCCGGGAGCACAGCGTCCTCGCCGCTGAGGCGGCCATCGCTGAAAACAAGGCAGGGCATCTTCCCCGGCTGGGCCTGAACTTGACGGCGCAGCGCAGTGATATCGGTTATGAAGGCGCCGTGACGCCTCGCTCGGACAACCTCGTGGCCTCCCTGGATTTGCAGATGCCGCTCTACAGCGGCGGCTCCACCCGGGCACGAGTATCGAGTTCCGAAAGTGACAAGGAAGTCGCCCAGCAAGAACTGGAGGCCTTGCGTCGCCAGGTCATCAAGGAAACCCGCACGGCTTATCTCGGCATGAGCGCCGAACTCAGCCGGATCAAGGCAACACGGCGTGCGCTGGAGTCTGCCGAGAAGTCACGCATGGCCACGGAAAAAGCCTTTGGCTACGGGGTCAAGAATGCCGTCGATGTGCTCGATAGCATCAAGGAAGAGTTTCGTGCACGGCGTGATTTCTATCAGTCCCAATACAAGTTCGTGACCAGTTTGCTGGTGCTGCATCGCTGGAGCGGTCGATTGGGGGATGGGGACATTCGCCGGGCGAATGATTGGTTGGTTGCACCATAGTTGGTGGATTCAACGCATAAAAAGTGGCTATGTGATATCACTTTTTGTGTTTCTAATGCAAAATAACCCCTTTGTAGCGGCCGCATTCTGGAAGGCCGCAGATTGCTTACAGGAAGCTTCGCATGCCCAGCCCACTTGGTTATTCTTCTACTTGGTCCGCTATGCGGACCGGCAATGCGCAAGTTGATAGCTTGCTGGTCGGCACCTATTGGATGGGCTCGTCAGGGTCCACGTCCCTGACGTACAGCTTCATGACGAACAGTTCATTTTTCGCCGCCGACTACAGCAGTGAGAATGAATATGAGGCCGGCTACGTCCTGACATCAGCCCAGCAGAACAGTATCGTCAGTGCGCTCGGGATGTGGAGCTCGGTCGCCAATATCAGGTTCACACAGGTCGGAGAATCCGCTACCAATGTGGGAGACCTGCGTTTCGGCGGCTACCAGAATATGGACGACGACACCGCTGCCTGGGCTTATTTTCCCGATGAAACCCCGAGCGCCGGTGATGTCTGGATCGGACCGGTGACGAACGACCCGAGTCCTGTCAAAGGCACTTATGACTACCTGGTCTTTGTCCATGAGATCGGTCACGCGCTGGGTCTCAAGCATCCGTTTTCCCAGTTGCTGTCGAACCCGACGGTGCTTGCTCCTCAGTTCGATGATGTCCGTTATACGGTCATGAGTTACGACGCCGCGTATTCCTATCAGCCAACCACGCCCATGTTGCTGGATATCGCTGCCATCCAGAGTCTCTACGGTGCGAATACTCAGTGGCAAACGGGTAACAACTCGTATAGCTGGGCTGCTGGACAGTCGATTTTCGAAACTATCTGGGACGCCGGCGGTACTGATTCAATTGATGCCTTCAATCAGCAGGAAGCAGTCCGCATCAACCTGAATGAAGGCCAGTTCAGCAAAATCGGCCAAGCGTTTACGGACCTCACTACTCAGGCCGCTTTCAACGAAGGGCTGGCGATCGCCTATGGCGCCAAGATCGAAAACGCATTTGGCTCGGCCAACGCGGACACGCTGATCGGTAATGCGCTGGCCAACGTTCTGAACGGTCGTGCCGGCAAAGATACGATGATCGGCGGGGCGGGTAATGACACTTACGTTGTCGACAATACCGGTGACGTGATCCAGGAAAGCAGCACCCTGGCCAGCGAAACCGACACGGTCATCTCTGCGGTCGATTACACCCTGGGCGCCAACATCGAGGTCCTGACGCTGAGCTCAAGCGCCAATCTCAATGGCACGGGCAACGCGTTGAACAACCGCATCACTGGCAACGCCGGTGCCAATACCCTGGACGGCGGCAGCGGTATCGATACCCTGATCGGCGGTGCCGGCAATGACACCTACGTGGTAGACAACCTCAAGGATGTCGTCACCGAAGCCACGACCTTGGCCAGCGAAATCGATACCGTGCGCGCTTCGGTGAACTGGACGCTGGGCGCCAACCTGGAAAATCTCATCCTGACCGGTGTAGCTCAGATCAGTGGTACCGGCAACGCCCTGAACAACGTGCTGACCGGCAACGCCGGCAACAACGTGCTGAACGGTGGCGCCGGGCGGGACACGCTGATCGGTGGCGCGGGGAATGATGCCTATACGCTCGATCAGTTCGCTGAACTGACCCTGGTCCAAGAGAATGTCGATCAGGGTCGCGACAGCCTGACCCTCACTTATGCCGCGAGCGCGTCGAGCAGCGTCGTCGACCTGAACCTCAGTAATCTGCGCAACGTCGAAAGCGTCATCCTGAGCGGTACCGGGGCGTTCACCGTGATTGGCAACGAGCTGAGCAACAGCCTGATAGGCAATGCCTCGGCGAACAACCTCCAGGGTGGGGCGGGCAACGATAACCTCGATGGTGGCGCGGGTGCCGATACCTTGAGTGGCGGTACGGGCAATGACATCTACACGGTCGACGACCTCAAGGATGTCATCAGCGAAACCAGCACCTTGGTGGGTGAAACCGACACTGTGCGTTCGTCGGTCAACTGGAGCCTGGGTGCCAATCTGGAGAACCTCACGCTGATCGGCAGCGCCAACCTCAACGGCAGTGGCAACGCCTCGAACAACGTGATGACCGGCAATGCCGGCAACAACGCGCTGAGCGGCGGCGCTGGCAACGATACGCTGGACGGCGGCGCTGGTATCGATACGCTTATTGGCGGCGCAGGCAACGACACCTATGTGATCGACAACGCTCAGGACGTCATCAGGGAAACCTCCACACTGACCAGCGAAACCGATACGGTCGTCTCGTCTGTGAGCTGGATCCTGGGGGCCAATCTGGAGAACCTCACGCTGACGGGGACCACCGCCTTCATGGGGATCGGTAACGAACTGGACAACGTGCTGATCGGCAACGCCGGAAATAACGCCCTGGACGGTGGGGCAGGCAATGACACACTGATCGGCGGCCTGGGTGGGGACAGCCTCCACGGTGGAGACGGAGCCGACCGCTTTGTTTTCAACACGCTGGGTGAACTGGGCAAAGGATTTGGCGGTGACTCCATTTCCGACTTCAATAGCCTGCAGGGCGACAAGTTGGACCTGTCGAAATTCGATGCCAATCTCCTGACCACGTTTGTCGACACGTTCAGCTTCATCGATTCGAATGATTTCACGGCAGCGGGACAACTGCGCTTCGTCGACCAGGTGCTGTACGGCAACGTCAATGGTGATCTGGGCGCGGATTTTGAAATCCAGCTGACGGGTGTCAATACCCTCAACGCCAACGATCTGATCGTTTGATAGCTCGGGCCCTGTGAGGAAAATCCAGGGCCCTTTCTGTATCAAGTGTCGCGTTGTCACCATGTGCCTGCTGCTTGCGCTGGCGCCTGGTCACTTCATGTCCCTGGCCTGTACCCATAGCACTGCATCTTGCGAAAGGGGTTTGCCCTTGTGGGTTTTCGTCGTACCGATGTCGAGCGCCGCAATGCCCCACCAGCCGGCGCGAGGCAGGCCGATGGTCACGATTCCTTGGGCGTCCGAGTACGTACTCTGGGCTTTGAATGAGGCCTGGGGTGCCGTGACGTAGTCTTGCTGGCCGAAGGTATTTTTATCGAGATCAACGGAATGGTTGACGTATTCGATTTCGACTTCGGCGAATGGAACCGGCTTGCCATCGGCCAGCACCACGGCGCGGAACACGCTGCCCGTCCAGTTGGCATAGGGCTTGTTCAAAGGCTGGATCTCCACCGGCAAGCCTTGTGGTTCCGTCCAATTGCCGGGGACTCCGCCCACGTTCACGATCAGCTTGGTGAACTGTTGGATGTAGGCGTCTTCCTCGGTTTCCAGGTAAGGCTCGGGTTCGAGTACGAAGATATGGTCACCCAGTGAGCGCACCAACTCCCGTGGAATCGAGGCACGATAGGCCGTCGTTCGGTTGTCGCGACTCTGCCACTCGACGGGGCGCAGGTATTTGCGCAGATCGATTTTTTCCGCGCCGTGGGAACTGACATGACTGAATGCTCGGGGTGCATCCATGGTCATGGTGGGGCCGCCGGAGAAAGGATGGGTGAACACCAGCGCGAACTCGAGTTGTTCTGCGCGTTGCAGTGCCGTTTCTTCGACGTAGAGCATCTGGAAATGAGCTTGTGCAGCGCCGGTCAAGCCAGTGAACGTCGTCGCGGCCAGGGCTTGAAGCAGTTTTCGTTTGAACGTCATGGTCGTTTTCACTTTGAAATGTCGGAAGACTGAATCGTGATCTGATGACCGGCTCCACCCAGGAACACCACGGAATAGTTTCCGGCAGGGGGCTGGAATGTGTAGGTGTTGTCCTTGCTGACTTCGCCTTGGAGCAATACCTTGCCGCTCGGATCCTGGACATGGATTTGTCTGCCGGCGGCCGAGCTGCCATCGGTGAAGCCCGCCTCGCATGTCACCCGGTTATCGTCCTCGATGTAGCAATCGAAGACGGGGCCGTGGGCGAAGGTTGCCTGGCAGAACACCAAAGCGCCTGCCATCGATATCCGCAGTACTGAACCTATGGGTTTCATAGCGTCTCGCAGTCAAGATCGATCATTGGGGAAGGGGCGGGCCATCGCCTAATGCCGGTCAGTTAAGGATCAAGTGACACAAACCTGTGGGAGCAAAGCTCGCTCGCGACTGGGATGAGCCAGTCGACAACGCCGTTGACGGGGCTGCCGCCATCGCGAGCAAGCTTTGCTCCCACGGATTTGGGGCATGACTGACTGGCACTAGGGGCATCGCCCCTCTTATTGTCATTGCCCGTCGCGGTGAAGGCCGCCAGCAGGGCGTCCAGGTTCGAACTCATGAGCGTCTCGTATCCGCTGGCCGTATCGGCGAGCATTCCCGGGTTGCCCGCATCGAGGATCAATAGCCGCGCGCCTCCGTCCTCGATGGCTTTGGCGATTCTGGCGTCCGGTGCCCACTTGTGGACCACCACGCGGATGTCATGCTCGCGCAGGTAACGAGTCAGTGCGGCGCGGTCGGCGTCACTCCAGTCGATGTCCTGGCGGACGAACCAACCGTCGACAAAGACGCCGAACTCGCCGAACAGGTAGATGAATTCATTGGCCAGCGACAACACGCGCAGGTCCGCCACCGCCGTCAGTCGGGCGCCGTAGTCGGCCTTGAGCCGGCGCAAGCGACCTTCGAGTTCAGCGAGATTGCGCTCTATCCGTGGCGCGTCGGTGGGGGACAGACGTGCCAGGTCGGCAGCGATCAGCCCCGACATGCGCATGGCGTTGACAGGGCCGAGCCAGGCGTAGGGCGACGGGCCCTCATCGACATCACTCGCCGCAGCCCAGGGAACGTCGTTCGACGGCGCTTGGGTCACGGCCACGGCGGGCATGACGGTGTCCCATGAGCGCGAGGCGTCGATCTCGACGATCCGCAGGTTGTGATGGCGGGCTGTCGCATACAGCGGATCCGCACGCCAGAGACGGCCGAGGGTGACCACGGCTGCGGCCTGCTGGAACACTGTGGCGTTCAGGCGCGACAACGCGTTGGCCTGGCTTTCCATGGGGACGGCCGCATCCGCTGGAACACGGACGACTTGCAGAGTCGTGCCGGTGCTGAGTGCCGAGGTGAGCGCATACACGGCTGGCAATGCGACAAGTACTTGCTGCTTGCCGATATCGGCAAAGGCCGAGAGCGGGACACCCAGCAGCACCAGCAGCGTCAACCAGGCTCCGTAGAATTCTTTCCTATTCATACGCTGGCGCCCCTGAAACGGGATGCGGTAGCGCGCATGACGGTGGTGGCGGCGAACACCAGGGCCGCGACGATCACGATGGCGCCGCCCGTGGGTACGGGGATGTGGAACTGCATGGGGACCAGAATGCCAACCACGCAGGAAAAGGTCGCGATCAGGATGGCGCGCGCCACCAGCCCCGGCAGTGAACGGCTGATGTTGCGTGCTGCCGCGGCCGGTATGAGCAAAAGGGCTTCGACGAGCACGGCGCCGATGATTTTCAGGCAGGCGACCGTCACCAGGGTGACCAGCACGACAAACAGGTATTCGACGCTTCGCACTCGCACGCCGCGCGCATGGGCCAGGCTCGGATTGAGGCTGGCCAACAGCATGTCGTTGTACAGCGGCAGCCCGAGCAGCGCACACAGTGCCGTTACGCCAAGCAGCACGTTCATGTCGGTGTAGTCGACCGCCAGGATGGAGCCGAACAGCACACTTTCCATCACATGGGTGTTGATCCTGGCCGACACGAACAGCAGCAGTGACGCCCCGACTGCCAGGGAAATGGACAGGAACACGCCGATCAGCGTGTCATTGGCCAATGTGGTGCGGTGCTGCGTGTACTTCAGCGTCAGGGCGAACAGCAAGCAGAAGCCGAACATCGAGAAGTAGGGGGATGTGTAGGATTCGCCGATCAGCACGCCAATGGCCACGCCGGTCATCGCCGCATTACCGACGGACTGACTGAAGAACGCCATGCGCTTGATCATCACCATCGAGCCCAGCACACCCAGGAGCGGGCCGATGAGCACTGCGCAGAGCAGCGCGTTGATCACGAACTCGTACTCGAACGGTTGCGGCAGCAGGCCACTGGCGGCGAGCGCTTGCAGGTGGTTGCGAATGAACTCGTACAAGGCGCTCATTGGGCTCCCTCCAGCGAATAGGCGACCTGGTCGGGGGCGCCATGGAACAGCACGCGACGATTGATAACGGTCACTGATTGGGCGATGCGCCGGACCTGTTCCAGGTCATGGTTGATCCACAGGATAGTGACGCCCTGGCCATGCAACTCGGCCACCATCGCTTCCACCAGCCGCACCCCCGGTTCGTCGATGCCGGCGGTCGGTTCGTCGAGGATCAACAGCCACGGCATCGGGCTGATCGCCTGGGCCAGCAGCACTCGCTGGCGCTGGCCACCGGACAGGCTGCCAAAGGGTTTGGCGCCCATGCCAGCCATGCCGGTACGCGCCAGGGCCTTGGCATTGGCCGCCTTGGCGGATCGGCTCGAGCCCAGGAAGGCCGGCCGGCGTTGACCCAGAAGGGCCATGAGATCGTTGACCGTCATCGGTATGTTGCGGTCGAAGTCCGGCAATTGCGGGACATAACCCATGGGCGTCGTGACCTCGCCCTCGAAGCGGACCATCCCTGAATGCGGCATCTGGCCCAGCAGCGCGCGCACCAGTGAGGTCTTGCCGCCGCCATTGGGGCCGACCAGGCAGTGCAGGGCACCGGCTTCCACCCGGAAACTGACGTCGTCGAGTACTGGCGTACCTCCCAGTTGCAGGGAGACGTGATCGAACACCAGGGCGGGGCCGCGCATGGCCTGTTTCTCCTTCATTAGGTTCATCGCTGCGTAAACTCAACGGCTTCGGCCAAGGTCTCGAGGTTCTCGCGCATCGCCACCTCGAATTCGTCCGCGCTGTAGGTCGTGCCGGTGATGTGAGACAGCGCGAAGACCTTCACGCCGGTGGCGGCCTCGATGGGCTTGGCGAGATCGAGGGAGAAATTTTTCTCGGCGAACAGCACCCGTACGTTGGCCTTCTTGATCGCGTCGAGGGTGTTGGCCAACTGGCGCGCCGTCGGTGCGACGCCGTGGCGGGGCTCGATCACGGCGCTCACGAACAGGCCGAATTCCTGCATCATGTAGTCGTAGCCGGCATGGGTTGTCGCACAGCGGAACGATGACAGATCCAGGGCGGCGAAGCGGGTCATGAAACCTGCTCGCAAGGCTCGGATGCGTGCGGCATAGGCAAGGGCGTTTTGTCGGTACGCCGCGGCGTTATCCGGATCCAGCTCCCCGAGCCGGCGAGTGATCTCGAAGACCTGCTGTATCGCTGCCGTGGTGGATACGAAGGTGTGCGGATTGACCACCTTGGCACCGTCCTGGTCACCGCCGATGGGAATGAGGGCCACCGACGCATTGGCCTGGATGATCGGCAATGTCGCCCCACGGCCGGCGGCCTTGACGATCTGGAAGGCCCATTCATCGTGGCCGATGCCATTGACGACCAGGGCATCGAGTGTCATCGCCCGGGTGATGTCGTCGGGTTGCGGCTGATAGTTGTGTGGATTCGCTTGCGCCGGGATGAGTGCAACGACCTCGGCCCGGTCACCGACGATATTGGCCACGAAGCTGTAGTAGGGGTGCAGGGTGACGCCGATCTTGAGCTTCTTGCCAAGAGGGGCCGTCGGGCCGGCGAATGCGATGGCGGGTATCAATACCAGCAGCGCAAGGCAACGGCGCCACAGTGGGCGGTGTTTTGCAGGAGCGGTCATGGCTGGTTTCCTTTTACGCGTTCGACTTCACGGGTGCCGTCGTAAGGAATGACCTGGCGCCAACCGTTGCCGACCAGGGATTCGGGCTTGACGATGCCGGGGTAGGGCGCATTCGGGTCGGGGTGGACCCAGATCGTTGCCTGGTTGGCCCACATGACGCCGGCATGGGCGTGCCCAATGACCAGCAGGTAGGCGCTCTGGCCGGGCGCGCGGCCGGCGGAGCCGTAATAGACCGTGGCGCCCTGGCCCTGGGTCGCTTGTGACACTTCGCTGACGGCTGGGGCGGCAGCGTCGTCCTCGTGGTCATCGACGGAACCGGCATGGGGCAGATGGCTGCCAGGCAGAATCAACTGCCAGTGCACCTCACCGTTGGTCTTCCAAAAGGCGTCCCGGTAGAAGGGCGGCAGCAAGATCTCCTGGGCACGCTCCAGCGTGATCCAGCCGCCAGTGTCGTTGTTGTTCCAGATGATTTCTTCACCGGCAGGCAGCAGGGCGCTGTGGATGGCCTGGTCGACCGCTCCCAGGCCATCGAAGGAGCGCACCTGCCAGCTCAAGAGGGGCGGTGGGCCGACGTGCTGAGGGCGCAGCAGCACGTAGCCTGTCACGCCGGCAATGATTGCCAGGGCCGCCAGCAGCAAGGCCAGCGACTCCCAGCGACCGGAAGCCGGGCGCACGAGTTTGAATGCACCGTTGGCGTCAGTGTCGGGCCAGGTTCGCGGCAGGCGAGCCATCAGACAAACCCAATCCAGCGGCCGAGGCCTATCACGCACGCCCACAGCGTCAACGAGCAGAGTCCGGCGACACGGGCCTGGCCGGGCGGTGGCAGGGTCATGTCCCATTGGTCGATCCGGCGATAGGCACCCAGGTGGAAGACCCCCATGTTGACGCCCGCCAGCAACAACACAGCCATCTTCCACAAGAACATACTGTTCTGCGCATAGGTGGTGGCATTGGAGGCAAACATGAGCAGGCCGGTGATCACGCAGGCGGCGAAGGCTACCCAGGTGTATGGCAGCAATTCCTGGATCAGTCGGAGCGCGCTTCGACGATGGGAGGCGATGCCAAGCAGGCGCAAGTCCACGACGGCGATTGTCCCGAACACCAGAGCGATGCCGATCACGTGCACCGACTCCAGGTTTGGAAAAATCGAACCCGACTCTCTGATCCGGGCGGCGACAGAGGTGTCCTCGAGGGCTTGCAGTATCGATTGGATGTCCATGGTGAATACCTGAGAAAAACGTTCATCGAAAAGCTGGAATCAGTAGGCGATCCAGCGACCGCAGAAGATCACGACGCACCACAGGGCGATCGATAGCCAGGCCAGCACCTTGGCGGGAGGCTCCTGGTCGTCGCCTTGTGCCTGAGCGGCAGGGCGCAGCAATGGACGCCGGATTGACCAGGCCAGCGTGAACACGGCGACCACCAGGCACATCTTCAGCCAGAACGTCGTGTTGACCAGGACGCGGTCGGGTTCGCCGATGATCATGACCAGGCCACTGAGCAGCAGAACGATGAGGGCGGCGCGCATCCATGGGAAATAACGGCGGATGACGCCGCGCATGGGCTCATCGGTGGCGAGCACGCCGGCCAGTCTGAGGTCGGAGATGACGGCGGCACCGAAGATCACCGCGATGGCGACGATATGAATACTCTGGACGGTGGGCACGACCCAGAACATATCCCTGATGGCGGTGCTCACGGGGGACGCGTAGATCCAGGCGATGATGAGTTCTGATGACATCTGCTTTGCTTCCGCGTTGGGTTAGAAGTCTTGAGGTTTCGCGATCGGCCGCAGGCCCGTTGCGTCTTCTGGAAGGAGATAGCCCTGTTTGATCGAGAGCCCTTTGGCGTCTTCGAATGCCTGTTCGTAGCGGCTGAAGCTTCCATAACGCTGGACAAGTACGTCCTTGGGATAGGGCACCTTGGTGTCATAGATCAGGCCACAGCCGGTTTCCTGGTCCGTGAGGTAGGTCGCGCTGGGCACCTGGATCCATGGCGGGCGCACGCCCCCTTGCAGGTTGCCGGTGACGGGGTCGCGCGCGACGGCCTTGCCTTCGTGCACGACTCGCGGGGCCTTCGGCATGGCTTTGCCATCGCGCGCCCATTGGTCCATGCCATCGAGGAGCGCCGAGACGACCAGTTCCACCGGTTCGTCGTACAGCGTCCGGCAGCGTGGGTCGTCGCCCTTGCCAATGTCGGCGGCGAACAGCTCGGTATGTTCCGTACCGAGGTCGGCCAGCCGCAGATGAGGCATGCCGGTTATTTCGTAGTAGCGGATCTGGGGGCTGTCGGTGTCCGGCGGCAGGTCGATGCCTTCGAGCACGTCGTGCATCAGTTCGGACTGGCTGTAGACGGTCACGAACGGCACGCCGTCGGGCATCTGGCGCGGTCGCCGGATAACGTCGCCGCCCACCTCGCCATAGGCCATGCGGCCGGTCATGTAGGCATCGATCAGCGGCCGTGTGTCGGGCATGCGCCATTGCTGGTGGCGGCCCTGGTCGAGATAATCCATCCAGACTTGCGCGGTCACCGCCCAGCTATTGACGTAGACGCGATGCACATCCAGGCCGGCCAAAGGGCCTTGCGCCGCATTGGTTTTGAGCAGCAACGCCAGCTGCGCCGCGATCCCCTGTGACTGTGGCACGAACGGATCGGGACCTTCACCGCGGGTGAAGCGCTGCGGATCGTAATAGCTGCCCAGCGGCGCATAGCGTGCATAGTCGAAGCGGCGCATGAACTCGAAGTTCACGATTTGTCCGTACTGGGCCATCTGTTCGGCTTCGGCGGCCGGGGTGTCCGAGATGAACTTGGGATCGACGGCCGGCCGGTTCATGTTCAGCGTGTAGCCGACGTACGCGTAGCCACGCCGTAGCAAGTAGTCACGGGTCAGGATCCAGCCTGCGCCACGCTCGCCGAACCAGCTGAACGGCTCGATCACCACCGTGCCATTGAAGCGCGCGGGATCCGCTGGTTTGCGTACCAGGATGCGCGTGGTGTACGGCGCTTCGAAGAGTTGTTTGCCCGCGGCGGTGATGGCCGGGGCGACGCCTTGCAGGTAAAACTCTTCCTCGATGTAGCCGTACTTTTCCAAATCGCTGTATTCGGTGCCCGGGCGTTTTGCCGACGACAGCGGTGGCTTGTCGGAGGGCGGAACAGGTATGGCCGTGGGCATACGGGGTACCTCTGCAAACGCGCTCGACGTGAGGATCAGCGAGAGCAGGGCGCCTTGCAGCGCCGGCCGCAAGCGGCTGATGGTCATCGCTCGTTCCATCCGGTCATCTCCAAGGGAGCATCGATAGGGGCTTCACTCAAGGCTGAGGGACGCCTTGCCCTCGCTGTCGATCACGATCTGGTTGTTCTCGCAGACGTATTCTTGAATGACGTAGTTGGAGCGCTTGTAGTCGAACGTGAAGCGATACGGGGTGTTGAGCACCTGCGGATCCTCGATCACCACCTGGTTCTCCAAGTGGTCCGGCCCCTTTAGCCTGATACGTTCGGTGATCTTCATTTCCTCACTGTGGGGAACGTCATAGAACGTCACGTCCGTTCGCACACGTTGGGTCTGCACCACGAGCGTGTCGCCTTCCCAGTGGCCGCGGGAATGGCCCTGGTACTTGGGATCGAGCTTCTCTTTGGGCGGCATGGCCTGGTTCAGGAGAATGCGGCGCACCTGCTGAAGGTACTCGCCGAGGACAATCACCTGCTTGTCGTCATGAATGATCTGGATCGGAAACAGCGCCGCCATCATCGTTGGCATGCCTTCGGGCAGACATCTGGAACTCGTCGTGGCCAATGGCGTGCCGGCTTCGTTCGCTGCGGCTTGTTTCTTTTTCAGCGCGGTGTATTCGCTGGCATAGGGTTCCTTCAGGTCCATCGGGCCGCCCGGGTGCACCGGATCGTCGGGGTTCTCACCGAACCAGTCGTCGGGGGTTCTTTCCCAGGTACCGCTGATATCCGGGCGCGTATTGTTCTGGGTCTTCGACGTTGCCGCGTTGCACACCCCGACGCCGGTCGCGAGGACGACGCCAAGGAAGATCATTGCTGCGCTCAAGGTTCGTGTCGGTTTCATTGAAACGTCTCCACGTTGCGGGCTTGTTCGGTTCGGTCGTCATGGAGCTGGAGAAGCACTTCTTCTATCCGCCGCCTGTGAGCACGACGTCACCGATCTTGATCTCCACGAGCAGACCGCCCGGGTCACCGTTTTTCAGCGGTCTGAAGGACACCTCGGCGTTTTCGCCGGCCTTGATGGAGTCAGCGCTCCAGCCCGCACGTTGCAGCGCGTTGACGCTGCCGGTCTCGATCTTGAATCGCTGGGGCGGAGGGCCGGGTGTGTCGAGGTAAATCGTGATGTGCGGATTGGTCCAGGCAAAGCGCTCGACGACGCCCGTTACCGTGACCGTCTTGGTCTGGTCGAACAACGCGAATGAATGGTGGGCAGTGGCCAGGGAGGGTAGGGCACTGCAAGCGACGATGGTCAGCAGGCAAAGCCCCTGACGTAACAGCGGTAATGGGGTCATGACGGATGCCTCGTTCTTATGCGTTCTTATGGCCCCAGCATAGGGCGCACGCATGGGTGGGCCGTAGCCCAAAACGGCAACCGTTCACGTCTCTGGAAATGTTTTCCGGGGGATGTCAGGGAAATGGGGCGTTGGCCCTAGCACATGCTGATTTGGGCTACCGCATGGGCGACCCGAATCGGAACACTCATGACTCGCCTCATAAATATAAAAACAGGAGAGACGTCATGCGCAGCCCCCATTACGCCCCGTTGCTTTCGCTGGTCGCACTCTGTGCGTTCGAGCCGCAGGCACAGGGTTACGAGCTTTACAACGAAAACGAAGGCGGGACCGTTCTTAACGCTGAGCTTTGGGCCGGGTTTGGCTGGTTCGGCAGCAGCAAGAATTACCTCGGCGACCCGCAGCGCGAGCCCGGCAGTATGCGGTGGCAAGAAGGGTTCGCCAAGTATGGTCTCAGCGGCACGACGGATCGGATCGCCGCCGGCTCGATCTACGGCGGGTTCAGCATGATCAGTACGGGATCATGGGGCGACGGCGACGCGGGGGGGATCACCGCCGGAAATGAAAGAGAAACCGCTGTGGAAGATGCCTACCTGGGCTGGAAGTCAGGTGATCTGATTCCGGCATTGGGCACGGACGGGGTTGATTTCTCTTTTGGCCGACAGATCGTTACGGTGGACGGCTTCCTGATTACCGATGATGGGTTCGCCCCCGGGAACGCTTTCAACCCCGTCGAGGGCGTAGCGGATGGCCGGTTCAATCGCGGCGGTGCCTTTTACCTCGGTCCGCGGTTGGCGTTCGGGAATACGGCAGTCTTGAAGCTGGGCGGCACGGAAGGTCTTCACGGTAGCCTGATCTGGCTGAAGTCGGATAACCCCGGGCAATCCAAGGCCGAAGTGGCGGCCGCCACCGTCGACTACACGACGCCCATCGGCTCGATCGGCTCGACGTACGTGCGCGGCCTGGATGTCGAGGAGCGATATGTCTTTGCCGATCGGGGTGAACGCAAGGGCATGGATATCTACAGCATCCGTGGCCAGGGCAACGCCGGCATCGAGAATGCCGACTTTGCGTTCGAAGTGGCGCGCCAGGAAAAACGCTCGGGATCGCAGCGGGCGATGTTCTTCGACGCGGGCTACACCTTCGCCGATGTCAAATGGCAACCGACGGTGAGCTACCGTTATACGCGTTACTCAGAAGGTTGGGACTTCCTGTTCCAGGGCGGTTTTCGCAAACGCTACCAAGGTGAGGTCGCGGCGAACTACGCAGGTTCAGTGACTTCGAACATGCAGATCAATGACGTGTTGCTCTCGGTCATGCCGACCGACAAGTTAACGCTTAACGCGATGGCCTTCGACTTCCACCAGCTTTCCCGGCGAGGGGAGCAGGACTTCAGCGCCCGCGAGTTCGACTTTTTTCTGGATTGGATGGTGACGGACAACATCACGCTCTCGCCACTCATTGGCTTATACAAGCCTGAGAAGTGGATCGGCAATGGGGGCAACCAGAGTGGGAGCGCATCAACCAATACCTACTTCCAGCTCATCGCCTGGGTGACCTTCTGAGCGGTCGTTCAGGCTGTGAAACAGCCTGAGCGCATTTCGGTGGCGATGTGTTGGTCGTCGACTTTACCGAGGCTCGTTGGTCCGAGCCATGAAGGCGTTGGCACTTTTCGCCAACGCCTGATCAAGTCACAGCATGCGGCGCAGGACGTCGTTTCGAGGATCGCGGTCATAAAACCGGTGCTTCAGGGCACCGGCGACATGCACCAGGATCAGACCGAGCAGGGTGTAGGCAAGCACTTTGTGCAGCCATTGGAAGACCACGAACCAGTCGTCATTCTTGCCCAGGAGTTCCGGAAGGTTCATCCCAAAGAAGAATACGCCGTCGCTCATTGTGTAGGTGCTCGACATCGAATAGCCCATCAACGGCACGATCACCAGCAGCGCGTACAAGGTACGGTGGGCAAGTCTTGACGAAACCCGCTCATACCGTGCCAGCGTCTCTGGCGGTTGTGGCAGCCTGGCCGCTCTCACCCGCACGGCGATCTGGACCAGAACCACCAGGAATGCCAGCACCCCGAAGGATTTGTGCCACGGGTAATAGAACTCATATTTGCTCGCCACTTCGTCAGCCAGCCCAGTCATGTGCCAGCCCGCCCAGAGGAGGCCAGCGACGAGTACGGCGCGCACCCAGTGCAAAATCCGCAGGGAGGTCGGATACCGATCAATTATTGTTTGATTTACCGGATTCATCGCAGTCTCTCCATCGATCATCAAGGCATCGAAAAAGCACGTTTGAACGGCCACCCTCTGAGGCACGGGGACTGGGAGGGTGGTCCTGTCAGTGCAAGGATTGTTTTCAGCCGGGCAGCAGCACGGTAATGACCTTCTCCTCGGTGTAGGCCAGCGCGCCGCTGAATCCTCCTTCCCGGCCAATGCCGCTGGACTTGACGCCGCCCCATGGCAGGTTGGCGTCCAGCGGGCTCCAGCAGTTGATGCCCACGGCCCCGGCCTTCACCGCCGCAGCGACGCGATGCGCTCGTGCCAGGTCGCTGGTCCAGACTGTGGCGGCAAGGCCGTAGTTGGAATCGTTGGCGAGTGCGACGGCCTCTTCTTCGCTGTCGAACGTGATCACCGTGCCGACGGGCCCGAAGATCTCGTCCCGGGCGATCGCCATGTCATTGCGGGCGTCGGCGAAGATGGTCGGCCGGACGAACCAACCCTGTTCAGGGTTCGATACCCCACCGGCCAGCAGGGACGCACCTTGGTCGATGCCCAGTTGGATGTAGCGGTTGACGCGATCCAATTGAGCTTTCTTGGCCACAGGCCCCATCTGTACGCCGGGTTGACGAGGGTCGCCCACTTTGACGGCGCGCGCGGCATCGGCCAGCGCTGCGGCGAAGCGATCGGCGAGGCCGCGTTGGACCAGGATGCGCGAGCCGGCCGCGCAGACCTGGCCCTGGTTGGCGAACAGGCCGAGGGAGCAGCCGAACAGCGCGTCGTCGAAGGCGGCATCGTCGAAGACAATCTGCGGGCTCTTGCCGCCCAGCTCCAGGGCCACGCGCTTGAACAGTACGCCGGCAGTGCGTTGGATCTCGCGTCCGGCTTCGGGGCTGCCGGTGAAGCTGATCTTGTCGACATGGGGGTGTTCGCACAGGGCGCGACCCACCTCGTTGCCGTAGCCGGTGACGACGTTGATCACGCCATCGGGGAAGCCCGCTTCCTGGGCCAGCGTTGCCAGGTGCAGCGCCGACTGTGGCGTCTCTTCCGACGGCTTGATGACCACGGTGCAGCCTGCCGCCAACAAGGCGGCGAGTTTCCAGACCGTGATCATCAGCGGTGAATTCCACGGAACGATGGCACCGACCACGCCCACTGGCTCCCGTACCGTGTACGAGAGGGACTTGGTGCCGAAATAGCCGCCGGAGGGAATGGTCCGCCCCTCGAGCTGGTTGGCCCAGCCGGCGGAGGCGCGCAGGTTGGCGACCGCATTGGGTACGTCCAGCCGGCGCGGTTCGATCGGCGAGCGGCCGATGGCGTCGGCGTCCATATCGGCCAGCACGTCGGTGTCGCGTTCCACCAGGTCGGCCAGTTTCGACAGCAGTCGGGCGCGCTGGGCGCCGTCAAGCTGGCTCCAGATGCCACGTTCGAGCTGGTGGCGTGCGGCTCCCACGGCACGGTCCACGTCCTCGACGGTGCCGCGGGCGCAACTGCCGTAGACCTGTTCTGTCACGGGGTTGACGAGGTTAATGCAGCGGCCGTCAGAGGCTTCGAAAGACGCGCCTGCGATGAAGTGTTTCAAGTGCTCAGTCATTTTGAAGTCCATGAGTGATGTGCAGGAATCGGGACAGGTCACGCATCGAGGGAGTCCAGGGCGTCGCCGAAAATGTCCAGGGCCTTGAAGAACAGCGCCCGTGAGATCGTCAGCGAGGGCATGACACGCATCACGTTGCTGTAGCGACCGCAGGGAATCATCAGCACGCCGTGGCTCAGCAGGTAACCCATGAGTTGGCCAATCTTTTCCGGTGCCAGTGGCGCTTTGGTGGTCGGGTCCGAGACCAGCTCGATCCCGATCATCAGGCCGCGACCGCGAACCTCACCGACCAGCGGGCTGCCGAAGCCGCGAATACGCTCCTGTGCTTCCAGACCCAGTGTGTGGGCACGGTTGAGCAGATCGAGCTCCGGGTCCTGGAGGATGCTGATGTTGGTCAGCGCTACTGCGGCGGACAACGAGTTGGCGGCGAAGGTGTTGGGCATCGATCCGTCAGGAATCGCCGCCGCCAGGTCCGAGCGCATGATCAGGCCGGCCATTGGCAGGTCGCTGCCGATGCCCTTGCCAAAGGTGAGCATGTCGGGCTTCACGCCGGAGTGCTCGACTGCCCACATCTTGCCGGTACGTCCCGCGCCGGACTGCACCTCATCGACGATCAGCAGCGCACCGCTGCGGTCGCAGGCCTTGCGCAACAGTTGCAGGAACTCTGGCGAGGGCGGCACGTAGCCGCCTTCGCCCTGCACCGGCTCCACGATCACGGCAGCCACGTCATCGGCGGCGGTGTAGGGGGTGTTCAGCAGGTAATCCACGTACTCGCCGGCGATCTGCTCGGCGCTTTTGTGCGTGGTATCGAAAGGGAAACGGTAGGCATAAGGGTAGGGCGCATGAATGACGCCACCCATCTGGGCACCATAGCCCTTTCGGTAGGCCGTGCCTGTCGTCAGGGCACCGGAAGCGTTCCACACGCCGTGGTAGCCACCGTGGAAGGCGATGATCTGGTGCCGCCCGGTGACGCGCTTGGCGAACTTGATGGCCGCCTCCAACGCATCGCTGCCGCTTTGCGTGAAGAAGGTAATGCAGTCGCCGCGCAAGCCGTCGGGCGCGATCTCGGAGAGCTTGGCGGCCAGTTCGGTGCGCCGGGTGCTATTGACCTCCAGGGCGTGCATCAGCACTTCGGACTGTTCGCGAATGGCTTGCACCACTTTCGGGTGGCAACGTCCCACGCTGCTGACGCCCACACCCGCGGACAAGTCGATGTAGGTGTTGTCATCGGCGTCCTTGAAGGTCGCGCCGAACGCCCGATCCATGGCCACGGGCATGCGTCCGCCGCCGCGTGCCATGGATTCGGTACGCGCCGACAACGCCAGCGCCTCGGTGGTCCGGGGGCCGGGAATGGTGGAGGTGATCCGCGGGGCATCCGCGAAATGGAGGGCTTCGAGTTTGGCTTCGCTCATGATGGTCTCTCAGGATGTCGGTTTCAGTGTGCCGATCATCCCCGTGGCCCGTTCCTGGCCGGTAGCCCGAATCGGCACATGGTTGGGCCGCCTCGCGCGTCAGCACCGAAGCACAGGCATTACCGAAAGAAAATTTGCAGAATTCTCTTTATGTGAGAATATCGCTCGGGAAGGCGATCTAAAAAAGAAGAATATCGGCCGAGGCTTTCGTCATCATGAAAAACCAGAACATCAGCCATTTCCATGACATTCATGTCCACGCCGCCACCGTCCAGGAGTGGAACCAGGATTACAACCAGTTGACCGCTGGTACGGCTGAGAGCTCACTTATCCAGTTGACGACGGCGCGCTGCCACGTGTTTCGCGAACAGATCAACCAGCGTGTCGTGCAGCACGGCGTGGCCCCACGGGGCAAGATGTGTTTCGCCGTGCCGATCACCGTCCCGGGTTCGATCCGGATGCAGGGGCGGGAAGTGGACGACAGCAGCCTGTTCTTTCTTCATGGTGGCGAAGAGTTCATGTTCCATATGCCGCTGGGCATGGAACTGCTGGCGATCACTTTCGAGCGTGAGTTGTTCGAACAGGCGTTGGCGCAAACCGCGTCGGCCAAGGAAATCGCTCAGTTGTTGCGTCAGCCGGTGATCAAGGTGTCCACTCAGCGCTATGCCGAGGCTCGCCGTCGAATGCTGGCGGCGTTCTCCCAGGCGCTCTTGAGTGAAGAACTCGACCATGCGCAAGACCGGGAACAGGCGCTGGAGCAGACCATGCTCGGCGAGCTGCTGCAATTGATGACCGACCCTGCCTGCGACAAGCAGCAGCGTACGCCAAGTTCCACGCGCAGCTACATTGTCGAAAAATGCCACCGCCTGGCGACCGGGCAATTGAACAACGTGCCCAGCGTGGACGAGTTGTGCCAGCGACTCCAGGTCAGTCGGCGTACGGTGCAGAACAGCTTCCGCTCGGTGACCGAGACGACGCCGGTCAATTACCTGCGCTCCGTGAGGCTGAACGGTGTGCGCCGAACCCTGATGTCCACCCCCGCGTCGTATCTTTCGATAGGCGATGCGGCGGCCCAGTGGGGCTTCTATCACCTCAGTCATTTTGCGGCGGAGTACCAGGCGCTGTTCGCAGAATTGCCGTCCCAGACCACACGCTCTGCCATCGGCGGTTGCGCCCTTGCTTGAGCCTTTGCCCGCTGCAGCCGACAGCGGACAGGCTTGCCTGCACAAGGATGTAGAAAAGATGAACAGCCTTCGCCGCCTGCTCAAGGTCTTCGACTTGTTTCGCCCTGAACAGCCGGTCATCGATGTGGAGGTGATTTGTCAGGAGCTCGGCTACACGCCCGCCACTGCCTATCGTTATCTGCGCGAACTCGGCGACGCGGGGTTCTTGAAGCGATTGCCTCGCGGCTACGCGCTCGGCCCCCGCATCGTCACGCTGGAGCATCAGATGGCCCACTACGATCCATTGCTGGCCTGCAGCCGGGGCCTGGTGGACAAACTGGTGGCCGACACGGGCCTGGACGCACTGGTCAGCGAATGGCATGGCGACTCAGTGGTCAACGTGCTGATCCAGCGGGGTTCCGACGCCGGCCCCGTGGGTGGCGACCGGGGGCGGCCGATCGATCTTTTCCACAGTGCGACCGCTCGGGTCGTATTGGCCTATCTGCTGCCGCGCCAGATCCGCCGCATCTACGACGTCCACGCCAAGCCCACCGAAGTGCTGCATCATGGAATGGAGTGGAAACCGTTCACCAAGGGGTTGCTCGCCATCCGCAAGCAGGGCTACTGCATCAGTGAAAGCGAGCTGTATCCGGGGCGCAGTGGCGTTGCGGCGCCGATCTTCGACGAAAAACGCCGAGTGCTCGGGAGCATGACCCTGGTGGGGCGTAGCGAGCGGTTCCATGCGTTCCAGCAGAGCTACTTGTGCGACCTGGTCACCGGCGCGGCGTCGGAACTGACGGCGCGTATCGCCTTGCAGTAAGGCGAGAGCAGCTGGACGACTGGCTTTTTTGAGGGGAACGCGCCGCTTACCGATTTGGGCTAATGGGGCGTTCGGCGGCAGGCATAGGATCGAATCCAGCGTGCGACACGAACAATAACGCTATCCGGTGACGGCGAGCGATTGACTGCGCCGATCCTACAGCGACTGCCTCATACAATAAGGTCAAGAAAACATGAGTGTACCTCTCCCGGTCAATAGCTCCACGGAGCTCAAGCGTGGGGCCCTGGGTGTCGGCTTCATCATCTTCTTCGTGGTTTCGGCGGCGAGCCCCTTGAGCGTCATCGCTGGCGGCTTCCCCATCGGCATCATGCTGGGCAACGGCGCTGGCACACCGGCCTTGCTGATCCTGGCCTTGCTGGTGTTACTGGCATTTTCGGTGGGCTACACCACCATGTCCCGGCACGTGACCAACGCCGGCGGTTTCTATGCCTTCACCTCTCGCGGCCTGGGTGGCTTGGCCGGCGGCGCGGCGGGGGTGCTGGCGATGTTTGCCTACAACATCCTGCAAGTCGGACTGTATGGGATGTTCGGCGGCGTGGTCAGCGGCACGATGGAAAGCGTCTTCGGCCTGGTATTGCCCTGGTGGTCGTACTCGTTGATGGCGATGGCTAGCGTTGCGATTCTCGGCTACCGCAAGATCGATCTGTCCGCCCGGGTGCTGTCGGTCATTGTGATCGCCGAATACCTGGCGATCCTGCTCCTGGATTTCGCCATTCTCAGGACCGGTGGCGACAGCGGGATCAATCTCGATGCGTTCGATCGCAACCACGTGTTCAGCGGCACGCCATCCATCGGCTTGCTGTTCTGCTTCGCGGCGTTCATCGGCTTCGAGGCCACCACTATCTACGGTGAAGAAGCCAAGAACCCGCAACGTACGATCCCGATTGCCACCTACTGTTCGGTGTTGCTGATCGGCGGGTTCTACGCGCTGTCGGTCTGGTCGATGGTGATTGGCGTGGGCGCGGACAAGATCGTCTCCACGCTTCAGGCCTTGCAGGACCCCACGACGTTTATCTATGGCATGTCCGACCACTTTGTCGGCCCGCACCTGACCCAGGTTATCCGCGTGCTGTTCATGGTCAGCATCTATGCCGGGCTGCTGGCGTTCCACAACGCCGCGGCTCGCTACTTCTACGCCATCGGGCGTGATGGTTTGCTGCCCAGCCGGTTGGGCACCACCCATCGCGTGCACCAGAGCCCGCACATGGGCTCGGCATTACAGAGCCTGATCTCCGCCGTGGTGGTACTGATTTTCGCCGCCATGGATGCCGATCCGATCCTGCAACTGTTCGCCTGGCTGTCTAACCTGGCGACGCTGTGCGTGATTCTGCTGATGGCGCTCACGTCCGCAGCGGTATGGGTCTTTGCCCGGCGCCACCCCGAACTCAAGCTGGGGATCTGGCGGGGGCGGATTTTCCCTGGCTTTTCTTGCGTGGCCCTGCTGGCGGTCCTGGTCATCGCGGTGGTGCATTTCGATGTGCTGACCGGCGCCAGCAAGGCCTTGTCATACGGCCTCTGCGCGATCATTCCCGCAGCCTTGCTGGCGGGTGTGTTTCTGGCGGCGCGACTGCGCAAGGTGGCACCGCAGCGGTATTTGGGGTTGGGGAGTCATAAGCTATAAACGGCCCATTTTGGACAAATGGTTCAGAAACGGTGTGCATCCCTTGTAGCTTGGGGGCTAACCGAATCACTCCGCCAGCTTGAACTCCGCGGCCTCGTCAAACTTTGACCGGGCCGCTTCAACCTCGGGCAGCTTGTCGAGCGTCCATTTATGCAATTCGCGAAATGGCTGCTGCAATGTTCGACCCAACGGGGTGATCTCATACTGCACTGCCACGGGCGAGAACGAAATGATCTGGCGCGAGACGAGACCATTGCGTTCCAGCCGCCGCAGGCACTGGGTAAGTGCCTTCTGGGTGACGCCCTCCAGGCGACGCTTGATGGCGTTAAAGCGATGCGGCCCGTCATCGAGCACCGCCAGAACCATCATTGACCACTTATCCGCGATCTGGTCGAACAACGCCCGGCTTGGGCACTCCGACGAAAAACATTGGGGCTTTAATTCCAGCATCGAAGTGTCCTCACGTATACCTAGGCGATTTTAAGTGCCTAATTGACATCAGGTTTACAAAATATACTTTATGGCCTCCGAAAACAAATGGAGTCCATCCGATGTCGATCCTCGATACCAGCATCTTATTCCGTCCTTTTTCCATCCGGTCGCTTGAACTGAAAAACCGGATTGTCATGGCGCCGATGACGCGTCTGTTCTCACCCGAAGGTATCCCGGGTGAAGCAAGCACTGCCTATTACCGGCGGCGGGCGGAGGGAGGTGTGGGCCTGATTTTGTCGGAAGGTACCGTGATTGATCGCCCGGCATCGCGCAATGATGCCGGTATTCCCTTTTTTCACGGCGAAGCGGCGCTGGCTGGATGGAAGAACGTGATCGATGCTGTCCACACGGCTGGCGGGCGCATGGCGCCGCAGATCTGGCACACCGGCTCCACGCGCTACATCAACGACTGGGAGCCGGATGCTCCCGTTGAAAGCCCGTCGGGCCTGGTTTCGCCAGGTGACCTGCGTGGCGTGGCGATGAGTGAAGAGGACATTGCCGACACGGTAGCCGCGTTCGCAAAGGCCGCAGCGGATGCCAAGCGACTGGGTTTCGATACCGTTGAGATCCATGGAGCCCATGGTTATTTGATCGATCAGTTTTTCTGGTCTGGTAGCAATCTGCGCACCGACCGCTACGGCGGCCCGACAATCAAGGAACGCTCGCGTTTTGCCAGTGAGGTCGTCTCTGCCGTTCGTCAGGCTGTTGGCCCGCAATTCCCGATCATCATGCGCGTCAGCCAGTGGAAGCAACAGGACTACGGGGTGCGCGTTGCTGAAACGCCGGCAGTGATGGAGGACTGGTTGTTGCCACTGGTCGAGGCCGGTGTCGACGTCCTGCACTGCTCGCAGCGCCGCTTCTGGGAACCTGAGTTTCCCGAAATTGACGGTGAGAACGGGTTGAACTGCGCGGGCTGGGCGAAGAAAGTCACTGGCGCCACAACCATCAGCGTCGGTTCGGTTGGGCTGGAGAATGATGTCACTAACGCCTTCGCCGGCAAGGGATCAGTCCCTGCGAGTCTGGATCGGCTCATCGAGCGTATGGAGCGCGGAGAGTTCGATCTGATCGCAGTAGGGCGTGTGTTGCTCAGTGACAAGGATTGGGTCGCCAAGGTGGAAAGAGGCGATTACGCGGATCTGAAGGGCTTCAATCCGGCCTCTTTAGCTGAATTGGTTTGAATTGCGGTGTGGCCCGGGCATTCACGCGCAGGCCACACTTTCAATTTCATGAGAATGGATGCCCAGCTTGAACTCAGTACCTCTCGATCATGTCGGCCGCCTGCTGGGTGGCCTGGCTGGTGCGGGTGGCCAGCTTGCGGACCTCGTCGGCGACCACTGCGAAACCCCTTCCGGCTTCACCGGCTCTGGCCGCTTCTATGGCTGCGTTCAAGGCCAGCAGATTGGTCTGTTTGGCGATGCTTTGGATGGCGGCGACTATCTGTGTCAGCTTGGCGAGGTTTTCCTGCATCGCTTGATGCTGGCGTTCCTGAGTCTGGCGCAACTGGCTTTCCTCGCGATGGGAGTGCACGTCTGTGATCGCCCCCACTGTACGTAAGGGCGTGCCGTCGCTGCTTCGCTGGGTCTGACCTCTGCCTCTGAACCAACGGTACTCGTCGTTGCGGTGCTTGAGGCGGTAGGTCACATCGAAGGGTGTTTGGCCGGAGCGGTCGGCGACATGGTCGACAAACGCTTGCACGGCATGCTGGCTGTCTTCGGGATGCAGGCGGGACAGCCAGCTTTCGAACACATTGGGAAACTCTTCGATGGTTTCATAGCCGAGCAGGCGACGCATCTGTGACGAGAACCAGATGACGTTATGGGGATTGGCTGGATCGCCTGCGACGATATTGATATCCCAGAGCGCGTCCTGGATGCATTCGCGGGAAATATCGAAGCGGGCCGAGAGCATTGCGAATTCTTCGTCCCGCAAGCGCTGTGTGTGGATGTCGCGCAGCAGACCGACGCTGATCTGTGGCAGCCCCCGTTCGTCACGGAGCGTTTCGCCGCAGATCCGGACCCAGCGGTATTCTCCCGAGTGGCTCGCGAGGCGCACCTCCACCTGGTAGGGAGCCTGCCCGCTGCGATCGGCAAGGTGATGAGCCAGGGCATTCAGGTTGGCCTGGCGGTCGTCAGGGTGAAGGCAATCGTTCCAGGAGCCTAGATAGACGGGGAGATCCGCTTGGGTGGGCAGGTTGCCGAACCATTGCAGTACTGCATCGCGTGCGGGCTGCAGGCTGCCATCGAGCTGCAATTTCCAGAGCAGATCACCCGACCCGCTTGCCGCCAATTGCCAAAGTTGTTCTTGATCATGCAGCCGCGTTTCATATTCACCCAGCTGAAGCTTGAGGCATTGCAGTTCAGCGTTAAGGTCGACCACGCTGGCCTGGAGCGCCGTGCGATCGGCGAGCAGGCGTTCGATGCCCGCCAGTACCCGTCGCAGTGACGGATCCTTCGCCGCTATCGATACTCCCTCGCCGTCGGGCTGTTCCAGCCGGTCGCCGAGCCGCTTCAAATCCTTGCGGGTGCTATTTCTGAAAAACATCAAACACCTCTGGTTCGCTCACGAGGTTTCGGGGCGGTTCTCGCTCTTGATGCCCCCGAGCATTACGGTCTTCGAATGCCCGGGGACAGTCTGGCCTGGACTGGACTCTGTCGACTCAGGCGGCCTGGTACAGACGACGCTCGACCAGCGTGCTACCACGCAGGCGATGTGTTGCCTTGGCACAGGCCAGCACGGCCAGATCCAACAGCGGTTCGAGGATGACGACGGTCATGTAGGCACTGCCGAAGGTCAGAATTGACAGGGCGTTTTCTGCTGTGAAGCCTCGCCCGTAGAAGGCCCAGAAGGCAACCCAGGCCACAATGCCCCCCTGGAAGGCGGTCGACAGCCCCAGCGCTTGTCTGTAGCTCAGTTCCACATACGGCGTGTTTGGCGCGATGACGCGTTTCGCCATGGCGGTAACTGCGAACAGCGGTACCAGGAGGGTGGTGACGTTCATGCCGTATTGCGGCAGGTCGAATGGCGCGAAGAACAGCCCCTGGATCAGCAGCCCCAGGGCCAGACCCACTGCCGCAGGTGCGGCGCCGAGCAGCAGAAACAGGGTTGACCCGAGGATGAGATGGACCTCGGAGACGCCGACGGGATGATGCGGTAGTAGCTCGAAGAAGCTGAATACCAGGGCCGTGGCAGTGACAGTGCGAGCCAGCAGCGAGAAGACACCACGCTCGCCCATGGCTTGGGCAGCGAGTTTGAGGGTGTACGCGCCGGCACCTGCGGCAGTGACGTAGCTCAGCCAGAGTTTTCCAGCTTCCACCAGGTTAGGTTCGATATGCATGACGATTTCCCCTTGGCCGCTACGCGGCCTCGAAAGTAAAAAACAGGACGACTCCGGCCTCAGCGAGTGGCCCGGCTGATCGCCACCGGCTCGTGCCGCGGCAGGTGTTCGTGGCCGTTTCCATGGGCCGGTGGGCAACTCGCATTGAGCAGCGTCACCGGTTGTCCATGGGGGGTATTCAAGTAAGCTTGCTGCCATTCCTCGGTGCGCCGGCTGATGTCTTTCACCTCCGTTAAACCGAGAGTGGTGACCATTCTTTCCAACGCTGTGAGCCACTGCCGGTAGTAAGTGTCGTTGACGCTTTCTCCGGGTTGCGCCGGGGTAGCCTTGATCTCGTCGCTGAATACCTGCACCCAGTCCTCCCAGGGGAACAGACCGATCTGGTGCAGGTGTACCAGCAGGGAAAAAGCCTGGGCCTGCCAAGGTTTGTCGAATACCGGGCCTTCATCGTCGAGAGACAGGCCGGCTATTGGGGGGATGTGATGCATGCTGGCGCTCATACGGCCTCCAGATAGTTGTCCCACAGATCAATGCAAACACTGTCCGGTCGCGCCACTCCCCACAGTTCTGTCGCACTGAAGCGAACGGCATAGACCTGTTGGGGCTGTTCGCCTAGACCGTGGGCCATCGTGTCCGGGGTGGCAAACGCGCCGTGTGCAATCTCGATGGTCCCGACCTTGCCGCGCGCGTAGCGGGGCAGTCGGGTGTGGGTGGTCGGGTTGAGGTTCTTCGTCCGCACCCGGTCACCGACCCGAAAGCGGCCAGAGACGGGTTCCTTTGCCCGGGAAGAGGCGCCGCCGAGCACTACGGCCTCGACGATGTCCGGCGTTAAAACCGTGACGGGCTGTGTCGGTGGGGTTGGTTTGGCCGTACCCAGCAGTTCGTCAGTGCTGATCACGCCTTTTTCCAGCAGCAGGTTCTCGAAGGCATGCAGCCAATGCTCGTAGTAACTGGACTGCAAGTATTCAGCCGGTTCCATGCGTTCAATGGAATGGCGGAATTCGTCGACATTGAAGTGTCCGCCGACGAAGAGCGAGGCGAACAGCGGAAAGACCCTGCGCTCCCAGTCGTGATGGAAGATGGGTTCATTTTCTTCGGTGAGCACCGGGCCGAAACCGTGCATACCGCCTAAGTCGTGTACACCGTTCATGGTTTTCTCCTTTTCAGGTTCAGGCTTCGTCGCCCGGCGTCTTCGGCAGGCCAGTGCCGATCATGGCGTCACGCGTCACCAGCTCGACCAGTCGTTCCTCGCTCCAGCCGTCAGTACCGGCCGGACGTTCCGGCAGTACCAGGTAGCGCAACTCGGCACTGCTGTCCCAGACGCGGACTTCCTTGTCATCGGGAATAGTCAAGCCGAATTCGGCCAGCACGCTGCGCGGATCGATGACGATCCGTGACCGATAGGGCGCGGATTTGTACCAGACGGGTGGCAGGCCCAAGGTCGGCCAGGGGTAGCAGGAGCACAGCGTGCAGACCGTCACGTTGTGCACGGTCGCGGTATTCTCCACCACCACCATGTCTTCGCCCTGCACGCCGGAAAAACCCAGTTCGGCAATGGCCGCGGTGGCATCTTCCAGCAGCCGATGCTTGTAATCGGGATCGAACCAGGCCTTGGCGACCACTTGGGCGCCGTTGCGCGGGCCGACCTTGTGCTGGTAAGTGTCCACCAGAGCATCCATGGCGGCTGGGTCGACCAAGCCCTTTTCGATCAACAGGGATTCGAGTGCCTTGACACGCAAGGCGATGGCCTCGGGTGGCTCGGTGTGGTCATGAGCGTGATCGTGATGATGTTCGTGGGTATGGCTCATGTCTTGGCTCCTCTGAAGTTGATACTCACTTTCAGTGCTACTTGCCGGTGTTTGCTCGCCAATGCGATGCGCAGGTTCACAACGTCCGCCAATCAACAGAAGCCTCGAATGCGGCTGCAGCCTGATAGAGGGTGCCTTCGGCATAATGTTTTGCGACTAACATCAGCCCCACGGGCAGTCCGTCCACCAGGCCACAAGGGATCGACATGGCGGGGTGTCCCGTAATGTCTTGAGCGGCCGTATTGCCAAGCATCTCCAACGCGCGCGTGACGGTCTCGGTGATTGAAGAGCCCGGTTCCGGGAGCGGCTGGGCGGTGATTGGCACCGTCGGCATGACGAGCAGGTCATAGGTGTCCAGTGCCTTGTCATAGGCCGCTCGGGCAAAGCGCGCTATGTTCTGGGCCTTGGCGTAGTAGCGACCGTTGTAGCGCTCCAGGCCGAACTGGCCGACGAACATGCAAAGCTTGAGGGACGGTGACAATGCGTTTGCCTGGTCGCGCCAACCGACCTGTTTGTCCAGCAGGCCCACGTCGTAAAGCCCCTTCCAGTTAAAACCCGCTCCATTGCCGTGCATCATTTGCATGGTCAGGCCTTCACAGCCGATAGGGCTCCACAACGATCCCGCCAGGTTGTGTTCGGGAACCGATACCTCCTCGACCCGCGCGCCCAAAGCTTCTAGCCGGGCGATAGCGCTGCGGACCTTTTCTGCGATACGTGGATCCTGGTTGGCGAGTTGGAAGCCTTCCTGGAGGATTCCGATCCGGAGTCCGGCCACGCCTCGTTCCAGATAATCGCAATAGGCATCGACCTTGGGGGCGGCTTGGCGAGGGTCGAGCCCGTCGGCGCCGGCCATCACTTCGAGCATGAGCGCGTTATCGCGTACGTTGCTCGTCATGGGACCGACATGGTCGAAGGTGGACTCGATCGCCATGACCCCGGTGTAAGGCACTAGACCCCAGGTAGGTTTCATTCCATAAATGCCGCACCATGCGGCAGGAATGCGGATGGAACCGCCTTGGTCGCCACCGATAGCCAGGTCGACCGCCCCCGTCGCCACAAGCGCCGCGCTGCCCGAAGACGAACCGCCCGTTGTGAAACCATGGCGAAAAGGGTTGTGCACAGGCGCGGGGTCCGAGGTATGGCTACCACCGGAGAGGCAATAGTGTTCGCAGGTGGCTTTGCCTAGGATGGTTGCTCCCGCGTCGAGCAGACGCGTCACCACAGTGGCATCAAACGACGGTACGAAACCCTCCAGTGGTGCGGCGCCGTTCATCATCGGGACACCGGCCAGAGAGATATTGTCTTTGAGCGCGACCGTCTTGCCGGCGAGCTTGCCCGAACTGGCGCCCATCACCTCAGTTCTGTAGTACCAGGCGTTCAGCGGGTTTTCCGCGCTTGAAGGGCGATAACCGGAACTGCGCTCGTAGCGCACTGAAGGGATGAAATCAGGCAACTCATCGACGAGGTCGTAGGCGTCGAAACTGGATTGCATGAGCGCCAGGTATTCGCTGGCTTGCTCGGGTGTCAGCTGTATGTGCAGGCGGCTGGCGAGATCCTGCACTTGTTCGAGAGTCGGGCGGATGATGGCCATGGGGTGTCCTGTGTCCTGTGCCAACCCGCAGGGGCTGGCAATGTCTGTTCAAACGTCATCTCGGGGATGCCCAGGCACGGTGCGCGCGATTGGCGAGCCGTGGCCGGGGCTGGTATCAAGCTATCTCCACAGATTGAGCAGCGCTTGGCTGAGGAGGACAGTCGCTTGGTTGAGCGGGACTCGCTTGCCCCTCCACGGTAGCCCTCCATTGCTGTGGCTCAGGCTTATGCCGGGGTATCAGTCTTCGGATTCAGGCGTGGTCTGTTTCCAAGATGACTTCCCGGGTTTTGGCCAGACAACCCCAACGCTTCTCATGCCTTTGGCAGGGTCCATTTCCGGGTGCGCGAGTACGACATCCCGATAGGAGGGGCTCCCGATCACCGCCGGTTTGAACTTGATGAGGAAGTCATTGACCTCTTTGCGCAGATCCGGGGCCAGAGCGTAGTCGTCGTAGCACGCCTCGAGACAATCGAGCACGGCTTGCCAGTGCACCTCGGTCAGCCCCATCCCACGATGCGCGGTGACCATGTCTCTACCCCTGTATTTGGCGCTTCCACCCCAGTGCTCGGAAAGGAAATCGACAAAATTGATGTGTTCCTTTTGGAACGTCGATTCCGACATATGGGCCCAGATGTGCCCGATGGCCGGGTGTCCCATTGTCTTTCTCAACACTGCGCCTGCGAACTGATAGATCGCGTCATAGCCGCCAAGACGGGTATAGAGGGAGGGTTGTTGCTCCGTGGTGGGTTGCTGGTCGGTCATTGTCTGGTTACTCCGTTTCGGGTGAGAGGCATCTCATTAGCCAACTGTCGCGTCGTTGGGCACACGCTTGGTTGATAAGGACAACGGGTGGTAGAGACGGGCGGGTCTAAAAGACCCTGACGTAGCGCAGGTTCATGCGAAAGTCTTCTTTGGGGCCGTTCTCCACCGCCAGGTCGCGTCCAAGTTGCACTTGGAGTTGGTCCTTGGCGGTGAAAAACTTTCTGGCCGTGACGCGGAAGTTGGTGGTTTCCATCCTGTCGTCCTGGTTGACACCATCGATCTGGTTTTCCCCGCCCCAACTGTGGCCGAAGCCGATAGCCAGCGCAGTGGTCTCGTTGGGCATGTAGCGCCCCATTAACTGAGCGCCGTAGGAAACGTCCTGCTCCCGGCGGGCGGAGCTGGCGCCGAAGTCGTTGTTGTCTGCGTACCAGATAGCGTCACCGACGAGGTCGATGGCCCACTTCTCCGTGAAGTGCTTGACGTAAGCGGCCTGGAGATCAACCTTCCAACGGTTCTCGCCAATGTTGAGCGCGTCGTCTTTGTCATAGTCGCCAGTCGGCACGTACAAGTAGGCGGTCGCACCGAGGGTGTCGTTGGCGTCGTTGAGACGGTACTTGAGCGGCGCAGTGAGAATGAGGTCGCCGATGCCGCTGGCGTCGCCTAGACCAGACGCGTCACCACCGCCTGAGACATGACCGAAGGGCAATAGGAATTGAGGCTCGATGGTCAGTCGCTCGCTCAACTGGTAGACGTGCAGCAGACGCAGAATGCCGATATCGGATGTCAGGTTGAAATCGGAACTGGTCTTGTGACCCTGGGCATAGGCACTGTCCGTGGTGGCGTGCTGGTAGTAGACCACGCCGATGGTCGCTCCCACGGGGAGCGGCTCGTAATCGCCAGGATCCACCTCGAGCGCTTGGGAGGAAAGGCTGGGGAGGAGGGCGGCAAGCGACAGGTAGCGGAACTGTTTCATGATCGACGATCCTTTTTTCGGGCAAAAAGAGCCCCGCAATCGCCAGTCAGGCAATGCGCAGGGCTAAAAGTGGAGTCAGCGATGGAGTCAGGTGGGCGACACTTGCGCGTCGCGCATCATCCCGGTCTGCGGGTGGCAGTTGATGTACTCGAACAGTTGCTGGCTACCGTCCGCTACCGAGACCTCGTGATACAGCCGCAGCTTCGAAAGGCCTCCGATCACTCGGAAGAACGTGGTGAAAATACGTAAATGAGTGGGGTGGGATTCTGCCCAGCGTTCCAGTTTGTCGAGGGATCGCCAGTGACCGATGTCATAGGCGATGTCGAGAAGATTGCCATCCAGGTCGACATTGCGTACGAAGCGGTTGCTGTAGCAGCCCAGCGCCTGCCCCTCGTCACGAAGGAAGTTCATGCCGTCTTGCAGGGGCGGCAGCATCTCGTTGAAATAGAGCGCGCGCTCTTCGTCGCCGGCTTCGACCCAGTCTTGTCCGGAACGGATCAGCGTCAGGTTGTCGTGGCCGCGTACCACGACCCTGCCGCCCTTGGCGGGGTCGCCTGAAATGACTTGCAGTTCGCTGGTCGGCTGCATCCAGTCGGTCTGTGAGATAGCAAAGCGGTCGCGCGCCGAGCCCCAGTAGCCGTGCTCCTCGATCTCGCCGCTGATGCCGTCCATGATCGCACCGACACCTGGCAAATCTTCCTGGAATGCATACAGCGTCTCGAACTGTTCGGCACGTGGTGCGATGACTTCGCGGAAATACCCCAACCCCTCGTTCAGGCGCGCATCGTCGCCCCACCAATCGGCCACAGGCGCTGAAAGTAGCCATCGCTGATAGGCGGCGGGATCACGCCAGTAGCCCACGGCGATGAAGTTTCCATAACCCTGATTGTCGAGGTGGTAGGTCAGGTCGTGATTCCCTGGGCCATCGGCGAGGGCAAAGCTTGCGTCGATGTAGCGCATGGCTTGCAGGGCGGCGGCGCGTTGCTCGTCACGAAATTGCACCCCGAGGTAAGCCATCACCACTTGCTTCATGTTTTCGTCGGCTCGCCCCACAAACATCGGGAAGGGTGGCTGGTAATCGTCGTGAACACGACGGGACAAAGTCCGGGGACATTTGAGATGTTTATCGATTGCAGATTCCATGGGTGGCTCCTTTATTTCCGTCTCAAACGGACGGTTCGCTGTTCTACATCCCAGTGGATGTTGGTGTTTTGCGGTGGGTACCACGCCATCGGCGTTGCAGCACCAAGGTCCCGAGCTGCACCAGGTAAGTGGCAAACTCTTCGGGTGCCATGTCCCATCGCTGTAAAAACCAGGATGAATCGGACAGTCGCTGCTGTTCTCGTGGATGCATGAGACACCTCATCATTCGTGCTTGTAGGGACATGGCGTGGAGTAGAAATTATCCAGGGGGGATGCAACGTGCTTGGCTCGAATGGACAACCGTTTGGTTAAAAAGGACAGGTAAAAAAGACCGGTATATCAGCGCGCAGCAATGGTGCGGGGCTTGTGAAGCAAGGGGGCGAGGCGCCCCGAGAAGTGGCATGGGGAGTGTTGGAAGGATCGGCCTGGGTAACGCGCAAGCAGCTATCTTCCAAGGTGTCTGACAGCGGGGATGAGGCGATGGAAATGGCCTGCTAATTGCTTGGCTGGCAAAAACGTTACCCCGCTTCTTTTGTTGAAACGCCGCCGCGAGGTGAATGCAATGAGCCAGACCTGTCAGTATTCAACGCTTGCCGTTACGGCCCCCCTCCGGTTCGATTACTGGAAAGAGGTGGTTTGTCACCACTGCCTGGACGCAGACAGCAAACGACTGGCGCAGAGCGATTTTGACGGGGCGCTGGAGGTGCATGGCATGGGCGCATTGGACATCTGCACGTTGTCCGCACCCTTGCACTATTGGGAGCGTTCCGCCCAGCACCTGCGCAGTGATCCCAATGACGACTTGTGGTTGGGCTTTACCCGGAGCGGTTATGGCGAACTGGAGCAGGCTGACCGACGGACGAAACTGGCGGCGGACGATCTGTTTCTTTATGACGCATCCCAGCCGTTCAGATTCAGCTTCGGTGGTACTGATAACCACCTTGTCCGCATTCCGCGACAACTGCTCAGTCAGCGCCTGCCTTCCATAGCAGACTGCACCGCTGTGGTTCTGGATGACCGTCGCCCCGGGGTGATTCCGTTACGCGAGATGTTACGTCAAGCCGCGAGTATGCCTTCAGTCTTCCATAACACAGCAGTCTCCAGTCGTTACTCCAGCACGTTGCTCGACCTTCTGGTGGTCAGCCTGGAACTCCAGGATCTAAAGCAGACTCATGACGAGTTGGATCTGCATGGCCGGATCATGAAGTACATCCACCAGTATTTGACCGAGGCGGACCTGTCGCTCGAACGCATCGCGCAAGCCCACCATGTCTCCACGCGCACGGTGACGCGCGCTTTCGCCCGTCATCAGAAATCGCCGGTCGCAGAAATCTGGAAGGCACGCTTGCTCGCCAGCCGCGAGGCTATTGAGCGCGGTCAAGTCCGCAGTATTTCTCAGGCGGCGCTGGATTTCGGTTTCTCCGACTTCTCTCATTTCAGCCACGCTTTTCGCAAGGCCTTTGGCGTTGCTCCCCATACGCTCCTGCGACGAGAGTGAAAGGGGGGCATTATCGCTTCTGAAGCGAAAGACATTGAAGGTGATCATTTTGCCAAGCTGTGCAGGGTTGCAGGCGGCGCATAGGCAAACCAATCAGGAAAAAGATTACGGTGCACGCTCATCCGGCAGGCGCTTCCTGCGACCGGTGAGCATGGATAACGGCAGGTTGTCCCGCAGCTGGAAACTTTCGAACACCGCTGCCAGCACATGGATGCACACCAGTCCCAGCAACACATTGGCCGCGGTTTCGTGGACTTTCAGGGGCCAATCGGCGCCCCATAAAGCATCGACTTCCTGCATCAGGAAGCCGCTGATACCGAGGGTCAACAGCGCCGACAGCATCATCACCATCACCAGGGCGCCGATCGGCGAATGACCCAGGCGATGTTGCGGGCGCCCCCTGAGCAGCGAGCGCAGGTGGGCCGCAAGCCGCTTCGGTGTCGGCCAGAAGTCTGACCAGCGCGCACTGCGCGGCCCGACGAACCCCCACACCGCTCGTACCAGCAGCCAGGCCATGGCGTAGTAGCCCAGCCAGACATGCCAGTCGTCGCCCGCTTCATTGAAGAAGTAATTGGCAACAAAGACCCCGGCGATAGACAGGTGAAACAGCCTCACCAGCGGGTCCCAAAGGCGCAGGGATTCGCCTTGCATCAGCCTTTTATCTCAGTCTTCACGGCCTTGCCGGTCACCGGGTCGTGGTAGATCTCGACTTTGCGCTTGTCCTTGTCGAAACCGTAGATCTCATAGCAATTGCCGTCGGTGACCTTGAACTTGCTGATTTCGTAGCCTTCGGCCTTGAGCTTGTCCTGGAAGGCTTTTTCGTCTTGCCATTGCGAGCGTTCGGCGGTGGTACATTGCGGGCCGGCGAGGGCCAGAGGGCTGGCGATAATCAGGGACAGCAGGAGAATTTTGCGCATGGAAAAGCTCTCAGCGTTTGTGGGAGATTGCACAGTGCAAAATCAACCTTAACGCAACCTTAGTTGGTAATGAGCTGTAACATCTTTGCCGGAATAGCCCCGGATAGAACCCGGCATGATGCCGCCGATTCCTAGAGAGATTTTGCGATGCGCCTACTCCTTGTCGAAGATGATCGTGCCCTCGGCCAGGGGATTCGCGTGGCATTGGGCGCCGAAGGCTACACCCTTGACTGGCTGCAGGATGGCCTGGGCGCATTGCATGCCCTGCGCAGCGAAAGCTTCGACCTGCTGCTGCTCGACCTCGGCCTGCCACGCCTGGATGGCCTTGATCTGTTGCAGCAATTGCGTGCCGAGCAACACGACCTGCCAGTGCTTATCCTCACCGCACGCGACGGCACCGCCGAGCGTATCGCCGGGCTGGATGCGGGCGCTGACGATTACCTGGTCAAACCGTTCGACGTGGAAGAACTCAAGGCCCGCGTGCGTGCGTTACTGCGCCGCAGCCAGGGCCGCGCACAACCGCTGTTGGAGCATGCTGGCGTCAGCCTCGACCCAGCCACCCAGCAGGTTCGCTATCAGGACGAGGAGATCATCGTCACACCGATGGAATACCAATTGCTGCACCAGTTGATGGTGCGCCCCGGCAAAGTGGTGACACGCGAGCGGCTATCGCGGGCGTTGTACGGCTGGCAGGACCGCGTCGAGAGCAATACCCTCGAAGTGCTGATCCATAACTTGCGCAAAAAAATTTCCACCGAACTGATTCGTACCGTGCGTGGTGTCGGCTACGTACTGGCGCTCAAACCATGATTTCCGTCCGCGCGCGTATTCTCGTCCCGGTGCTGGTGCTGATCCTGCTGGGCGACGCCCTGATCAGCTGGCTGGTCCTGCGCGACAGCCACCACGAAATCGAAGAAGTCTACGATGCGCAACTCGCTCAAAGTGCCCGTCTGCTGCAAGGCGTGCTGCACCAGCGCGCCCCCGGCGAGGCCGACTGGGACCGTCTCTACCAAGCCTTCGACCAGGCCATGAGCCGTGTCGGCGCAGACGGCGTAGCCCATCCCTACGAAACCCGCCTGACCTTTCAAGTCTGGCGCACCGACGGCCAACTGCTGGTGCGCTCCGCCGAAGCACCGATCCTCGATGCGCCGCCCGTCACCCTTGGCTCCCACGACCTGATAGACAACGGCAACGACTGGTGCGCCTTCCTCCTGGCTGACCCGCAACAGGGCCTGTTGATATGGGTGGGCGAGCGCGACGACATTCGCCAGGATCTTATCCAGCGCATCGTTCGCCACACGCTGTGGCCCACACTGATCGGTGTGCCGTTGCTGGCATTATTGATCTGGCTGGTCATCGGCTGGGGCCTCAACCCCCTGCGCGCCATGGCCCGTTCTATCCGCGGGCGCACCACCGATTCTTTGCAGCCGTTGCACCTCAAGCCGCTGCCGAGCGATCTGGAGCCCATGCAAACCGCGCTCAACCGCCTGTTGGATCAGGTGGATGATCTATTGGAGCGCGAGCGGCGCTTCATCGCTGACGCCGCCCACGAACTGCGTACACCCTTGGCAATCCTGCGCATCCACGCCCAGAACGCGCAAAGCGCCGTCACCGAAGAACAGCGGCGTGAGGCATTGGATTTCCTGGTCAATGGCGTCGACCGCGCCACCCGTATAGGCAGCCAACTGCTCACCATGGCCCGCATCGAACCGCAACTGAACAACCCCCTGTATCAACGCGTGCAACTCACCGAGCTGGTCCGCGAAGAACTGGCCGAACTCACGCCACTGGCCATGGAGAAGGGCGTGGAGTTGGTGCTGGAGTGTGATGAAGCGTGTTGGGTGGAGACCGAGCCGGTAGCGTTAGCCATTGCCATGCAGAACCTGGTCACCAATGCCCTCAACTTTTCTTCCCCAGGCAGCGAGGTGACTGTCGTGGTACGTCAGGACGAGGGGGGCGTGGCGCGCTTGAGGGTGGAGGACGCCGGGCCGGGAATAGAAGAAGGGGAGCTTGGCAGATTGTTCGAGCGATTTTATAGCCGAGGCAATGCCAATGGCGCGGGCCTGGGATTGGCCATCGTACAGATGATTACTTGTAAAATTGGTTGCACCCTGCACATTTACAATCGAACAAGCGGGGGCGTATGTGCAGAGCTCGGCCTGAGCAAGGCCTGCAGTCCCTATGACGCTCTCGCAAATTCGAATAACGCATCTGCCACCATGACAACGTAGGTGAACTCCGAACGAAAACCACTTCCCGCTAAAAGCAGCCTGAACTCGGGCACAGCCATCGGCAGAGGAGAACCGCTTCCCAAAAAACACGGAACGGAATAGGGAAGCGGAGGAACGGCAGTTAAGGGGAAACTTCATCCTCGCCTAACCATACAGCCGCTGTTCAATCTCTTCGAGGGTGCTGCCTCGTGTCTCCGGTACCCATACCGCGACGAAAGTCAGAGATAGAAGTCCTGCTCCCACGAACACAAAGAAGGTTTGGCCGATCCCGATCGTCGCAACCAAAGATGGAAAGAACATGCCGATCATCACGTTGGTCAACCAGAACGCTGCGATCGCCATACCCATGCATCCGCCGCGGATACGCATTGGGAAGATTTCCGCCAAAAGAACCCAAAAAGCAGGCCCGATCAGCCCTTGCATGGAGGCCAGGAACATCGCCATGGCTCCGAGAATGAGCATGGCGCGGGTGACGGAGGGATCGACAAAAACCGAAACCAGGCCAATCAACAGTAAAGACAATGTGGTACCAGTGAAACCGAGCAGCATCATTGGGCGACGGCCCACGCGGTCCAGCAGAGCAATGCCCACGAACGTTGCACCAATCGAGATAACGCCGTTTACGACATTGGCGATCAGTGCACTACGTTGCTCCAGGCCTGCTTCTGTGAGGATCTGGGTGCCGAAGTACATGATTGAATTGACTCCGGTCAGCTGCGACGTAACAGCGATACCGATGCCAATCAAAAAAATTCGTCGCGCGCCCTTTTGAGACAGGTCGCGCCAGCCGCCTTTTTTGATGAATCGCTCGTTGCTGATCTGCTGGGTGATGGCCTCCATTTCAGCCTTGGCGTAGTACTCCTCCCGTACCAGTTTCAGCACCTCCAGGCCCTCTCTGAAGCGCCCTTTGGTGGCTAGCCAGCGTGGGCTTTCCGGCATGTAGAGCATTCCTAACCAGAGTGCCACTGCTGGCAGGGTTGCCAAGGCAAGCATCCATCTCCAGACACCGTCGAGATCGCTGAACAAATTGCCCAGTGTGGCGTTGGTGGTGAAGGCCAGGAATTGCCCAGTGACGATCATCAATTCGTTGCGAGTGATGATGCGACCGCGGATGCTGGATGGGGCCATCTCCGCCAGATACGCCGGCACGACGACCGATGCGCCGCCCACCGCTAACCCCAGCGTGAAGCGGGCGGCCACCATGACGTTGAGGGTGGGCGCCAGCGCACAAGCCAACGCGCCAAGAAAAAACACTACGGCGAGGAAAAGAATGATACGGCGGCGACCCTTGAGGTCCGATAGGCGACCGCTGAACAGCGCCCCCATCATTGCGCCGATCAATAGGGCGCTGGCCACCAGACCTTCCGTAAAGGGTGTCAGGCCCAGGTCATCTTTCATGTAGAGCAAGGCGCCATTGATGACGCCGGTATCGAAGCCGAATAGCAGGCCGCCAAACGTGGCAATCCAAGTGATTTTTTGCAGGTAGCGCTGTGCCTGGTGTTTTTCAGGACTTACAAAAGTGGCTGAAGTGTCTGCCGTATTTCCGTAGGAATTAATTGTCATTGTGATATTCCTGACTGAAACTCATGGGTGATGCTCACTCGCCGTTGCGGTGAGCGTTTCAACATGCAATTACATGGGTTTTTCTCGTGGTGCGATTCAGATGGGTTGGGGTTTGAAATCGCTGGTGGCTACCGGCATGACGCTCTGTAGCAGTCTTACGGACTTTTCCAAACCCTCGAGGCTGTTGAGTAAAACGTCCTCATGCTCGATCGATAGCCAGCCATCGTAGCCAGCCATCTTCAAGCGGTAGCAGAACTGCCGCCACCATTGCTCACCGTGGCCGAATCCAAGCGTGATGTAGGACCAGCTTCGGGATGAGATATCCATCAACGAGCCATTTTCCAGGAGTGAATCCACGGCCTGGACTGGCGCGTTAAGCAAAGTATCTTTGGCGTGCACATGGTAAATGGCGTCGCCCAGCGCTTCGGCGGCTACCAGCGGGTCAGCGCCCATCCAGAACAGATGCGAGGGGTCAAGGTTGGCGCCAATCACTGGTCCGATTGCGTTGCGTAGCTTCAGCAGCGAGCGGACGTTGTAGACGCACTGGTTACCGTGCAATTCCAAAGCGATGCGCTCCACGCCGTTCTCCTTGGCCAGATCAGCTATCTCGCTCCAGAAGGGCAGCAGGCGTTCTTCCCATTGATAGCGCAGCATTGTCTGGGTTTCGGGAGGCCACGAGGCAACCACCCAGTTCGGCATCTTGTCGCCGGCCTGACCTTCAGGTAAGCCAGACATGGTGCAGACGGTCTTGACTCCCAACTCACCGGCTACGCGTATCGTGTCCTTGAGACACTGGCCTTGTGCAGGCTGCGTGGGATGCAAAGGGTTGCCGTTGGCGTTCAAGGAAATGATTTCCAGGCTGTGCTCCTGGAAGCTGCGTTTGAGGGCTTTGCGTTCATCGGCGCTGGCGAGCATCTGCGCCAAGTCAAAGTGCGGCGCGGTCGACCATCCGCCGGTGTTGATCTCCAGGCCCGACACTCCCAGCCGTTCAGCCTGCTTGAGCATCTCCCGCAGGGGCAGGTTGCCTAGGCTATCGGTGACGAATCCCAGCTTCATGACGTAGCTCCTTCTCGCGATCGGTAGAGGGGCGGTGCTTCCAGCGTCGGCAGCACTACCCGGCGACGCTGATGGAGTGCCTCGATGCCGGCTTGGGCGACAATGGCTGCGCAATAGCCGTCCCAGGCATTCGCGGCATGGACAGGGAACCTACCTGTGTTGATGAACTCCACGAATGCTTTGTTCTGCAGGCGGTAGGCGTCGGCGAAACGCGGCCGCCAATCGGCCGCGTACCTTTCAAAACCCTGAAGACGGGTGTTGAAGCGAGCATGTACGGGGGTGGCCAGTTGCACGGAACCCAACTCGCCCACCAGCTCGCCACGGACGTCGTACCCGTAATGGGCGTTGTTGTTGATTTCGATGTTCACCAGATGGCCTTCCCGGGTTTCCAGCACCATGAATACCGGGGCGCCGACGCCGTCCTTAGACGTGTGGGTGGGTTGGAACGCCGAAATGGCAACGTATTCAGTATCGAGCACGTGACGTGCCACATCGAACTCATGCGGCGCGGAGTTACTGATTGCCATTTGCCCGCTGAAGTTGGCGGGGGCTTCTACGTTGCGGTGGAAGTTGTGCATCATCACAGCCCGACCTATCACGCCGTCGCTCAAGGCACTTTTCATTTCCCTGTACGAAGGGTCAAACCGGCGCATGAAGCCCAGTTGCACGAATTGGCGACCCCGGGAGGCCTCTTTGTCGATGACCGCCAGGCACTGGTCCGGGCTTTGAGACAATGGCTTTTCACACAGTGCGGGCTTCCCTGCATCAATGGCTGCCATGGTCAGGACCGCATGGGTTTCGTCCGGGCTGGCGATGATGATTGCATCGACATCGGACCTTGAAAGCGAGAACAGTGGGTCAGTGGAAACGTCAGCGGCTCCATAACGGTCAGCTATGAGCTTCGCTCGCTCTGGCGACGCATCACACACCACATGCAAAGTGGCTCCCGGAAGGTCCTGGGCAATGATGCAGGCGTGATCCTCCCCCATAATTCCCGCGCCGATAACGGCGATTCGTATGCTCATATTCAACTACCTATCAATGGGCGAAAGTCATCTACGCAGCGTCGAACGGGCGAGCACGTTGACTGAGAAGGGAGGTGCAAGGCGGGCCACGAGCGGCTTGGCCGTGGCGGTCGAAACCAACCGATGAGGCGAGTTATTCATGGGGCTGTCCTGGCGGTTTGTTGTGTTTGTTATGCCTCGATTATTAGCGCCGAAAAAGCAAGCATCAAGGAGCACCATAAGCGGTTTATGATGTGAAAAACCTCAAATTTAAGAATGCAGTACCTTTTTTAATTGCTCTTGAAGCCGACCATCGGGAATGTTTATATGGTGTAAATAACATCAAAAGAGGGCGTGCCATATGACCACGCAAACATCAGCGCGCTTATGGAAGGGCCCCACCGTTCAACAGGTCGCCAAGGTGGCGAGGGTCGGGCCTGCGACCGTCGATCGTGTGCTGAACAACCGTCCCGGCGTTCGGGAAAACACCCGTCTGAAAGTCCTGGCTGCGCTGGATAAGCTAAGGAAAGACTTGGCTGACGGCATGGCAACGTTACAGATCAAGCTCTTTTGCGATTCGGGCGAAACCTTCAATGCAACGTTGGCCGACGCCGAGGCATTGGTGAACGCTTCGACACCAGGCGTCGTAGTGCATGGCTACTATGAACCGACTAACCAGGTCGATCCCGCCACTTTTGCTGATCAGGTTCAGGCACAGGGCGCCTCGGCGGATGGTGTGATCGTGGTATCGCGTGAGCATCCGGCGATCAATCGCGCGATCCGCAAACTGTGCAGCCTAGGTATACCAGTCGTTTGCCTGACCACCGACCTGCCTAATTCCGGGCGAAGCGCTTATGTAGGCAACGATCAATATGCGGCGGGCAGTGTCGCCGGGCTACTCATAGGTAATGCGTTACCCAGGGAACCGGCAAAAATTCTGTTAGTGACCAGTGTGCCGTTTCGCTGTCAGCAAGAGCGGGAGATGGGGTTTCGCAGGGTGCTCCGTTCCGAGTTTCCGTATCTGAAAGTCGACGAACGAGTGATGTCCGACGATCGCCCTCAGACCACGACTGAACAATTGACGCGTTATTTTTCCAAGCACGACTACCCGGCAGCCATCTACAACGTGGCCGGTGCCAATCGGGGCGTTGCTCAAGCGATAGATACCGTTGCGGCTGAGGATCGGCCTATTTTCGTCGGCCATGAGCTTACAGTTCATACGCGGGCGATGCTTGAGTCCGGCGTCATGGATTATGTTATCTCTCATGATTTCGTTGGCGAGACGGCCGCAGCGGTGCGCTGGATACGAGGAGCGATCGAGGGAGCCGCGACAACGCCACCTTCAACACAGATCTTGATTCACACTCGATACAACTGTGGGGCGTAAGGCCACGTTGCGTTCTATCCAGCCGTGTCCCTCGGCAAAACCAAGGATGGAGGCCTGTGTCGGAGTCAGTACCGATCGAGAACGGTGCTCCTTGCCACATTGATGTTCCCGGTTGCGCCACTGATGTCGCGGAAGATTCCGGAAAAAATAAAAATCTATATAAATCAATATGATGATTTTGATTAGCTAAAAGCTTTACGCTTTCGTCGTTTTATTGGCTGATTAATATCAAAGAGCCATATTGACAGATTGTTGGACAATATTTAGTCTTTGCAGGATGTTTCAAGGACTGAACGCGATGACTAATGGATTAGTTGCACATGCCCGCCTGTGCCTCATAGAAAAATTCCTGTTGTGCCCACCGGACCGTCTCACAACGGTTCTTGATCATGATTCTACCGTTTGCTTGACGCAGTCGGATCTCAAGTCGAAGGTTTATCAGGCGCGTCAGGTACTCCGCCAACGTGCCCTTGAACCGGGGCAGGTCGTAGCGATCTGCATGCCTTCGAGCATGGAGGTAATGACCGTGGTGCTCGCCGCGTGGGCCGAAAGATTGGCAATCGCGCTTCTGCCGCACGATTTAACTCATACGACAATGCGTGATGGCAGCGGGTTGGCCGCCATGCTGGAGTTGATTGAACCTGCGTTGATAATGACCTGCGGGGCGATAGCGACGAAGTTGCCGGGCTCATGGTCAGACGTCGCCCTGACGGATGACGAGTTGCTCAAGCAGATGAGCGCGATAGCCGATTACGTCGATGAGCCAGCCTTGAGCCGCCCTGAAGACTTGGCGATTTTACAGTTCACATCTGGCAGTACCGGAATGCCTAAAGCGGTGTGCATCAGTCAGTCGATGCTCAGTTCCAATTGTCAGGCAATTGCCGAGCGTGTAAACGTCGACACGACCGACCGGATGGTCAGTTGGTTACCGCTTCACCACGACATGGGGCTTTCCGCATTGACGCTGGCCTGGTGGTGTTCTATCGATCTGGTGCTGATGCCGACTCACGGGTTTTCTCGACAGCCCATGGCTTGGCTGCAGGCACTGTCTCGCTTCAAGGGTACCTTGTCACCGGCGCCAACTTCTGCATTTGCCTTGCTCAGCCGCCTCGCCGGCCGCGTGCGCGAAGGTGAACTGGACTTGTCCCATTGGCGCTATGCCTGGGTGGGTGCCGAGCCAGTGTTTTATGACCACCTCCGTCAGTTTGAAATTGCCTTCGCAGTTCATGGCCTGCAAGTGGGTGTACTGCAACCGGCGTACGGTATGGCGGAAGCAGTGGTTGCGGTTTCACTCAACGCGCCTGGACAAGGTATGCGCGTTCGCTGGTTGGACACTCAGAGCCTGCACAGCTCAATGCTGGTCAAAGAGCAAGCGCCCGGCACTCCCGGCTCTGCACCTTATCTAGGAAATGGCACGGCAGTCGGTGAAACCGAATTTCGAGTCGTAGATGAACACCAGATTTGTTTGACGCAGGGCCAGCTTGGCCGGCTGCAGATCAGGGGCGACAGTATCATTCGCCGTTACTTGAAAATGGATCCGGTGCGACCCCAAGCAAAAGATTGGTATGACACGGGTGATCTGGGCTTTCTGCTGAACGATGAAGTGTTCATTACCGGGCGCAGCAAGGACCTGATTACGCGTGCAGGCGTCAACGTCAATCCGCACATTATTGAATGGGCGCTGGAAAGTGCCTTCAATTTAGCTGCCGGTTCTGTCGCTGCCTTTTCCTGCATCGACATTCAGCGTTCAAAGGAATGCGTTGTAGTGGTCATGGCGAGTAATGCTCTTGGCACTCGGGATCCCGCGGAGTTGCGTCGCGAAGTGGCGCAGATCGTTGTACGCCAAGCCGGCGTCCAGGTGGATGAAGTGCTGCTGATCCGCCGCTCGGAATTCCCTAAAACCACAAGTGGGAAAATCCAGCGTCAGGCATTAAGTCGACTGTATTTGAGTAACCGTTTGAGTTCTGCTGCCGTCAATACTGACCGCGTTTCCGCTTAATCATCTTTTACAACAGCACGGATTGCATACGTGCAAGGAGCACTTGTGTTTGATGTTATTTGCCAGACTATAAAAAGCCTTTCAATACAGGGGATTCTACCGGCTCATTTGAACGGTTCCGCGATAAAGGCTAACGATACCCTGTTGGACTTGGGCTTGGACTCAATGGGGCAACTAACGCTGCTTTCCGAGTTGAAAGGTCGCTTATCGCTGAGCTTGCCTGCCGACCAAGTTGATGCGACGACAACGCTTCATGAGTTGGCGATGATACTTGAGCGTGCTAACACACTCGCGTTTTCCACAGCGGTATAAAGGGGGCGTCAATGTCCACTAATACGTCTGTAAAAATGCCGTGGTTCGTCAGTGCCAAGGTCGACACGCTGGCTATTCTGGTTGGAGGCCCATTGATTTCGGTCGCGCTGATACTGGCTATTATGCAGGGACCGGCGTTTCTGGTGGGCGCGTTGTTGTTTGCGCTGTTCCTAGATATTCCCCATGTGCTGCATACGCACGTTCGATTGTTCGCTGAGCCGCTGGAGTATCAGCGGCACAAAGTGCAATTCTGGGCGGGATTAGTTGTTATCAGTGTCTTGTGCCTCGCCCTCTACAGCCTGAATGCTTTACCTTGGCTTGTGGCGATCTGGGTTTATTGGCAGCCCTATCATGTGTGTAAACAGCATTTTGGTGTGGCGGCACTTTATGCGAAGAAAGCCGGGTATAAACATTCCACTTTGCCGATTCGCAACATGGTATTGGCCGGGTTTGCTGCGCCGCTGATTTATCGCATCACTCACGGTGGTTTTCATTTTGGAAACTACGAACTGTTTGAGCAGACGCTGCCGTTTGCGAACATCTCAATTCCAACGCCGGCACTCGCGCCGTTCTGGGCTTGGTTGGCATACGCTGTATTCGCAGGCACGACGCTTCAATTTCTGGTTGCCGAGCGGCGACAGCAGCGTCATCAAGAAGGCTTGCCGCGGTTCGTACTGGTCATGCTGGCGGTTTCGCTGGGGCTGTATAACGCCGCTTACCTGCTGGTGAGCGATCTGTACGCGCTTATTTTGATCGGTACCAGCATCCACGCGCTGCAATACCACTTGGTGTGCACGTCTACCGTAATGGCTGGACTGCGCCGAACGGAAACCCAGCCAGCCGTCACAGGCGCCTTGGGTGTTGCACACGGTTGGGTCAAGCGGATGGGGGCTAAACCGTGGATCTGGTTCAGTACGCTGGGGCTGGCCAGTCTGTTGGTGCTCAGCCTGGAGATGCCTTCCGTAGGGCTGGTACCGCTGATCATCGTTCTGCACCACTTCTACCTGGATGGTGTCATTTGGAAACGTCGGTGAAGCCTGTCGCAAACCTGGACGGGCGTACCTTCGTGGACGAGTTGCGCCCATTGATCGAGGACTTGCGACGCCATCATGCATGGCGCTATCGCTTGGACTTCGGGTTGAGCATCGGATTGTTCTGGGTCGCACTGTCCATGCTGGAAGGCGCCGGTTCTGTGACTTGGTCGTTATGGTATGGCACGGCGGTGTTCACGCTTTACCGGTCGGCCATGTTCATTCATGAGCTGAGCCATATGCCGCGCCGCGCTGTACCCGGGTTCAACCTGATGTGGAACCTGGCGTGTGGTATCCCACTGCTGTTGCCATCGTTTTTGTATTTGAGCCATATCGACCACCATACCCTCGGGCGCTACGGCACTCGCCAGGATCCAGAGTACCTGCCCTTTGAGCAGCAGTTTGGCCGCAGTGTGATCACCTTATTGGTCGGTACGCTTTTTACGCCGCTATTGCTGTTGGTCCGTTTTGCAGTACTTGGCCCGGCCTCTTGGTGCATTGCGCCGCTGCGTCGACGGGTCATCGAGCGATACAGTGCGGTCACCTTACATGCCGCCTACCGAAACACGGCGACGCGTTTTCGCAGCGCGCGCGGCTACAACTACCTGCTGGAGATAGCGACCAGCCTTTATGCGTGGGGGCTGATCGCAGCAGCAGGCTCAGAGATGTTGCCGTGGTCGCGTGTCGGCCTGTTCCTTGCCGTCATTTATGGTGTGTTGTTCATCAACATGTTCCGTACATGCCTGGCGCATCGGTATGCATCCAGCGGTGAACCGGTATCACTTCAATGGCAATTGGCCGATTCGTCGACCCATGATCGCCAGGGAAGTTGGCTGGAACTGCTTGAGCCCCTGAGCCAACGCTATCACGCCATGCATCATCTTTTTCCGGCATTGCCCTATCACTCTTTGAGACCCGCCCATGAACGAATCATGGTGGCCGAGGGTGTGGCGGCGGATCTTTATCGACAGACAGCGGGTCGGCTATCGCCCGTTTCGTCACCCTACAGCACAGAGAATCTTTCATGAGCCGTTGGCAGCAAATCAGTCCATTTGAGCAGCATGTGAATCCTGCGGTCGGCGAATTGATTCGTCGGGTAGGGCTCGACAAAACGTTTGTACGCGGCGAGGGCTGCTACCTCTATGACGCACAAGGACGGGCTTACCTGGATTTTCTCGGTGCGTACGGTGCGCTGCCATTCGGCCATAGTCCGGACGCGTTGCTGGCCGAACTGGCCAGCTTTCAACTGAGTCGGGAACCGATCTTTGTGCAGCCATCCTCCCTGGCGGCAAGTGGGTTGCTGGCACAACGACTATTAGCAATCGCGCCAGGCGATTACCGAAGCGTGACCTTTCAAAACAGTGGCGCCGAAACGGTAGAGGCGGCACTTAAAGCCTGCCTTATCAAGACAGGCCGCAAGCGCATTTTGTCGACCCACCAGAGTTTCCATGGCAAGACGCTCGGAGCGCTCTCAGCGACAGGCTCGGATAAATATCAGGAAGGTTTCCAAGCGCCGTTGCCTGGTTTTGATTTTGTTGACTATGGGGACATTCAGGCCCTTGAAGACCAATTACAGCGCCACCCTGACGCCTACGCTGCAGTAATCATTGAACCGGTACAGGGCGAGGGTGGAATCAATCTGCCGCCGCCCGAGTACTTGCAGCAAATCAGGGCCGCCTGTGATCGCAGCGGCACCCTGTTGATTATCGATGAGGTTCAAACCGGACTGGGACGCACCGGGCAGATGTTCGCCAGTGCGGGGGTGCAAGCGGACTGCCTGCTGCTGGCGAAAGCCCTGGGCGGCGGGGTCATGCCGATCGGTGCCTGCCTGATCAGCAAGAACGCGTACAGCGAAGACTTCCAGAACAAGCACTCATCTACTTTCGGCGGGAACACACTGGCCTGTCGCATCGGGCTGAAAGTGCTGGATCTACTGGACGAACGTCAAGACCTGCTGGACAGCGTGCGAGATAACGGACGCTACCTGCTGGAACAGCTCAACGAGCTGGCGGCAAGACACGCCTCGTTCATCAAGGAAGTACGCGGTGCGGGCTACCTGATCGGCATCGAGTTTGATCTTGATCGCAGTCACTATCCGCAATTCTACGGCGGCTTCACCGGCATCATGGGGGAGCAGGAAAGCCTTGTTCCCATTCTCGCAAGCTACCTGCTCAATGTTGAAGGTGTACGCGTTGCACCGACCCTCAACGGCGCGAACGTGATGCGTGTCGAGCCTCCGCTCATTGCCGGGCGAGCCGAGTGTGAAGTGTTTATCCAGGCGCTGGCTCGCACGCTGCAATGGGTGGAGGAGGGGCGTACGGGCACATTACTTGCGCATCTGCTTGATGCTCAGCCCTGCTCGTCGGGACCACCGCCAGCGCCGCTGCATCAGATCAGCTTTACCGAGGCAGTGCCTGATAACCATTTTGCATTTGTTCTGCATCCCCTGGAGCTCTCGAACTATGCCGAATTCGATGAAAGCCTGAGTCATTATTCTCAACAGTCGTTGCGCATGCTTGAAGAGCGCCTGAATCCGTTGATGGACCCATTTTTCGTCTCTACGGTCGAGCTTACATCGCCTGCCACCGGTCGCAGAGTGACCGGTGATCTGATCATGGTGCCACGCTCCGCGGCGCAGTTTGCGGCGATGCCCGTTGAGGAATCCTGTGAACTGATCGGCCAGGCCATCGACATGGCCAAGCAACGCGGTGCAACGTTGGTCGGGCTAGGAGGGCATACCTCAATCGTGACCGGTGGTGGCTTGCGTTTGTTGGATAAAGGCGTGGCCCTGACGACGGGTAACAGTTACACGCTGCTTACAGCGGTCGAGGCATCGTGCCGCGCAGTTGAAATGACAGGGCGCCGTATGCAGGACATGCGCGTTGCGGTTATTGGTGCCACCGGAAGCATAGGCTCGGCCATCGCGCGGTTGATTGCGATGCAGGCCGGACAGGTCACTCTGGTGGGTAACCCGATGAGTGCACGGTTCAACACGCCGCGCTTTGCCTCTGTCATTACTCAGTTGGTGAACTTCTGCACGCAGGGCGTGCCGGCGCCCGGCAGCGTACTTGCCGGAATCGCTGAGCGTTTGAACGAACACGATAGCGCGGATCTCGCAGCCTTGTTGGTGACTGAAAACGGTGAGCGTACCGCGCTGCGCTGGAGTAACGACATCAACCTTTCGTTGGCCGACGCTGACTTGGTACTGATTGCGACTAACAGCGCCGAGCGTTTTATCAGCGCCGACGACATCGCCGAAGGTGCCATCCTGTGTGACATCTCCCGACCTGCCAATGTCAGCCAGGATATCTCAAGTCGCCGGCCGGACGTGCTGGTGCTTGACGGTGGCATTGTCGAAATGCCCGGAGAAGCACGCTTGGGTTCACGTTACGGTATCCCGCAAGACCTCGCATACGCCTGCATGGCCGAAACCATGATGCTCGCCCTCGAAGGTATTTCCTGCCACACGAGCCTTGGTCTGGACCTCAGCAATGATGACCTTGAATTGGTTCAATCGTTGTCCGTGCGCCACGGTTTCATGCTGGCTGGATTTCGCAGTTTTGATAAAGCCCTCGATCCCGATCAGTGGCGCAGATACGCCGAACGATTCAGCACCGCTACCGCTGTCGAAACCATCTAAGAGAGGATCCGAGTATGCCCGTATTGGAAAAAACCACCCTCATCAAGGGGCGTAGCTGTGCCGAGGTATTCGACTTCTGCATGGAAGGTGTGAACTTCCCGAAGATCTTCCCTGAGCGCGTTACCCCACTTGGAAACATAGATATTGCTGACCTGCGGATCGAGCAAGGGCGTCAATTCCGTTTCCGGCATTGGATGTTCGGGTTTATCCCTGCCAATTGGACCGTTGGCATCCGCGAAGTCAAAGACAACGAGTATTTCATTGATGAAATGATCAAGGGGCCCCTGAGTGCGTTCCGGCATGAGCATCGCGTTGAATCCGCTGCCGGGGGGACGCTGTATACGGATCGAGTGACTTATCACGCAATAGGCGGTGCGTTGTTTGAGTGGTTATTTGTCGACGCCTATATGGACCGGATATTTGAAGCACGTCACCGCAACATGCAACAGCTTTTGGACCTCTCATGATTACTGTCGAAGCAGTGGATACGGCAAAGCGGTTAAGGCAGTTTATCGACCTGCCTTTTCGTCTGTACGCCGACGACCAGCACTGGGTTGCGCCCTTACGCAGCGACATGAAACGGATATTGTCACCACGACATAACCCCTTCTTTCGCGAAGCGCAGATTGAGCATTTTCTGGCGCTGGATGATCAAGGTCAGGCCCAGGGTCGAGTCAGCGTATGTATTCACGCGGCATACAACCTGCGCTTTGGTCATGAGCACGTTTTTTTCGGTTTTTTTGAAGTCGCGTCAGACCCCGCCGTCACGCGGGCATTATTCGATGCGGTAGGTAAATGGGCGAGAGCGCGTGGCAAATCGAGGTTACTGGGGCCTTACAGTTATACCTCGACACAGGATGCTGCGTTGTTACTCGAGAACATCGACGGCCGGCCTCCCACGTTGCTGCAAACCTATAACCCGCTTTGGTACGCCGACGCTCTCAAGCAGGCGGGTTTCGATCTGGCTTTCACCTTCAGCACGTATGGGGTTGACGTGGAGCAGTACCGTGCGCGACGCAAGGCCAGCCGCAGTGAAAAAGTATTGCCAGGTAGCCAGTTCAGTGTGCGCAGTGCTACGCGGGCTGACTTGCGTTCGAATCTGGAGGAGATCCGCTGTTTGTTCAACAGTGCATTTGCCGAGAACTATGAGGTCGCGCCGATCTCCAAGGCCAGTTTCAAATTCCAGATCGATAGTGTGAAGACGTTTATCGATCTGGAAGGCATCAAGCTTATTGAGTTGGACGGCCGGGCCGTAGCATTTTTCCTGATTTTGCCGGACCTCAACCAGATCTTGAGTCGGCTCAAGGGGCATTTCGGTCTGTTCGACCTGTTCAAGCTAAATCGTTACAAGCGCGGCGTCACCGGTGGTGTCATCGCACTTATCGGTGCCGACCCATCTGTCCAGGGAAGTGGTCTAGGCCGGTTGATCGGCGATGAGATCGTGCGTTACGCCGAACCGCGCTTTCAACGTGTTGACACCATGTGGATCGACGACCGCAATCCTTCCAGCTACGTACTTGCACGTAATGTCGGAATGCGTCGGACCAAGCGCTACGGTGTTTTCGGACTCAATCTAGACCAAACCCCGGGTTGAACTGGAGCTGTAATCGAAATGGATAACCCCTTGATTTCTCTTGTGGGACTGAAAAAATTCTACCCCAGCGGCGACGGGCGCAGTTTAGTGCTCAATGACATCAACCTGACGATACCTCGCGCCAGCATGACGGTGATCAGAGGTGTATCAGGCTCGGGCAAAACCACGCTGCTCAACGTGCTGGGCGGTTTGGATCGTGTGGATGAGGGACTGGTCCAGGTCGCAGACGCACGCCTGAACGCCATGGACTTCAAGGCATTGACGCGTTTCAGGGCGGAGCGGGTAGGGTTCATCTTCCAGTTTCACAACTTGATCCCGACGTTGACAGTGAAGGAAAACGTGCTGACTGGGCTTGAACCGATCCGCTCAGTCACTTTGCAGGATCATGCGCGCGCGCAGGAATATTTGCGCAAAGTCGGTCTGCACGAACACGCCGAAAAATTCCCTTCAAAACTCTCCGGGGGCCAGCAACAGCGGGTCGCTATTGCGCGAGCGCTTATCAAGGAACCTCAGTTGATTCTCGCGGACGAGCCCACCGGCAGTCTTGACGAAGAGACAGGCATGCGTGTTTTCGAACTGCTGCGTCAGATGCAGGAAGAGAAGCAGGTCACGGTGGTCATCGTCACGCACAACCCCGCACTTGGGCAGCACGCCGATGACGTCTACGAGATGCGCTCCGGCAACCTGCACAGGGCCGAACCATGAACATGCTGATGCGGCATGTGCTTCGCTCGGTTCTGGTCATTCGCTATCGCTTGCTGACCATCGCACTGATCTGTGCCTCGACCTTTGGTGTGCTGGTGGGTGCCTATTCGGCGATCGACAGTCTGTTCGATACGGTGGAGGACATTCAGTCCCACGCATCGATGGCCGATCTGGAAGTCATCTTTGCGCCGGACGATCTGATCAACCTCCCGGCATTTGATGACATTGCCGGCGTAACCGCGACCCATCACCGCTTACTGATGCCAGGGTTGGCGCCTTTGGGCGGTAATCAGCCGGTCGCAGGATTGATGGTGAGTGCCGACGCAGCGGATTTCTCGGCGGTCAATCGACTGAAGGTCTTGCAAGGTCGCCTGCCGAATGCAGCGGATGTTGCAGGGATTGCCCTTGAGCGTAACTGTGCGAAATTCCATGGGAAGGGCGTGGGTGACCGTTTTGATTTTATTGCCGGCGCTGCCAGGTATCCGGTGGAGGTTATCGGCATCGTTGAAAGCCCGGAGTATCTGGTCGCGCCGCTGAACCCCAGTGTGTACGTGCCCAGCAACGGCTCCCTGTGTGTGTTGTTTGCTGACCAGGGGCTCATGCGCCAGCAGTTGGGTTTTTCAGCCAGCAACAGCTTGTTGTTCAGCGTGTCGCCGCATGCGTCGATGAATGAGGTCAAGCAGCGCATTACCGCGCGAGCGCAGTCGCGTCTGGCCGTCGATTACGTGCTGCCGCGCCAGGAGCAGTTCAGCCAAAAGTTCCTCGAGTTGGACCTCAATACCTTCAAGGTTTTCCTGCCTACGGTTGTGCTGATTTTTGCGCTGTCATCGACCCTGGTGGTGTTTTTCCTCATGTTCCAATGGGCCAAGGAAGAACGCCCATTGATCGCGATGTTTCTCACGCTGGGCTATACGCGTCGACAGGTCGTTTGCGCTTACAGCCTGCCTGCGCTGATGCTGATTGTGCTCGCTTTGGTGCTGGGTTGCGGCCTGGCGCTGTTTGATATGTATGCATTCGGCTGGAACTATGCACGCGCCATCGGCATGCCCGAGCCACAGTTGATGTTCAAGCCAGCTTATCTATGGCGAGCCGGATTATTGTTGTGCTGCACCGTCGCCCTGGGCATGTACTTGCCGATGCGCTCGATCATTCGCATCACGCCGATGGACGCCCTGCGTGACGTTGGCGCAGGTCAGGAGCAAGCGTTTGCGCTGCGCATGGTCGCCTGTCTGCGTCATATCGGAGGACCGTTCTGGTTTCGTTATTCGTTGCGCAACTTGCTGCGCAGCTGGCGCATCAGCCTGGTCACGGTGCTGGCAATGTCGGCGAGTATCGCAATCACCATTGCCTTCTATATTTCCCTGACGTCCATGGAGCGAACCGCGATCAGCAACGTGGAGCGCGACAACTGGAGTCGCGTGGTCGATCTGGATGTGCCCTGGTGGGATGAAGATATCGGCCGTCTCGAAGGCCTGGCGTCAGGCAGTCGCTGGTCGACGTTCGTCAAGGGCGGGGCGCAGGTTCTGGGCGAAGGGCAGCTGGATAACGCCAGTCTCCTGGGTATCGAGCCGGCAGACAGCGTGCGTCACGTAAACCTGATGGAAGGCCGGATGTTGTTGGACGGCGATCTTGACGCGCTGGTTATTGAACGCCGCATCGCCATCGCCCATGACGTCCACCCAGGTGACCGTTTGAATCTAAAAGTGCGAGGAAACGTCTATCCGGCCAAGGTCGTCGGGGTGTTTTCCGGGGCGCTGCCGGGTGAAGTGATTACGACGCGCCGCTTCGCTCAGCAAATGCTGTCACTGGATGAGCAGTTTACCGGCGCGTACCTGGTGGATGCGGGGAGCAGTGGCCTGGACGATGCGAGAATCTATGAGTTGGCAGGCGTGGTACGGGTTACGTCCAAGCAGAACATAGTCGCCTCCATCCTGGAGATCAGTTCGCATATCTGGGTGATCATTCACATCTCGGCGTTGATGAGTATTGCGATTGCACTGCTGTTTGCGGTGACCAGCATGAACTTCAGCATCGTGGGGCGTCGCGGCGAATATGGCGTGTTGAGAATTCTCGGTTTCAGCGACCGAAGTGTGTCGCTCATCATGCTTTGCGAAACCTTCAGCGTTGCGCTGCTTGCTGGCGTGGTGTCCATCCCCCTGGGCTATGGTCTCGGAGGCGTCCTCAATCATCGCCTGACGGACGTCTGGTTCAAGATCAATACCGACCCCGCCTTCAGTGATTTCTGGAGAGTCATCCTGCCCGCCTTGGTGATTATTCCATTCGCAGCAATGCCTGCCATTCGTCATGTATTGCGTATTCCCGCGGTAGACACGCTCAAGCTCAGGAATTTTGGATGAACAGCAAACTGCTAACTGCCTTGCCTCTTTTAATGCTTTGCACATGGCCAGCCTTCGCCGACGATGCGCTGGCGGTCATGCAGGATTCTGATCGCCGTATGAAGGCACAGGACGAAAAAGTCGACTATCGCATGGAGCTGTTCGAGGGCGAGCGGCTGACCTTTACACGCCAACTGAGTCGCTTGGACAAGCGTATGAGCGACCGCATGGGCACCCTGGTACGGTTCACCGCGCCCGCGGCCGTCAAGAATGTTGCGCTGTTAATCGAGGACAGTGGAAAAGCCGCGAACGACATCTGGTCTTATACCCCTTCGACCAAAAGTTTGAGACGACTGGCCGGTTCTCAAAAGCAGAACTGGTTCATGGGTACAGACTTCACCTATGAAGACTTTGAGGACTACAAGCTGCTGAACTACACGTTCACCAGCCTCGCGACCTCCCAGCCCTGCCTCAGTTGGCCGGCATGCCGGCAGATTGAAGCGAAGGCGCGTAGCGAAGAGGCAGATATTTCCGGCTATTCACGCAAGGTCTATTACCTGGAAGAGAAGAGCCGTTACCCGGTGCAGGTGGATTACTTTGACCGCCAGGGGGTGCTGGTCAAACAGCTTAAAAGCGACGGCTTGCAAGTTGTCGACGGATTCAGCAGGCCTACGGCCCAGACCATGCACAATCTGGCAGCCAATAAGAGCACGCGGATGATTGTCGAGAAAGTGAGCATCAACCCTGGCATCTCGGATGCTGAATTCACTCAACGTGCCTTGCGCACTGAACACTGATCCCGAGAGTCCCCGTATGTCGACTGAATCGCTGCAAACCCTGGTGCTGGAGTTGCTCGCCAGCACGCTGGAACTGGATATCACTGAGCTGGATACGCAACTGAGCATCGAAGAGCTGGGGCTCGACTCGCTGGACGTACTGAAGCTCACCTACGCAATTGAAAAGCGATTCGCTGTCAATTTATCAGCGTACAGCCATACCGATATCAGCTCCGTGTCTCGCCTGGTGGAAATACTTGCTGAACGGCTGGCCTCCAAGTGAGCGGTTTCATGAACACAGTTGTCATCACCGGAGCGGGGTGTGTGTCACCGTTTGGTGTGGGTCGAGCGCGTCTTTGGGAGGGGTTGGCCACAGGACAATGTGCGATCGCACCAGTGCCTCGTTTGATCGACGTTGTCGGCGGAACATGTAACGCGGGGGCGTTGCCGGGGGATGCACTTGATGGCCTGTTCACGGCCAATGAGTTGTTACTGTTAGACCGCGCGAGCCAGTTTGCACTGCTGTCGGCGGCAGAGGCGCTGGCCATGGCCGGTCTCAACCCGGCAACGGTTGACCCCTACAGGTGCGCGGTCTACATGGGCACCGCCGTGGGTGGCAGCGAGTCGTTGCACAGCGCCTATCTGGATCTCTATCAGGCCGGCAGCGCTACACTCGCGCCGTGGACGGTGCCCCGGGTCATGGCGAATGCCGCAGCCAGTCACATAAGCCTGAAATACGGTTTCAAGGGCCCGGCGCTCACCGTCAGCACCGCGTGTGCCTCTTCCACACAGGCGATTGGCGAGGCTTATCGGTTGTTGCGATGCGGTGATGCAGACCTGGTGATGGCAGGTGGCACTGACGCATGTCTTAACGCACTGGTCTGGAAAGCGTGGGAGGCGTTGCGAGCCATGGCCCCCGATACCTGCCGGCCATTTTCCGTTGGCCGGCGTGGCATGGTGCTGGGCGAGGGGGGCGGTGTATTGGTTCTGGAGACCCTGGCGCATGCCCGAGCGCGCGGCGCACCGATACTGGCTCACGTGTTGGGGTATGGGGTCAATAGTGACGCTGGCGACCTACTCAAGCCATCCGTGGAAGGCCCTGCTCAGGCCATGCGCCAGGCCATTGCCGACAGCGGCTTGCCCGTCGAGGCATTCAGTTACATCAACGCCCATGGCACCGGCACTTTACTCAATGACCGGTGCGAAACGGCGGCGATCAAACAAGTATTCGGCGCTCATGCGCCTTCGCTGGGCGTGTCATCCGTCAAGTCCTCGATAGGTCATCTGATGGGCGCTGCGGGCGTGGTCGAGTTGATTGGGGGGCTTATGAGCTCGACACACAATCAGATTCCCGGAACCCTCAATTACCTGGGGCAGGATGCCGAGTGCGACTTGGACTATGTGACAGGGGGCGCGCGCGAGGCCAATGTGAAAGCGTGGCTGAAAAACTCCTTCGCGTTTGGTGGCCTTAATGTTTCCTTGGCTCTGGCTGCGCAGGGCGCTCAATGATTCTGGTCACCGGCGCCAGTGGATGCCTGGGCAGTCATATCGTGCGGGAGCTGCTGGAACAGGGTGAGAACGTGGCAGTGCTGGTCTTGCCGAACGATCCAGCCGCAGCGTTGCAGAGCCTGCGCGAAGGTTTGGTCTGGCGCGAAGGCGATCTTCTGGATCCCGCCAGCCTAGGGTCCGCGCTTGAAGGCGTCACACAGATCTACCATGCCGCCGGTTTGGCGCTGCCTTACGAGTGCGAGCGCAAGCGTATGTTTGCGGTCAACGTGCAGGGCACGGTGAATTTGCTGCGGGCCGCTCGCGACGCGGGGGTCGAGCGCATCTTGCACGTATCGTCCATCGCTGCCGTTGGCTATCCGGTCGAGGAAGCGGACGAGTCAATGATCTATAACGGCGATGCATTTCGGCTGGCCTATATGCACAGCAAGCGTGATGCAGAAGATCAGGTCCGTGGTTTCTGTGCGTCGGGCATGGATATTGTCATTGCGTGTCCCTCTGCGGTCATCGCCTCCAACTGCGATGTGCTGCATGGATGGGGCAAGGTCATGCTTGATCTGCAGCTTCGACGCCTGCCGTTTATCCCACCCGGCGGCATTGCGGTCATCGGCGCGCAAGATCTGGTGAGGGGGCTGCTGGCCGTCATGGCCAAAGGCAAGAGCGGGGAGCGATATATCCTGAATGCTCATAACGTCAGCTATCTCGAATTATTCACCTGCATGGCCGCTGCGATGGCCGTCGAAGCACCGCGTTGGCAGCCTCGTACATTGGGATGGATCGTCGCCCTTTTGCGGCCGTTGGACGTATTGCTCACGAGAATACCCCTTAGGCTCTCGGCCGATGTCGTTGCGTTGCTGGGCAGGCAGGTTCATTACCGAAGTGACAAGGCTCGTCGGCAATTAGGCTTCGCGCCGACACAATCACTGGAGCATATGGTCCATGAGGCTGCAAGCTGGTTGACGAGTCGATAGGAGATTAGTCGTTGAATGCATGGATGATGCTTGATCCTCAAGCACGGCAGGACACGCCTGCTGTGACTGAGTTGAATGCATGGTTGCAGGACTGGGCGAAACGCCTGGACTTTCGCCTCATGGATGAGCGCCGTTGCCTGCCGCCGCACTTGGTGCTGGCAGTCGGGAACCGGGGTTTACTGGGAATGCAGGTGCCCGCCGACTATGGCGGCCGGTTGTGCTTGTCCAACTTCGAATTGCTGCGAGTACAGCGTCAATTGGGCGCCATTGATCTGACCTTGGCTTTTTTTATCGGTCTCAACAACGGGTTGGGTATCCGTCCTATTCAACGCTTCGCGGCGCCAGCCATCAAAGAGCGGTACCTGCCGCAACTGGCGAATGGTCGAATGCTCGCCGCGTTTGCGTTGACTGAGCGGGTGGCGGGCTCCAACCCGCTGGGCATGGCGGCCTGCGCGCAACGTGAAGGCAATGTGTTCAGGCTTGATGGGACTAAGTCCTGGTCAGGTTCGGCTGCATGGGCGGGCGTCATTTCGGTATTCGCCCGGCATATTGATGACCAGGGGCGTGAGCTCGGCTATCTGGGACTCTGTGTAGATGCAGAGCAACAAGGTATGCGCCAGGGTAGCGAAGCGATGACGCTTGGCCTCAAAGGCATGGTGCAGAACCAACTGCATTTTGAAGCTGCGCTGGTCAACCAGGACCGAGTCCTGGGAAGTGCCTATGCAGGCCTGGCTGTGGCCAGCGACACGATGGCGTTCGGCCGGCTGGGAATTGCCGCTACCTGTGTCGGTGGGTTATGGCGGTGTGTTCAGTTGATGATCCGCTATAGCACCCGACGTAGCCTGGGCGGTCACCGTCTTTGGGATCATGAGCATACTCAACGTGTGGTTGATGACGCGCTCTGTGCAGCGACTGCAATTGGTAATTGGGTCGATGACCTGGCGCTACGACTGGATCAGGGCTTACCTGATGCTCCCCCCGAGGTCCTGGCAGCGACGAAGTGGTTGGCCAGCGAGGTGCTTGGGGAGGTCAGTGATAGCGCGCTGCAGATGCTAGGGGCTCGCGGCTATTGCGATAACAATCCCATTGGACAACTCTGGCGCGACGCTCGTATTACGCGTTTATTCGAAGGGCCTTCGGAAACGCTGGCGGCTTTCATCGGCCAGCGCGTGCTGGAACAACCCCACACGGTCATCGCCTACCTTGACCAGACTGTCCATGGCGAAATTACCCGAGCACGAATCCTGGAGTGGACTGCCGAAGAGGTGTCCGCCTCGCGTTTATCTGCGGGTACGCTCAGGTTGGGGGAATGTGCTGCCTGGTTGATGCTCTCGTCGCAACCGCTGGATGAATTCTGTCGCCGTTGGGTGGACTATCGACTGGAGAGGGCGCTGCACGCGTGGGAAAGAACACGTTTGCCTATCAGACAAACGAATTACTCAAGCGATTGGGCAACGATTGATGCAGGTCTTCAGGATTGCATCCAGCCCGGTGAAGAGCGCGAGATCGACCCTTTGCTTGCCTCACAGGTGAGCCTATGAACGTACCGGCAGTGAAGGTTGGCCTTGCATTAGGGATACTGAGTAATGTCTGTTACGGCGCCGCTCTCGACGCACTCGATTTCAACGGTCGTCTGGAAACCCGACAAGCGTTGACCCGCGAAGGCGAGTGGGGGCTCAACGAGTACTCCGCATTGTTGGGGGGGAGCTGGCAGGATGCATCGGGCTGGCGCTACAAGTTGCAAGTCAGGGCTTTGCAGGAAAATAAACTGGACGGCGACTATCACGAAGTCGAGCCCCGTGAACTCTTCGCTGAATACCAAGGCGAACGATGTACCTCCACGCTGGGGATACAACAAGTCGTCTGGGGCAGCGCTGACCGGCTCAGGGTCCTGGACGTGATCCATGCGTTTGACCGTCGCGAAGGCTATTTCGGCGACTATGTCCAGCAACGACGCCCATTGGCCATGCTCAACAGTGAATGCTCGGTATTCCAGGATCAATCCTTACAGCTGCTGTTGATCCCCCAGACGCGTACGGACCTTCTTCCCGATAGCGGTGCCCGTTTTGCTGAAACCAGGGTCAGCGACTATTTGGGCAATATCCCTCAAACCGAAGCGGATGGTCCGGATTGGCGTAAACCCTCCGACTGGACACCCGCCTTGCGTTGGAGCGGCAACGTCCATGGGGTGGACTACTCCCTGAATGGCTGGCACGGCTGGCAGACTGAAGAGACCTACTCCGCCCGGCTGACACCCGCTGGTCTGAGTTATCGAGAAGCACTGAAGCGTCGCACACTGCTTGGTGGCTCATTCGCGATGCCGATAGGGCCGGTGGTGTTCAAGGGGGAAGCGGCCTTCGTACCTGATGCCTATCGTTACTCCCAGGCACAAACCGGCATCGTTGAGCTGAAGAAGAACCGTGAGAAGCAATTGCTGCTGGGCGTGGATTACTTGAGTGGGGACTGGTTCTTCGGCATGCAGTACTACAACGTCTGGAAGGATGCCGTGGCGCGTGCCGTCGATCAGGATCGCACGCAAATGATCAGCTTGGCGGTACGTCGCGAGCTGTGGCAGGGCCGGCTTTACCTCACCGCTTACGTTGCACAGGACCTGCGCCTGGATGCGCAATATGCTTCTTTGGAAATGCGGTACGACGTTGATGCTCACTGGCAGCTACGTACGGGGGTGGACATATTCGAGGGAAGTCAGCGCAGCTTCGGTTATTTTGATGAACAAAGCCGGTGGATCAATGCTGTGCGTTATTCCTTTTAGCGTGGGCATGCGCTGCGTTAATGTCATTTTTGCGGGCGATGGCGACTCAGTCAAAGGGGGACGTGTTGAGAATAGGGAGGCATTTCCTTTACTAGAGATTCTCAGGGTCGCCGAAAAACATTTTGACTGGGCTCTAGGTTCTGTACGAAATCCCGAGAAACCCAATTGCCGCCCCTCAAACGCTGAGATTTCGTACAGAACCTAGCGCTCACGGCGGCTGGGAACGGCGCAGGGGAGACTTTTCGAGAACGGAACTGTTGGGCCTTAGACTGGGGGCATCCTTTTCAAACTATCCCAAGCATGCCCTCAGATGTGCCCCCAATGTAGCAACCCACTGGAAGTGGATGGAGCTCCATGGTTTGTGAAGGCAAAAATGATCAGCTAAACAGCCTGCCCGACGACACCTAAAGACTCTCAGGGTCGCCAAAAAACATCTGAATCCGCGAACGCAACCAGCGCTCCCCAGGATCATTGTCCTGAGAGCCCCGCCAGGCCATATGCAGTTCGAAGCTGCGCACCGGTATGGGCGGGTCTTCGGCGCGTACGCCACCGGCGGCGGTCAGTGCGTCGGCGGTGTAGTCGGGCACGGTGGCGATGATGTCGGTGCCCGACAACAGGGTGCTCAAGCCGTTGAACTGCGGCACGGCCAGCACCACATGACGTTTACGGTCGAGTTTTGCCAGCTCTTCATCGATGAAACCGCTCAAGTCCCCCGCAAAGGAGACCAGGGCGTGGGGGCGGGCGCAGAATTCGTCCAGGGTCAGTCGTCCCGGCGCGGTGTCGGCCCGCAATACTTTGGGCATGCTACGCCGCAAGACCTTGCGTTTGGCGTTGGCCGGGAGGTCGTCGGTGTAGCTGACGCCGATGGAGATTTCACCGGACGCCAGCAGGCCCGGCATCAGGATGTAGTTGACCCGGCGCACCACCAGCACAATGCCCGGCGCTTCGGCCCGCAGGCGTTTGAGGAGCATGGGCAGCAGGGCGAATTCGGCGTCGTCCGACAGGCCGATGCGAAACACCGAGGTGCTGGTGGCCGGGTCGAATTCCGCGGCGCGGCTGACTGCCGTGGAAATCGAATCCAGGGCCGGAGAGAGCAGGGCGAAGATTTCGACCGCCCGGGCCGATGGTTCCATGCTACGGCCGGTGCGCACGAACAGCGGGTCATCGAACAGGCTACGCAGGCGCGACAGTGCGGCGCTGATGGCCGGCTGACCAAGAAACAGCTTCTCGGCCGCGCGAGTCACGCTGCGTTCATGCATCAACGTTTCGAATACGATCAACAGGTTCAGATCGACACGCCGCAGGTCATTACGATTCATCTGGGGTCCTGGCAGATTCGGTAAGCTTGACGTGAGCGGCCATATGGGAACAATGGCCGGCATGAATCTTACGGGGAAAGGCTGGTACTCTGCACCGGCTAATTGAGTTTTCTTAGGTTAAGTCCTACAGGAGTGGTTGGTTTTTCTTGCTGCGGAATCAATGACAGGCATGTCGACTATTAATAGCCACTGATAGTCTTGGCCACAAAGCCCGGATAGAGTTCATGGCATTAGAGGTTACTTTGACGAGGTTTGCGATGTCCCGCACGATCCGTTTTCACAAGTTTGGTGGTGCCGAGGTGCTCAAATGCGAAGAGCATGCGGCGGCTCTTCCTGCGCCAGGAGAAGTGCAGGTCCGCGTCGAAGCGATCGGCATCAGTTGGTACGACACCTTGTGGCGCCAGAACCTGGCGTCCTCCCAGGCACGTCTGCCTTCGGGGCTGGGCCATGAAATGGCCGGCGTGGTCACCGCCGTCGGCGACGGCATCGATGACTTGGCCGTGGGCGACAAGGTCGCCAGTTTTCCAGCCGAAAGCCCGAACGATTATCCGGTGTACGGTGAAGTCATCGTACTGCCGCGCACCGCGCTGACCCGTTATCCCGACGTGCTCAGCCCGATCGAAGCCGCCGTGCATTACACGCCGCTGTTGATCGCTTATTTCGCCTACATGGACCTGGCGCGGGTCAAACCGGGGCAATTCGCCCTGGTCACCGATGCCAGTCATTGCGCCGGCCCGTCTTTTGTCCAGTTGGGCAAGGCCTTGGGCGTGCGGGTGATTGCGGCCACCAAGACAGCTGACGAGCGTGAATACCTGCTGTCGCTGGGCGCCGAGAAAGTCATCGTCACCGAGGAGCAGGACTTGCTGATGCAAATCAACAAGCTCACCGACAGCCGTGGCGTCGATGTGGTATTCGACGGCCTTGGCGGGCCGCAGATGTCGCTGTTGGGCGATGTACTGGCACCCCGTGGCAGCCTGGTGCTGTATGGCTTGCAGGGCGGCAACCAGACGCCGTTCCCGGCCTGCGCGGCGTTCCAGAAGAATATTCAGTTCTTCGTGCACTGCATCGGCAACTTTACCGGCAAACCGGAACTGGGCATCCTCCAGGACCAGGTGGCGTTGCAGCGAGCATTGCGAGATATCAACCAACTGACCGCCGATCGCGTGCTGTTGCCACTCAAGACTCGGGTTTTCCCGTTCTCCGAGTTTGTCGAAGCGCACCGGTACATGGGTGAATGCCCTTGCCGTGAGCGCGTTGCCCTTCAGGTCGTCGACCCCGCCTGATACCTGTCTTGCGCAAGAGTCATCGCCGGGCTCTTGCGCTGCCTTCGGTTCGATCTCCATCTCTCCTTTACCACGCACTGGCGCCTGACGGCGGTGCGTTTGTGCCTCGCAGTGCCCCTCAAGCAACCTGTCCCGGTTCGCTTGAAGCAGAAACGGTTTGCCGGTGAACATCTGAACTGGTTTTTGCCCTCAATCTGTATCTTCTAATCATTATTTAAGTCCTGATAATTGAACGCTGATTTCCATATCAAGGAAGAAGTCGTGGTGCGGTGTAACTTTTTCGAAGGCTTTCATCCTTCAAGGCGCATTCAAGGTACAGCGAGCGTTAATTGGCACGGGGCTATCTATCGATCCTGGAGAAAACAGGGTGGGGTAGAAGGTCAATTAAAGTTCGGTAAGTTCCTTATTTCTCGTACTCATTGTCTGTGGGACGTTGTCGGAATTCTCCTAGGACGTACCGCTAGCCCGGCAAGGCCCCGTGTTTTAAAGGCCCGCAGCGGCGGCACCCAGGCGCATGGGGTGACTTTCTGCGTATGTATCAAATAATTACGACAAGCAACGCTTGGGCGTATTGCTAATACTCTTTGAGTACTAGAACGATTCATTCAGACCAACACGTCGCGCGGTCACGTTGGTGCGGGTGCGGCGCCGATAGTTGAATTTCAGGTAAATGGCTATGAGTGCAATTCATGAGCAGGCAATGACTCACGTATATCAACAGATACTGCAACGTTTGTTGGGTTTTTATTCCCGGGCCGAACGGACCGCGTTGCAGCTTTTGATCCAGCGCTTGATTGTCGCCGCCGGGGGCATTGATCGGATTGGCGATTATCGTGTGTTGACGGTCCAGAACGGGAGCCGGGAGAGCTTTTATGTACTGACCGCCTTGCGGGCCGCCCAGTTGAGCATCGCGGGCCGGCATCCGGTGACCTTCGCCTTGCGCGTCGCCACGCCGCGCCTGAGCGAAACCACCCAGGCGACGCTGGAGAACATCCACCGCTGCTACAGCGCACTGTTTGTCTATGACGATCCCCGGGTCGAATTGCTGATGGCGGATAACCGCGAGGTATTGCCGTTCAATCACCGGCAGCCCTTGTCGGTGGCGGGGCACGAGGCCAATCGCATGGACCTGCTGGCCTTGGGGCACCTTCGTTCGGTCGACAGTCCCCTGGAGATCGGGAACGACGGTTACCTGGCGATGGCCGAATTCTATCGGCACATGGCCCGGTGGGAGTCTGGCGTGGACTCGATGGTCAGCAGCGATACGCCGCGCCAGCAAAAACAGTTCATTTCAGGCCTGCGTCGTGCGGCCCGCAAAATCGGTCTGCCGACCGACAATATCGGGTGCTTCGACAGCCTCTTCGCGCACCTCGATACCTTGAGCAGTGACCTCTACGAGCATTTCTACGGTCCCGAGCGCCTTGGCGCCTGGAAGCCCGAGGGGCATTTCGAGGCCTGCCGGCGGATGAGCCACATCGGCATCGACGACCTGATCGTCGACCGCCTGGAGGGCACCAACTGGCCGCTTTTCAACGAATTCCTGCGAGTGCAGACCGATGGCCTCATGCCCTCGGCGATTGAAAACGAATACCTTAGCCCGCTGCTGTCGGCTCATTTACATGGCCTGCAGGCCTGCTACGTGCAAGGGCGCAGCTACGAAACGGGATACAGCGACTACGTGCAGCGGGCAATCATGATCATGCATCGCAAGCAACTGCCGGAACACGCCTGCGAGCAGGCCCGGACGTTGTTCGGCTCACCTTCGGCGATTCCCGAGCGCCGCGCCTACGCCGCCCTCGAAGCGCAAAGGGTCCTGGGGCTCAGCGAAACACAACTGGTGTGCATGCTGTTCGCGCCATTCGTGGGGCAGGGCGAGGGCCTGGAACACTTCCTGCGCTGTTGCCACCCGGGCATGCTGGTGGCGATGCCGGACCTGCACAAGGCCATGCAGGGCGCGGCGGTCGCCGATCAGATCGCGCAATGGATGGTCGACGTCAGTGGCCTGCCCATCGACATCCTTGGCAAGCTGTACCGGGCGAGCGTCACCGTGCCGGAACAGCCGGAGGCAGTTCCGGAAGTTGATCTGCAGCAGGCCCTTGACGACGTTGATACCGTAGAAGCCGGGCAGGCCGCCGATGAGCCGAACGAACGCTCGGCAAGGCACTGAGGAACGAGGTTTGATGGACTCGTCTACCTCGTCCCTGGTCGTGATGCCCGGCGTTGCAGCCTGGCCGACTGCAACCTGTTCGCCTGGCGTGACCCCATGAAAGGTTGCCGGGAGACAGACTTCGCCTACCAGGCGGTTTATCGCTACCTGACCACGTTGATCAACGAACTGGAGGTCGATGCGCGGGTGCGCCTGCCTTCGTTGCGGCAATTGGCCGAGCGTCTGAACGTGTCGATATCGACCATCCAGTACGCTTATTCATTGCTGGAGAAGGAAGGGCGGGTCTACTCGATCGCCAAGTCCGGTTATTACGCGCTGCCGGCACCCAGCATGACGACCCTGGATGGCGGGGACGATTTGCTCGAGAGCGTGTACGTCAATGCCCGGCGGCCCGGGATGCTGGTGCTCAGTGCAGACGAGCCAGCGTCGATGCAGCCGTTGGACAGCCCGATGCTGTTGCTCGAGCGCGAGCTGCTGCGCCAGTATCCACGTTCCTCGCAGACGCCCTCGCAACCCTGGGGCGAGCTGGAGCTGCGTACCGCACTGGCGGCCCGCTACACCTCTTCGCCGGCCCGTTGCTGGAATGCCGATGACGTCTACATCGGTGCCGACCTGCGGGGTGTCCTGGAGATCCTGATCGCCGTGCTGGCACTCAGGGGCGCCACAGTACTGATCGAGTCGCCCTGCGACTGGGCTGTGTTGCGCCTGCTACAGGCGGCCGACATCAACATCATCGAGCTGCCACTGCTGGCTGGCGGGGAAATCGACATCGAGCAGTTGGAACAACTGCTGGAGAGCGAAACGGTGCGCCTGGTGGTGCTGTCGTCAGTCCTGAACATGCCAACGGGCTCGCTGGTTCCTGAAGAGAACCGTCGCGTCATCGCCCACTTGCTGGAACGGCATGGCACCTGGGTGCTGGAGAACGACAGCCATACAGACCTGGCGTTCGAGGCCGGGGCGACGCCTTTTCGGGACTTGCTCGACCCGGACCGATTGATCGTCTACTCCACGTTCGAGAAGACCATCGGTCCAGAGGCGCCATATGGCTACGTGTTGTCGCGCCAGATGACCCTGCACCTGCAACGACATTTCCTGTTGCGCGCGTTTCGTTTGTCGCCGATTCGCCAGAAAGCCATCGCCCGGCTGTACAGCAATGGGCGGATTGACCAGCATTTGCTGGTGTTGCGGCGCCTGCTGCGCGAAAGCGCGGTTTCGACCGCACAATTGCTGCGCGAACGGCTGGGCGATAGCCTGCAATGGGCAGAACCCCAAGGTGGCGCGACGATCTGGATACGCTCGACGCGACGGGTTGATTTGCGGCGGGTTTTCCATCGGCTGCTGGCCCAGCGAATTGTCATCGCCCCGGGGGAGTTGTTCAGCCTTCATGGCCTGTATGGGCAACATATGCGTCTGACCCATGCGCTCAATGGGCCCCAGGACCTGGATGCCGCACTCTGCGCGCTGGCCGACGCCCTGAGGCTCGAACAAGCGTAATCGGCGGCGATGGATCGAACCCGTCGCGCCACGGTCGAACTGTCAGTAAACTGAACCCCATTTCCCGAGCCACTCCACTCAGAGGTTTTGCATGACAGTCAGTCCATTTGCGGGCAAGCCGGCACCGGCAGAGTTGTTGATCGATATCCCGCGACTGGTGACGGCCTACTACACCGGCCGACCCGATGCCTCGGTTGCGACCCAGCGCGTGGCTTTCGGCACCTCCGGTCACCGTGGCAGCTCCTTCGACCTGGGCTTTAACGAGTGGCACGTGTTGGCTATCAGCCAGGCAATCTGCCTGTACCGCGAAGCGCAAGGCATCAACGGGCCGTTGTTCGTCGGTATCGATACCCACGCGCTGTCGACTCCGGCAGGTGCCAGCGCACTGGAAGTCTTCGCGGCCAACGGTGTGACCGTCATGATCGCCGAGGGGGATGAATACACCCCGACGCCGGCGGTTTCCCACGCCATTCTCTGCTACAACCGTGGACGCACCTCGGGCCTGGCGGACGGTATCGTCATCACGCCGTCCCACAACCCACCGCAAAGTGGCGGCTACAAGTACAACCCCACCAACGGCGGCCCGGCCGATACCCATATCACCAAGTGGATCGAAGCCAAGGCCAACGAACTGCTGGCCAACCAGCTCGCCGGCGTCAAGCGAGTCAGCTACGAGCAGGCCCTGAGAGCCGATACCACCCACCGTCACGACTATGTCAACACTTACGTGGCGGACCTGGTCAATGTCATCGATTTCGATGCCATCCGCAGCGCCGGGTTGCACCTGGGCGTCGATCCGTTGGGCGGCGCGGGCGTGCGCTACTGGCCGGCCATTGCCGAGCATTACCGCCTGGACCTGGAGGTGGTGAACACCCACGTGGATTCCACCTTCCGTTTCATGACCGTCGACTGGGATGGACAGATCCGCATGGACCCATCTTCCAGCCATGCCATGCAAGGCTTGATTGGCCTGAAGGAGCGCTTCGACGTGGCCTTCGCCTGCGACCCGGACCATGACCGCCATGGCATCGTGACGCCGTCCGGCGGCCTGTTGGCGCCGAACAATTACCTGGCGGTGTCCATCGACTACTTGTTCCAGAATCGCCCGCAATGGCGTGCCGATGCGGGCGTGGGCAAGACAGTGGTCAGCAGCGGCCTGATCGATCGCGTCGCCAAGCGCCTGGGGCGCCGTCTCTATGAAGTGCCGGTGGGTTTCAAGTGGTTTGCCGACGGCCTGTTCGATGGCTCCCTGGGCTTTGGCGGTGAAGAAAGCGCCGGTGCTTCGTTCTTGCGCAAGGATGGCGGTGTCTGGAGTACCGACAAGGATGGCCTGATTCCGGCGTTGTTGGCGGCTGAAATGACGGCGCGCACCGGTCGCGACCCAAGCCAGGCCTACCGCGCCCTGACCGACGAACTGGGCGAACCGTTCTCGGTACGCGTCGATGCCAAGGCCAACCCGCAACAGAAGGCCCTGTTGAGCAAGCTGTCGCCGGATCAGGTGACGTCTACCGAACTGGCGGGGGAGAAGATCCAGAGCATCCTCAGCCATGCACCGGGCAATGACCAGGCCATCGGCGGCCTGAAGGTCATGACCGAAAACGGCTGGTTCGCGGCGCGTCCGTCCGGTACCGAGGATATCTACAAGATCTACGCCGAAAGCTTCATTGGCGATGCGCACCTCAAGCAACTGGTGGCTGAGGCGCAAACGTTGGTGGATGGGGCGATCACCAGCAAGTGATACCTGTGATGTGAGCTTGTGGCGAGGGAGCTTGCTCCCGCGCCACAAGAGCAGCAGTGCAGCGATGCTGGGTTAGGCGAGGTCCACGAGCACGATTTCGCTGTCTTCGATCGCGGTCACCCGCAACATCCGTTCATTTTCAATCGCAACACCGTCTCGAGCTTGTGCGCGCAACCCATTGATTTCTATCAATCCTGTGGCCGGCACAAGATAAGCTCGTCGTCCGGCGTCCAGCCGGTATTCCGCACTTTCACCCGCTTTGAGATTGGCCGCTACCAGTCGCGCGTCGGCGCGAATGCGCAGGCTCTGGTCGTCGTCGGCCTTGCCACTGGCCAAGGTCACGAAGCCTTCGCGCGAGTCCTTGGGAAACGGTTTGGCGCCCCACGACGGTGCCAGACCTTCTTCGTTGGGAATGATCCATATCTGGAAAATGCGCGTGGCCGTCGACTCCAGGTTGTACTCGCTGTGGGCGATTCCTGTGCCCGCGCTCATGACTTGTACGTCGCCAGCCTCCGTACGGCCCTTGTTGCCCAGGTTGTCCTGGTGGCTGATCGCGCCTTCGCGCACATAGGTGATGATTTCCATATCCCGGTGCGGGTGCTGGGGAAAACCGCTGCCGGGGGCGATGACATCGTCGTTCCAGACGCGCAGGTTGCCCCAGTGCATGCGTTGCGGGTCGTAATACTCGGCGAACGAAAAATGGTGGTGGGCATCCAGCCAGCCGTGGTTGGCGGCGCCCAACGTGGCGAAGGGCCTGAGTTCGAGCATGTTGGTGTCCTTTTCGCTGGGAGCGAAAGCAATGGTTGATGGCGCTATTCTCGCGAAGGAAATCATCGACAAAAAGCGTAAAAACCGCGTCAAACCTATCGGCTAACCAGATATGAAATCGTGAGCCAACTTTCACTTCATCGCCTAAACCCATGACTTAAAAGCTTTTTGGTGGAACCTGACAGCAAATACAGACACCATAGCCGCATGGTTCATGAACACCGGAGTCCCCAGCGTGTCGCAACACACTCCCGATCTTCCCCCCGAGCTCCTGCCCCTGGCCCAAATGCCCTTGCTCAAGCGCCTGGCCGCCCGATTCTTCGGCCATGGCCTGACGCGTCTGCGCGCCCAGCACCGAGCGTCCTGGTTGCACGGCCAGGCCGACGGCTTCCGCAGTGGTCATACCGCCGGTTTCGACTATGGCTATAAGGAAGGCAGGGCCGAAGGGCTTGAGGAGGGCCGCCAGGTCCTGTTGATCCGTGATTCGCGCAGCACAGAGCATCCGGCACCGCAGGTGGATGATTTGCTGTTCGATGACTGGCGCCTGCCGCTGACCACCGAGTTGAAGAAACGTATCAAGGCCGACGTCGCCCGATTGCTGCCGGCCCATGCGCAACCGAGTGCCGCGCAATGGAAGATGATTTTCAGCGACACACCGTCTACCTCGGTGGTCGCCGGGGCGGGTGCGGGTAAGTCGACGACCCTGGTGCTGCGGATTGTGTTGCTGTCCCACTACCTGGGCTTCGAACTGGACTCAATGACCGTGGTGACGTTTACCCGGGAGTCGCGCAAGGACTTCATTCAGAAATTGATCGAAGTGTTTGCCCTGTGGGGGCGAACCGTCAGCCTCAAGCAAGCGCGTGATCTGGTGCGCACCTTTCATTCGCGTATCTTGCCCATGGTCCGCAGCCTGCCCGGGTTCGAGCGGCTCCAGGCCTTCGAGACCCTGAGTCATCGCGCCGAAGCGGACGACGACGCCCAAGGCAATCCCTTTGAATTGCGCATCAACGATGTCCAACGTCAGCAACTCAACGCCTGTTACTACAACCTTTACCAGCGGGATGCGCGTTTCCGTGAGCTGATCCAGCCGTTGTCCCGCCACGCCCTGCAACTCAAGGAACTGGAGCGCGATCACCCGGATGTGCAAAAACGGGTGGCCGTGACCGAACTGGCGGCCCAGCGCGACGAAGAATTGTGCGATGCCGTCGAAGACCTGTGGTTTCGCGCCGGTGCCTGGCCAATCAAGGGGATCGAGCCAAAGCGACACACATTCGAAATCAATGGTTCGACGTTCCACTGCCATGGCTACGCGCCCTCACTGGATGCCTGGGTGATGCTGGGTTTCGATCCGCGGGAAGACGCCCGGCTCAGTCGTCCGGGCGCCAAGTTGAGTATCCGTGCGGAGTGGGCGGTAAAGCGTACCTTGTTTCAAGCTTTCTGCCGTAAGCCACTGATATGGCTTGAAAGTTACGAGGCATCAAGACGTGTGGTGGCATCCATGGCCGGCGACGCCAGCGCCGGCCCCGGGTTCGACTATAAGGTCAAGGGCGAACTGGGTTCGGCGCCATTGTTGGACTGTTTTGTCGCGGCGGCGGGCTTTATCGAGAACCTTGGCCTGGACGTCCCCGACGCCGTGGGCCGGATGGCCTTTGCCCAGGATGACCCCGACCGGTATTTCTTCGAGGCGCTGAGCCGTTACTGGCGGGCATTCGAAGACCATTTGCTCGATCAATCGCCGCCGATCATGACCTATAACCGTATGTTCGCGCTGTTCAGCGAACACTCGCCGGAAAATTTCAAGTTGCTGGGTGATGCCTTGCTCAGGCCGCTATCGCACCTGATGATCGACGAGTTCCAGGACGTATCGCCGCAGATCGTCTCCTGGCTTCGCGCCAGTCTTCGGGAGGTTCGCAGCCGTGGTCCTGCGCTGCACGTGGGACGCGGTGCCCAGCGTTCTTCCTTGTTGTGTGTCGGGGACGACTGGCAATCGATCTATGGCTGGCGCGGCAGCTCGCCGAGCTACTTCATGGCATTCAACAAGCAATTCCCGTCACCGACGACAACTCGGGTGATGCTCACCGACAACTACCGCAGCCACCAACACATCATCGACGCGGCCGAGCACATCGTGCGTGCCGCTGCGGCTATCCCAGGCAAAAAAGCCAAGGCCAGTGGCGTGCCCCGATCGCTGAGCCCGGTCAATGTGCTGGATCGAGACGACGAAGGGCTGGCCCTGCGACTGGAGGAGCACTATCGCAAGGGTGACTCCATCTTGATGCTGTATCGAAAAAGTAGCGATAAGCTGTTGATGGAAAAGCATATTCAGTCAACAGTTAATGTCGATTCTAGCTTGCCGTACGACGCCCGGCGGCTCAGGCAAATGACCTACCACAGCGCCAAGGGGCTCCAGGCGGATGCGGTGTTCTTATTGGGCGACTGCCAGCACCTGAGCAGTTCACCCTACAAGAATCAGGTCTATCGCATGGCCGGGTTAGGTCAGGATGGAGACGCCGAACCCTACGACACGGCGCAAAAAGACGAAATCCTGCGCCTGGCGTATGTGGGCATCACTCGTGCCGTGCAGCATTGTTATTGGTATGTCGATGGGCAGGATGCACAGGCGGCCAATGCACCTAAGGCTTCGGATCGTATTGCAGCGGACAAGCCCTTTTTCGCTGACCACCGTCGTGCCCGCAAAGGATGAAGCTGTGGCAAAGGCGTATTGAGAAGCCATAGAAAAGCGGCGCCTTCCCTGGAGAGGAAGGCGCCGCTTTCAAATGATAAGCACTGTTCCCTGTCAGGAAGCGAACCGCCGCAACCCTACCGGTGGCACAAACGCTTCCAGCTCGGCCTCCACGGCCTCGATTATTCGTTCCACATCCGGCGCATTCATCACCGTCGCGCAGGGAATTCCGGCAATGGCGATCATCGTCTCGCCGCTGGCACGGTCAAACAACCGGGCAACCATACTGCCAGGCGCATCCATGCTCGCTTCGAATCCCATGGGATGGAAGTGCCAGCGCATCAACTGGCAAGCGTTGGGGAACGTAACCTTGCTGAAAGATCCTTTATTCATGTGTTGCCCGCCTTCTTCAATCGAGCGCTTCCTTTTGCTCATGTCAGGAAGGAAGAGCCATCATGGCTCTACCAGTGAGAACTAAAAATAGCACCTGAAAATGAAGCTCATGTGGATTTTTTCAGTCCGTTTTGCGATTGGTTCACTTTTTTTGATCTGGATCACGACTTAAGCGGCGCTGCTCAGAATGCCATCACGCTTGCCTGGGCGTGTCCTTGGCATCGCCTAACCGCTCTGGCACGCGGCATTTCAAGGCGATGAACACCGCCAGGGCCGCCATCGCCAGGGCGGCGGCGAAGGTGGTGTGCAGGCCGTTCGTGACGGCCTCGGGGCTGGCGTGGGTGATGCCATTCGTCGCCGCTGCGCTCGCAAACACTGCGCCGAGCACCGAGGCACCGGTGAAGAAACCCAGGTTGCGCGACAGGTTGAGCAGCCCGGCGATGACGCCTCGCCTTTGGGCGGCCACATCGACCATGACGGCCGTGTTGTTGGCGGTCTGGAAAAACGCGTAGCCCAGGGTCGTCACCACGATGGCGCTGATATAGCCGGCGCTGCCAAGGGCAGGGGGAACCAGTGACAGCATCAGGCAGCCGAGGGCCATGGTCGCCAGGCCGACGAGCCGCATGGGTTGCACACCGAACCGACCCGCCAGGCGTCCGGCAGGCACCCCGGCCAGTGCCGCGACGGTTGGCCCTGTCGCCAGCGCCAAGCCGACGAAGGTCGCTGGTAGCCCAAGGGTGATGGATAAGTAAAAAGGCCCGACCAGCAGCGTCGCCATCATGATCGTTGCAACCAGGGCGCTCGTCGCCAGGCCCGAGACCAATGACTTGTCGCGAAATACGGCCAAGGGAATCAGCGGCGACACGGCCCGGGACTGGACCCGAACGAACAGCGCGCCGCCCACCAGCGCGGCCAGTAGCAGCGCAATGTTCAACCCGCCAAAGCTCCCGCGCCCGGCGGTCATGGCCAAGGCATAGGCGGCGAGCGTCAACGCCAACAGCACCGTACCGGTGATATCGAAACGAATCGTTTCCGCCTTCGACGGCACTTGCCGCACCGGTAGCGAGTACCACGCCAGCCATAACGTCAGCAGGCCGAGGGGGATGTTGACCAGGAACAAGGCCTGCCAGCCGAACCCACTGATGAGCAGGCCGCCAAAGGACGGCCCAAGAGCCGTGCCCACCGCCGACAGCGTTGCCAGCAGCCCCATGGCGCTGGCGGTTTTTTCCTGGGCGACCGTTTCGCCGACCAAGGCCAGGGTCAATGTCATCATTATGGCAGCCCCCAGGCCTTGCAGCGCCCGGCCTGCAATCAGCGGCCAAAGCGAAGGGGCCAGGCCGCAAAGCAGCGAGGCCAAGGTGAACAAGGCGATGCCGGCCAACAGTAGTTTGCGACGGCCGATCAGGTCACCCAAGCGGCCGACGCTGACAATCAGCGTGGTCATGGCGAGCAGATAGGCCAGCACCACCCATTGGACCTGCTGGAAGGAGGTCTCGAGGGCCTGGGCCAGCGTCGGCAACGCCACGGCAGCCACACTGGCGCCCAGGGAGGCCAACAGCGTCGAGAGCGCAAGGCTGGCCAGGGCCCAACGCGGTGAAGAGAACCGGCTCGCAGGTGCGGTTGCCGGCTGGCTTGGTTGCGTGTTGATGGGGTTCATTGTCTCACCTGTCTGCGTGGCGCTCGAAACGGCGCTGTCAGAACGTTACAGCTGTGCATAACATGGCGGAAGGCGCAGCGTTTGCAGGTTATAGCTGCACCAGACGCCATCTATTCAATTCAGGACTTCGCCATGTCTTCGCCTGATCTCAATCTACTCGTCACCCTCGATGTGCTGCTCTCGGAAGGCAGCGTGGTCCGTGCTGCCCGGCGGCTGCGGCTCAGCCCGTCGGCCATGAGCCGGGCACTGGCGCGGCTGCGGGAAACCACCGGTGACCCGCTGTTGGTTCGGGCCGGGCGAGGGCTGGTGCCGACACCCCGTGCGCTGGAGTTGCGTGAACAGGTCAGCCAGTTGGTGCAGCAGGCTCAGGCGGTACTGCGCCCGGTGACGACGCCGGATCTTGGGCGCTTGAGCCGTACCTTCACCCTGCGCACCCGCGAGGGATTTGTGGAAAACTTCGCCATCGATCTGATCGCCCGTATTCGCGAGCAAGCGCCGGGCGTGCGGTTGCGTTTCGTGGAAAAGACCGACCGGGACAGCACGGCGCTTCGCGAAGGCACCGTGGACCTGGAGACTGCCGTCGTAGACAAGGACACCAGCCCGGAGTTGCGAACCCAGGCGTTGTTCAGCGACCGCTTGATTGGTGTGGTGCGCACGGGCCACCCGCTGAGCAACGCGGCGGTGAGCGCCGCTGGCTATGCGGCGGGTGGGCATGTCGGAGTCTCGATGCGCGGGTTGGACCATGGCCTTATCGACCAGGCCCTGGCGGCGCTGAGCCTGTCCCGGGACATCGTGACCACCGTGCCGGGTTTCTCCTCGGCGCTGGGGTTGGTTCGCTCCAGCGACCTGATAGCCAGCGTGCCTGAGCGCTACACCACTAGCCTGCGGGTCGGTCTGTACAGTTTCGCGCTGCCGTTCCCGGTGCCTGGGTTCACGATCGCCATGCTCTGGCATCCGCGGATGGACGCTGACCCCGTACATCGCTGGCTTCGAGGCTGTTTGCGAGAAGTGTGCGCAAGTAAACCGTAGAGGTTTGGTAGATATTCATTAATAGCACTTCGCTGGCACTTAGTTGGTGGAAGTGCGACACCGTGGACGAATGACTAGTTATCGCTATTTAATATTTAAATAGAGTTTTGTCCGACAATCTGCAACTCGGGCAGTTGAGTGCGCGCACTAGCGAGGCAGAAACCTATTGTTTATGGGCGTTAAAGGGCAGGGCGTGAAATTGAACAAAAAAATTGCTAGACGTTTGATTTCCAATTGTGTCAGGTTTCTTACGTCCTCATTGGGCGAGTGATAGGACGATCTCGCCAGAGATCGTCTGTCTGACTAAATTGTTCCATTTGCAAACAAGGAAGTGTGTTTATGTCGAAAGTCAAAAACAGCGCTATCGATTCTGCCGAACAACTGCTCTGGGCTCCGCAACTGGCGGCTCCCAGTAATGCGTTCAACCAGATCAATAGTTTCAGCCACCAATACGACCGCGGCGGTAACCTGACCGTCAACGGCAAGCCGTCGTACTCCGTCGACGAGGCGGCCACGCAGTTGCTGCGCGACGGCGCCGCTTACCAGGACCGGGACGGCAGCGGCAAGATCGAGCTGACCTATACCTTCCTGACGTCTGCTTCTTCCAGCACCATGAACAAACATGGGATCAGCGGCTTCAGCCAGTTCAGCGCCCAGCAGAAAGGCCAGGCCGCCCTGGCCATGCAATCCTGGGCGGACGTGGCCAATGTCACCTTCACCGAGAAAGCCAGCGGTGGCGACGGTCACATGACCTTCGGCAACTACAGCGGCGGCCAGGATGGCGCAGCGGCGTTCGCTTATCTGCCGGGGACCGGCGCCGGCTATGACGGGACGTCCTGGTACCTGATCAACAGCAGCTACACCCAGAACAAGAACCCGGACCTGAACAACTACGGCCGCCAGACCCTGACCCACGAAATCGGTCACACCCTCGGCCTGGCCCACCCGGGTGACTACAACGCCGGCGAAGGCAGCCCGACCTACGATGACGCCACCTATGGCCAGGACACCCGTGGCTACAGCATCATGAGCTACTGGAGCGAAAGCAATACCGACCAGAACTTCAGCAAGGGCGGCGTCGAAGCCTACGCTTCGGGTCCGCTGATGGATGACATCGCGGCCATCCAGAAGCTCTACGGTGCCAACACCTCGACCCGTACCGGCGACTCGACCTACGGTTTCAACTCCAACACCGGTCGCGATTTTCTCAGTGCCTCTTCGTCGTCGGACAAAGTGGTGTTTTCGGTATGGGACGCGGGCGGCCGCGATACCCTGGATTTCTCCGGGTTCACCCAGAACCAGAAGATCAACCTCAATGACGCTTCGTTCTCTGACGTGGGTGGCATGGTGGGTAACGTGTCCATCGCCAAGGGCGCCGTCATCGAAAACGCCATCGGTGGCTCGGGCAGCGACCTGTTGATCGGCAACTCGGTGGCCAACGAACTCAAGGGCGGTGCCGGCAACGATATCCTGTGGGGCGCCGGTGGTGCGGACAAGCTCTGGGGCGGTTCGGGTTCGGACACCTTCGTGTTCGCCGCCAGTTCCGATTCGCGGCCGGGGGCAACCGATCAGATCCTCGATTTCGTCAGCGGCCTGGACAAGATCGACCTGACCGGCATCACCAAAGGCGCCGGCCTGCATTTCGTCAGCGCCTTCACCGGTGCGGCGGGCGATGCGGTGCTGTCGACGTCGGGTGGAAACAGCCTGCTGTCGGTGGACTTCTCCGGGCACGGCGTGGCTGACTTCCTGGTCAGCACCGTTGGCCAGGCGGCGGCCTCGGATATCGTGGCGTAAGGCTAAACCCCTGTAGGCGCAGCCTCGCTTCGCGCGACGCGCCTACAGGAACCGGGCCAGGATCAAGCGAATGCGTAGAAAATCGATGCCCTGTAGCGTTCAGGCAACCGTCGGGTTGCTCGCTACGCTGATGATGTTTTGTGGAGAAGTCGCCATGGCGCGCAGCCTGTTGTTAGCAGAACCCTCGCAGTTGGCCGGTCAATGGCTGGCCGTCTTGTCGAGCCCGCAGGACACCGCGCAAAGCCAGGCGATGCAGGACAAACCGTCCAACACGTGCATTGTCGAGCTCAAGGCAGACCAGACCCTGGGTGGGCAAACCGAGTGCCTGGGGCACTGGTTGGGGGATGAGCCGGTTCGTTGGTTTACCGAGCCAGACGGTCTTTCCCTGATCGGCAAGCAAGACTCCAGGACGCACCTGGGGTTGCGTCAGGAACATCATTATCAAATCACCTTGAAGTCCGGTTTGATACTTAGCCTTGAACGGAATAAGCCCCGGAGCGCTCATTAACGAGTTAGTACAGTTGCGCAATGATTGAAACACGCTTGTTCAAACAGGCGTGCGTGTCGGTGTGGACCGAATAAAGAATCAAAGATTGGTCAGTTGAACTAACGGCCAGTTCGCTGGCGACGCCAACAACAAGGAAGGTTCATGAACAAGGCAAGGAGCGCTGCCTCGGCGCCGCTGTTTAAAGCGTTGGGCGATTATAAAAGTATTCTGATCAGTGTCGGTTGTTTTACCGCGCTGATTAACGTCCTGATGCTCGCGCCTTCGATTTATATGCTGCAAGTGTACGACCGCGGGCTGTCATCACAGAACGAAACCACCCTGGTGATGTTGTCGCTGATGGTGGTGGGTTTCTTTGTGTTTATCGGGCTGCTGGAAATGGTACGCAGCTTCGTGGTCATCCGCATCGGCAGCCAGTTGGAAAGACGCTTCAACCTTCAGGTGTACCGGGCCGCGTTCGAGCGCAATCTGCGCCAGGGTGAAGGCAACGCCGGGCAATCCCTGGGCGACCTCACGCACATTCGCCAATTCCTCACCGGCCCGGCTCTGTTCGCGTTCTTCGACGCGCCATGGTTTCCCGTCTATCTGCTGGTGATCTACCTGTTCAACGTGTGGCTCGGCGTGTTTGCCTCCGTCGGCACGCTGTTGTTGATCGGCTTGGCATGCCTGAACGAGGCCATGACCAAAAAAGCCTTGGGGCAGGCCAGCGTCTACTCGCAACAGTCCAGCCAATTGGCCACCAGCCATTTGCACAACGCCGAAACGATCCAGGCCATGGGCATGCTCGCGGCGCTGCGCAGCCGCTGGTTTGCCGTGCACTCACGCTTTCTCGGCCTGCAAAACCAGGCCAGCGATACTGGCGCGGTGATCAGTTCCCTGAGCAAGACCCTGCGCCTGTGCCTGCAATCACTGGTGCTGGGCCTGGGCGCATTGCTGGTGATCAAGGGCGACATGACCGCCGGGATGATGATTGCCGGGTCGATCCTCATGGGACGGGTGTTGAGCCCCATCGACCAATTGATTGCCGTGTGGAAGCAGTGGAGCGGCGCCAAGCTGGCTTACCGCCGTCTCGATGTGCTGTTGCAGGCGTTTGCGCCCCAGGACGACGGCATGACGCTGCCAGCGCCCAAAGGCCAAGTGAGCTTTGAGCACGTGAGTGCCGGCCCGCCGGGGCAACGCAACGCGACATTGCAGCAGGTCAGTTTCAGCCTGGCTGCCGGGGACGTACTGGGCGTGCTGGGAGCGTCCGGTTCCGGCAAGTCCACCCTGGCCCGGGTCTTGGTGGGCGTGTGGCCGACCCTCGCCGGGACGGTGCGCCTCGACGGGGCTGACATTCATCGCTGGAATCGCGACCAACTCGGCCCCCACATCGGCTATCTGCCTCAGGACATCGAACTGTTCAGCGGCAGCATCGCCGAGAACATCGCCCGGTTTCGCGATGCCGATCCGCAGAAAGTCGTCGCCGCCGCGCAACAGGCCGGGGTTCATGAGCTGATTCTGCGCCTGCCCCAGGGCTATGACACCGTGCTGGGGGAGGACGGCGGTGGTTTGTCCGGCGGGCAGAAGCAACGGGTTGCGCTGGCCCGGGCGATGTACGACCGACCGAGCCTGGTGGTGCTCGACGAGCCCAACTCCAATCTCGACACGGTTGGCGAGGCCGCGCTTGCCGGTGCCATTGCGCAGATGAAGGCCCAGGGCACCAGCGTCGTGCTGGTCACCCATCGCTCCTCGGCGCTGGCCCAGGCCGACAAACTGCTGGTGCTCAACGAAGGCCGGCTACAGGCTTTCGGGCCTAGTCAGGAAGTGCTGCGGGCGCTGTCCGGCCAATCGGAGACACCACAGCGGGACCGTTCCCAGCCGACCCCCAACGGATTGAGCATGAGTCGCCAGTACCAAGCTGCCAGCAAACCGGGTGGCGCATGAGCAAGGAATGCCAGATGAACCTCGAACAGGCTCAAGACATTGAACGCCCGGAGCGCGACGCCCGTTTCTTCACCCGCATGGGCTGGATACTGGCGCTGGTGGGGGCCGGCAGTTTTTTCACCTGGGCCAGCCTGGCGCCGTTGGACCAAGGCATCCCCGTGCAAGGCACCGTGGTGGTTTCAGGCAAGCGCAAGGCGGTGCAATCGATGAGCAGCGGTGTGGTCAGCCGGATCCTGGTGCGCGAAGGCGAGGCGGTGAAGCAGGGCCAGCCGCTGTTTCGCCTGGACCAGACCCAGGCGGCCGCCGATGTGCAATCGCTGCAGGCCCAGTACCGGATGACCTGGGCCAGCCTGGCACGCTGGCAAAGCGAGCGGGACAACCTGTTGCAGGTGAGTTTCCCGGCTGAACTGAGTCGCGATCCCGATCCACGCCTGGCCCTGGTGCTCGAAGGCCAGCGGCAACTGTTCAGCAGTCGCCGCGAAGCCTTCGCCCGGGAGCAGGCTGCGTTACGCGCCAGCATCGAGGGCGCCACGGCGCAATTGGCCGGCATGCGTCGGGCCCGCGGCGACTTGACCGCCCAGGCCGAATCCCTGCGTCTGCAACTGGGCAACCTGCAGCCCTTGGCGGACAACGGCTACATCCCGCGCAACCGCCTGCTGGACTATCAGCGCCAGTTGTCGCAGGTGCAGCAGGAACTGGCGCAGAACAGCGGCGAAAGCGGGCGGGTGGAGCAAGGGATCGTCGAGTCGCGCCTGAAGTTGCAGCAGCACAACGAGGAATACCAGAAAGAAGTGCGCAGTCAGTTGGCCGACGCCCAGCTCAAGAGCGAAACCCTGCAACAGCAACTGAAATCCGCAGGGTTCGAGTTGCAACACAGCGAAATCCTCGCCACCGCCGACGGCATCGCCGTCAACCTGGGCGTGCACACCGAAGGCGCAGTGGTACGCCAGGGCGACACCTTGCTGGAGATCGTCCCCCAGGGCACGCGGCTGGAGGTGGAAGGGCACCTGCCGGTGCACCTGATCGACAAGGTCGGCCCGCATTTACCGGTGGACATCCTGTTTACCGCCTTCAACCAGAACCGCACGCCGCGGGTGCCGGGGGAAGTCAGCCTGATTTCCGCCGACCAGATGCTCGATGAGAAGACCGGCGCGCCTTATTACGTGCTGCGCAGCAGCGTCAGCGACGTGGCGATGGACAAGCTCAACGGTCTGGTGATCAAGCCCGGCATGCCGGCCGAAATGTTCGTACGTACCGGCGAGCGCTCGTTGCTCAACTACCTGTTCAAACCGCTGCTCGACCGAGCCGGCTCTGCGTTGACCGAAGAATAAGGATGTCTGGCGGTATGAAGCGTTTCTATTGGATGGCCGTGCTGGCCGTTTCCGTGTGCGGCAACGCCTGGGCCATGGGGCCCTTCGAGTTCTACGAGCAGGCCCTGCGCAATGACCCGGTCTACCTGGGCGCGATCAAGGAGCGCGATGCGGGCCTGGAGAACCGCGCCATCGGCCGTGCCGGGCTGTTGCCGCACTTGGGCTACAGCTACAACAAGGGCCGCAACCAATCCAAGGTCACCTACCTCAATGAACGTGGCGCCAGCCAGCATGACGATCGCAACTACAGCAGCTACGGCTCCAGCCTGACGTTGCAACAACCCTTGCTGGACTACGAAGCGTACGCGGCCTACCGAAAGGGCGTGGCCCAGGCATTGTTCGCCGACGAAAGTTTTCGGGACAAGAGCCAGGCGCTGTTGGTGCGGGTGCTGAGTCAGTACACCCAGGCGTTGTTCGCCCAGGATCAGATCGACATTGCCCAGGCCAAGAAAAAGGCGTTCGAGCAGCAATTCCAGCAAAACGAACAACTGTTTCGCCAGGGCGAAGGCACGCGTACCGATATCCTCGAGGCGCAGGCGCGCTATGAGCTGGCAATCGCCGAAGAAATCGAGGCGCGGGACGAGCAGGACGCCGCCTTGCGTGAGCTCGGCTCGCTGATAGGCGTCCCGGCCCTGGATATCGGCGACCTGGCGCCTTTGCACGACACCTTCCAGACCTTTGCCTTGCAGCCGGCCAGTTTCGACACCTGGCACGAACTGGCGGTGAGCAATAACCCCAGCCTGGCGTCCCAGCGCCAAGCGGTGGATGTGGCGCGCTTCGAGGTCGAACGCAACCGCGCCGGACACCTGCCCAAGGTCAGTGCCTACGCAACAATGCGCCAGAACGAATCGGAAAGTGGCAACACCTACAACCAGCGCTACGACACCAACACCATCGGCCTGGAAGTCAGCGTGCCGCTGTATGCCGGCGGCGGTGTCTCGGCGTCGACCCGCCAGGCCAGCCGCAACATGGAACAGGCCGAATACGAGCTGGAGGCCAAGACCCGCGAGACGCTGATCGAACTGCGCCGTCAGTTCAGCGCCTGTGTGTCGGGGATGAACAAACTGCGCGCCTACCAGAAAGCCCTCAGCTCCGCCGAAGCGCTGGTGGTATCGACCCGGCAAAGCATCCTCGGCGGCGAGCGGGTCAACCTCGACGCGCTCAATGCCGAGCAACAGCTCTACACCACTCGCCGCGACCTGGCCCAGGCCCGCTACGACTACCTCATGGCCTGGACCAAGCTGCATTACTACGCCGGCACCCTTGGCCCGCAGGACCTGGCGAAGGTGGATGAGGCGTTTGTGTCCCGGGTGCCCATTCAATGACCTGTGGCGAGGGGATTTATCCCCGCTGGGCTGCGGAGCGGCCCCACCCCAAACACCGTGTTCTTCCAGACAGACCTCGGGCCCTCAGGCGACTGCTTCGCAGTCGAGCGGGGATAAATCCCCTCGCCACAGAAGGGATTTACAACAATTGATAAAGCGCTACTAAGGATGGTTCGTGATGAAAGTCGATAACAAAAAACACCCCAGGCCGACAGGTCGCCTGTTCCTGCTCAAGGCCCTCAACCACGCCATGCTCTGCGCACTGGCGACCTTGGGCACGGCCCAGGCGGCGCCTTATGTAGAGGGCGGCAGGGCCGGTGACCCGGACAGCTGGCGCAGCAACGAATTCAACGCCGAATGGGGGTTGGGGGCGATCAACGCGCAGCAGGCCTACGCCGCCGGATACACCGGCAAGGGCGTCAAGCTGGGGATCTTCGACCAGCCGGTCTACGCGGCCCACCCGGAGTTCTCCGGCACCGGCAAAGTCGTGACCTTGGTCACCAGCGGCATTCGTGAATACACCGACCCCTACATCCCGGTGAAGGCGGGTGATCCGTTCCGCTACGACGGTTCACCCACCGTCGGCTCGGACGGTAAGCTGGGGTCCCATGGCACCCATGTCGGCGGGATCGCCGCCGGCAGTCGCGATGGCAGCCCGATGCACGGCGTGGCGTTCGATGCGCAGATCATCAGCGCTGACAATGGCGACCCGGGGCCCGAGGACGGCATCATCCGCGGCAACGATGGCGCGGTGTACAAGGCCGGCTGGGACGCGTTGATCGCCAGCGGCGCACGGATCATCAACAACAGCTGGGGCATTGGTATCACCGACCGTTTCGACCAGGGTGGCCGCGATCCGGCGTTCCCGCACTTCACCGTGCAGGATGCGCAACTGCAATTCGATCAGATCAAACCCCTGCTGGGCACCAAGCCCGGCGGCGCCTACGAGGGAGCCATCGCCGCGGCGCGCAGCGGGATCGTGACGATCTTCGCCGCGGGCAACGACTACAACCTCAATAATCCCGATGCCATTGCGGGCCTGGCGTATTTCGTCCCGGACATCGCGCCGAACTGGCTCACCGTGGCGGCGCTGCAGGTCAACCCGGACACCGCCAGCGCCGATCCGTACACCATCAGTACCTTCTCGTCGCGCTGCGGCTACACCGCCAGTTTCTGCGTGTCGGCACCGGGCACCCGGGTCTACAGCGCCGTGATCGGCGGCACCCGTGCCGACGACCTGACCGTGGGCTACGCCAACAAGAGCGGCACGTCCATGGCCGCGCCCCATGTCGCTGGCAGCGTGGCGGTGTTGATGGAGCGTTTCCCCTATATGACCGGCGACCAGGTCGCGAGCGTGTTGCGTACCACCGCCACCGACATGGGCGCGCCGGGCGTCGATTCGCTGTACGGCTGGGGCATGATCAACCTCGGCAAGGCCATCGACGGTCCGTCGATGCTGGTGACCGAACAGGACATTCCCGCGGAGTTTCGTATCGATGGCGCCTATGGTTCCGGTCAGTTCGTGGCGGACTTGCCGGGCATCGGCGCGATCATCGATCCTGGCAAACCCACGGAACGGGTGTGCAGCGGCGTCCAATGTGGCCTGGACGTTTGGCGCAACGACATTGCCGGTCACGGCGGGCTGACCAAGGAAGGCATCGGCACCCTGGTGCTCACCGGCGAAAACACCTACAGCGGGCCGACCCTGGTCAATCAAGGGCGACTGGCGATCAATGGCTCGCTGGCGTCGGCGGTTACCGTCAACGACGGCGGCATTCTCGGCGGCAACGGGCGCATCGCCAGCCTGACCGCCAGCCGCGGCGGCAGCGTGGCGCCGGGCAACTCCATCGGCACCTTGCAGGTGGCCGGCGACGTGACCTTTCAACCCGGTTCGAACTACGCAGTGGAAGTCTCGCCCACCTCCAGCGACCTGATCGTGGCGGGCGGCAAGGCATCCATCGACGGGGCGACGGTGTCGCTGTCCTTGGAAAACAGCCCGACGCTGCTGACGGCTGGCGAAGTGAAGAGCTTGCTGGGCAGGCAGTTTAATATCTTGCAGGCCGCTGGTGGCATTGATGGGCGTTTCGCTGAAGTCTTGCCCAACTACGCGTTTCTGGGGGGCGACCTGGCGTACAGCGCCAGCGGCATTCAACTGGTGGTCGAGCGTAACGATGCGTCATTTGCCAGCCTCGGCTTGACGCCCAACCAGCGTTCCGTGGCCACTGCCGCCGAGCAATTGGGCGCTGGCAACGGGTTGTACGAGGCCTTGCTGCTGGCACCCAGCGCCGCCGTGGCACAGCAGGCGTTCCAGCAGTTGTCCGGTGAAATCCATCCGGCCATCGGCACGCTGCTGATCAATGACAGCCGTCAATTGCGCGACGCCATGGCTGATCGCCTGCGCCAAGGCGCGCTCTACGACGCCGGGACGCCGACCGACGCCAGCAGCAATGCCTGGTTCAAAGTGCTGGGCGCTTGGGGCAAGAACGAGGGTGGGCACGATCAAGCCAGTGCCACCAGCTCCATCGGTGGATTGCTGGCCGGTGTCGATGGCCTGATCAGCGAACAGACACGCCTGGGCTTCGTCACCGGCTACAGTGACAGTTCGTTGAGCATGGGCGATGGCACCCATTCCTCGGCCAAGGCCGACAGCTATCACCTGGGTGTCTATGTTGGGCATCAGATCGACGCGCTGCGCCTGACCGCCGGCGGCGCCCACAGCTGGCATCGCATCGACGTCAAGCGTGACCTGCAATGGGGCGACGTCAGTGGCCGGGAGAAAACCAAGCGCGATGCCCGGACCACCCAGCTCTTCACCGAAGCGGCGTATCGCCTGGACGGGCAAGCGGTGGCCCTGGAACCGTTCGCCAACCTGGCCTATGTGCACCTGGACAGCGACAGCTTCCATGAGAAAGGCGACAACGCGGCCCTGCACGGTGGCGACGACCGCCGCGATGCCGTGCTCTCGACGCTGGGCCTGCGGGCCAGCCACACCCTGGCGCTGTCGGATCAACAGCAATTGCAGCTGTCCGGCTCCCTCGGCTGGCAGCACAACCTGAGCCATACCACGTCCGAACAGGACCTGGCCTTCGCCGGCAGCAGCAATACCTTCGCGGTGCAGAGCGTGTCCATGGACCGTAACGCCGCCGTGGTCGGCGCCCGCGCCGGGCTCGCGCTCGCCAAGGATGTGCGGGTCAACCTGGACTACAACGGCCTGATCGGCTCCCGGGACAAAACCCACGGCGTGGGCCTGACCCTGGATTGGCAGTTCTGACCAAGGAACTCAACACGCACTTCTGTGCGTTCAAGAGCTGCGCAGGAGCCATGTAGGAGCTGTCGAGTGCAACGAGGCTGCGATCTTTCCCTGGACACTTGAATCTCAAGCGAAAGATCAAAAGATCGCAGCCTTCGGCAGCTCCTACGGGCCGCAGGCCACCCGGTTCTAGCATTCCAACAACAAAAAGAGAGCAACAACCATGGGTATCTACGACTACAAGAACCTCGGCACCACCGAATCCAAGGTACTGGTCAGCGACGCAATGGCGATCATGCTGTACTCCTACCACAACCTCGACCACGGCTTTGCCGCCGGGTACCAGCACAACGGCTTCGGTGCCGGCCTGCCGGCGACCCTGGTCACCGCACTGCTGGGGGGCACCGATTCCCAAGGCGTGATTCCCGGCGTGCCGTGGAACCCGGATTCGGAAAAACTGGCCCTGGAGGCGGTGCAGAAGGCAGGTTGGACACCCATCAGCGCCACGCAACTGGGCTACGCCGGCAAGGTGGATGGCCGCGGGACGTTTTTTGGTGAAAAAGCCGGTTACACCACCGCGCAGGTCGAGATCCTCGGCAAGTACGACAGCGCGGGTCACCTGCAGGAAATCGGTGTGTCGTTTCGCGGCACCAGCGGCCCTCGGGAAAACCTGATTGGCGATTCCATTGGCGACGTGATCAACGACCTGATGGCCGCCCTGGGGCCCAAGGACTATGCAAAAAACTACGCTGGCGAAGCCTTTGGCAACCTGCTGGGGGACGTCGCCAAGTTTGCCCAGGCCCATGGCCTGACGGGTGCGGACGTGCTGGTCAGCGGTCACAGCCTGGGCGGGTTGGCGGTCAACAGCCTGGCGGACTTGAGCGCCGGCCAATGGTCGGGGTTCTACGCCGACGCCAACTACATCGCCTACGCTTCGCCGACCCAGAGCAGTACCGATAAGGTCTTGAACATCGGTTACGAGAACGATCCGGTGTTCCGCGCCCTGGACGGCTCGACGTTCAACCTCGCGTCGGTGGGCGTGCACGATGGGCAACAGGAGTCGGCCACCAACAACATCGTCAGCTTCAACGACCACTACGCTTCGGCGGCATGGAACGTCTTGCCGTTCTCCATCCTCAACATCCCCACCTGGATTTCCCACCTGCCCAGCGGCTACAGCGATGGCATGGGCCGGATCATGAACTCGGCGTTCTACGACCTCACCGAAAAAGACTCCACCATTATCGTCGCCAACCTCTCAGACCCCGCCCGGGCCAATACCTGGGTGCAGGACCTCAACCGAAACGCTGAAACCCATACCGGCAGCACGTTCATCATCGGCAGCGACAGCGACGATCTGATCCAGGGCGGCCAGGGCAACGACTACCTGGAAGGCCGCGCCGGCAACGACACCTTTCGCGATGGCGGTGGTTACAACGTGATACTGGGCGGGCAGGGCAGCAACAGCCTGCAACTGCAGCAGTCGGTGAAGGATTTCAGTTTCGCCCATGACGGGGCTGGGACCCTGTACCTGCGCGATGCCCATGGCGCGATCAGCATCACCCGCGACATCGGCACGCTGGTCAGTAAGGAGTCCGGGTTGTTCTGGGGGCTGCTCAAGGATGATGTGAGCCACGGCGTCACCGTCAATGGCCTGGTGGCGGGCGGCAACCTGACGGCGTATGCGTCTTCGGTCAAGGGCAGTGCGGCCAACGACACCCTTGTGGCGAGCGCGAAGGGTGACTGGCTGTTCGGCCAGGACGGCAACGATGTGCTGGTGGGCGGCGCGGGTAACGACACCTTCGTCGGTGGTGCGGGCAACGACCTGATGCAATCGGGCGGTGGCAACGACACCTTCCTGTTCAATGGTGCGTTCGGCCAGGACCGGATCAGCGGTTATGAGGCGGGGGACAAGCTGGTGTTCCTCGGCGTACCCGGCGCCGGGGCAGGTCATGACTACAGTGAGCACCTGTCACAAGTGGGCAATGACACGCTGCTCAAGGTCGGTGACAGTTCCGTGACCCTTGTGGGGGTTGGTATCGGTCAGGTCGGCGGCGAAGGGATCGTGTTCGCCTGAGTTCGCTATCGCGAGCAAGCCCGCTCCCACAGTGGTTCATAGGTGTACACAGGATTTGTGTTCACCACCGGACTTTGTGGGAGCGGGCTTGCTCGCGATGGCCGCCTGCCAGGCGAGTCACTGGAAATCAGTCTTCCTTGCGAATGGTCGCCACATCATCGGCGCGGACCCGGACTTTCCTGCCGGAAATATCTTCAAACTCGTAGAAGCCGTCGGCGGTGCGGGTGTTAGGGGTGTCCTTGGTCAAATACTGGGTACCGTTTTGCAAGGTCACTACCGTGGGCGACGCGCAGCCAGCCAGAGCCATAAATGCCACGGCGACCAGGGGTACGCCCAGAAACCTGATGTTCATAACCATAACCTCTCAATCAAAAGGACACGGAGCAACTGATTCGACCGCGCCATCACATTAGCTAACCGCCATTGGTCTCGCTTGCCGTAGGAAAGTTCATCGCTAGCTGAAGGATTTCACGTTAAATATAGGAGACCGTTCATCTTTTGCGGTTGCCTGAGTGGTTTACAGCTGTTATCTGTATGCATAACCAGTGTCTCCAACACCCTTGGCGTTTCTTCCCGTGGCAACCCGTTCTCTCGACGATCCGTATTACTACCTGAACAACTTCCAGCAAGTGCTCGTCTGGTTGAGCCAGCGTTATGCGGACGTGCTCAGCCACGAAGAGCAGCGCTTCATCGGCGATTTCGCAGCGCTGCCCCGTACCTCCCAAGGCTTGTTGGTGCGGATGGTGATGCGCAAGGGGCTGCGGTTTCGTCATAGCAAGCTGAGTTACCCGGAAATCGGCGACATTGGCGCCGCCGTCGCACCGCTATTGGCCCTGGGATGGGTCGAGGAACAGGCCCCCATCGGGCTCGTTGAACTATTCGACGTGCTGCTCAAGACGGAAATCCTTCTGTGCCTGGGTCAGCTGATCGAACAGCCCAAGGCGAAAAAGGCCGAATGGCTCCAGGCCCTGGATAATCATCCCAGCCCGCTCCAGCCTTTTCGTACCTGGTGTCCGCAGCTTGACGACCGCCTGTACAGCCTGACGATCATGGACCTGTGCGACAGGCTGCGCTTGATGTTCTTTGGCAACCTCTACCAGGATTGGTCGGAATTCGTCCTGGCGGACCTGGGCATCTTCACCTACGAAACCGTTGAGTTCAGCGCCGAGTCACGGGGCTTGCGCAGTCGCGGCGACGTCGATGCCTGTCTGTTCCTGCACGACTGCCAGCAGCGCTTCGAAGCCGGCGAGCCCCTGGAAGATATCGTCGCCCAGGTCAACGAACTGTCCCTGGATAATCCGTGGCTGGAGCGACGCCGGGGCAAGTTGTTGTTCCAGATCGGCCAGCACGGCGAGCGGATCGGCGATTTCGCCCTGGCCTTGTGCATCTATCGCGATTGCACCTACCCAGGCGCGCGGCTGCGGATGGTCCGGGTATTGGAGCGAATCGGCGAGTATGCCCTGGCCCTTGAACTGGGCGAGGCGGCGGCGCAGACACCACAGAGCGCTGCCGAAACCCAGGCCTTGCTTCGGATCGTGCCTCGCCTGCGGCGCAAGCTGGGCGGCCCGCCAGTGCCACGGGTCATGGCCCGGGAAGTGGAGCGCCTGGAACTGCATCTGCCGCGCGTCGATCCGGGCCTGTCGGTGGAATATCACGTCCAGGCCCACCTGCACGATGAAACCGCGCCGGTGCATTACGTCGAGAACAGCCTGATCAATTCACTGTTCGGCCTACTGTGCTGGCCAGCGATCTTCGCGCCGTTGCCGGGCGCGTTTTTCCACCCGTTCCAGCGCGGGCCGGTCGACCTGCTCAATGAGGATTTCCATGCCCGTCGCGCCGAGTTGTTCGCGGCCTGCCTGGCGGAGTTGGACGATGGTCGCTACCGGCAGACCATCGGGCGTCGTTACATTGAAAAGTGGGGCGTGCAATCGCCTTTCGTGTTCTGGGGCGCGTTGTCCGAGCCCTTGCTGGAACAGGCCCTCGATTGCTTGCCGGCCGAGCACCTCAAGCACTGGTTCCAGCGCCTGCTGCTGGATATCAAGGCCAATCGCGCCGGCATGCCGGACCTGATCCAGTTCTGGCCGCAACACAAGACTTACCGCATGATCGAAGTCAAAGGCCCCGGTGACCGCCTGCAAGACAACCAACTGCGTTGGCTGGAGTTCTGTCATGAGCACCAGATGCCCGTCGCCGTTTGTTATGTGCAATGGGCAGAGCCTGCCATCGCGAGCGAGCGCGCTCCCACAGAAGACGAACCACCCCAGATCATCTGTGGGAGCGAGCTCGCTCGCGATGGGCGCACATGAGCCCGACACCCGGCTACAGCATCGCCGTGCGGGCGCTGTGTGAGTTCACCGCCAAGGTGGGCGACCTTGACCTGCGCTTCACCCCCTCGCCAACGGCCCTGGAGGGCATCGCTGGCCATCGTACCGTCGCCTCGCGGCGCACCGAGGGCTATCAGGCTGAAGTGGCCCTCCAAGGTCACTGGCAAACATTGACGGTCAAAGGCCGGGCCGACGGCTACGACCCGGTCCGTCAGTGCCTTGAAGAGGTGAAGACCTATCGGGGCGACCTGAGCAAACAGCCGGCCAACCATCGCCAGTTGCATTGGGCCCAGGCGAAAATCTATGGCTGGCTGATGTGCCAAAAGCTGCAGTTGCCGCACATCGACGTGGCGCTGGTGTATTTCGACATCGTCAGCGAAAAGGAAACCTGCCTCACCCAACGCTTCGAGGCGGCCCAGTTGCAAACCTTCTTCGAAGCACAATGCGCGCTGTTCCTGGCCTGGGCCGAGCAGGAAATGGCCCATCGGCAGGCGCGTAACCTCGGCGCGCAGGCGCTGGCCTTCCCCCATGCGGGTTTCAGGCCCGGGCAACGGCACTTGGCCGAGTCGGTGTTCAAGGCAATCAGTACCGGCCGCTGCCTGATGGCCCAGGCGCCCACCGGCATCGGCAAGACCGTCGGCACCTTGTTCCCGATGCTCAAGGCGTTGGCGCCGCAGCAACTGGACAAGGTGTACTTTCTCACGGCGAAAACCCCGGGGCGCAAGCTGGCCCTGGATGCGGCGCGGGTGATTACCCACAGCGCGCCGTCGATGCCGTTGCGGGTGCTGGAAATGATCGCCCGGGACAAGGCCTGCGAACACCCGGACAACGCCTGCCATGGCGAATCCTGCCCGCTGGCCCGTGGCTTCTATGATCGCCTGCCGGGCGCCCGGGCAGCGGCGAGCCGGGTTTCGTTGCTTGATCAGGCGGCATTGCGCGACATTGCATTGACCCATGAGGTGTGCCCGTATTACCTCAGCCAGGAAATGGCCCGCTGGGCCGACGTGGTGGTGGCCGACTACAACTATTACTTCGACTTCAGCGCCTTGCTCTTTGGCCTGGCCCAGGCCAACGGCTGGACGGTCGCGACCCTGGTGGACGAGGCCCATAACCTGGTGGAGCGCGGACGGCAGATGTACAGCGCGACCCTTGACCAGGCCACGTTGAGCAGCGTGCGCAAAACCGCTCCCGAACCGCTGAAGAAATCCCTTGAACGGGTCAATCGCCAATGGAATGCCTTGCATACGTCCCAGGTGGCGGCCTATCAGGCTTATGAAAAACTGCCGGAAAAGCTGCTCCAGGCCTTGGCCTCCTGTACCACCGCCATCGGCGATTACCTCAACGATCACCCCCAGGGCCTGGACAGCGGCTTGCAGGCGTTCTACTTCGACGCCTTGCAGTTTGGCCGGGTGGCGGAAGCCTTCGACGAGCACTTCCTGTTCGACATCCACAAGCGCGAACTCGGCCGCCAGCGCAGCCTGTCGTCGCTGTGCCTGCGCAACGTGGTGCCGGCCGCGTTCCTGCGGCCCAGGCTGACGGCGGCCCGCAGCACCGTGCTGTTTTCGGCGACCCTGAGCCCTCGACATTACTACGCAGACTTGCTGGGAACGCCGGGCGATACGGTGTGGATCGATGTCGAATCGCCGTTCAAGGCCGAGCAGTTGGACGTACAGGTGGTCAGCCGCATCTCCACGCGCTTTGCCCATCGCCAGGCGTCCCTGGAACCGATTGTCACGTTGATGGCCCGCCAGTTCAGCGAGCGCCCGGGCAACTACCTGGCCTTTTTCAGCAGCTTCGATTACTTGCAGCAAGTGGCCGGGCTGTTTGCCGAGCGGCACCCCCAAATAGCCCTCTGGACGCAATCGCGGGGCATGGGCGAAGCCCCCCGGCAGGCGTTTCTCGAACGATTCATGGAACACAGCCAAGGCATTGGCTTTGCGGTGCTGGGTGGCGCGTTCGGCGAGGGCATCGACTTGCCGGGTTCACGCCTGATCGGTGCGTTCATCGCCACCTTGGGGCTGGCGCAGTTCAACCCGGTCAATGAGCAGATGAAGCAACGCATGGCGGCGATCTTCGGCGATGGCTATGACTACACTTACCTGTATCCCGGCTTGCAGAAGGTCGTACAGGCGGCAGGGCGCGTGATCCGCACCCAACAGGATCGCGGGGTGGTGATGCTGATCGATGATCGGTTTGGCGAGGCCAGGGTGCAGCACCTATTGCCACGCTGGTGGTCAGTTACCCAAGAGGCCCACAAATCCCCTTGCTCGCGATGGCAGACTGTCAGCCAGCATTGATGCAAACTGATCCACCGCTATCGCGAGCAAGCTCGCTCCCACAGGGTGGAAGGCTTGAGGATTTTTCCTGGCGCCTGACTTGCTCCATAATCCGCAAAAAATCCACACGGATGCCTCGGCCAGATGCTCGATAATGCCCCCAAGCCCCCGCTCATGAACGAAGAACAGCGCTTTCGCCTGCTCATCGACGCGGTGGTCGACTACGCCATCTACATGACCGACCCTTCAGGCATCATCACCAGTTGGAACTCTGGCGCCAGGCGTTTCAAGGGTTACGAGGCGTCCGAGATCCTCGGCCAGCATTTCTCCCGTTTCTATACCGATCAGGACCGCGCCGCCGGCCTGCCACAACGGGCGCTGGACACGGCCCTGCATGAGGGGCGTTTCGAAGGCGAGGGCTGGCGGGTGCGCAAGGACGGCACGCTGTTCTGGTCCCATGTGGTGATCGATCCGATCATCGACAGCCAGACGGGTACCTTGCTCGGCTTCGCCAAGATCACCCGCGACCTGACCGACCGCAAGATGGCCGAGGAAACCCTCAAGCAAAGCGAGCAGCAGTTTCGCCTGCTGGTGCAAAGCGTCACCGACTACGCCATCTACATGCTCGACCCGCAAGGTCAGGTCACCAACTGGAACCTGGGGGCGCAGCGGATCAAGGGGTACCTGCCGGTGGAGGCCATCGGCCGGCATTTCTCGATGTTCTACACCCCCGAGGATCGCGATGCCGGCGAGCCGCAGCGCGCGTTGAGCATCGCCGCCAGCGAAGGGCGTTTCGAGAAAAAGGGCTGGCGCATGCGCAAGGATGGCACGCGCTTCATGGCCCACGTGGTCATCGAAGCGATTCGCAGCGATACCGGCGCGCTGTTGGGGTTTGCCAAGATCACCCGCGACATTACCGATGCCACCCAAGCCCAGCAGGCCCTTGAACAGGCCCGTGAGGCGTTGTTTCAATCCCAGAAACTGCAAGCCATCGGTCAGCTCAGCGGTGGTATTGCCCATGATTTCAATAACCTGTTGACGGTCATCCTCGGCAACCTGGAAATCGTGCGCAAACGCATGCCCGGCGAGCCGAAACTCACTCAGTTGCTGGACAACGCGACCCAGGGCGCGCTGCGCGGGGTTTCGCTGACCCAACGCATGCTGGCGTTTGCCCGGCGGCAGAAACTGACCTACGAATCGGTCGAGCTGTCGGCCCTGGTACAGGGCATCAGCGGCCTGCTGCAGAGTTCCCTGGGCCCGTCGATACACATCCAGACCCGTTTCGCCGAGGCGCTGTCGCCGGTGCTGGCCGATGTCAATCAACTGGAACTGGCGATTCTCAACCTGGCGACCAACGCCCGGGACGCCATGCCCCATGGCGGCCAGATCCTCATTGCAGCCGAGGAACGGCGAGGGGCTGATGCCGGGCCGGACAAGCCGATGGCCGCCGGGCGCTACATCTGCCTGGCGATGACCGATGAAGGCGAGGGCATGGACGAAGCCACGCTGGCCTCGGCCGTGGACCCGTTCTTCACCACCAAGGGTGTCGGCAAGGGCACGGGGTTGGGGCTGTCCATGGTGCATGGCCTGGCGGAACAGCTGGGTGGCCGCCTGATACTCAAAAGCCGGAAAGGCCTGGGGACCACTGCCGAATTGTGGTTGCCGGTGGCCGGCGATACGGCCCCTGGCAAAGCGGCGATCGAAGAGGCAGCGCCGCCGGTCCACGAGTTGAAAGTGCTGGTGGTCGACGATGACAGCCTGGTGCTGACCAGCACGCGCTTGTTGCTCGAAGACCTGGGGCATCGAGTCCTTTGCGCCCCATCGGGGGCTCAGGCGCTGGAGCTGTACGAGCGCAACCTGGACATCGACCTGGTGATCACCGACATGGCCATGCCGCAGATGGACGGTGCGCAGTTGGCAAAATTGTTGCGCGACCGCCAACCGACCTTGCCCATCATCCTGGCCACCGGTTATGCCGAACGCCTGGAAGGTTTCGCCACGCAACTGCCTCGGTTGATCAAGCCGTTCAAGCAGATTGACCTGATGCAGGTCATTGGGCAGACGATGAAATAGACATGGATCGGCGGTTACAGCATCTGAGAGATTATCTGTGGCAACGGATTATTTGTGGCGAGGGGATTTATCCCCGCTGGGGCGCGAAGCGGCCCTTCATAGTACCGACGCCTCAGCGTATCAGGCCATAGAGGGGGCTGCTGCGCAGCCCAGCGGGGATAAATCCCCTCACCACTAGGGGGACATGCCTGCCTGCAAAGGGAATCTGCCTATTCAGTGTTCTTCTTGAACCCACGCAAGTTCATCGCACACAAGCAAAACTGCAATACGATCAATGCATACGCATGGGTATGCAGCCCCCAGACCACCCACAGAATATTGCTCGCGATAAAACAACTGAATCCCGCCACCCTGCGGCGGGGTTGGCGTGAGCCGATCAACCAGGCGGCCAGCACCGTGACGAGCATCGCCGGCCATTGCACCCATCCCAGATAATCCACGCAGCGGTCCTCTTGTCCTTACACATTAAAGACCTTGGCGGTCGGAGAGCGTTTCCTCGGACTTTGTTGCACCTGTGGTCCATTGGCTTGAACTTGCCGCGCGCCGGGTTCTTCTAACGAGTCCGAATCATCACCGAGGCACCACCTGCGCAATGTCCAGAATACTCACCGGGCCCACCCCGGAAGAAGAACTGACGGAACACAACGCCAAGCTGTTCGGCTCCCCCAAGGAGCGACTGGACTTTTATCGCAGGGAAATCCAATACGAAACCAGCATCCTGGCCAATCGAACCGATGCTTATCTGGCGGCCCAATCCTTCCTGGTGATCGCCTTTGCCTCGTGCATGGCCAACCTGAACCCGGAGTGGGGCAAGTTATTCACGCTGATCGTGCCGCCATTCCTGGCCTTGCTGGGATTCCTGAGTTCGCTCAATGCCTGGCCGGGGATCAAGGCGGCTTACGAGATCATCGATCACTGGCATTTCAAACAGAGCGAACTATTGCGCGCCGAACCCTTGATGGGCCTGGCCTACGACGAATCGCCGCTGTTCAGCGAGCGGGAGTCGACCCACAAGGGCTACCGCAAGTCGTTGCTGTTTTCGTTGCGTACCCCTTGGATCTTCGCCACGTTCTGGGTATTGCTGGGGGCGTATTCGGTCTATATCCAACTGAGCAATCCAGGCGGTTGAGGCGCACTCGCCTCAACTCGACTGCTTACGGCGCTCATACCATGCCAACGTCGGCTGGGTGGTGACGCCATGAACCAGAATGCTCAGGGCCACCACCGACAGGGTGAGGTCGATGCACAGTTGCGCCACCGCTGGCGGCAGGTCATGGTTCAGGGCGAAGAACAGATAAAACAGACTGCCGATCCCGCGAATGCCAAACCAACCGATCAGCAGCCGTTGCGGTCCGTCGAGCAATCGCCGCCAGGGCACCACCAGCACACTCAACGGGCGGATCACGACAAACAGCAGGGCACCGATCGCCACGGCTCGCCAGTCCCAATGGTTGGCCAGCACGACCCCCAGCAGGGTCACCAGGAACACTTCCATCGACCGCTCTACCAAGCTGCCGAACGCCAGCATGTCGCTCATCATCACCCCAGCGGCCAATTGACCATCGTCCAGCGTCTCGGTATCGCCTACGACGGCCTGTTGGGGCTCGACGGTTTCGTGGCCCACCACCGGCTGCACCAGGTGTTCTGCCGGTAGCGCCCCTTCATCAGTGGATTGGACCTCGGCCTGACGCAGCCCCAAGCCGGCGGCGAACACCGAGAGAAAGCCATAGCCCTGGATCCACTCGGCCACGACATAGGCCAGGGCAATCAGCGCCAGGGCCAGGTAATCATTGGGCGACAAGGTGCTGTCGGCATTCCTGATGCGCATCGACAAGGTCAGCTTGCCGATGCCGCGACCCATCCAGTAGCCGACCAGCAAGCCGGCCGGCACGGCCCACAGGACGTTGCGCAGCAGCCATTCACCGAGAAAACCGCTGCCGTCCTCCCGCAGCATCAACAGGCCCAGGATTACAAAGGGAAACGCCGTGCCGTCGTTCAGTCCTGCTTCGCCCGACAGGCCGAACCGCACCCGGTCGTTATCCCGGGCATCGTTGACCTGCACCAGCGCCGCCAGTACCGGGTCGGTGGGCGCCAGCATCGCGCCGATCAGCATCGACACGCCCCAACCCAGGCCCAACAGATAGTGCAAAGCCAGGCACAGGCCGGCGATGCACAGGATCATCACCGGCCCGGCCAGCCCATAGGCCACGCGCCAGGTCCGATCCTTGAGAGGCAGGCGTAACTTGAGGCCGCTGACGAACAGCGAAAACACCACCGCGACTTCCGTGAGGTGTTCCATCCAGACCGACGAGTCGCTGACGTCCAGCTTCAGCACGTCCAGCCCCAGCGGTCCGATGGCGACACCCAGCACCAGGCACATCGCCGAGGTGGTGACCGGCATCCAGCGCAGATAAGAGGAGGTCAGGGCCAGGGTCAGCAACACCGCGCCGAGCACCGCGACCCATACTGTGAACGTCATCGTTGCTCCTTGGATGGATAGCGCCTGGTACCGCCGGGCGAATGGATGGTGAGGGTGTCGCTTTGCGCTCGGTCCTGTAGGAGCTGCCGAGTGCAACGAGGCTGCGATCTTGTCCCTACCGATTGAGTCCAAAGCGAAAGATCAAAAGATCGCAGCCTTCGGCAGCTCCTACAGTGTGTCGCCAGCTCCCTCGCCACAACGGCACACTAGCCACATTCAACGACCGGGCGGGTTCTGAGTATTCGAGGCCCGGAGCGAAGCGAGGGTTCCCACCAAAGCAGAAGGCCTCCGTTCATCCGCCTGCCATTTAATCCAACGGAATTTTTCGCCGTTCCCCGCGCTCTGCAACAGAAGAGACGTTCTGATTCAGCGTCCGCCAAGAACCCGAGAGGCCCTTATGACTGCGCTGACACCCCTCCAATCCCAGCCGGCCACCGTGCACCCCGTCATCCATAACGGACAGGTGCGCCAATGCTATGAACGGCTGTTCCAGGGCCCCGACGATGGCGACAAGCAAGCCGTCGCCCGAACCTTCCTCCGGCAATGCATCGCCAACGCCGAGGCGCTTCCCCAAGAGATGCCCTCTAATCCCACGGCGCTGCAGGCCTGGGTCGAACAACACAGCGCCGGCGTGGCCCGGCAGTATGCTGACTACCTGCAGCGGCGCAAAAACGGCGGCCCCCGAGAGTTCTTCAGCGGCAAGGCCCATGCCCTGTACTTCCTCCAGGCCGTGGCGCCGACCAAACGGGTGGACGGTGCCTGGCTGTATGGCGTGGTCAAGCACTGGCACGACCACCGTTTCGAAGGGTTGCTGTGCACCTACCTGGAAGAACTGGGGGACGGTCATCCCGCGCAAAATCATGTGGTGCTCTATCGCAAGTTGCTCGCCGAATACGACCTGTCGGCCGCCCCGGACATCGACGACGATCTGTACCTGCAAGGCGCCGTGCAACTGGCCCTGGGCTATGCCGGCGACGAGTACCTGCCGGAGGTCATCGGCTACAACCTGGGCTACGAACAATTGCCCCTGCATCTGTTGATCAGCGCCTATGAGCTGAGCGAACTGGACATCGATCCGTACTATTTCACCCTCCACGTCACCATCGACAACGCCAGCACCGGCCATGCCCACAAGGCCGTGCAAGCGCTGCTGCAACTGATGCCGATGGAAGCGGACCGCGAGGCTTTCTGGCAGCGAGTCACGCTGGGCTATCGCCTCAATGACCTGGGGCAGGGCAGCCGGGCCATCATCGGCTCGTTCGACCTGGATCGCGAAGTGCTGGACATGCTCGAACGCAAACGCCCGTTCGGTCAGCACATGCATTCCGATTACTGCAAATTCGAAGGCAAGACCGTCAACCAGTGGCTCTCGGCGCCGGGCCAGTTGGAAGGGTTCCTGACAGCCATGCAGAACAAAGGTTGGATCAAGCGTCATGAAGACCCGCAACACAGCCGCTTCTGGACGCTGATTGAGGGTGCAGGTGCGGCTATGTTCGGGGTGTTCAGCCCCTACGAAAAACAACTGCTGCATGACTGGATCGCCGGTGACTGGCTGGACGAGGGCGTAAGGTCCGGCGCCCGGCGTGCTCCGGTTGCGGCTTGCGCGCCGGCTATGCCGATGGATGATCCCGATGTGCGAAGCCTGCAACAGGCGCTGCAAGGCCGCACGCCGGAGGAGCAGATGCAAGTCCTGATGCCCTGGCTCTGTGCCCGCTGCCACAGCCATCCGGCCGGGCTGCTGGCGACTCGCCGGTTCATCGAACTCAAATCCGCACTTCGCTAGGGAGCCCTGCATGAATGAAGAAGAACGCCTGTCCGAGCCGGACCTTGCACTGCTGCAACTGGGCCGACGCCTGCAAGCCGACGGCTACCGTTTCATCACCCCGACTCCGTTGACCCATGAACGGGTCAACCAGCGTCCCGGCAATGAGCGCGCCAAGACCTTGCGGGACGTGTTCGGCTGGTCGCGGCCGTTTGCGCCGGGGCTGATCAGCACCGACGAACAGCGGCAACTGCAAGACGCCCAGGTGCTGGAAGCACACAACGGCTTGTTGCGTAGCCGGGTACGCTGGTCGAGCCTGGATGGCTTGCTGTTTGCCCATTCGCAATTTCCCACGCAAGCCAGCGATGCGGTGTTCTTCGGCCCTGACAGCTATCGTTTCGCCCAACTGATCCATACTCATCTGCAACAGAACTTCACGGCTGTGCAGCGCGCCGTGGACATCGGTTGCGGCGCGGGTGTCGGGGCCATCGTGATTGCCCGCGCCCGTCGTGAAGCGCAAGTGCTGGCCGTGGACATCAACCCCCAAGCCCTGCGCCTGAGCGCCGTGAACGCCGCGCTGGCGGAGGTGGCCAACGTCGAGGTCGCCCGCAGCGACGTGTTGCAGGACGTGCCCGGCCAGTTCGACCTCATCGTCGCCAACCCGCCGTACATGGCCGACCCCTCCGAGCGCGCCTATCGCCATGGCGGCGGCACACTGGGCGCCGGGCTGTCGCTGCGCATCGTCGAGCAAGCCTTGCCCCGGCTCACACCTGGCGGCTCGCTGGTGCTCTACACCGGCGTGGCCATGGTGGATGGGCGCGATCCGTTCCTCGAAGCGCTGGGGCAATGGCGTGACTCGGCGGATTTCGGCTGGACCTACAAGGAATTGGACCCGGACGTGTTCGGTGAAGAACTGCTCACGCCGGGTTATCAGGACGTGGAAAGGATCGCCGTGGTGGCGTTGGTTGTAACCCGCATTGGCGCAGGTCTGGGCGGGGCTATCGGAGGGACTATCGATGAACAGACGCATGAAATTCGGCGTTGAAGAGGAGTATTTCATCACTGACCTGAACACCCGCTGCATGCCGGGTGAACCCCCTGCGGAGGCGGTCGCCGCGTGCCAGGCTGAGCTGGGCAAGCATTTCGCCCATGAAATGTTCCAATGCCAGGTGGAAATGGCCTCGCCCATCTTTCGCAGCCTGCCCGAGGCTGCCGACTACCTGAGCCAAGTGCGTACGGGCCTGAACCAGCGCCTGGCGCCCTATGGCCTGGGCCTGGTCAGTGCCGGTTCACACCCGATGGCCACCCAGGTGCTGCAACCCACCGACGAGCTGCATTTCCAGCAACTGTTCGATGATTACCAGCGGGTGGCGCGGCGCAGCGTGCTGTCGGGCCTGCATGTACACGTGGAAGTCCCGGCCACGCAGGATCGGGTGCGGATCATGAATGAGGTCCTGCCGTGGTTGCCGATGTTCCTGGCCCTGAGCGCGTCATCGCCATTCTGGAACGGTGGCTACAGCGGCTTCAGCAGCTATCGACAAGTGGCCTGCGATGAATGGCCGCGCATGGGGGTGCCGGAGTATTTCGAAGATGAGTCGGCGTTCGGCGGCTACGTCGACATGCTCATGCGCACCGGGTCCATTCGCCAGGCCAGCGATTGCTGGTGGGTGATACGGCCTTCCTCACGTTATCCCACTTTGGAGCTGCGCATTTGCGATGCCTGCCCACGGGCGGACGACGTCCTTTGTCTGGTCTCTCTGTTTCGCTTGATGGTGGCCCATGCCGTGACGCAGCACCGGCCCGGCGCCCACTACAGCCAGATGTCCCAGTGGATCCTCAAGGAAAACCGCTGGCGGGCCAAGCGCCACGGGATTCTCGCGGAGTTCATCGTCGAGGGCCAGGAACAGCCGATGCTGATCGGTGAGTGGCTGACCCTGGCAGAGCAGACTTTTGGTGAAACCGCGGCCGAGCTGGGCGTCCAGGACGTGTTCAAGCAGGCCCGCCGGATCGTCCAGGAAGGCACCAGCGCCGATCGGCAAATCGTGCTCTACGAACAAGGCCTGCTGCTCGGCGACTCGGTCGAACAGGCCTTGAGCCGGGTGGTCGATCAGTTGCTCGCGGAAACCGCCGGGATGCCGGTAGCCGACCCAACCTTGCAACAGGTGGCAGGTGGTCCATGAGCAGCAAGACTCTGGATGACTACAACCGCATGCGAGATTTCGCCGCCACCCCGGAACCGGCGGCGAAACGTTCGCGCAAGTCGGCAAAAACCGCCCACGCCTTGCAGTTCTGCATTCAAAAGCACGATGCCTCACGGCTGCATTACGACTTTCGGCTGGAGCTGGACGGTGCGCTCAAGAGCTGGGCGGTGCCCAAGGGGCCCTCCCTGGACCCCAAAGCCAAACGCCTGGCCGTGCATGTCGAAGATCATCCGCTGGATTACGCCACGTTCGAGGGCAACATCCCTGAAGGCCACTACGGCGCCGGTGACGTGATCGTCTGGGACCGGGGCGTCTGGATTCCCCAGGGAGACGCCCAAGAAGCCTACGAAAAAGGCCGGCTCAAGTTCGAGCTGCAAGGAGAAAAGCTCAGCGGCCTGTGGAACCTGGTACGCACCCACATGCCCGGAAAGCAGGAACAGTGGTTCCTGATCAAGCATCAGGACCAGGCCGCCCGTCCCGAAAGCGAATATGACGTGGTCCAGGCCGAGCCGGACAGCGTGCTCAGCGATCGCACCCTCGTGCCCAAGCGTCGAGGCAAGGCTGCCGCCAAAGCGGTGAAACAACCGAAAAAAGCCGCGCCACCGAAATCGCCGAAACGCGCCTCGAAAACCTCCCTCAGCGGTGCGGTCGCCGGGCCGCTGCCAGAAACCCTCAAGCCGGAACTGGCGACCCTGGTGGAAAGCGCGCCCGACGGCGAATGGCTCTATGAGATCAAGTTCGACGGTTACCGGGTCATGGCGCGGATCGAAAACGGTGACGTCAGGCTGCTCACCCGCAACGGTCATGACTGGACCCACAAATTGCCAAGACAGGCCGAGGCCTTGGCCGCGCTGGGGTTGGAGTCGGCCTGGCTCGACGGCGAGATGGTCGTCGCCAACGAGCAGGGTGTGCCGGACTTCCAGGCTTTGCAAAACGCCTTCGAGGCCGGCAGCAGCGGCAAGATCGCCTATTACCTGTTCGACCTGCCTTACCTCAACGGCATGGACTTGCGCAACGTGCCGGTGCAAGACCGCCGGACCGCATTGGCCGCCGTGCTGGAGCCCAACGAAAGCCCCTTGTTGCGTTTTTCCGATGCCTTTGAAGAAACCCCTGAAGCGCTGCTCAACAGCGCCTGCCAGATGCAGATGGAAGGGCTGATCGGCAAGCGCGTCGGCAGCGCCTATGTGTCCAGGCGCAGCAATGACTGGATCAAGCTCAAATGCAAGAATCGCCAGGAGTTCGTGGTGGTCGGCTTCAGCGATCCCAAAGGCGCCCGCAGTGCCTTCGGTGCCTTGCTGCTGGGGTTGCATGATGCCGACAGCGGCCAGTTGCGCTACGCCGGTAAGGTCGGCACCGGGTTCAACGAAACCACCCTTAAAAGCATCTACCAGCAATTGCTGCCCCTGGAGACGAAAAAGGCCGCCGTGGTGAACCCGCCCACCGGCTACGAAGCCAAGGGCGTGCACTGGCTGGAACCGAAGCTGCTGGCCGAAGTGGCCTTTGCCGAAATGACCAAGGAAGGCTCGGTGCGCCATGCGGTCTTCCATGGCTTGCGCAACGACAAGCCGGCCAAGGACATCACTCAGGAGCTTGCCAAACCCGTGAAAAAAACCACTGCGGCGAAAAAAAACAGCACCCAGGATGAGTCTGACACGAAATCGGAAAAGGCAAAGACCAAGACAAAAGCCAAGGCCCTGGCCATGGACGGCAAGGTTCGCATCACGCACCCGGAGCGGGTCATCGACGCCAGCAGTGGCACCACCAAGCTGCAGTTGGCCGAGTACTACGCCAGCGTTGCCGAATTCATCCTGCCGGAACTGGAAGATCGCCCGGTCGCCTTGGTCCGGGCGCCGGAGGGTATCGCCGGTGAGCTGTTTTTCCAGAAGAACCCCGAGCGCCTGGCGATTCCCGGTATCACCAGCCTGGACAAGGAACTGACCGGGCAGCCGGTGATGATCATCAACAACGCCGAAGCCCTGATCGGCGCAGTGCAGATGAGCACGGTGGAACTGCACACCTGGAATGCCACGTCTGTCGATCTGGACAAACCCGACCGCTTCGTCCTCGACCTTGACCCGGACCCGGCGCTGCCCTGGAAAAGCATGGTCGAGGCGACACAGCTCACCTTGTCGGTGCTCGATGAGCTCGGGCTCAAGGCGTTCCTCAAGACCAGCGGCGGCAAGGGCATTCATGTGGTGGTGCCGTTGACGCGCAAACTGGGCTGGGACGAGGTCAAGGGCTTCAGCCATGCGATTGTCAGCCACATGGCCAAGCTGCTGCCGGACCGTTTTTCGGCAGTGTCCGGACCGAAGAACCGGGTAGGGCGGATCTTCATCGATTACCTGCGCAATGGGCTGGGCGCTACGACGATTTGTGCCTACGCCGCCCGGACCCGGGAGGGGTTGCCGGTGTCGGTGCCGATATTTCGTGAGGAGGTGGCTGAGCTCAAGGGGGCGAACCTGTGGAATGTGCACAATGTTCATGAGCGTCTGGCGGAGGTGGGTCACGATCCTTGGGCCGGGCTGAAGAAGACTCGACAGAGTATTACGGCTGAGATGCGCAGGCGTATCGGTATGAAGAAAGTTTAAGGTGTAGCGGCTATACGCCGCAGTCCCTTTGTGGGAGCGAGCTTGCTCGCGAGGAGGCCATCAAGCCCAATATCCAGGTGACTGAACCACCGCCATCGCGAGCAAGCTCGCTCCCACAGGATGAACCTGATCATCTCAAGCCCCTGGCATCGGTAATCTGAAATGCGTTCAGCCCACCGGGACACGCAGATATTCCGGCTGCAGGTAGTTGAACCAGAGCAGGATCATTTCCACCAGGATCGTCACCAGGACCAGCAGGCCCACGCCCCAGACACTTGCCGAATACAGCAGGCCCTGTTCCTTCTTAAGACCCATGAATTTGGGCAGCCCGACGAACAGCAGGAATGTCGAGTAGGCCGATGCCAGCAACAGCACCGCCACGGCCAACCAGCGGCTCGGGTAAAGCCCGAAGATTCCGGCCAGGAAATACGGCGTTGCGGTATAGGCGGCGAAGCCGATGCATTGATTGACCGTCGGGCGCGCTTCGAAAGTGCGGGACATCCAGCGGATGAACAGCCCCATCAACGTGACGCCGACGACGATGGTCAGGTACAGCAGCACGCACAATTGAAGGGCGCTGGCACTGCTGAGCCGTACCGTTTCGTTTTCGGCAAGGCTCCATCCGGTCCAGGTGGTGCCGATGAACAGGCATACCGCGGGAATCAGCGCGAGCAATAGCAAATGAGCCAGGTAATGGCGTGGATGTGCCTGTTCTTGCTCGCGTATGTCGGCCCAGGCGAATTCGGGCTGCGTGAACAGTTTGACGAAAGGTGCGGACATGACGACCTCCTGATCAGGACGGCCTCTGCATGAGGCCCTTATTGGGTTTGAGGCACGGAAAAACATCCGGGTTTCATTTATTTGCTGGTCCTGGCCGACGGGGCGATAAAGGGAATGAATCACAACGGCGAAGGTCAACCCATCAGCTCCCCCTGAAGGACCGTCTGCCATGACTGTTGCTCAAATCCTGGTTGATTACCTGCGCGATCATGACCTGCGCTTGACCACGGCCGAATCCTGCACCGCCGGACAGATCGTCACATTGCTGGCCGAGGTGCCCGGCAGTGGTTCACTGATCGAAAGCGGTTATGTGGTGTATTCCCCAGAGGCCAAGCAGCGCTTGCTCGGTGTCAGCCCACGCACCATCGAGACGTTCAATCTCACCAGCCGCGAAGTCGCCGAGGAGATGGCCCTCGGAGCCTTGCACGATGCCAATGCCAACGCGGCAGTGGCCACCACCGGTCTGCTCGGGCCAGACGACAAGGACGGAATACCCGCCGGTACCGTCTGCTTTGCCTGGGCGTTCGATGTGAACGGTCAGCGAGCACTGTTCAGCCGCTGCATGCGGTTCTTCGGCAGTCGCGGTCAGGTGCAATTGCGGGCCGCCGAATATGTGCTGCAACAACTGCCCAGCTTTCACCAACGCGCCGTGGCCGGCGAGCGGCGCTAAGGGGCGGCCATGAGCGACCCATACGAGCAGGACGACCACCGGAGCCGCCAGTTCCCGGTACGCGAAGACATGGCGTTCCAGCACAAGGTCTGGCGTTTCGAGCGAGTTGGCTGGTACGTGTTGGTGCTGTTGGTGATCCTGGCCCTGCTGGGGCTGTTTTCCCGTGGTCCGCTGAGCAACCGGGAGCTTCATACCGACGACGGCAGCCTTGGCGTCGAGTACCAGGCCTTCCACCGCAACGGCTCCAGCAACACCTTGGTCATCCGTCTCGAGGGCCAGCCCCACGCCGTGTTGGAAGTCGAGTTGGGCGGCGATTGGCTGGAAGGTTTCGAGGTGCAAGCGTTGCAACCTCTACCGATGCGCTCCGCGGGCGCGGGGCAGGGCATGACCCTCTGGGTACAGGCCGATGAACGAGGCCAGGCCAGCCTGCACCTGTCATTGCTCGGCGATGGCTTCGGGACCTATCACTGCCGCATCGCAACCCCCGGCGGTGCCTCGGTGAGTTTCAATCAGTTCATTTTTCCTTAGGTGACCTATGGACTCGGTGCTGCGAGCTGCCGTGATGTACGCGGCGTTGATGGTGTTGTTCAAGATCGCCGGGCGACGTTCGCTGGCAGAACTCACCACCTTTGATTTCGTGTTGTTGATGATCATCGGCGAAGCCACTCAACAGGCGCTGTTGGGAGATGACTTCTCGATGACCAACGCGCTGATGGTCATCGTGACGCTGATTGCCATCGATGTCGGCTTCTCACTGCTCAAGCTGCGCTCCCAATGGGTGTCGCGCCTGATCGACGGAGGTCCGACCATCATCGTCGAGGACGGGCGAATCCTGCACGGGCGGATGCGTCATGCGCGGTTGGTGGAGGCGGACATCATGGAAGCGGCACGCTCCAGCCAGGGCATTGAGACCCTGGAACAGATCAAGTTTGCGATCATCGAGCGCAACGGGAAGATATCGGTGATTGCCAAGGAGTAGCCCCGAGTGCTGGTAAACCTCATTGTGGCGAGGGGATTTATCCCCGTTGGGCTGCGAAGCAGCCCCACTAAACAAGCCCCCGGGACCAGCCTGATATAACGAGTGAGCTTTTTGGGGCTGCTTCGCAGCCCAGCGGGGATAAATCCCCTCGCCACAAAAACAGTCTTAACCTTGATCAAAGCATCGGCTTGCCCCCGGTAATCCCATAACGGGCCCCGGAAATGTAGCTGCCTTCGTCCGAGGCCAGCAGCACATAGAGCGGGGCCACTTCAACCGGCTGGCCAGGGCGGCCAAGGGGTGTCTGGGAACCGAAATTCTGCACTTCTTCCTCGGGCATGGTCGCCACGATCAGCGGCGTCCAGATCGGTCCTGGCGCCACGCTGTTCACGCGAATGCCCTTGGGCCCGAGCATCTGCGCCAGGCCACCGGTGAAGTTGGCGATGGCGCCTTTGGTGGCGGCATAGGCCAGCAACGTGGGCTTGGGCATGTCGGAATTGACCGAGCTGGTATTGATGATCGAGCCACCCGGCTTCATGTGCGGCACAGCAGCCTGGCAGATCCTGAACATCGCCGTGATGTTGATATCGAAGGTACGCACCCATTCTTCGTCGGGAATGTCCTCCAGGTTTTCGTGGGTCATCTGGAACGCGGCGTTGTTGACCAGGACGTCGATATGGCCGAAGCGGGCGACGGTTTCATCGACGATCTTGCGGCACAGGCTTTTGTCCGCCAGATCACCGGGCAACAACAGGCACTGACGCCCGGCCTGCTCGACCCAGCGTGCGGTTTCCCGGGCGTCTTCATGCTCGTCCAGGTAGGCAATCGCCACATCCGCACCTTCACGGGCGAAAGCAATGGCTACGGCACGACCGATACCGCTGTCGGCGCCCGTGATCAGGGCGATCTTGTTCGCCAAGCGTCCGGAGCCGGTGTAGCTCTGTTCGCCGCAGTCCGGGTAAGGGTCCATTTTGCGCTGGGTGCCGGGCACCGGCTGGCTTTGTTTAGGGAAAGGCGGGAAAGGGTAGTCGACCATCGTCGTTCTCCAGGTGGGTTGCGATGGAGGGTGGACTTTGGGTTTTCCGGCATAGTTCGGTCGGATTGTCCGGCCAGTCGATGAGCGTGACGGTGGTCGTTCGTCGGTGAAGGGTGGGCTGTGGCGAACATTGGACGAGCCTGTATTCTCCAATGTCAGTACAGGTGTCGTTTAAGGAGCAGGGCAATGTTCAGCCACATACAGATCGGCGCGCGCGACCTGCCGACAATGGTCGCTTTTTATGATGCAGTCCTCGGCTGCCTGGGGCTGGAGCGCATCGAGGGCGAAAAAGATTCGGGCCCGCCGGGAGAAGGCTGGCGTCAGCCCGGCAAGCATTGGCCACAGGTTTTTGTCCAGTTGCCTTTCAATGGCCTGCCCGCGACCTGGGGCAACGGCATGCAAGTGAGCTTCGCCGCCGATTCCCCGCAAACCGTCCGCGCTGCCTGGGAGCAAGCGATGGCCATGGGCGGTACCGACGAAGGTCCACCCGGCCCGAGACCGCAGTATTGCGAAGGCTATTTCGGAGCCTATTGCCGCGATCCGGAGGGGAACAAGCTGTGCTTTGTCCATGCACCGGATATGCATGAATAAAACGATCGCGGCAGATGACTATTGTGGCGAGGGGATTTATCCCCGTTGGGCTGCGAAGCGGCCCTAAAAACAGATCACTCGTTGTGTCAGGTTGACTTCGTGTGCTGTTTATTGGGGCTGCTTCGCAGCCCAACGGGGATAAATCCCCTCGCCACAGGGGGCATTGGCAGTTGAATCAGCCCCTGGCTTTCAGGCTGCGCTCCATCCGCGCGATGCCTTCCTCCAGCAATGCCCGCGGGCAGCCGAAGTTCAGGCGCACGAATTGCCCGGCATCGTCAGCAAAATCCAGCCCGGCACTCAGCCCGACCTTGGCTTCATTCAAGAAGAATCCTTGTGGGTTATCCAGCCCCAGTTCGGAGCAGTCCAGCCAGGCCAGGTAAGTGCCCTGGGGCACGGTCATGGTGATGCCCGGCAGACGGGTGCTCACCGCCTCGACCAGGTAATCGCGGTTGGCTTGCAGATAAGCTTTCAAGGCCTCCAGCCATGGGCCGGCTTCGCTGTAGGCCGCGCGGGTCGCTTCCAGGCCCAGGGCATTGACGCTGTCGACCATGCCGGCCCGCGCGTTGTTGACCCGCTCGCGCAGCTTGGCGTTCTGGATAATGGCGAACGATGTTTTCAGCCCGGCGATGTTGTAGGCCTTGCTGGCGGACATCAGGGTGATGGTGCGCTCGGCAATCTCCGGGCTGAGGGAGGCGGTGGGAATGTGCACCCGGCCGTCGAAGCATAATTCGGCATGGATTTCGTCGGAGATGATCCAGGCGTCCTGCGCCAGGCAAATGTCCGCCACGGCCTTGAGTTCTTCGCGGCCAAACACCTTGCCCAGCGGGTTGTGAGGATTGCTCAGCAACAGGGCGCCGCCGCCCTGCAACGCTTCGCGCAACGCGGCCAACGGCGTATGGAATTCACCCTTGACCGAGGTGAACGGCAATTCCACTTTGTTCAACTGCCAGTGACCGGGGGCGTGGCGCAGCGGAGGGTAGTTGGGCACCTGCACCACGACATTCTGTCGGGGGGCCACCAGGGCATGCAGCGCCATGTTGAAACCCGGCTCGACGCCAGGCAGGAACACGATCTGCTGAGGCTCGACGCGCCAGGCGTACTTGCTCCACAGGTCCGCCACGATGGCCGCGCGCAGATTGTCCTGGGCGACGCTGTAGCCCAGCATCGGATGTTCGAGGCGCTTGTGCAACGCGTCGATGACCATCGGTGGGGCGGGGAAATCCATGTCGGCCACCCACATTGGCAACACATCGGCCGGGTAGCGGCTCCATTTGGTACTGCCGGTGCCGTGGCGCTCCAATACGGTGTCGAAATCGAAAGTCATGGGGGTTCCATCAGTCAGTCATGAGATGGCGCACATCATAAAGCAAAGGTCGCTGAGAAAAGCTTGGTGGCGTAGTGCTATTAATTGATGATAATCAGTTAAAGTTCCCTCTCGAAACGCCGCTAAGCCGTTAGTGGCATTCGATAACGGACCTCCAAGCCTTTGAAAAGGACGCCCCCCATGACATCGCCCGTGCGCTTTAACGATCACCACCGTAAGGCCGACCGCATCATGCTGGGGCTACTGTGGCTCACGTTGCTGTATTCCCTGAGCCTGGCATTCCTGCACTCGACGTTCACCCAGGCGCTGCTGGTGGGGGCGACCACCTGCGTGGCGAGCACCGCGCTTTATCGCGTCCTGGCCGGCACCCGGGCCATGCGCTGCGTCATCGCGGTGGCGCTGATGGTCATGGCGGCATTGCACATCAACCAGACCCACGGCGTGATCGAATTCCACTTCGGGATCTTCGTGCTGCTGGCCGTGCTGACGTTCTACCGTGACTGGCTGCCGATAGTCGTTGCCGCCGCCACCATTGCGGTTCATCACCTTGGTTTTCACTGGCTTCAACACCAGGGTTATCCGGTATTCGTCATGGACAGTCACGGTGGCTGGTCGATGATCTTTCTTCACGCGTTCTATGTGGTGGTGGAAAGCGTGATCCTGATTTACCTGGCGAACCAGAGCCTGGCCGACGCCACGGAAAACCAGGAGGTGCTCGACAAGGTGCTGGCGGCGGCCGCGCAGTTGAGCCACGACGCCGACAGGCAGCACAGCGACGGCGTCAAGGTCTCTTCGAGCGAGCGTTTCGATCATTTCCTCCAGCAGGTCACCCAACTGGTGGACGGCGTGGTGCGCGACACCCGCAACCTCTCGGACCTGGGCCAGGACCTGTCCCAGGTTGGCCAGACCCTGGAAACCGGTGCCCGTCACCAACTCGACGAAGTGGCCCAGATGAGTGGTGCGATCAGCCATCTGGTGACGGCCATGGAGAACATCGCCGGCCATGTCGACCAGACCCTGCAGCGCGCCGGCCAGGCCAACGAGCAGGTCAACCGCGGACGCAGCACGGTTGACCAGACCCGGGAAGAGATTGTCGAGCTGGCAGGGCGCATCAACCTGACCAACGAAACCGTGCAGGTCCTGGCCGATCAGGCACAGCAGATCGGCCAGGTGCTGGATGTGATCAACGGCATTGCCGAGCAGACCAACCTGCTGGCCCTCAACGCCGCCATCGAGGCGGCCCGCGCTGGTGAGCAAGGCCGAGGGTTCGCAGTAGTGGCTGACGAGGTCCGCACGCTGTCACAAAAGACCTCGACGTCCACCACCGAGATCCAGCAAATCATCGCCAAGCTGCAGCAAGGCAGCCGCCAGGCCGCCGTCGCGATGCAAGACAGCCGCGATGGGGTGGAGCGCTGCGTGTCCGCCAGCCAACTGGCTTCGCAGCTGTTACATGCCGTCGTCGAAGACATCGCCGTGATCAATCATTTCAACGACCTGATCGCCAGCACCACCCAGGAACAATCCAAGGCGTCGATGGGCATCAACCAGCGCCTGCAAAGCGTACAGGCCGTGGCTGAGCGCAACGCCGACAACATCGGCATCCTGACCCGCAGCAGCCAATGCTTGCCACCGTTGGCGGAGCGGTTGGCGGTGTTGGGGCAGGCGTTTCATGGGAAGCCACTTTAAGCGACTGGCTGTCCACTCGATAGAACCCCGCAGCAAGCGCAAAAGCCGTGTAAAAGCCGCGTAGGTGCGCGTAGGTGCGCGTAGGAGCTGCGTAGGAGCTGTCGAGTGCAACGAGGCTGCGATCTTTCCCCAAACAATTGAGTCTCAAGCGAAAGATCAAAAGATCGCAGGCTTCGCCAGCTCCTACACAAAACAGATCCTCCCGATACGAATGTATCTCTGTGTATCCAGGCTCACGACCGATACGAGCCGTTGCATTCAAGCCCGGCGCTGACACATCCGCGATACCTGGCCAACGTCAAATGGGGCCCACCGAGACAGCCCAAGCCGTCTCACCGGCTCACCCCACGTCGTTCGCAAGGAGCTTCACATGAACATAAACCCTACCTCTGCTTCCCGGCATCGCCGCCTGCTCGCGCCAACCCTTCTGGCGTTGGCAATGATGCAGCTTGGCGCCTTGGGATTGACCTCGTCCCAGGCAAGCGCGGCCGATGTGCCGGCGAGCACTGTCGGCGCGATTACCCCCTGCAGCCACACATCGTTTGGCCCGCTCAAGCATGTCAAGGCTGGGTTGCTGGACGTTGCCTATGCCGAGGTCGGTCCCGCCGATGGGCCCGTGGTGATCCTGTTACACGGTTGGCCCTACGACATCCATAGCTATGCAGATGTGGCGCCGGCGCTGGCGGAGAAGGGCTATCGCGTGTTGATTCCCTATGCCCGCGGTTATGGCGATACGCGCTTCCTGTCTGCCAAGACCCTGCGTAACGGCCAGCCCTCCGCACTGGCAAGCGATCTCATCGATTTCATGGACGCGCTGAACATCAAGCAGGCCGTGCTGGGCGGTTATGACTGGGGCGCACGCACCGCTGACATTGTCGCGGCCCTTTGGCCGGAGCGGGTGAAGGCGCTGGTGGCGGTGAGTGGCTATCTGATCGGCAGCCAGGAGGCCGGCAAGGCACCGCTACCGCCGGCCGCGGAGTTGCAGTGGTGGTATCAGTTCTACTTTGCGACAGAACGTGGCCGCCTCGGTTACGAGAAAAACACCCACGACTTCGCCAAGCTGATCTGGAAGCTGGCGTCGCCGAAGTGGAACTTCGATGACGCGACGTACGACCGAAGCGCCGCCGCCTTGCAGAACCCCGATCATGTCGCGGTTTCAATCTTCAACTATCGCTGGCGCCTGGGCCTGGTCAAGGGCGAAGCCAAGTACGACGGGTTGGAAAAGAAACTGGCAACGTTCCCCTCGATCGGCGTACCGACCATCACCCTGGAAGGCGACGCCAACGGCGCTCCCCATCCGCCCGCTGAAGCCTATGCCAAGCGCTTCACCGGCAAATATGAGCATCGCCTGATCGATGGCGGCATCGGTCACAACCTGCCGCAAGAGGCGCCGCAGGCGTTCGCCCAGGCTGTGATCGATGCTGATCATCTGCGTTAACAGCGCAAACCGAAGCAGGTGAAACCATCGCCCGTTACGTCAACTTGAACGGCAACTCACGCAACGGTTTGCCCGTCAGGCTCGCCACGGCATTGGCAAACGCCGGGGCCAACGCCGGCAGGCCGGGTTCGCCCATTCCCGTGGGCGGCTCGGCACTGGGCACGATGTGGACGGCGAATTCCGGCATGTCGGTAATGCGCGGTACGCTGAAGTCAGCAAAATTGCTCTGCTGCACGACACCGTCTTTCAGGGTGATGGCGCCACCGGGCAGGCACATCGACAAGCCCATCAGCGCCGCGCCTTGGACCTGGGCCTCGACACTGCGTGGGTTGACGGCCAGGTTGCAGTGCACGCCAGCGGTCACGTTGTGCAGCACCGGCCGGCCATCCTGCACCGAGGCCTCGACCACATAAGCCACCACCGAACTGAACGACTCGTGGACCGCCACGCCCCAGGCACGGCCCGCCGCTAGCTGGCGCTTGCCGTATTCGCTCTTGTCCACGGCCAATTGCAGCGCCGCGCGATGGCGTGGGCTCTGGTCGCCAAACAGCTTCATCCGGTAGGCCACCGGATCCTGTTTGGTGGTGCGGGCGATCTCGTCGATCAGTGTTTCCATCACAAAAGCCGTATGGGTGGAACCGACGCTGCGCCACCACAGTACGGGGACGTTGAGTTTGGGGTGATGCACCGTCAGCCGCATGGGCAGCGGATACGGGTTGCGCAGGCCCTCGGTAGCGGTCGGGTCGATGCCATTTTTTACCCGCCCGCCAAACACGGTGCCGGTGATGATCGATTGGCCAACCAAAGCGTGGTCCCAGGCGAGAACCTTGCCACTGTCATCAAAACCGATGCGCGCACGGTGCAGGTGCATGGGGCGGTAGTAGCCGCCCTTGATGTCGTCTTCCCGGCTCCAGAGCGTGCGGATAGGCGCATCGACTCCAGCGGTGCGGGCGGCCTTGGCCACTTCGCAAGCCAGTACCACGAAATCGTTGGTGGGTACGCCGCGCCGGCCAAAACCCCCGCCAGCGGTTTGCACGTTCACCTGGATCTGCTCGGGCTTGAGGTCCAGCACCTTGGCGGCGGCCGCCGCATCGCCACCGGGGAATTGTGTGCCGACCCACAACTGAGCGCCATTGCCGGCAAGCTGCACGGTGCAATTGAGCGGTTCCATGGGGGCATGGGCGAGGTAGGGGAACAGGAACTCGGCCTCCAGTCGATGCGGCGCCGTGGCGAGTGGCGTCATATCGGCATCGAAGTGCAACGGGCCGGGCTGGTTGGCCAGCTCGCGGTATTGAGCCAATTGTTTTTCGCTGTCCACCTTTTCCACGGCGGACGCATTCCATTCCACCTTCAGTGCATCGCGTGCCAGCTTCGCCTGCCAGTAACTGTCGGCAACCACCGCGACACCTTCGGCGCCGCCATCCAGCGGTACGCGCAACACGGCCTTCACGCCTTTGGTGGCCCGCGCCGCGCTGTCGTCCAGAGAAGCGATTCTGGCGCCGAACACCGGTGGTCGGGCGACGACCGCCGTGAGTTGCCCCGGCAGGTGCATGTCGATGCCGAAATCCTGCTGGCCGCTGCTCTTGGCCTTGGCATCGATGCGTGTGGTGGCCTGGCCGATGATGCGGAAATCCTTGGGATCCTTGAGGGTGATCTGCTCGGGTACAGGCATCGCCATCGCCGCTTGCGCCAGTTCGCCGTAGCTCGCTTTACGGCCCGCCGGGCCGAGCACCATGCCGGCCTGGGTAGTCAGGCTCGCCACATCCACGTTCCAGCGTTCGGCGGCCGCACCCAGCAGCATGGCGCGCGCACGGGCGCCAAGTTCGCGGTACTGGGTGTAGCTGTTCTTGATCGTGTTGGAACCACCTGTGAGGTGGATGCCGAAGGCCGGGTCCATGTAGGCGGCGTCGTTGCTGCCGTTGCGACTGCGTACCAGGCTCCAGTCGGCATCCAGCTCTTCGGCGAGAATCATGGGCAGGCCGGTCTGCACGCCCTGGCCGAATTCCAAGCGATTGATGGTTACCGTGACCTCGCCATTGGGCGCGATCTGCACGAATGCGGAGGGCTGCTGGGTCGGTTTGAGCGGCGCTGCGACGGCGCCATTGGCTTCCTGCGCCAGGGCCAGGTGTGGAAACGCACCCAATGCCAGTCCGCCGATGCCGACGATCTTGAGGAAGCTGCGCCGGGGCAGGGCAGCGGGGCCGTCAGCCTCGTCACGTTCAAGCATATGTTGCAAGGCGCGGGGGAGCTCGTTTGGGAAGATCTCGTTCAGCATGGTCAGCTCCGATCAGGCAATGGCTTTGGCGGCATCAGCCACCGCGGCGCGGATTCGGGCGTAGGTGCCACAGCGGCAGATATTGCCGGCCATGGCCGAGTCGATCTCGGCCGTCGTAGGCTGCTTGCCCTTGGGCTGGGCCTTGAGAAAAGCTGTTGCGCTCATGATCTGGCCACTCTGGCAGTAGCCGCATTGCGCCACGTCGTGTTTGACCCACGCCTCGTGCACGGCGCTGCCCACCGGATCACTGCCGTCGGTTGCCGCTTCGATGGTGGTGATTTTCTTGCCTTCGGCGGCGGCGATAGGGGTCACGCAGGAACGAATGGCCTGGCCATCCAGGTGCACGGTGCAGGCGCCACAGAGCGCCGCGCCGCAGCCGAACTTGGTGCCGGTCATGCCCAGCGTGTCGCGCAGGGTCCAGAGAATAGGGGTGCCAGGGTCGACGTCGACCGTGTACTCACGGCCGTTGATGTTCAGGGCGCTCATAGGGGGACCAGCTCCAGATGGTTTGGCTCTGGTTAACTATAGGAAGGAATGGTTGGGGGGGCTTGCACGATCCGGGCTGATTATTGCCTGATCATGCGAATCAGCGTGCCCCGCGAAGGTGCACGCTGTTTTATCAGTGCAACAGGGAAGGAGGAAAGGCGCCGCGGTGGGCGTGCTTCCGGCTCCTTCCTTCTGCAGGTTACATCAACGGAATGCTATAGCTCACGAACAGGCGATTCTGATCCTGGTCGCGGGCAATATCGCTTCGCGACATCCCGTTGCGCCAGCCGAAGCCGACATTCTTCAACGCGCCGCTCTGGATCACGTAGTCCAGGGAGATATCACGCTCCCATTCACTGGCGTCCTGGCCGCTGGTCGTCTGGATGTTATCGCCCTTGAGGTACATGACCGACGCCTTCAAGCCTGGAACGCCAAGTGCTGCGAAGTCATAGGCATATTGAGCAAACGCAGTGCGCTCGCCGGCCTGGATGAACGTCTGGATGGTGCGGTCGGTGTAGAGGTAAAGACTCGCGCCGCCTTCGCCTTTGCCCACCAGGCCGCCCTGGTTCAGTTGCGTAAAGTTGCTGTCTTCGGAGACACGCTGATAACCCGCGGTAATGGCATGGCCACCCAACGAATAAATGAACGCTGCGCTCCAGGTATCGTTGTCGATTTCACCACTGCCGTCCTTGGTATAGCCACCGAGTTTGTAACCACTGGCGCGACCGGCGGCGCTGCTGTTCTTGCCGTCGGACGTGGTCTTGAAGTAACGCAGGTCGGTTTTCAACGAACCGTATTCACCCAACGGTAAGACATGCAGCAAGCCGGCGAAGTGCTGTTGATAGTAGTCTTCGAGATTGGCGTAGTAATACTGCGCGGTCAGATCCTTGGTCAGTTTGTAATCGCCACCGGCAAAGGTAAATTTATTGCTTTCCTGGGTGCCGCCAGCAACGGCCAGGCCGGCACTGTCGCTGGAAGCACGCCCCGTGGCGTGCTCCAACTGGCCAGCGGTGAAGGTCAGGTTGTCGATTTCATTGCTGGTGACTTGCCCCCCCTCGAACGTTTGAGGCAACAAACGGCCATCGTTGGAGACCAGGATCGGCAATTTCGGCTGTAAGGTGCCGTACCGCAGCTCGGTCTTGGAGACGCGCATCTTGGCCGTGGCACCGAGACGCGCCCATTGGTCCGCCGCCTTGTCCCCGTCATTGGGAAACATCGAGCCACCGACATGACGGCCCGCGCCACTGTCGAGCTTCAGGCCCAGCAACCCGATAGCATCCAGGCCGAACCCCACGGTGCCGTCGGTAAACCCCGACTGATAATTGAGCATGAAGGCCTGGCCCCATTCTTCGGTCTTCGAAGGCGCGGCGGCCCCATCACGGTTATCGTTGTTGAAGTAGAAGTTGCGCAAGTTCAAGTTGGCTTTGCTGTCGCTGATAAAATCAGCCGACGCCAATGGACTCAGGACCAGACTCACACCGCCAGTTAAAAGACTCAGTGTTTGCAATAGGGCTTTCATCAGGACGAACTCCACCGCGGAATCACTGTTCCGGGCATATTGAAAAGGCAGCAGGAAGCCTTCAGCCGATCAGTCGATTGGCCGAGGCGTGAAAAAAAACGTTAAGAAACTTCAATCAATGGAATGGGACAGTGGTTCAAACCTCCGAGGAACACCTTCAGAACAGCACCATGAAAGTCCTTGGGTTATCAGTCGATCAATCCGTGAGCGTCATAAAAAGGATAGGGTCCGGGATACTCACCCAACACGCCGTTATGGGTCACCAGTCCGTGGGGATGCCAGTGATGCAGCAAATACCCGGGCGGCTCCAGATTGAAGTGCGCTGGAGCGGTTTGCTGTAGATCCAACACGATTTGATGGGAGACGCCGGGGCATACACAGCTCAGGCTGCCACCGAAACGCCGCTGCATCGGCCGATGCAAATGCCCGCACAGCAAACGCTCAACCTGTGGGTGGCGGGCGATGACCTGCTCCAATGCCGGCGCGTTGATGAACGGTTCACGGTCCATGTGGCCGATGCCGCTGATAAACGGCGGATGATGCAAAACCAGCAATGTTGGCGCATCGGGGCGGGCAGCCAGCTGTTCATCGAGCCAGCGCAACTGGCTGTCCAGCAAGCGGCCGCCATGGGCACCGGGAATGGTGCTGTCCAGGCCGATCAGGCGCAGCGGATGCGCCTCGACGACCCAGTCCAAGGGGGTTCCGGCCAGGCTTGGCAAGTAGTCGTGATCGGCAAATGCCGCCCGCAGATGCTCGCGGTTGTCGTGGTTACCGGGCACCAGGTAGCAAGGCATGTGCAGGCGCGCCAGTTCGGGCTGCAGCACGGCATATTCATCAGGGCGACCGAAGTCGACCAGGTCGCCACTGATCACCACGACGTCGGGACGCGGCACGCGGGTATTCAAATGATCGATCGCACGACGCAACGCGGCGAGGGTATCGACCACACCATAGGTCAGCTTTCCCCCGGCTTTAAGATGCAAATCGCTGATTTGCGCAACAAGAAACGGACGCTTCAAGACAAACCCTCTGAAAATACGAATGTCACGATGACAGGGTGAACAGCACTTGCGGCTCGACGGCCAAGGCGATCAGGGCACCTGGGGCGTGGATGACGCTGTCGGTGCTGTCTACCAGCAATGGCTGGGCGGCACCGACCTCCACCAACAGGCGGCTTTGGGCACCCTGGAAAAACTGGCCCACCAGGCGCCCGCGCAGATGCCCCTCGCTGTCCATCACCCGCAGATGCTCCGGGCGGCAATAGACGGTGGCAGGCCGGCCAGCCCCCCGCCATGGCAACTCTCCGCCATGGACTTTCAAGCCTTGGGGCGTGTGCTCGAGCACTGGAAAAGCGTTGAGGTTGCCGACGAAACTGGCGACGAACGTGTTGGCCGGGTGTTGGTAGATGTCCCTTGGGCTGGCCAACTGCGCGACGCGACCGTGCTCCATGACCAGAATCCGATTGCCCAAGGCCATGGCTTCGCCCTGGTCATGGGTGACGAACACCGCGGTAATGCCCAGATGGCGTAGCAACTGATCCAACTCGCTGCGCAGGCGCTCGCGCAACTGCGCATCCAGTGCCGCCAACGGTTCGTCAAGCAGCAATACCCGAGGCTTGGGCGCCAGGGCGCGGGCCAGGGCGACCCGCTGGCGTTGACCGCCGGACAGCTCGTGGATGCTGCGCTTGCCATGATCCTCAAGCCCCACCAGTTCCAGCAACTCCGAGCAACGCTTGTTTCGCTCAGCAGGTGCCATGCCGCGAATTTTCAAGCCATAAACGATGTTGCCGGCCACATCCAGATTGGGAAACAACGCATAGTTCTGGAACACCATGCCTACGTCGCGTCGTTCGATGGGCAGGCGGGTGACGTCGGTGTCGCCAAAAAACACCTGTCCCGCATCCGGACGCTCAAGACCGGCGATCAGGCGCAAGGTCGTGGTTTTACCGCAACCGGATGGGCCGAGGATCGCCAGGGTTTCCCCGGCATTGATGGTCAGGTCCAGATCATGTACGGCAACGGTGCCGTCCGCGAACGCCTTGCGGCAACCCGCCAGGCGAATGGTGGTTCCGGTCATCGTTTTTCTCCACGGGAAAGGCGGGCGCTGATGGCCTGCAACGCAATCAACAGCGGCACGATCATCAGCAGGAATATGAGGGTGTAGGCGCTGGCCACTTCCAGCCTGGCCGAGGCATAGCTGTCAGCCAGGCCTACCGGCAATGTCTTGGTCATCGGGGTGTGGAGCATCCAGGTCAGATTGAACTCACCCAACGACAGCGTGACGACCATCAAGACCCCGGCGAGGATCCCCGCCCGGCAGTTGGGTACCACTACGCTGAAGAATCGTCGTAGCGGCCCGGCGCCAAGGCTGGCCGCGGCTTCTTCCAGCACGGGCAAGTGCTGACGTTGCATCACCGCCATCACCGGGCGCACCAGAAACGGCAAGGTGAACAGCACATGGCCGACGAGAATGAACAGCCAGCTGCTGCGAAAGTCGCCGAATTGCCCATAGGTGAGCAGCAACGCCAGGGCGCTGGCCAAGCCTGGCATCGCCACCGGCAGCACCATCAGTTCCTCGAACGCACGGCTGAAGCGGTTGTTCATCCGTACCAGCGCGTAAGCCGCCGGGACACCCACCACGCAGACGCACAGCGCACAGGCCACGGCCAGTTGCAGGGATAGCCAGACCGTCGGCGAATAGGCCTGCCAGACCTGCTGCAACCAATCGAACGTCAGGCCACTGGCGATGCCCTGGAAATAATTGCGCGTCAGCCCGGCCAGCAGCGACATCAGCACGGGCACCAACATGAATGCGCAGACCAGCAGGGTAAACATCAACTGGCCGATAAACAGCGTTGAGCGCTTCACAAGACAGTCCTCGAATTTTTCGCCAGCCGTCGGGCCAGCAGCAGTACCGCCCAGGTCAGCGCCCCCAACACCACCGACAGCGCAGCGGCTACGGCGAAATTGGCGTAGTTGGTGAACACGTTGTAGATCGCCACCGGGGTCACGTTCAGACGGGTGCCAAGGGTGAAGGCCGTGCCGAACGCCCCCATGGAGGTCGCAAAGCAGATCGCCCCGCACGACACCAATGCCGGTGCCAGGCCGGGGACGATGACATCACAGACCACTCGCCAGTGACCGGCCCCCAGGGATTGAGCGGCTTCTTCCAGGCTGCGATCCAGGCTTTCGCAAGCGGCCATCACCGTGAGGATCACCCGCGGAATCGAAAAGTACAGGTAACCCAGACACAACCCCATCAGCGAGTAGGCGAAGATCCAGCGTTCACCCGCCAGCTCGAGCCCGAGGCTGGCGAACAACCCTTGGCGCCCGGCCAGCAGGATCACCAGGAAGCCGACCACCACGCCGGGGAATGCCAACGGGAAGGTCAACAAGGCGACCAGCAGCGAACGGCCGAAGAAGCGTTGGCGGCTGAGAAAAAAGCCACTGATGCCGCCCACCAGGAGTGCCGCGAGGGTCGTCGCCAAGGCCAGCAGGCAGGTCTGAGCCAGACTGCCCAGGTATTGCGCACTGCTCAGTACCTGCCAATAGCCGCTTTCGCCGCCATCGCGATGTTGCCCGCCCAGCACGATCAGGTGCGCCAGCGGCAATAACCAGAATGCGAACAGCACCGCCGCCGCAGGCGCCAGGGCCCAGGCCGCGGTCAGCCGCAAACGCGGCGCCGTGGCCTGGCCCGAAGGGACTCCCCGGGCTTTTATTACCGAGGCGGTCACTTACTTGACCTCTTTCAGATAACGTGCGGAAAAGGCTTCCTGTACCGCCGCCATCTGCTGGTAGTCGACCACGCCGGCCCGTGCGTAATCGCTGTCTGGCAGGAACTGCGCAGCGATGTCGGCAGGCATCTTCGTCGCCCGTACCGGTCGCAAGTAGGCCTTGGCCCAGAGCGCCTGGCCCTGGTCGGACAGAACGAAATCCAGCACCTTCTCGGCATTGGCCCGATGCGGCGCGTTGCCGACGATGCTCATGACGTAGGGCACGCTGATGCTGCCTTCCTTGGGGATCACGAAAGCCACGTTGGCCTTGTCCTTGTAACGTGCCCGATAGGCGTTGAAGTCGTAATCCACCAGGATCGGCAACTCCCCGGACAGCACCCGCGCATAAGCGGTCTGCTTGGGCACGATGGGCGAGTTTTTCGCCAGTTTCTGGAAGTAATCGATCGCTGGCGTGAAGTCGTCGAGGCTGCCGCCCATGGCCTGGTTGATCGCCACCGCGGAAACGTAACCGACAAATGCGCTGGATGGATCAAGGTAACCGACCATGCCTTTGTACTCGGGCTTGAGCAGATCGCCCCAGCTTTGCGGGACAGGTAAGCCACCCAAGGCATCGACGTTGACCATGATGCCCAGGGTGCCGGAGTGAATGGCAAACCAGTGTCCCTGTGGGTCTTTCAGGCCTGCCGGAATCTGTTCCCAACCCTTGGGTTGATAGGTGCCGACCACCCCGGCTTTTTGTGCCTGCAAACCGAAGGTCACGCCGTAATACACCACATCCGCCACGGGGGCGGCCTGCTCGGCGACCAGTTGCGCCAGTGCCTGCCCGGAGTTCTTGTTGTCCAGCGGGACCTGCACGCCAGTGGTATCGGCAATGGCCTTGAGTTGTGTGCCCCAGTCGGCCCATTCCGGTGGGCAGTTGTAGCAAATCGCCGTTTCGGCGGCCTGGGCCAGGCTGGCAACGCCGCAAAACAGCAACGTCGCCAGGGTTTTACTGAAGCGGATCATCAAGTGTCTCCTCGTAGGATTGAGTACTTTCCCCCGGCCGGATGTGGCAGGGCAGGCAATGGGAAACCGGTGTGGCGCCGGCGATCTGCGCCAGCAATTGATCGATGACGGTGCAGGCCAAGGCCTCGATGGGCTGAACCACACTGCACAACGTCGGGTGCATTTGAGTGCCAAGGGCGATGCCATCGAAACCCATGACCGAGAGCTGCTGGGGCACGTGCCAGCCGTTGCGACGCAGTTGCGCGATCAGGCTGATGGCCAGCAGATCGTTGGAGCAAACCAACGCGCTGAGCGCCTGCGGACCTTGCAGGAAGGGAGCGATGGCCGCGAAGTCAGCCTGGGTATGGGCGGGCATTTCAATCACCGGCAGGCTGTCGAGGCCGGCCTCGCCCATGGCGTCGCAATAACCGGCGTAACGCAGGCGAGCGCGATCCGATTGCAGGGCCGGGCCGGCAACCATGCCAATGCGACAATGCCCGGCTTCCAGCAGGTAACGAGTGGCGAGGGCCATGCCGGCGCGGTTGTCCACCGACACGGCGCTGTAGTGCGGATTGCCCGGTTGGTGATAGGCCAGCACAAACGGCGTGTCCTCGCTGTCCAGGCTTTGCAGCACGCGGTTGCTTTCGGCGTCGGTTACGGTGAGGACCAGGCCATCGACCCGCTGGCGCAACAACTCCTCGACCACCACGCTTTCGCGCTCGCTGCTGTAGTCGGTCGTCGCCAGGAGCAGGTTGTAGCCGCGTAAACGCGCAGCGTGCTCCATGGCCTGGAATTGTTCGGCGAACACGGGATTGAGCAGGTTGGGGACCACCACGCCGATCAGCTTGGTCACTTGCAGGCGCAGCTGACGACCCAGGCGATTGGGCCGAAAACCCAACTGGCGGGCGGCGGCGAACACCTGCTCGCGGGTCGCCGGACGCACCACTTCAGGGGAGGCAAAGGTGCGGGCCGCGGTTGCCCGCGAAACCCCTGCCAAACGTGCCACTTCTTTCAAATCAGTCATTGTCACTCGCTTGAGATCGATCTCATTGGCGAGGACAGTACCCAGGGAGCGTGGCATTTCGGCGACACAGTGATGACGATTTGATGTCAGCGACGGTTGTCTATCGCTGATGACTATTCATTGAGCGGAGTGCATGTTCAGCCTGTGCCTGCTGTAAACCCGTACTGCCTGGCCGACCACACCACCGCCAACGTCAGCAGCAGGAGAACAACCAGAACCGGCGCAAACGCCACGCCCCCCAGGTGGTCGAGCAGAATGCCTCCGACGATCCCGCCGCCGGCGATGGCGAGGTTCCAGGCCGTGACCAGCATTGACTGGGCCAGATCCGCCGCGTCTCCGGCTGTCTTGGCGATATACAAGTTTCCCAGTATTGGCAGGATGCAAGTCTGGCCGGTAAACGGGGACGGCGAGCCTGGTCTGCAACACCACCGAGGCGTTGGTAATGCTGGCTCGCAAGCTTGCTCGGATCGTATTCGCTCTGCTGAAAGAGCAAAGCGAATACCAATCCAAAGCGGCTTGAGGGCTTCCCCTCAACCATAGAATCTCCCACAGGGAAAAGTGCTGGCCATGGATTCAGATCAAGGGGCCTTGTTCTCCACCAGGCAGTTGCCGCCATCCACCACGATGACTTCGCCCGTGATGTAGCTCGCCTCTGAAGACGCCAGAAAAGCCACCAGTGCCGCCACCTCTTCGGGACGTCCCGCCCGACCCATCGGCGTGTAGCCTGCCGCCGTGGCTTCCTCGGCAGTGGTCGACCCTGTGGCGATCCAGCCGGGAGCGACGCTGTTTACAGTCACTCCTTGCTTAGCGACTTCCAGCGCCAGGCTCATGCTCATTCCGACCATCGCGGCCTTCGCGGCGCTGTAAGCCGCTTCACCGGGGTTACTGCAACGGGTGCCGGTCGTGGAGCTGATGTTGACGATGCGCCCGTATCGGCGCGCCCGCATTCCGGGCAGAACAGCCCGTGTCAGCAGAAAAGCCGTGGTGAGATTTCGTTCCAGTGTCAGGTTCCAGGTGTGCAGGTCCATGACCGCCAGCTCGGAAAAACACTCCGGACTGCCTTGCATGGCCATGCCCGCGTTGTTCACCAGAACATCGACCTGCCCCCAGACGGACTCTGCCCACACCATAAATTCACGCACCTGGTTTTCATCGGTAAGATCGATGGCCCGCCCTTCGACTTCGAACCCTTCGGCACGCAACTGCGCGACGCGCTCAAGGATGCGTGCACTGCTCGCGGTGATGATCAATCGGGCGCCAGCGGCACCCAACCTGCGCGCGATCGCCATGCCGATTCCGATCTCACTGCCAACCCCGCTGATGAGTGCCACAGGGTTCTGTCCAGTTGCGTTTGGCATGGTGCCTCCAGAGGGGGTAAGTGATTGCCAGGTGTTGGAGCGCTATATAAACATCCTGGTCAACGCCCGAACAGCGCCGTCATTCCCAACAAGCGCTTTTGCCGCCAAGCCGGTGCGCTGGTAGGGAAAAGCACCTCGTCTGGCCGGAAGCGGGCGAGACCGCAGGCCGCGGCGATGCGCTGGCGTTGCTGGCCGCGGACAAGGGCTTGCTGAAAGCTGTGTTCGCTATGGGCCAATCCCAGCATGTAACGAGTCCCCACTTGAAAGTGTCCGCCGTGGGTTTGCCACCATCGTTCGATTGCCTGCGGGTCGGGCCAGGGCAGGTTTTCATCGGGGTCCATGGCGACATTGGGATCTTCAGGGTTGTCGTTCGGGCCTGCATCGAAATCTGGCAGGTCCTGCAATTCCAGATCAAGTAACGCCAGGTCGGCGCCGGTGATCAGGCTGAAGGCTTCACCGGCGACGCGGGCATAGGGCAGGTCGCTCATCTGCTGGATCAACCAGGGCACGCTGACCGGATCGCCCAGCAGTCCAAGGGCCTGGATGCCGACGCGCCGATCCCGGGGATCCTGTACCCACTGGCGTATCCAGGCGATGCTGGGTTCGCGTTCTTGCCAAGCCAGCAGTACGCAGAGCGCGCGGTACTGGAACTCGCCCGGTTGCTCGGCGAATGAGCGCAGAGGCTCCAAGGCCTGCTGATCGCCCATTTGGACAGTGGCCCAATTGGCCCAGAAGCGCGTGGCGGCGTCTGCATGCTGGCGGTGGGCGCGAATCGTCGGGAACAGGTCGCGCCGGCGCAGTTCGCCCGCCGTGCGGGCGGCACGTGCCAGCACGCTTGGGTCGGCATCGGAAAGTCCGGCCAGCAGGGCGGAGCCGGGGTCGTGGCGATGCATGCCGCAGGTGGCCAGGCCGAGGCGGCGAAACAGTGGGTCGGGGGAGGCGAGCATGCGCTCGATCCAGGGCGATACGCGCTCCCAGTCGAGCCACCCCAGGGCCATCAGGTAACCGCGCTCCGTTTCCAAGGCACTGCGCAAATGCTCGCTGAGCCGCGACAGCACTTTGCCGTTAGCCGCTTCGAAAGCCAGCACCACGCTGGCGAACATCTCGCCGATGGCGTGGGGACTTAGCTGGGCCAGCAGGATTTGCAAACCCGTGGGGCCGGCGATCCGCAGGCCGTCGAGATGTGCGTCGATGCGCTCGTCGAGTGTGCGGAGATCGTCCAGGTCGTAGTGCGGGGCGCGTAATGCATCATCGCGCAGGACGGCCAGGAAACTCGCTTCCTCGACATGCAGGTCAAGGACGATGGGCAGTGTTTTCATCAGCCATCGATCCTGATGTACGGGCAGGCAGGGTCAGTCAATTTGCAGGCACCGTTTCCAGTTCGCACCCTCGAACTCCATGACGTCCTTGGGCCCGATGGACCACATGATGCCGTCGGCCGCGCTCAGGTGATAACACGTGCGCGGTGCGTCGTCGCCAAAGTCGATGGGGATCAGCTTGCCGTCCTCGAGGCGATAGACAAAATGGGTGGACGACACGTACAGCTGTCCATCGAAGTACTCCATGCCCCAGAGGTCTTCCCGGGTGCTGTCATGCTCGATCACTTCCCATTGGTCATCGCGGCCCCGCAACAAAGTGCCGAGCTGGCCGCAGGCATAGGCAAAACCGTCCGGCGCGCAGCGAACCTTGTAGAGCGCCAGGTTGGTCGGGCTGTTCTGCTGGGTGAAGACGGAACCGTCGTACTTCCAGATTTCGCCTTCCCAACCGACTGTGTAGATTTCCTGTTCGCTGAACCCATCGATTGATTCGAAGCTGGTGTCGGTGATGGGGGTGTCGCCGACCTGGGCGCTCTGGTCGATGCAACGCCACTGGTTCTCGTCATCGCGGACGTAGGCCTGGCGGCAGGTGCCTACGGCGTAGGCGCGGCCTTTGGCGATGCCGCGGATTTCGCGGAGAGGGCCGCGTTTCTTCGGATCGATGCCGGAGTCTGCAATGGTCTCCTCATCTTTAGTCCCTCCGCCACTGGCTTCGACCGATCCATCGGTGCCCAGCATCAGATAGCGTTCGACCGGCCTATGGCAGACCGTTCCTGAGCAGGCAAGCCACGGCACCGTGCCGGCATACCAGGTACCACGATCGAGCGTGTAAAGTATCGAGTCCATATAACCTTCGCTGATGGCGGCATCATGCGTGACTATCAAATAGCTCAGGTCTGAATAGCGAACGACTCCGGTACTGATGCTGAGACCGCTGAATCTTGGGTCTTGCGGGTCCATGCTTTTCTCCTGATATGAGCAAATTAACGGTGAGGACTGACGGGACACATCTCGGCCGCAGCCTTGGCACGCTGAGCTGGATCACTCGTCATGGATGCTCGGGCATTGATCGGCTTCTCATCGCCTGGGTCCTTTGCTTTGTCGTGGTACTTGTTCAACTGGGCTTCCAGGCACTCCTGGGAGCAGTCGGAATCCGGAAAGGTTTTCTTGGCGGCTTTGGCCCCTGTTTCCGTGGCCTTGGACCTTGGCCATTCGCCTTTTGCATCGGCCTCGTGCAAGGCCACCACCCCACGTCGGGTATGCATCTGACCGTGGGTGGCGGTGGTCTGGTTGGGACCCTCCACGCACACGACCGGGGCCTTGTCGGTCTGGTATTTGCTCCAGCCGGCTTTCGTCGGGTGCTGGTTTCTGGGCTGACCTGGAAAGGCTGGTCCGTCGGTAAAGGATGCCGAGTCGATCAGGTGGTCTCCGGTTTGTCCCGGGCAACACCTGTTGGGCTTGTACGGCGCGAGAAAACAGCGCAGGGCCTTTTGGCAAGGGTCGGCGTTGATGGTCTTGGCCAGCGACGAATACTCGCTTTGTACTCCGGTGTGTGCCGCTAGATAAGCCGGATCAGTCTGAAACCCGTCGCCTGCCGTTTTCTTTGCGACGTTACGGTCTTTGAGGGCGTTTTTCAGCTTGTCTATATCCGGGCAGACCACTTTCTTACTGGTATCGCAAGCGTCGTTCACCCGCTTTTTTTCACCCTCGCATTGGCCCAGGTCCTTGGCAAGAGCCATTCTGTCCGTATAGGGCCAGGGCACGGTATTGCCAGGCTGGGAAGCATGGTTATGGGTGGTCAGGTCCATATGCCGGACAACATTCTTGCCTTCATACTTCACGTCCATCGACCAGGAAGTGAAATACACCTTCCCCTTGTTCCGGGTCGTGACGATCCCCTTTTTCGGCGCATTCCCAGCCTCGTCCCCATAGCTGGTCTTGAAGTGGCTCTTGTCCTTGAGCATCACTTCCTTGCCACTGATCTTCACCGTGCGACTGCCCTTGGTGGTGTCCTTGGCCATGCCCGTGTTGGGGTAGGGGATGGGCACACCGAGCGGGGTGGGCGGGGCCTGGGGTGGGGTGAAACAGACATCCGGGAAGCAGGCGATCGACTTGCCGTCAGCCGCCTTGCAGGACACTTCCATATTATTGGCAAAGACCTCGTTGGCCATCAGGCGGCCCTCACAATCTGGTAGCTGAGCAGCGCGGCGGCGCGTTGGCCGGCGTCGTTGCCCAGGTGGCAGAAGATGTTCGGTCCTTCGCCGTAGCCCTTGCGACTGGCAGCCAGGGCCACGGCGAGCATCACCGGGCCGATGGCGGCGCCGACTTCGCCAATGCAGTCGGCAGGGTGCCAAAGATGGAAGAACTCCTTGCGTACCCGCAGGCTACGGCTCAGGGCCAGGGAGGCCTCCTTGAAGTAGTACTGCTCGCCGGAAATATCCGTCAGCCGATAATCCATCTGCTCCAACCCGCAGCCAGCTTCGCCCAGGGCGGCCCGTATGGCCTGGGTCAGGCCTTCGGCGCGCAGAGGCAGGTCTTCGGATTCCACCGTGGCCTGTTCCACGCCGAACCCCAGGCCGATGCAGAGCAATTGCGGCTGTTCATTGGCAACGGGAGCCGCCAGCACCACCGCTGCGGCACCTTCGCCGGGGATAAAACCGTTGGAGTTCTCGCTGGTAAGCAGGCGTTCGCGCTCTTCGAACACGGTCAGGGTTGCTCCATTAAGGAGGGAGTCGACGCCGGCAATGATCACGTGACGATGGCCATCCTGATGTATCAACGCACGCGCGTTAAGCAGGGCCACGGCGGCACTGACCCGGCCTCGCGCGATGACGTAGGAACCAGGATGAAAACGGATGCCCAGTTCGGCTTCGATGGCGTGTAGCAGTCCCTGATCGAGACCGGCGAGACGACCGGGACGCTCGGCTTCAGCCAGCCCCAGCAACAGCGGGGTCTTTTCCGGGTCAACCCCCGGGGTGCTCTGCAGTGACTCGGCAATGGCGCGGGCAGCCATCTTGATCAGCTTGGTGCGGCCGAGCCAGGGTTGCTCCAAAGGCACGCTCGCGGCAATCAGCCATTCGCCGGCGCGGTCGATAAAGCGGGTTTCCTGGAAGTTGTCGATGGCACAGCGAATCGCCGCACAGCTCGCCGGCGCGCTCAGGCCGACAGCACTGATCATTCCCGAGCCAATGATGCAAAGAGCAGTCATCAGTCCGTTTCCTCGGGGGCGCGCTTGGCTTTCACCAAGGCGCCAAGTGACGGGTAGTAGTCCTTGCCCAGCTCACGGGCATGCCACCACGCTGTGGACATCGTGCCGACCAGCACCTGGGCAATCTCGAAAATATTACGCCGTAGCGGGCGAGCGACACGCCACGTCAACTGCACCTGGCGAGCGTCGGTGTCGATCAGCAAGGTGTCGATCACCGCCGACACCGTTTCATGACCGCCTTTTTTCAGGAAGAAAGTCACCGGCACATCCATTTCGGGGATGCGGAAGCCTGCGCGCTCCTGGGGCGTGAGGTTGAGCAGCTGTACGTTCTCGCCGCCACGCAGGTGAGGAACCTGCTGGTCGTCAGGGGCCGCCTGGAAGTAGCGATTGTCGAAATCCCCTGGCAGAAACGGAAAGCAGTCGGCCAACCAGGCGTCGTCGTAAGTACCGGCGAAGCGGGCGCGTTGCGGCCAGCTACGGCCAAGGGGGCCGAGGGCCATGGGGCGAAAGTCGCCAGAGGGGCTGTCGATTGGCTTGCCCAGTTCCTCGGTATTCGGCATGGGCTTGCCCGCGATTTCAGCACTGCCGGTGCTGCCTGGAAACCAACCGCAACCACTCGGATTGTCCGGATACTCATGCAGCATGCCCGGCTTGTTGGCCATGGGATGGGACCCTCCGTAGGCCTGGGCATAAGAGATGTCCTGCTCAGTGAAGGGCTGGGGTAAGCCAGGAGAAGCACCCAATAGTCCTGGTTGCCATTGCCGGGGACCAAGGACGGAAAAGGCTTTGGTCATCTGACCAACCCGAATGCCCGCGGTCAACTGCGTCACGGGCCGGCCGCCTGGTGCGTAGGCTTTGCCACACACCAGTACATCGCAATATGGCTTGAACGGGGCAAAGTCCATTTCCTGCCGAGGGGCGCTGAGGCCCGGTTCGCCAAGAAAAGTGTCGGCCATCAGCAGCGGTTGCTGGGTGTCAGCGAGGGTCGCGGCGCGGCCGTCCAACGGAAGATCGAAAGTGCCCTTGGCCACCACAACCAGGGACTCGCGGCCGTCGCTTGCCATGCCCAGGGTGTAGGCAACCACCAATTTGCTGGCGTTGAGCAGTTCCATGGATCGCCTACCTTCTAATTAATCTGCACCGAACCGCCCTTGATACGGTTCACGCCGGATGACCGGTTCGAAAGATAGGTCCCACGGATCAGCACCTTGCCCTCACGGGTGAGGGTAATGCTCGCCTTGCCGCAACGCAGGACGATTTCCCGCTCTGCCGTGAACTCCAGGCGCTCGCCGTCCAGGTGGGCGACGGCTGGCGTCGTGGTTTGCGGCAGGCGCTGGATGCGACCGATCACCAGCGGTCGGGTCAGGTCGCCGGCCTCGAACATCAGCGCGACCTGGGCGCCGATGTCTTCGCGGGAGAGCGGGGTGGTGGTGCGCGCGGCGAGGCCCGTTTCGCCGGGGCAGCCCGGGAAGGCCACCACCGGGGCGTCCGCCCCGGGCACATCCAGCAGCACCCCGATCACGACGCCATCCACGCGCGCGGGCGTGGCGGCGGGGGAAACGGGGAAATGATATTCAACGGTCATGGCGCCCACTCCGTGGCTAGTTCTGCAGGATTTTCTGGCCTTTGACGACCACGTTCTTGTTCGCCTTGATGTTGATGGCGCCGGAGCCGTCGATGGTGATGTTCTTGCCGCTGATCACGATGGTGCCGTCCTTCTTCATGGTGATGCTGGCCGCGCCCGTGGTCAGGCTGATGGAGTCGCCAGCGTTGAGGGAGAAGTGCTTGCCCACGTCCAGGCTGTCGTTCTGCTTGATGCCCGTGTTGCGGTTCTGGGCGACATCGCGGGATTCGTTCTGGCCGATCTGGGTACTCTGGTTGCCGTTGATCTCGATGCCTTCATTGCCCTGGACCGTTTCGTTACGGTTGCCGCTGATGCCGATGGTCTCGTTGCCACCCACGTCCTCGGTCCGGTTGCTGGCGATGGAGATTTTTTCGTTCGCACCGACTTTTTCCGTGCGGTCGGCACCGATGCTGATGGTCTCGTTATTGCCCACGCTCTCGGTGCGATTGGCGCCAATGGTGATTTTCTCGTTGCTGCCGACATCCTCGGTGCGGTTCACACCAATGGAAATGGTTTCGTTATTGCCGACCTTTTCCTTGCGATCCACGCCGATGGTGATGGTTTCGTTGTTATCGACGGTTTCGGTGCGGTCGTGTTTGACGTGCACGGTTTCGTCGTTGTCGATGGTCTTGCGGCGGTCATGGCCAACCCAGTGGGTCTCGTCGTTCTCGACCTCGATGTCCTGGTTTTTCTCGGCGTGGATAAACAGCTGCTCGGCGCCTTTCTTGTCCTCCATGCGGATTTCATTGAAGTTGGCCGGCGAGCCGCCCTTGCTTGAACGGCTTTTCACCCCGCTCTGGGTGGCATTGGCGGGCAACCCGTAGGGCACGGTCTGTTCGGCGTTGTAGACGCGGCCGGTGATGATCGGCCGATCCGGATCGCCCTCGAGGAAACTGACGATCACTTCCTGACCGATCCGCGGGAGCTGCACGGATCCCCAGTTCTTGCCGGCCCAGGCCTGGGAGACGCGAATCCAGCAGGAGCTGTTTTCATTGGACTGGTCATGGCGATCCCAATGGAAATGCACTTTGACCCGGCCATATTGGTCGGTCCAGATTTCCTCGCCACTGGGCCCCACCACCACGGCGGTCTGCGGTCCGCGGACGATGGGCATCGGCGTGAGGGGCAGAGGGCGGAAGGACTGGTTGGCATCCATGCAGTCCAGCTCGCTGACGAACTGTTCGGCGACGTCCGACTGCCCGCTTTCATAGGCATCCTGACGAATCTGATAACGGGCGGCCACCACCAGATACTCGCGGTTCTGGTCCGCGCGGTCGTATCCCGTCAGCGTGAACACATGACCGCAACCGATGCCGCGTGCGCGTCCACGCAATTGCACACGCTCGAACTGACTGTGGATGGCTTCGATGCGAGTACGTGCATAGTGATCGCCATCGTTGCTCTGGACATACTCACCGGGGTAGTCGTAGAGCGGGTAGTCGGCGTTGGTGTGGTTGCGCGGTACGCTGGAACGCACCTCAAGGCTGGCGCGCGGGCGCAGGAAGTCGTAGTCGTTCAACGCCAGCGAGCCGGGTTGGACTTCCCGTGCCAGTTGCCAGTCGTAGAAATGATCGCGCTCGCGCATTTGCCGATCGGGCGGGTAGAAGGGCACCGAGGCATAGTCCGCCGCCGAGGAGTGGGCACCATAGGCATCGGCCAGCACCAGCACATGACGGTTTTTTTCATGGCGAAAGTAGTAATAGATGCCTTCCTGCTCCATCAGCCGACTGACAAAGTCGAAGCTGGTTTCACGGTACTGCACGCAATACTCCCACTCGCGGTAGCTGCCGCTCAGGCTGTCTTCGAAATCGGAGAAGCCGAGGTCACGGAACACCTGCTTGATGATGTCCGGCACCGTCTTGTTCTGGAAAATCCGGCAATCGGAGGTGCGCGTGAGCAACCAGAACCAGGGCCGCAGGCTGACGCGGTAACCGGCGAACTGGCCGTGCCCGGTCAACTGCCGGCAACTGCAAACGATGCCGTGGAAATAGCGTTTCGCGCCGTCGTACAGCTCCAGGGTCAGGCCCATCGGCTTGCCCAGCAACTGGTCGAAGGTGATCGCCCGGTCTTCGGAAGTCAGGTCCAATTCGTAGTGGAACAATCGCCCCAACTCTTCGCTGCCTTCCATGCTTTGCAGCAACAGGACATCGCCGCCCAGAGGGCTGTCGACCTGCACCAAACGGCTGTTTTGGGTGATTGCCATGAGCGGCTTCCTTGGCTCGGGTTCGGGCGTCAGTTGGCCGTCGTAAGAAAGGTGGCGCCGTAGGCAAGGGCGCCGCCAAAGGGAACGTGAAGGGAAATCAAGCTCAACGTTTGCTGCACATCCACCACAGAGGTGATCTCCTTATCGGTCTGGCGGTCTTTAGCATGCGGCCAGATTGGCAGATGCTGAGGTCAAGATAGGTGACTGAAAGGTCGTTTGCTTAGTTTCATTAGCTATATATGTTATTCATTAATCGAATAACTGAAAAAGTGAATGCTGACTCGCCCCCCTGGTCATGGGGGGATGAAACTGCGTACCCGCTACTGTTCTTCTAGGGTTTCGCCGGGTTCAATTGCTCGGCTTCCATGGCTGAACGTCTATCGATGCGCGCCACGGTGTAGGCACACGCCCAGCACCGCAGGACACAGGGCCAATACCGCGAAGCTCTTCACGACAGGCATGCCGCTGTTGAGCACATGGGCACCGAGCAGCGGCCCGCATACCGAGCCGAACTTGCCCATGGAGGCGGCCCATCCGGCGCCGTTGCCGCGAATGGCACTGGGGTAGAAAATCCCGGCGATGCTGGTGATGCCGTAGTGACTTCCCTTGACGAAGATGGCGCCGACCATGCTCAGCGCAATGAAGGCGTTACCTTGCAGGTCGCCAATGCCCAGCGCCAGCAGGAAGGGTAATGAAAGCAGGGGATAGATCATCACCGCATAGGGCCCTCGGGTGTCGACGACTCGCATCAGCACAAGCCCTGCCATGGCACCGCTGAAGGACGCGAAGGAGCTTACCCAGGACGCCGTAGCCCGGTCGAAGCCCGCATACTGATACACCAGCGGGCTCCATGACGCGAGGAAGTACATGGCCATGGAGCTTGCGCCAAAGCCGATCCAGATCATGGGCGTGATCCATTTCAGTTTGCCGATGAACAGCTGGCCGACCCGAAATGGCTGGCGGCCGATGTCGATTTCATCGGCCAGGAAATAGCGGTCCCCGGCGCGCACATCGATGCCCGGATCCAGGCGCTTGAGGATTCGCAGCACGGTTTGCGGTTGCTTCTGCTTGCTCACCAGAAAACGCACCGACTCCGGCAGGGTGAAAAACAACAGGACGCTGGAGAGCAGCGTGGCGATACCGCCCAGCACGAACACACTGGCCCAGCCGTACTGTGGTGCGAGCCATACGGTCAGTGGACCGGCTGCCGCGCCCCCCAGGCTGAAGCCGACCATGATGAGGGTGATCACGCTGGCACGGTAGCGCTTGGGCACGAATTCGATATTCAGTGCCCAGCACAGCGGCAGCATGGCGCCCAGGGCAAAACCGTTGAGAAAACGCAGCACCAGCAGCGAGGCGTAGCTGTCGGCAAAGGTGAACAGCAGCGTCAGCACACCAAAGGCGCTGGTGGACAGAATGATGGTCGGACGCCGACCGATCCGGTCGCCGAGATAACCGAAAAAGAACCCGCCCAGCATCATCCCGAACAACCCGATGGAGAAAATGTTGCCCAGTTGCAGTTTGTCCAGGCCGATTTCCTCGGCCATGTAGGCGGCGGTATGGGACAGCATCAACAAGTCGAAACCATCGAGGAAGGTGATCAACACCGACACGCAGATGATCAGATAGTTGAAGCCCGACAGTTTGCGCCCCTCGATCAGGGCGGCGACATCAACGGCGCAAGACGACGTCATGGGTGTTCTCCCGGTAAGACGTATGCGAGCGGGTTCCGGTGGGCGGGGCTCACCACAGTTTCCAGGTGTAAGCCACGATCAGGCGGTTCTCATCGAGTTGCTGGGTCAGGCCGTTTCCGGAGCGGAAGGTGAGGTTGCGCCAACGCACGTTCAGGCCTTCCAGGGCACCGCTTTGGAAAACGTAAGCCAGGTCGGTGTCGCGCTCCCACTCACTGCCGTCGCTGACCGTGCGCGTGTGGATATCGCTGCCTTTCACGTAGCGGGTCATGAACGTCAGGCCGGGTATGCCGAGCGCGGCGAAGTCATACTCGTAGCGCAACTGCCAGGACTTCTCGTTGGCTTTGGTGAACGAGTTGTAGGTGACCAGGTTCGCCACATAAGGCGTGCCGGTATCGATGACTGGAAACACACTTTCACCCGACAGCCGCTGGAACGCCGCGGAGAAGCGCTGGGCCCCGACGGTCAGGGTGAACATGCCGTTGAAGTTGCGGTTGTCGATCTTCCCGGCTTTTCCAACACCGATATCGTCGCTGTCGACGTAGCGCAGGTCGGAGCGCAGGCTCACGCCTTCCGCCAGGGGCAGCACATGGATCAGGCCGGCGAACTGCTGACGGTAGATGTCTTGCAGCTCACCGTAGTGGTAGCGCAGGGTCAGTTGCTTGCCGACGGTGTAATCGCCGCCGAGCAGGTCCAGGTGATCGCTGCTTTGGCCGGCATAGCTGATGTCGTCGTTGCTGGATGAGTCGCGGCCATTGGCCTTGGTCAGTCTTGCCGCGGTGACGGTCAAGTTGTCGAGCTCGCCGGACGTCAGGTAGGCACCGGTGAAGGTGGAGGGCAGCAATCGCGTATCGCTGTAATACGCCAGCGGATGAATCGGCATCAGCGTTCCGACCTTGAGCTGGGTCTTGGACAGGCGCATTTTTGCGGTCAGCCCCAGTTCGCTGTAGTCGTCCACCGGTTGATTGCTGTCGGGGCCATAAGGCAACAGCCCACCGCCACGGCGGCCCGCACCGGAATCGAGTTTGATCCCCAGTTCCCCCAGGGCATCGAGCCCGAAGCCAACAGTGCCTTCGGTGTAGCCCGATTGAAGCTCGGCAATGAAGCCTTGGGTCCATTCCTCGGCCTTGGCCTGAGGCGCGTCGCTCTGGCGGAAATCGCGATTCAAGTAAAAGTTGCGCGTCGTCAGCGTCGCGCTGCTGTCTTTGATGAAGTCCGCATGGGCGCCGGTGACTGGGCCACAGAGCGTCAGGGCGGCGGCGAGCAGAAGGTTCCTGTTCATTTTTATTGGTCTCAGGATCAGTAGGATTTTCAGGACGAGTTTTGCCTGACCGCGTCGATAGCGACGCGGTACGGGCTGCCTGGGTCAGGCGCGGTAAGCCGGCAGAAAGGTGCTCAGGTTTGTGACGGGGCGGGCAGTGGGTCTGCCCCACGGTGGCGGCGTGTCAGGTGGCCAATGACAAAGGCACAGGCCGCCAGCACGGCGGGGCAGACCGCCAGGACCAGGAAACTCTTGACCACCGGCAGGCCACTATTGAGCACATAGGCGCCCAGCAATGGGCCGAGGATCGAGCCGATCTTGGCGATGGAGGTGGCCCAGCCGGCGCCATTGGCGCGAATGGCACTGGGATAGAACACCCCGGCGATGCTGAGGATTCCATAGTGGGAGCCTTTGACGAACACGCCGCCGACCAGGCTCAACATCAGGAACGCCGTGCCTTGCATGCCGGTGATGCCCAGCACCAGCAGGAAAGGCAAGGCCAGCAACGGATAGATCATCACCATGTACGGTCCACGGGTGTCGACGAAGCGCATCATCGCCAGGCCCGCCATCGCACCGCTGAAGGATGCGATCGAGCTGACCCACGACGCTGTCGCGCGATCGAAGCCGGCGTATTGATAGACCAGCGGGCTCCAGGAGGCGAGGAAATACATGGCCATGGAGCTGGCGGAGTAGCCCAGCCAGATCATGGGCGTGATCCATTTCAAGCGGCCGATGAACAACTGGCTGACCCGAAATGCCTGGCGACCGATGTCCGGCTCGTCCAGCAGGACGAATTGGTCAGTAGGGCGCACGTCCAGGTTCGGGTCCATGCGCTTGAGAATCGCCGCGATTTTCTCCGGTGCCTGACGCTTGCTGGCCAGGAAACGCACCGATTCGGGCAGGGTGAACAACAACAGCACCCAGGCGCACAACGTGACCACGCCGCCGAACACGAACACGCCCTGCCAACCGATATGCGGCGCCAGCCACACCGTCAGCGGGCCGGCCATCGCGCTGCCGAGGCTGAACCCGACCATGATGATGGTGACCACCGTGGAGCGATAACGCTTGGGAACGAACTCGATGTTCAAGGCCCAGCACAACGGCAACATGGCGCCCAGGGCGAAGCCGTTGAAGAAACGCAGGACCATCAGCGACGCGTAGCTGTCGGCCATGACAAACAGCAACGTCAACAGGCCGAACGAGCAGGTGGAAAACAGAATGGTGGGGCGCCGTCCGATGCGGTCCCCCAGGTAACCGAAGAAGAACCCGCCCAGCATCATGCCCAACAGGCCGATGGAGAAGATTTCGCCCAGTTGGATCTTGTCCAGGCCGACCTCATCGGCGATGTAGGAGGCGGTGTGGGAGAGCACCAACAAGTCGAAGCCGTCGAGGAAGGTGATCAAGACCGAAACCAGAATCACCACGTAGTTGAAACGTGACAGTTTGCGTGCCTCTATAAGCGCCGCGACATCCAGGGTACGGGACTGTGACATGTGCGTTCTCCACTGCATTTTTTATTGTTGTCGGAGTGGCGCCCCCCGTTCACATGGCGGGCGCATCGAACTGCTTGAAACCTATTCCAGATTGAATGCCAGCCGTTCGCGCAACACCTGCGCGGGTATATCACTCAGGCGCCCGTCCGGGCCAGCCAGATCCAGTGCATGGGCGGCCGCGGCCCCCATGGCGATACACGGCCCCATCACGCGCACACTCGACAGCGCGGCCGCGTCAGCGTCGATGCAGCGGCCCGCGACCACCAGGTTATCGCTGCCCTCGGGGAGCATGCTGCGCAACGGCACGCTGTGGACATGATCGTCGCCAAAGGGCTCCCACTGGTAACCGGTGCTGTCGCCGTGCAATTCCACCGGCCAGGAGGTGCGCGCCACCGCATCCGGAAACATCGTAGCGGCACGCACTTCATCGGTGGTCAGGTGATGTTGGCCGACAATCCAGCGGGTCTGGCGAATGCCTGGCAGTGCATACGCCCGTACCTTGGCCTTGCCGTAGGCCTGGGGATACTCCGCTTTGAGGAAACGGATCACCTGGTCCACCTGTTGGCGCCCGGCGAGGGCGACGTGAGACGCGGCGACCGGATCCAGGGGCGTTTCGATGTGCGTCATGTTGAACGCTGCCGTGCCGCGTCCGGGGAACTGGAAGAACAGGCCGTCGTCGCGCTCGATGCCGTAGTGCCTGGCTTTTTCCTTGACCCGTTCGGTGAATTGCGCGCGCGTCGGCAGGTGGGCTTCATCGATATGCTCGAGAACGAACATCTGGGTGCCGTAGATGGGCGTGTCCGGTTCGCGACAGGCGAGCCCGGCGTTCCAGACCAGTGCAGCATCGCCGCTGGCATCGATAAAGCCGTTGGCCGCCACGCGCACGTCGCCATAACGGGTGGCCAACTCCACTTCCTGGACCCGCGAGCCTTCGCGCACCACCTCACGCAACACCGCACCGAGCACCACGGTGATGCCAGCGTCGAGCACCTTTTGACCAATCCAGCGACCGAGGGCCACTTCGTCGTAGTAAACCACGGTGGTCAAGGGACCGATGGCCTGGTGCAAATCGCCCGAGGCGCCCAGGTCGCGAAGGATGCCGTCGGCGATGCCATGGGTCAGCAACTGCCGGTTCGGACCATTGGAGAACAAGCCGCAAAAAGTCCCGATGATCGAGCCGACCGCTTGGCCACCGAGCATGGGCAGGGCATCGAACAGCACGACGCGCTTGCCGAGCGCGGCGGCCTCCAGGGCGGCGGAAATACCGGAAATACCCGCGCCGGCGATGCAAACATCAGCCTGCAGGCGTTGCGGGGTGGGGGCGCTGGTACGGCGTACCGTGCGAATGACATGAGCCATAAAACTTCCTTTGTGGGGTAAAAAAGGCAGCCGAACCCGAACCCGTTGGCCGGTGGCCACGGGGAGCGGTTGTTTTCAGCAGGTTTCTTCGGGTTACGACGGCGCCGGCGTTCGCTGCGGACCGTTGGGCTGTTGCGGTAGGGGCGGGTCATTGCGCGATGAGCGTGGGGTCACTTCGACGATCCCGGCGTCGGCATCGACGCGCACCCAGTCCCCGGTACGGATCCGCTTTAGCGGGTCCTCGGTAAAGCCAGTCATGGCGGGTGCGTGCACGACCACCGCGCCCAGGCCCATTTTCGCGGTCATTTCGTTGAACAGCATGGCGCCAGGGGCCACGCCGGCGAGGCGCGCGATGTGGAACTGCGAAGACCAGCCGGACGAGCCCTTGGCCCCCGGAAACACCAGGACTTTGCCGGCAAAACTGATGCCCTTGAGTTCGTGGCGGGTCTCAATGACGGTGCCGCTGCGCGGGTCGATGCCACCCCAGCCAGAGATGCGGTCATGGGTCACCAGGGCTTCGCCTTCGAAGCAGCCGCCAACGACCTTGCGGCCTCGGAGCGTAAAGGTTGCGCTCATCTCAATACTCCTTTCCAACGGCCGTCGATGGCCGCCTGGATGCATTCGGCGGTGGTGCCGAACCACGCCTGGATGCCCATGATCGCCGGCAGGTAATGGGCCTGTTTGGCCGAGTCCACGGCCGCCACTCGTGTGCCCTTGGGCAGCACCTTGCCGATTGCCGAGCAGGTATCGGTCATCACATGCCCGCCGGCCTGCTCGATGATGCGGGTGTAACCGGCCACGTCAGCCAGTTGCTTGATCGACGCGGCGGTAAATATCCAGAGCTCGGTGTTCGCGCTCAAGCGCTGGCCTTCCAGCAGTTGGCAGACTTCCCAGATTTGTTCGAGGCTGTAATGCGGACAGCCCAGCATGACGAAGTCGACTTGTGCATCGTGCGCCGTGACGTTGACTTGCTCGTAGGCCCAGCGTCGTTCGGCTTCACCGAAGCGCAAGATGGCTGAAGGCCGGGAGGCGCCGAACGCTTGCTCGCGAGTGCGTGCTTCCGGCGTAACCCCGATCAGGTGATACATCTCCACGCCACCACTGGAAGCTGCCGCCGCGCCGAAGTGCTTGAGGCGAGCCAGATTGGGCTGGTGGCTCACACCTTCGATGACCGGGATACAATCCTGCACCTGTTCACCGACCCAGTAGCCAAGCAGTCCCCAGTCGGCCGTGGTGCTCACGTCCATGTCCAACTGGATCAGGTGGGTGCCGCGACGGTTCTCGTCCAAGTGCAGGCCCCAATAGGGAATCTTGCCGGTCAGCATCGCCGCGCCGGTGCTTTCCCGGCCCTCGGCGTTGGTTCGGGCGCCAAGGACCGAGTTGATATAGATCACGGCGGAAGACTCCATCCAGGCGCAGTGCTCGCCTTTCACCGGTACGTTGCCGACTTGATAAGGCGTGCAGGTGTTCAACGGTTGTACGCCCAGGCCGCTGCTGTAGGCCTGGCCGGTTTCATAAATGCGCACCACGTCCTCGCCAATGCCCTGGCGCTTGGCGTGCCGAGGGTCGATGCCTTGTTGCAGGTGACTGCTGAAGACCTTGACCTTGGGGATCCGGACCACCTCGGCGCTGTCGAGGTTGAACTCGCTGAACACCGCGTCCATGCCGCCCTCACGTTCGGCGTACTGACGCAGGAAAGGGGTGGTGGCGCCGATGGTGCCGGCCACATTCCGCGTGTCCACCAGGCATTGCGCATCCAGGGCCTCGCCATAACGCACCAGCAGGTCCATGGCTTTCTGCACGGCCGGGCCTTGATCGCCGGCAAGCATGGCTTTCTCGTCGTCGTGCAACCTCATTGCGGTTGTTCTCCGGCATGGGTGATGTCGCGCGGCTTGATCAGTACCGCACCGCGCTCCATGGAGGACACGTTATGGCGGTAGATATCCAGCCAGCCGCCGCCGAACTGCGGCGCCAGAGGCTGCCAACGGTCGCGCCGCGCCTGCATGTCGGTTTCGCTGACATCGGCGTCGAGGCTGTTGTGGTCCAGGTCGATGGTGATGATGTCGCCGTCCTCGACCAGCGCCAACGGGCCACCGACGGCTGCTTCAGGCGCGACTTCGGCCACCACCAGCCCCTTGCACACCAACCCTGAAAGATGGCCGTCCGTCAGCATGGCCACGTGGTCGCCGAGCCCGGCACCATCGATGGCGAACACCACTTTCGAGGCACCGCCGCCCATGGCCGGGCCGCCGCGCACACCGGCTCCGCGCATGACCACCACGTGGCCAGGTTGTATGCGGCCATCCTGCAAGGCTTGGATGGCATCGGCGGAGCGCTCGAAACAGATCGCAGGGCCTTTGAAGCGGCGCATCTTGTTCGGGTCGATGCCGTATTTGACGATGCCCGCTTGGGGCGCGATGTTGCCACTGAGCATCACGATGGCGGGCTGGGTGGCGAAGGGATTGTCCAGCGGGCGGATCACCGCGTCATCGCTGACGGTCACCCCTTGCAGGTTCTGCTTCAGGGTTTTCCCGGTGACCGTCAGCACGTCGCCATGCAGCAGCGGTTCCAGGCGCTTGAGCAGCCCACGGCCGCCGCCCGCGGCCTCCATCTGCTCGATGCTGTGTTCTCCCACCGGCCGCACACCGACCAGCACCGGCACCTTGTTTCCCAGGTCCCTGAAGAGTTGATAGACGTCGACCTCGACGCCGCCTTCGGCGGCCACCGCCTGCATATGTTTGATGGTGTTGACGGAGCCGCCCGCGGCGAGAATGGTCGCGACGGCGTTGGCGAAGGCATTGGGGGTCAGGATATCCCGAGGCTTGAGGTCTTCCTCGACCATTTCCACAATGCGCTGGCCGGCCTGGCGCACGAAATCGAACATCTGCGGGCTGTTGGCGGCAATCGGCGCGCTGCCGGGCAGGGCCATGCCCAGGGCTTCGCACACCAGGTGCATCGAGTTGGCGGTGCCCATCCCCGAGCAGACCCCGGGCCCCTTGATGGCATTACGAGCCATGCCGGCCAGCTCCTCGACCGGCAGCGTGCCGGTCACCACGTGCATGGAACTGATAAAGACGTCTTCGATATCGACATGCTTGCCGTTGTACTCGCCGCTTGGCTGGTAGCCGCAGACCACCACCAGGGTCGGGATATTCAGGCGGGCGGCAGCCATCAGTTGGCCGGGTACGGTTTTATCGCAAGAGGCCAGGCAGATCATGCCGTCGAGCTGAGCCCCTTCGACCGCGACTTCGATGTCGTTGGTGATGAGGTCGCGGGCGGCGAGCATGTAGGCACCGCCGGCACCGGCACCGGTGATGAAGTCGCTGGGGGCGGCCGTGCGAATTTCGAAGGGCAGGGCACCGGCATCGCGTATCGACTGCTTGAGGACGTCCGCGATGCCATCCAGGTGACTGAAGCAGATCGCCAGGTTGGACGATGAGTTCACGATGGCGATCTTGGGTTTCTCCAACTCGCTTTCGTCTATGCCCAAGGCGCGCCACTGGGCGGCGCGTACAGCCCATAAATAAGAGCCATAGGGAAAATTGCTGCGCAGCTTCTTGGGCATGGTGTGCTCCGTTATTGTTATGGAGATTGTCAATTCGGTTAATCGAGTTAACGATCTTGTGCCGAGTCTAGGCTTCGACCTAGAATCCGAAAACCTTATTTCACTTATAGATAAAATCCATAATATGGATATCAAGGACGTCGATCTCAACCTGCTGAAAGTCTTCGACGCGCTGCGCAAAAAGCAAAGCGTGACCCTGGCCGGTGATCTCATGGGGCTCAGCCAACCTGCCATGAGTTTCGCCCTGGCCAAGCTCCGCACGCTGTTCGACGATCCTCTGTTCATCCGTACTTCCCGCGGCATGCAGCCTACCGCCAGGGCCCTGCAGATCGCCGAGCCGGTGCAACGGATCCTGGAGATGGTCAGCAGCCAAGTGCTGCCGTCCACGGGGTTCATCCCCGAACACTCCGACCGACAACTGGTGCTCTGCATGTCGGACATTGGCGAAATGGTGTTCCTGCCCCGGCTGATGCGCATGCTTGACAAAGCCGCACCGAATTTGAGAATTCGCACCCAGGCATTGTCGTCGGAGCAATTGGAGGAGGGGCTGGACGCCGGCGAGGTGGACGCGGCCATCGGCTATTTCCCACGCCTGCTCAACACCTCGATCCGCAATAGGGCGCTGTACAGTCACTCATTCGTGTGCATCGTGCGCAACGATCACCCCACCATCGGCGACAGCATAAGCGCCGAACAGTACCAGCAGGCCGTGCATGTCGCGGTCCAGGCCGAAGAGCGAGGCATGAGTGTGCTGGACCGTGAACTGGCCGCCCATGGCGTCACGCGCCGGGTGCGTTTCAGCTTGCCACGGTTCATGGGCGTGCCGTTTCTGGTGGCCGAGTCCGACATGATCGCCACCGTCCCCCTGGCGGTCGGCCGACGTTTCGCCGAAATCACCGATGTGCGCCTGGTGCCGCTACCTTGGGCCATTTGCGGCTACGACATTCATCTTTACTGGCATACGCGGTTCCACCATGACCCGGCGAATCGTTGGTTGCGCCAATCCTTCATCGAATTGCTCGCCGATTTCTCTCCTGCGGAAACGGCATCCATCTGAGCCGTGGTTATTGTGCGTCAGCGCCGGCCATTGAGCCGTTTCTGACAAGAATGTCAGGAAGCGGTCAGCCTCCAGACACCTTCGCGGTCTAGACTCATTGGGTTGCCCCCGTTGCCGCAGAGGAACCAGCTGATGCGTTTGCTCATTGTCGAGGACGAAGAAAAAACCTCCTCCTACGTCCATCGTGGCTTGACCGAGCTTGGCTATATTGTCGACGTCGCGACCAATGGCATCGATGGGCTGCATTACGCGCTGGAATGGGACTACGACGTGGTGATCCTGGATGTGATGCTGCCGGGCAAGGACGGCTATGACGTGCTGCAAGGCCTGCGCCTGCAAAAGAAAACCCCGGTCATCATGTTGTCGGCCAGGGGGACGGTGGATGATCGCATTCGCGGGCTGCGCGAGGGCGCCGATGATTACCTGGGCAAACCTTTTTCATTTGCCGAGCTCGTCGCGCGTGTCCAGGCCTTGATCCGTCGCCGCACGGGCGACACGACTGACCTGACGCATTTGCGCATCGACGACCTGGAGGTCGATCTGCAAGCGCGCAAAGTGACCCGGGGCGGCCTGCGGCTGGACCTGACGGCCAAGGAGTTCTGTCTGTTGAGCCTGTTGGCGCGGCACCAGGGCGAGATCCTTTCCAAGCTGATGATTGCCGAGCAGGTCTGGGACATGAATTTCGACAGTGACGCCAATGTGGTCGAGGTCGCGATCAAACGGGTCCGCGCCAAGGTGGATGCCCCGTATCCGCGCAAGCTGCTGCATACCGTTCGCGGCATGGGGTATGTACTGGAAAGCCGAGAGGTAGATGGCAGGCAAAGTGGTACGTCTTGATGAAACGATCGATCGCCAAGCGGCTCGCCCTGATGTTCGCCCTCGCTGTCCTGCTGATCATGTCGATCAGCGCGACGCTGTTGCGTTGTTCCTTGAAACAATCGCTCAATGAGCAGATGCAGAACGAGTTGATCCTGCGCCATTCCGTGCTCGACCCGGTGCTGGCGAAATACGATTCGCCAGCGTTCTGGGTCGGCTTGCGTCAGAAGCTCGACGGCCTGACGCCCGCGGATGAACGGGTTCGCTATTGGATTCTGGTTGATGACCCGGCCTTCAGCTACGGCGGGGCGATGCCGGACGGCCAGGATTGGTCGACGCGCTCCGATGGGCTGTTTACCCTCGATCTCCCTGAGCGCGAGCGTCCCATGATGGTGTTGCTCAAGACCATTGCGGCCATGGGCGACCGTCCGGAACTGCGCTTTATCGTGGGCCTGGATTCAACGCCCTTCAGGAAGACCCTGGACCACTTCACCAAAATACTGATCCTGACCTCTGCGTTGGGTATCGGGCTGGTTGCGCTGCTCGGTTACTGGATCGCGCGTTTCGGCCTGGGGCCGGTGAGGCGCTTGAGCCATCAAGCCAATAGCCTGCCGCCCGGGGATTCGAAACAACGACTGGACACCGAGGCGCTGCCGGGCGAGTTGCAGGAACTGGCGGTGTCGTTCAACGGCGCCCTGGCTCGCCAGGAGGCGGCCTGGTGCCAACTCGAAGGGTTCAATGCCAATGTGGCCCATGAACTGCGAACGCCCCTGACCAACCTGATCGGACAGACGCAGGTGGCATTGGCTCACGGGCGTGAGGTGAGCGAGCTTCAGGACTTGCTGCAGTCGAACCTCGAAGAGCTTGAGCGGATGGGCACTATCGTCAACGACATGCTGTTCCTGGCCGGCGCCGAGAGCGGCCAAAGGGCAACCGAGCTCAGTGATGTCTCGCTTTATGAGGAGGCGGCGAAGACGGTGGAGTATCTGGAACCGGTATTGCACGACAAACAGCTGAGCGTGGTGATCCAGGGCGACATGCGCGTGTGCATCGACCGACGCCTTTTTCACCGCTCCCTGGCCAATCTGCTACAGAACGCGGCGCGCTACGCAGTGCCGACCAGCACTGTCACGGTAAGCCTGGTCAACCACGGCATGCAGGTCGAGGTGAGCGTTTCCAATGCCGGCGAGCCCATCGATACCGTGCACCTGGAGCGTCTGTTCGAGCGTTTCTACCGCGCCGACGCCGCCCGGGCGCGAAGCGATGCCCACCATGGGCTGGGCCTTTCCATCGTGCGTGCCGTGGCATCCATGCACGGTGGGCGCGTGTTCGCCCACAGCGAGAATGGGCTCAACACCTTCGGATTTTCCTTGATGAACCAGGCGGCGTCCTAGTCGTCGCCCTGGGAGTAAAAACCGCCCGCGTTTGACATCTTCCCGTCAGCCAGCAGTCACCTTGACGTCAGTCGCCCCCGCCTAGAGTGCTACGACCGTCCCCCGAGGACACAGTGTCGTGGAGTCCACTATGAACACTCAAAACCTGTCGATTGCCGGCCTGCTGGTCGTCATCGCCCTGAGCGGTTCACCGCTGCTCGCCAAAGAACAAACGCAAGTCCCGGCCTACGAATATGGCATGCCGCTGGACATCGCCAAGGTCATCCGTATCGAGGCACCGACATCGCCGATGTGCGAGGTCGTGCAAGCGAAGATGACCTACTTGAATACCCAAGGGGCAAAGAAACACCTCAGCTTTTTGCAATTGGCCGAGGCGTGCTCGAAACAGTGACCGTCCGGCGATGCCGGTTCATTCTTCAAACAGGGACCATCACCATGTGGAATAGCACAACAACACCCGTCATTGGCCGCATGAGCACCATGAGCCGGCTTGGAAGACTGGCGAAAACCCTTGCCGCCGGCGTCGCGTTGCTCAGTGCGGTGGGTATCGAAGCGTCCGCTCGCATTGCACCGAAACCAGACTGGTCGACCGGCGACATACCGTCCCAGAAAGGTCGGATTGTCCTGATCACCGGTGGCACCAGTGGCATGGGCTACGAGGATGCGCTGGCCTTGGCGCGCGCCGGCGCCGAAGTCATCATCGCCGCGCGCAACCCGGAGCGTGGCGCGCAGGCCATTGCGCGTATTCGCCAGTCCGTGCCCGACGCCAAGGTGCAGTTCGAGGCCGTGGACCTGGCCGATCTTTCGTCGGTGCGCGGCCTGGCCCAGCGGCTCAATCAGCGACTGCCGCGCCTCGACGTGCTGATCAACAACGCCGCCGTCATGGCGCCTCCCGAGCGGGGGACTTCCGCCGATGGCTTTGAACTTCAACTGGCCACCAATTACCTGGGGCACTTCGCGCTGACCGGCCTGTTGGTGCCGCTCTTGCGTCAAAGCGAGGATGCCCGCGTGGTGAGCCTGTCAAGCATTGCCGCGGCGCGTGGCGCGATGAACCTCGATGACCTTCAGAGCGAGCAGAAGTACGACCCCTACGGGGCCTACGCCCAATCGAAACTGGCCGTGCTGCACTGGGCCTTTGCCTTGCAGCGGCGCAGTGACGCCGAAAACTGGGGCATTCGCAGCATCGCGGCACACCCCGGCGTTGCCGTGACCGAGTTGGTCGAACGAGGGCCAGGCCTCGACAGCGAGTTCGGTCGGCGCTGGGCAAAGGACCGCGACGCGTACCACTCAGCGGCACAAGGGGCGCTGCCCACGTTATATGCCGCCACGGCTGCCCAAGCCGTAGGCGGGGCTTATTACGGCCCGACCGGCGACGGAGAAAGACGCGGTCCGTTGGGGTTCGCCAAGACGCCGCCCGCCGCCAGCACGGAGGCGGATGCCGAGCGGCTCTGGGCGGTCTCCGAGCAACTGACCGGCGTGACCTATCGCTGATGCAACCCTGGGCGCGGGCGTCCGTCCCGCGCTTGACCTTTGCCTTGTTGCCGTCTCCCCGGAGTCCCTATGAGTATGCCTTCCTATGTGCACCGGCTGAGTCTCGCCCTGAACGCCCGCGATGGCGAGTTGCGTCCGGCGCTGTGCGGGTTCCTGCTGTTTCTTTGCCTCTTCACCGGTTACTTCATGCTGCGTCCGATCCGTGAGTCGATGGGCATCGCAGCGGGGGTGGAGAATTTGCAATGGCTGTTTACCGCGACCTTCCTGGTCATGCTGGCGGCCGTGCCGTTGTTCGCCTGGCTCAGCGCCCGAGTGCCGCGTCTGCGGCTGATCGACTGGGTGTACGGCTTCTTCGGTTTCAACCTGCTGATGTTCGTCGAGCTGTTCCAGTTCCAGCCGGACAGTATCTGGCTGGCCCGGGTCTTTTACGTCTGGATCTCGGTCTATAACCTGTTCGTCGTCTCCGTGGCCTGGAGCCTGATGGCGGATGTATTCGACAGCGAGCAGGCCAAGCGTCTGTTTGCCTTCATCGCCGCAGGCGCCAGCGTTGGCGGCCTGCTGGGGCCGGCCCTGAGCGCGCTGCTCATTGGTCCCTTTGGCGCCTCAGGGTTGATGTTGCTGGCGGCTTTGTTGCTTGGCGCCACGCTGGTGTTGAAACGAGCGTTGATGGGGTGGCGCGAAAAGGGTGGGGCGGGCCGTCCCGGCGCCGCGCCGACGCAAAGCCCTCGGCAGCCTTTGCAGGGCAACCCGTTCAGTGGTTTGACAGCAGTGCTCAGGTCACCTTACCTGTTGGGAATCGCCGGGTTTGTCGTGCTGTTGGCGACGGTCAGCACCTTTCTCTACTTCGAGCAGGCGCGCCTGGTGGCCGAGCTCTATCCGGATCGCGCGGCGCAAGTGCGCATCTTCGGCACTATCGACATCATCGTGCAGGCCGGTGCGTTGCTGTCCCAGCTGTTCATCACCGGTCGTATCGCGCCGAGGCTGGGGGTGCGTGCCTTGCTGGCCATCGTGCCGCTGCTCATGTGCATCGGCTTCGTCGGCCTGGCGTTGGCGCCGGGGTTCGCGCTGCTGGCAGCGCTGATGATCGTGCGACGGATCGGCGAGTACGCGTTCGTCCGACCGGGCCGGGAAATGCTGTTCGCTCCCCTGGATGCCGAGAGTAAATACAAGGCCAAGAACTTCATCGACACCGTGGTGTACCGCGCCGGTGACGCCATGAGCGGCTGGGCCAAGAGCCTGCTCGACCTGCTAGGGCAGGGCGCCGGTCCGGCCGCGATGATTGGCGCCTGTTGCGCGTTGCTGTGGGGGTATTTGGGCTGGCATTTGGGGCGGCGGGCGGACAATGCCGCGTCCCGGGAGCTGCGCTTGGCGGCCATCGCGGCCAGGGCATGAAGACCGTGCCAACCCAACTAATCTATTGTCCGTCGCATCGTTGCGACGAGTGAAAGGTGATACGGATGAGTTTGAAAAACAAAGTACTGGCGGTCGGTGCGGTGATTGCCTTCTTGGCATTCTCCAGCGTGTTTGCGGGCAAAGAAAATGCCTTGGTCGGGACATGGCGCATGGTCAGCGCAACCGTTGAGAGTCAGGGCAGCCGATCGGAAGCTTATGGCCCCAATCCTCATGGCTGGCTCGTCTTCACGCCAGAGCTGACGTTTGTCGAAGTACTCACTGATCCACGCGTGCCGGTGTTTCGATCCAATGCGCGTGGCGAAGGCACCGATGAGGAAAACCGGGCAGCGATGGCGGGGAGCATCGGTTTCTTCGGGCGATACACCGTCGACCAGAACGGTGAGTTCACGGGCAATACCGTCCAAGGCTCTACATTCCCGAACTGGGTGGGCGCTGTGCGTACCCGCGATGACCTGCAGTTGAAGGTCGACGGTGACCAGATGGTGGAGGATTTTCGCCGCCCGGATGGGGCGAAGGTTCACATCGTCTGGGAGCGTGTGAAGTGATGTGCCCGAGGGCACATCTGCTATCGAAGTATGGACAGCTGGCATCGAAGCTCTAGGTACGCGAAGAACCTTCAGGCGATTCGCCAAACCCAACGATCGCCTTGGTTTCCAGGTACTCCTCGAGGCCAAAGACGCCGTACTCACGGCCATTGCCCGAGCGTTTGTAGCCTCCGAATGGCGCCATGGGGTTCCAGGCCGGGTAATTCAGGAGCACTTGCCCCGCGCGAATTCGAGAAGCCACCTCGCGCGCCAGTTCAAGATCCTGCGATTGAACATGAGCACCAAGCCCATAGACCGTATCGTTGGCGATAGCGACTGCCTCGTCGATGGTTTCGTAGGCAATGATGCACAGCACCGGCCCGAAGATTTCTTCCTGGGCGATCCGCATGGCGTTATCCACCGCGGAGAACACCGTCGGGCGGGTGTAGAAGCCCTTTTCAAACCCCGGCACGCGTCCGAGCCCGCCGCAGAGCAGTTTTGCCCCCTCATGCAATCCGGCCTCGATCATGGCTTGCACGCGATTGAACTGGGCCTCATTGGCGATGGGGCCCAGTACCGTTTCCGGTGATTGCGGATCACCCACGATGATCCCGTTGGCAGTGGCGACCGCCAGTGCTTCGACCTCCGCCAGCCGGTTCTTGGGCACGATCATCCGGGTGGGGGCGCTGCAGGATTGTCCGACGTTGCGCAACGCCGCCATCACCCCCATTGGGACGGCTTTGGCAAAGTCGGCGTCGGGCAGCAGGATGTTCGGGGATTTGCCGCCCAGTTCCTGGCCGACCCGTTTCGCCGTCGCGGCGGCCGCCTGGGCCACCAGCGTGCCCGCGCGATTCGAGCCGGTAATCGAGATCATGTCGATGTCGGGATGGGCGGCCATCGCAGCGCCGACGACATGGCCGCTGCCGTTCACCAGGTTGAAGACACCCGCTGGAACGCCCGCGTCATGAACCACTTGCGCAAACAGCAGGGCGCTGAGCGGCGACAGTTCACTGGGTTTGAGCACCACCGTGCAGCCGGCCGCCAGCGCCGCGGCGACTTTGGCGGTGATTTGATAAAGCGGCCAGTTCCACGGGGTGATGAGGCCGCAGACGCCGATGGGTTCGCGTTGGATCGCGGTCCCGTTCTCGACGGTCTGGAAACGATAAGTGGACAGCAGGTCGCGGGCGACCCGGACGTGCTCGGCTGCCAGAGGTACTTGCATTGCCCGTGCAGAACCGATGGCTGCGCCCATTTCCAGGGAGATCGCCTGGGCAAACTCTTCTTTGCGTTCAAGGATAAGCTCATGAATCTTGCCCAGCACCTGCGCACGCGACGCCGTGGAAGTAGCCGACCAACCGGCAAACGCGGCACGCGCCGCCGCGACCGCCTGATCGACATCCTCGGCAGACCCGCTGGCGACCTGGGCGACGACCTCTTCGGTCGCCGGGTTGACCACCGGCAAACTGGCCGGGCTGACCGGCGCAGACCAACCGCCATCGATATAAAACAGCTGGGCTGTTTGCGGATCAACGCTGTAGCTATTCGAAGATTGAGTCATCATCCAAGGTGTTCCTTTCGAGCGGTATGTCGAGCCTGCTCAATAAGCTAACAAAGCAGCCCAGACGAAAGATGCCGTTGTTCAAGTGCGCAAAGGAGAATCTGCCGTATCTGCCGGGCTAACTTGGCATTACCCCGGGGCGAGGGCCATTGCCTCGATTTCGATCAGGTAGCCATGATGCAAGGCCGGAACGGGCACTACCGCTCGCGCGGGCCGATGCTCGCCCAGGTAACGGGCGTAGATTCGATCGAACGCGGGCCAGTGTTCGATACCTGCGACATAGACCGTGACCTTCAGCAGGTCGCGCGTGCTCCGGCCTGCTGCACCGAGAATCGCCACCAGGTTATCGAGGGCGATGGCGACCTGGACCTCGAACGGTTGGTCGGCACTGTGGACGCCATCGGCGCGTATGGGCAGTTGCCCGGACACATACAGAACGCCCTGGTGCGCCACCGCCTGGGCGTAATGTCCACCCGGCGCCGCGGCGCTGGTCGTGCTGATCAATTGGATCGAACCTGCTTGATTACCAGCCATGCAAGCGACTCCAGGTGTGTACGCCACCTTCGGCGTCAACCGCGTGATAGTCCGGGAACTGCGCGCCTGTGGCACAGGCATGGTTGGGCAGGATGCGCAGGCGGCTACCGATGGGAAAGCGCGCGGTGATGTCGACACCCTCGGCCGTTTCAAGCGCGATAATGCCGTGCTCCTGATTCGCTCCCGTGAGCAACGCGCCCTCGATCCAATCGCCGGCTTCGGTGCAAACCTGGCCATAACCAAAGTCCCGCTGTTGGCGTTGCGTGCCGCGGTCACGGCTCATGGCCATCCAACCGGCATCGGTGATGATCCAGCCTTTGTCTTTCTGATGACCGATGACGGTGGTCAGCACGCTCAGCGCCAACTCGTCGGCCTGGCAGACACCGATGTTGTGCATCACCAGATCGAAGAACACATAGACACCGGCGCGCACTTCAGTGACGCCTTCCAGGTTCATTGCCGACAATGCCGTAGGCGTCGAGCCGATGCTGACCTCCGGGCAGGCGAACCCGGCTTCGCGCAGTCGTTGGGCCGCGCTGACGCAAAGAGCGCGTTCCTGTTCGGCGAGGGCTTGCAGCGCTTCAGGGGTGTCGAGTTCATAGCTTGATCCGGCATGGGTCATCACCCCGCGAAGCGGCATGCCACCCTCGTTGAGTATCCGTGCGACTGCAACGAGTGAATCGTCTTCGACGTGCAGGCCGGATCGATGGCCGTCGCAGTCGATCTCGATCCAAACGTCGAAGCGTTCGTTGTGTTGTTGGCCGAAGGCGACGATGGCCTGGGCAGCGGCAAGGCTGTCGGTGAGGAGGCTCAACTGGCAGCCCTGGCGCCGCAGCAGCAAGGCCTGGGGCAGTTTGCTTGGCGCGATGGCGACGGCATAGAAGACGTCACGAATGCCTTCAGCGAAACAGTACTGGGCTTCCTTCAAGGTCGAAACCGTGACGCCGCTGGCACCTGCGGCGAGCTGCGCCTGGATCACGGGGAGGCATTTGCTGGTTTTGATATGCGGGCGCAAACGCACACCCAAGGCATCCATGCGTTGTTGCATGCGCTGGATATTGTGCTGCATGCGCGGCACATCCACGAGCGCGACGGGGGTATCGAGGGTGGCAAGAGAGGCTGACATAAGGAGGGCTCGAATGGCTGGGTACAGGGCCCACTCTACAAAGCCGTCGTGAAGGTGTGCTTCAATGAGGTGTCATCAATCATTAAGTAGAATTGAATGATCTCCATCGAGGACCTGCGTCTGGCCGTGACGCTGGCGCGCTCCGAATCGTTGAGCGCCGCCGCCAGAATCCTGAATGTCTCACCTCCCGCGCTGTCCATGCGTCTGCGCAAGTTGGAGACGCTGCTCGGCCTGACGCTGGCCAATCGCGATGCCCGGCGCCTGAGTCTCACCGCCGATGGCGAGCGTTTCTCCCGTGAAAGCGCGCGTTTGCTGGAGCAGTTGGAAGCGCTCCCGGAGTCCTTCAAGCAACGAGACGAGCAGTTGGTTGGCACGCTCAGGTTGGCGGCGCCGTTCGGCTATGGGCGGCAACGCATTGCACCGCTGTTGGCGCGTTTCGCCAGGTTGCACCCTCAGTTGTGCCTGCACCTGGATTTACGCGAAACGCCATGGCCGGATCGCCATGACAGCGACGCGGTAATCCACATCGGTCACCTCAATGACAGCCTGTGGGTCGCCAGGCACCTCACGTCAAATGACCGATGGTTGTGCGCAAGCCCTGCCTATCTGGAGCAGCACGGCACGCCGTCGGCACCTGAACAACTTGTCGGGCACCGCTGCATTTGTATCCGTGAAAATGATGAAGATGTCACGCTGTGGCACCTGCGCAACGGGCAGGGGCGCAGAACCCTGCGCATCGAGCCCGCGATGTCGAGCAACGATGGCAGCGTGGCTCGACGCTGGGCCGAGCAAGGCCTGGGGCTGGTGCTGCGTTCGCAATGGGATATCAGTGACGCCATTGCCGACAAGCGTCTGGTTCGGGTGTTGGCGGATTGGCAATTCGACAGTGCGCCGATCAACCTGCTGGTACCTTCACGAAAACTGCGTAGCCCGCGTGTGCAGGCTTTGGTGGCGTTTCTGGAGGAGGCATTGAAAGCATGACCAGCGAACTGCTCGCGAAGGTGGTTTCATAGTCAATGAGACGTTGAATGTGCCGGCCTCATCGCGAGCAAGCTCGCACACAGGGGGACTAAGCACATATTTTTGTCTGCCGAAAATCCAATGTGGGAGCGAGCTTGCTCGCGATAGCGGTGGTCCAGCTAAATAAATGCCGGGACGTGTCCCGCCAAACAGATAAGCCAAACCTCCAATCCGAAGCACTCCGCAAAGTCTGCTGAACACGTCCCGCAAAACGGTGGTTTGTACCAGGCGACCTATACTTTTAACCGTTTATGAACGGTTTCTTGGTGTTGTAATAACACCATGATTCAGCGTGGCACTGATGCTTCCAGAACGAAGTAGCGGCTTGCCCTGGTCGCTACCCTCAGTGCATGGCCGATGCACCCGCGACCGCCTGAAGAAGACGTACCTTCAAATTCCCCGGCCTTCATGGACATCCCTAAAATGCCAGCACCGTTAATTTCCGTAGAGACGAATTCTGAGCTTCCGACACACGCTGACGTTGTCGTGATCGGCGGCGGTATTATCGGAACCTTCACGGCCTATTACCTGGCCAAGCGCGGCATGAAGGTCGCACTGGTGGAAAAAGGCCGCGTGGGTGCAGAGCAATCGAGCCGAAACTGGGGCTGGTGCCGTCAGCAGAATCGAGACGCTCGCGAACTGCCGCTGTCGACCAAGAGCCTGGATCTTTGGGAGCAGTTCGCGGCAGAGACTGGTGAGGACACAGGTTTCAGAAGGTGTGGCTTGCTCTACCTGAGCAACAACGAGAAAGAGCTGGCCGGTTGGGCGAAATGGGGGGAGTTTGCCCGTACCGTCAATGTGAAAACCCACATGCTGACGGCGGAGCAGGCCGCTCAACATGGCCGGGTGACCGGCAAGCCCTGGAAAGGCGGGGTCTTTTCACCTACCGACGGTACGGCAGACCCATCCCGTGCCGCCCCGGCGGTCGCACGGGCCATTATTAAACTGGGCGGTACGGTGCATCAGGGCTGCGCCGCCCGTGGCCTCGAGACCGAGGGTGGCCGGTTGTCTGCCGTCGTCACCGAGAAGGGCACCATTCGCACCAAGCTCGCGGTGCTCGCCGGTGGCGCATGGGCGTCCTCTTTCTGCCGTCAGTACGGCATCCGGTTCCCCCAGGCGTCCATTCGCCAGACGATACTGTCGGTTTCCAAAGGTGCCCAAGAGATACCGGACGCGCTCCACACGGATGAAGTCTCCATGACCCGTCGCTCCGATGGCGGGATCACGCTGGCCATCAGTGGCCGAGGGCGTGTCGACCCGACCTTGCAATTGCTGCGTTTCGCCCCGCAGTTCCTGCCGATGTTCCAGCGCCGTTGGCGCAAGCTGGCCCCCGGCGGCCTGGAGGGCTTTCAATCGGGACACGAGGGCTTGGGTCGCTGGAAGTTGGACCAGCCGACGCCGATGGAGCGCATGCGAATTCTGGATCCGAAGGCAGACGCCTCGACGGTTGAGTTGACTTACAAGCGCGCGGTAGACCTGATCCCGATGCTGAAAACCTCGTCGGTCACCGCAGCCTGGGCAGGTTATGTGGACAGCACGCCGGACGGCGTCCCGGGCATCGGCGAGATGGCGAGCCTGCCTGGCCTGGTGCTGGCGGCGGGGTTCAGTGGCCATGGCTTCGGCATCGGCCCGGGTGCGGGGCATTTGATCGCCGACATTGTCTGTGACATGCCTCCACTGGTTGATCCGCGTCCCTATCACCCGGACCGTTTTCAATCTTCGGCCTGGGGCAAGGTCGCGGAGTTCTGAGGCACTGGAAACTCACCGGCAAAACAATGAACGGGCGCATCCTCAGGGGATGCGCCCGTTTTCGTTCGCGGGCGTAGATTCTGCCGTTTGTGGCGTTCCAAGTGGCTTTTTACGCACCATAAACGGCCGCAAATGCCTTGAAAACGGCGCAAATGCCCGGCCATGGCGCATCCCGCACAGTCTGCTGAGCAGGCCCCGAAAAACGGTGGTTTGTGCCAAGGGACCTATACTTTTAACCGTTTATGCACGGTCTCATGATGCTGTAATAAATCCGTGATGCAGCGTTGCACCCAGGCTCCCGGAACGGCGCAACCGCTTGCCCCTCATGACCTCAACCATCACTCAGGACTGCACTCATGAGCTTCCTTCGCCCCAAGTTCATTACCTTTGACTGCTACGGCACGTTGACCAATTTCCAGATGGGCACCATGACGCGCGAGCTGTTCGCCGATCGGGTCCCTGCCGGGCAGATGGACCAGTTCGTCAAGGATTTCTCGGCCTATCGCCTGGACCAGGTGATGGGTGACTGGCGGCCCTATGATGAAATCCTCAAGACTGCCCTGGCCCGGGTCTGCAAGCGTTGGGGCGTCGAGTACAAAGGCGAAGGTCAGCTCTACTACGATGCCGTCCCGACCTGGGGGCCCCATGCCGACGTACCGGCCGGTCTATCGAAAATCGCCGACAAGATTCCCCTGGTGATTTTCTCCAACGCGATGGACGAGCAGATCATGTCCAACGTCGACAAGCTCGGCGCACCGTTCCATAAGGTCTTCACGGCTCAACAAGCCCAAGCCTACAAGCCGCGCCTGGCGGCCTTCGAATTCATGCTCGATAACCTCGGCTGCGGGCCGGAAGATGTCCTGCACGTGTCCTCAAGCTTCCGTTATGACCTGATGTCGGCCCACGACATGAAGATCAAGCACAAAGCGTTCGTGGCCCGTGGTCATGAACTACCTGGAAACGCTGGCTACAACTACCACCAGATCCCGGACATCGGCGGATTGGCCGGCCTGGTCGGTCTCTGAGTCGTTGGGCACTCTTCAAGGCATAAGGGGTTAGACATGGGCAGTGAGTCTTATTGGCTCGATACCGCACCGGCATTTACCGGTGCCCAGCTCGGTGCGTTGCCCGGGCAGGTCGATGTGGCCATCGTCGGTGGTGGTTTCACTGGCCTGGCCGCGGCCCGGGCCCTGGCCTTGAAGGGGGCCAATGTGGTCGTGCTGGAAGGCGGGCGGGTCATTGGCGAGGCGTCGGGGCGCAATGGCGGCCAGTGCAATACCGGCGTGGCCCAGGACTACGCGGCCCTGAGTGCCAGCCTCGGCGCCGATAAAGCGCGCGCCTATTACCAGGCCTATGAAAGCGCCGTGCAGAGCGTCGTCTCGCTGGTGGAGCAGGAGCAGATTGCCTGCAACTTCACGCGCAACGGCAAGCTCAAGCTGGCGGCCAAGCCCATGCATTACGAAGGTTTGGCGCGCACCTGCGAGTTGATTCGGCGGGAGGTCGATGCCGAGGTCGAGTTGTTGTCTGCACAAGAGACCCGCGCAGAGGTCAACTCGGCCCTGTTCCATGGTGGCTTGTTGCAGCGCAACGGCGTGCAGATGCACGTCGGGCGCTTCGGGGTCGGGTTGGCCGAGGCCGCCGCCCGTCACGGCGCCTTGATTTTCCAGGGCGTGTCCGTCACGGACTGGAAAGCCAGTGCCGGCGGCTATCGGGTCAATACCACCAAGGGATCGCTGCAGGCCACGCAAGTGCTGCTGGCCACCGGCACCTCTCAGCAGGGTGGGTTGGGCTGGTATCGGCGGCGGATCGTGCCGGTGGGCAGTTTCGTGATCGCCACCGAGGTGTTGCCCCAGGCGCTGATCGACAGCTTGTTGCCGGCACACCGTTCCTATGTCACCAGCCGCATGATTGGTAACTACTTCCGCCTGACCCCGGACAATCGTCTGCTGTTTGGCGGACGGGCGCGGTTTGCCATGTCTGACAGCGTGTCCGATGCCAAGAGCGGCAAAGTCTTGCACGCGGCGATGGTGCAGATGTTCCCGCAACTGGCCCAGGTGAAGGTCGATTACTGCTGGGGCGGATTGGTGGACATGACCTCCGATCGGCTGCCTCGGGCTGGCCAGCACGGAGGGGTTTATCACTCCATGGGCTACAGCGGCCATGGTGTGCAGATGTCGGTGCACATGGGGCAAGTCATGGCCGAGGTCATGGCGGGCAAGGTCGAGGCCAACCCTTGGCGCGAGCTCGATTGGCCGGCGATCCCCGGTCATTTTGGCAAACCGTGGTTTTTGCCTCTGGTCGGTGCGTACTACCGCCTTCAAGACTATTTGCATTGAGTTGCGGGGAGACGCTTCACGTTTCAACACATTGCGTTAATCGCGAGCAATCGAGCCTTATCATTTCCGAAAGGTAGAACTGACATGACTGACAAAAAAAACAGTATCGACACCCAGCTGATAACAGGTACGGAAAGTCTGCGCATTTTCGAAGGGCTCAATCGCGGCATGTCACGCCGCAATGCATTGCAAATGCTGGGATTGGCCGGGGTGGCCGTGGCGGGCGCGGGCAGCCTGTTCGGCGCCGCCGGCAAGCTGTTCGCCGATGAGGAGGCCGCCGCCCCTGGCAAAGGCAAGCCTGGCGGGCGCATTCGCGTCGCAGGCTCGACCAGTTCCACCGCCGACACCCTCGATCCGGCCAAAGGTTCATCGTCCACCGATTATGTGCGCCATTACATGTTCTATAACGGGCTGACGCGTTTCGACAGCCACATGGTGCCGCAACTGGAACTGGCGGAGCGTATCGACACCACCGACGCCACGCTTTGGGTGATCAGCCTGCGTAAGGAAGTGACCTTCCACAATGGCAAGGCCCTGACCGCCGCCGACGTGGTGTTTTCGCTGCTGCGGCACAAGGACCCGATCACCGGTTCCAAGGTCCTGCCGCTGGCGTCGCAGTTCGCCGAAGTCAAAGCCGTCGGCACCCACGAAGTGCAGATACAATTGAGCGGCCCCAACGCTGAGCTGCCGTCGATCCTGGCCGTCTCCCACATGTTGATCGTGCCCGAGGGCACCAGCGATTTCAGCCAGGGCATCGGTACCGGTCCGTTCAAGGTCAAGGAGTTCAAGCCCGGGGTACGCTCCATTGGTGTGCGCAATACCAACTACTGGAAACCCGGCTTGCCGTACCTGGACGAGATCGAATTCATCGGCATCGCCGACGAATCGTCACGGATCAACGCCCTGTTGTCGGGGGACGTGCATATCGTCAACGAGGTCAACCCACGCTCGACGACTCGCATCAAGGCCAGCGCCAAGCACCAGGTCATCGATTCACCGTCGGGCAACTACACTGACCTGATCATCCGCCAGGACCAGATGCCGGGCAAAAGTCCGGAATTCACCCAGGCCATGAAGTTGCTGCTGGACCGGGAACAGATCAAGTCGGCGATCTTCCGGGGCTATGCCAGGGTCGGCAACGATCATCCGATCGCACCCGGTGCACGTTTCTACAACGCCGAGTTGCCACAACGGGCCTACGATCCGGAGCAGGCCAAGTTCCTGCTCAAGAAGGCCGGCATGGAAAACATCAGCATGCCGCTGATGTGCTCGCCAGCGGCGACCGGCTCGGTGGACGTCGCGGTGTTGCTGCAGCAGTCCGCCAAGGAGGCGGGACTCAAGCTCAACGTCAACCGCCTGCCGAGCGACGGCTACTGGTCCAACCATTGGGCCAAGCATCCACTGAGCTTCGGCAACATCAACCCGCGGCCCAATGCCGACATGCTGTTCTCGCAGTTCTTCCAGTCGAGCGCACCGTGGAATGAATCGGGTTGGAAAAACGAACAGTTCGACCAGCTGTTGGTGCAGGCCCGAGGTGAAACCGACGAGGTCAAGCGCGGCAAGATGTACGGCGACATGCAGGTGCTGGTGCATGAGCACTGTGGCATCGGCGTACCGGTATTCATCAGTAACATCGATGGCGCCGATCAGCGCGTAAAGGGTTACGGCGCCAACCCCCTGGGCGGTTTCATGGGCTACATGTTTGCCGAGCAAGTCTGGCTGGACGCCTGATGACCGCCGGGTTTGGGCCATATTGCATGAGGGTCGGATGATGAATAGCAACACACTCTGGTTGATCGGCCGCCGCCTGGGGGCGGCGGTCGTGACCTTGTTGATTGTCTCCATGGTGGTGTTCGCCATCACGGCAGTGCTGCCGGGGGACGCGGCGCAACAGGCGCTGGGGCAGTTCGCCACGCCGGAACAGGTGGCGGCCCTGCGGATGAAAATGGGGTTGGACCAGCCCGGTGTGTTGCGTTACCTGCATTGGCTGACGAGCCTGCTCAGCGGTGATTTGGGGATGTCGATCTCCAACGCCATGCCGGTCGTCGACTTGATGGCCGGGCGGGTCCCCAACACCTTGATGCTGGCGGCTGCCACGGCGTTGGTATCGGTGCCTGTGGCCTTGACCCTGGGTATCGGTTCGGCGATGGGGCGTGGCGGGCGCGTCGACAGCTTCCTGAGCTTCTTCACCTTGACCATGGTGGCGGTGCCGGAGTTTCTGGTCGCTACCTTGGCGGTGCTGATATTCGCGGTGAACCTGGGCTGGTTGTCGGCACTGTCCTACGCCAGTGACATCACCTCACCCTGGCAATTCATGCGCACCTACGCCTTGCCGGTGATGACGCTGTGCTGCGTGATTGTCGCGCAAATGTCGCGCATGACCCGGGCGGCGGTGATCGATCAACTCGACAGCCCTTACGTGGAAATGGCCCGCCTCAAGGGCGTCAGCAATATCCGGATCGTCCTTCGGCATGCCTTGCCCAATGCCATTGGCCCCATCGCCAATGCCATCGCCCTGAGCCTGTCCTATCTGCTGGGCGGGGTGGTGATCGTGGAAACGATCTTCAACTACCCCGGCATCGCCAGCCTGATGGTCGATGCCGTGACCAACCGCGACATGGCCCTGGTCCAGGCCTGCACCATGTTGTTTTGTACGGCGTACCTGGCGTTGGTGTTGATTGCCGACCTGTGCGCGATCCTTTCCAACCCGAGGCTGAGAAACCAATGAACAACCTCATTGTGAAGTCCCCGACGGCGGCCGTTGCGCTGGGGCTGGGCAAAGACGCCCACGCCAAGTCCTGGCTTGGCCTGGTCGGTGCCGCGATGTGTGTGATCTGGTTGCTGGTGGCCATCTTCGGTCCGTGGCTGGCGCCGCATCCGGTGGGAGAGGTGGTCTCTGACAACGTCTTCGACAGCCTGAGCGCGACATACCCGTTCGGCACCGATTACCTGGGCCGCGACATGCTCAGCCGGATCCTCGTCGGCGCACGCTTCACCGTCGGCCTGGCGTTGGTGGCCGCGGTGTTGTCCAGCACCCTGGGAACCAGTCTGGCGCTGTTGTCGGTGGTGTCGCCAAAGTGGCTGGATGAGCTGATCAGTCGCCTGATGGACGCGTTCATCTCGATCCCCAGCAAGATGTTGGCACTGATCATGGTCTCGGCCTTCGGCTCCTCGGTCACCTTGCTGATCTGCACCGCGGTGTTGAGCTACACCCCGGGCGCTTTCCGCATTGCCCGCAGCATGGCGGTGAATATCGAAGCCCTGGAATACGTGCAAGTGGCCCGTACCCGTGGCGAGCGCCGGCTGTACATCGCTTGTGTGGAAATCCTGCCGAACATACTCAACCCGGTGCTGGCGGACCTGGGCCTGCGCTTCGGTTTTATCGTGCTGCTGCTCAGTGGCATGAGTTTCCTGGGGCTGGGCGTGCAACCACCGGATGCCGACCTGGGCTCGCTGGTGCGCGAGAACATCGGTGGCCTCAATCAGGGGGCGCCGGCCATTGTGATTCCGGCCCTGGCCATCGGCACCCTGACCATCGGTGTGAATCTGTTCATCGACCGGTTGTCGTCGCGACGTAGCCGACGTTCGGGAGGTCATTGAAATGAGTGAATTGATTCGAGTACAGGACCTTCGAGTGGTCGCCTGTGGCGAACAAGGTGAAGTGGATATCGTCAAGGGTGTCAGCTTCTCCCTGCAGAAAGGCGAAGTGTTGGCGTTGATCGGTGAGTCCGGTTCCGGCAAGACCACCATTGCCCTGGCGCTGCTTGGTTATGCCCGGCGCGGTTGTCGCCTGGCGGGCGGCGTGGTGCAGATCGGCGAGCATGACATGCTGGCGTCGAGCGAGAGCCAGTTGCAGAAGTTGCGGGGCAACCGGGTGTCCTATATCGCCCAGAGCGCCGCAGCGGCATTCAACCCGGCGAAAAAACTGATCGACCAAGTGGTGGAGGGCGCTCTGATTCATGGTCTGGGTAGTCGGGCGGTGCTTGCAGCCAAGGCCATCGAGTTGTTCCGCGACCTGGCCCTGCCAGACCCTGAGCGCATCGGCCAGCGCTACCCCCATCAGGTGTCCGGCGGGCAACTGCAACGGGTGATGGCGGCCATGGCGCTGATCAGTGATCCGTTGCTGGTGGTGCTCGACGAGCCGACCACGGCCCTCGATGTGACAACCCAGATCGATGTGCTGCGGGCCTTCAAGCGAGTGGTCCGTGAACGTGGGGCCACGGCCGTCTACGTGTCTCACGACCTGGCGGTGGTGGCGCAGATGGCTGACCAGATCGTGGTGCTCAATGGCGGCGAAATCTTCGAACACAGCGCCACGGCACCGTTGCTCAAGGGGCCGGCCCACGAATACACCCGCAGCTTGCTGGCGGCGGCGCGACCGGACACGACGATCCGTCCGCCGAGCGACCTCGCCCAAGAGACACCGTTGCTGACTATCCAGGGGCTCACCGCCGGCTACGGCAACAAAAACGCCCAGGGCATGCCAGCGATTCGCGTGCTGGAAGACATTGACCTGACGGTTCGCAGAGGCCAGGCCATCGGCGTCATCGGTGAGTCGGGCTCCGGCAAATCGACCCTGGCACGGGTCGTGGCCGGATTGTTGGTACCGGCCCTTGGCGGCTTGACCTTCGATGGCCAACCCCTGGGGGGCAGCCTATCGTCGCGCACCCCCGAGCAGTTCCGACGTATTCAAATGGTCTTCCAGAATGCCGACACCGCGCTCAACCCGATGCACAGCGTCAGCACGATCCTGAGCCGTCCGCTGAAGATGTATTTCGGCCTCAAGGGCGCGGCTTTGCGCGAGCGTGTCGGCGAATTGCTGGACCTGGTGCGTCTGCCACGGGCACTGGCGCAGCGGCGTCCGAACGAACTGTCCGGCGGGCAGAAGCAACGGGTCAACCTGGCCAGGGCCTTGGCGGCCAAGCCGGACCTGATTCTCTGCGACGAGGTGACCTCGGCGCTGGATACCGTGGTCGGTGCGGCGATTCTCGAACTGCTGCGCGATCTGCGCCAGCAACTGGGGGTGTCCTATTTGTTCATCAGCCACGACATCTCCACCGTGCGCGCCTTGTGTGACGATATCGTGGTGATGTACAGCGGCCACAAGATCCAGGCCGGCACGCGCCAATCCTATGCCGAGGCACCGTTCCATCCGTATACCGACCTGCTGATCCATTCCGTACCGGAACTGCGCCAGGGCTGGCTGGAAACCTGTGGGGCAACGACCTGCCAGACGTTGCCGCCCGTTGGCCCTAAAGCCAACGTGCCCGGCCTGTGCACCTTTCTCAGTCGCTGCCCGGTACGGGTCGACGGCTTGTGCAATTGTGTCGCGCCGCAACGGCGGATGATTGTGGGCGGCAGTGAAATCCTCTGCCACCACGACAGTGCGGAACTGATGAAGACCCAGCAGTCCAACAGCGTTAACGTGGCGGCGTATGCCTGAACCGGCGTTTCGTCAGGCTGGTCGACATCAAGCGCTTCTTCTTTTTCAGTCGAGCAATGGAGCAAGGCCTCATGAAACCCCGTGTGTTGGACATTCTCAAACGGCTGATGGCCTTCGATACCGTCTCCTCGGAATCGAACATGGCCTTGATCGAGTACGTGCGCGATCTGCTGCTGACCAAGGGCATCGAGTCACTGATCGTCCAGGATGAAAGCGGCAAGAAAGCCAATCTGTTTGCCAGTACCGGGCCACGGGACGTACCGGGGATCCTGCTGTCCGGGCATACCGACGTGGTGCCGGCGGCGGGGCAGGCCTGGACCTTTCCGGCTTTCGAGGCGACGGTGCAGGACGGGCGGATTTATGGCCGTGGCAGTTGCGACATGAAGGGTTTTATCGCACTGGCTGTCGACGCCATGCTCGAGGCCACCGAGCAGCCATTGAGCCGGCCCTTGCAATTGGCCCTGTCCCATGACGAAGAGATCGGTTGCGTGGGGGTGCGTCGTTTGCTCGATGTGCTGCACCTGGCACCGGTCCGGCCGTTTCTGTGCGTCATCGGCGAGCCAACCAATATGCAGTTCGTACTCGGGCACAAGGGCAAGGGTTCCTACCGTACTTACTGTCGTGGCCTGGAAGCGCATTCCTCCCTGGCACCGCGCTCGGTCAATGCCATTCACGTGGCCTGCGACTTCATCGCCGCGCTGCGCCTGAGCCAGCAGCAGTTGCAAGAGCAGGGCGCCCGGGATACCGATTACGACGTGCCCTACAGCACCGTGCATGTTGGACAGATTGTCGGCGGCAAGGCGCTGAACATTGTGCCTAATCTGTGCACCCTGGACTTCGAAGTGCGTAACTTGCCGGCGGACGACCTGGACGGATTCCTGGAACAGATGCGCGAGCGCGCCGAACTGATCGTCGGCGAAGCCAGGAAGCTCTCCAGTGTGGCCGCTATCGAAATCGAGACCCTGAATGTCTACCCGGGCCTCGATACCCACCCGAGCGTCGAAGCGGTGCGTTTCCTGAAAAACTTTGCCGCGCCGGACACCGGCACGGCCAAGGTCTCATTCGGCACCGAGGGCGGCTTGTTCAAACAACGCCTGGATGTGCCGGTGGTGGTCTGCGGGCCAGGCTCGATAGAACAGGCGCACAAGCCTGACGAGTTCATCGAGATCAGCCAGATGGACGCTGGCGAGCGCTTCCTGAAAGGGTTAGTGGGTTCAATGCATCGCTAGTGTTCCGTCTGCCTGATTGAACAATCCGTCACCACGCCTGCAACCCCAAGGGTTTCATCGCCTGATCGAGGCGCACGGCGATTAATCCACACCCACGGTAGAGCATGCCGTCGAAGGCTGATTTTCAGCATTCACGGCTGTAGGGCCGGCGTTTTCAGCATCCTCGTCCAGGGCGAAACAATAGACTGAAGGCTGTCTCAAAACAGGACCCGATGCCATGCTCAAGAATCGCCTGAAAGACCCCAGCCTGCTGGTAGAACGCGCTTACATCGACGGCCAGTGGGTCGGCGCCGACAACGCCGCGACCGTGGACGTTATCAACCCGGCCACCGGCGAAGTGCTCGCCAAGGTCCCCGCGATACAAGGCAGTGAAACCCGGCGGGCCGTCGAAGCTGCCGATCGTGCCTGGCCGGCCTGGCGTGCACGTCCGGCGGCAGAACGGGCGGCGCTGCTGGATCGCTGGTATCAGGCCATGATCGACAACCTCGACGACCTGGCGTTGATCTTGACCTGCGAACAGGGCAAGCCGCTGGCAGAAGCCCAGGGCGAAATTCGCTACGGAGCCAGCTTCGTCAAATGGTTCGCCGAAGAAGCCCGACGGGTCTACGGCGAAACCATCCAGGCCCCCAGCGGTGATCGCCGCTTGCTGACCCTCAAGCAACCGGTCGGTGTTTGCGCCGCGATCACCCCGTGGAACTTCCCCAACGCGATGATCACCCGCAAGTGCGCGCCGGCCCTGGCCGCCGGGTGCACGATCGTGGTCAAGCCGTCGGACCTGACCCCGCTCTCGGCCCTGGCCCTGGCGGTGTTGGCCGAGCGGGTCGGCATTCCGGCCGGGGTGTTCAACGTCGTGACCGGCATGCCCGCCGGCATTGGTGAAGAACTGACCGGCAACCCGACAGTGCGCAAGCTGTCTTTCACCGGGTCCACGGCGGTCGGTCGCCTGCTGATGCGCCAGAGCGCCGAACACATCAAGCGCTTGAGCCTGGAACTGGGCGGTAACGCACCGTTCATCGTGTTCGACGACGCTGACCTGGAGCAGGCCGTGACCGGCATCATGCTCAGCAAATTCCGCAACGCCGGGCAGACCTGCGTCTGCGCCAACCGGATCCTGGTGCAGGATGGGATCTACGAGCGCTTCGCCCAGCGTCTGGTGGAGGAGGTGGGCAAGCTCAAGGTCGGCGATGGCCTGGATGCCGGCGTAAACATAGGTCCACTGATCAATACGGCGGCGGTCAGCAAGGTCGCTCGACATATCGACGAGGCCTTGAGTCAGGGCGCTCGTCTACTCTGTGGTGAAATCCCCAAGGGCGACAGCCAGTTCGTCCGGCCGACGGTACTCGGTGAGGCCCATGCCGGAATGCTGCTGGCCAATGAAGAGACCTTCGGCCCCGTTGCACCGCTGATGCGCTTCAACACTGAAGAAGAGGCGCTGGCCTCGGCCAACGCAACCCCTTATGGCTTGGCCGCCTATTTCTTCACCCAGGATTTGCGCCGCTCATGGCGGTTCGGCGAGGCGCTGGAGTTCGGCATGGTCGGGCTCAATACCGGGCTCATTTCCATGGACGTCGCCCCCTTTGGCGGTATCAAGCAATCGGGCCTGGGGCGTGAAGGCAGCAAGTATGGCCTGGACGAGTTCCTTGAAGTCAAAGCCTTCCACATGGGTGGCCTGTGATCCGGTCAGCATTTGAAGAGAGGAGGCACGGTTGATGAGCAAACCATTCAGAATCGCCGCGATTGCCGGCGACGGTATCGGTAAGGAAGTCCTGCCGGAAGGGCTGCGGGTATTGGAACAGGCCGCGAAGAAATGGCAATTGGACTTGAGCATCGAAGTGCTCGACTGGGCCCACTGCGATTATTACCTGGAGCACGGGCAGATGATGCCCGACGACTGGTTCGCGCAGCTCAAGGACTTCGACGCGATCTACTTTGGCGCCGTGGGCTGGCCGGACAAGGTGCCGGATCACATTTCCCTGTGGGGGTCGCTGCTGAAGTTCCGCCGGGACTTCGACCAATACGTGAACATCCGGCCGGTGCGGCTGTTTCCCGGCGTACCGTGCCCGCTGGCCGGACGCGAAGCCGGGGACATCGACTTCGTGGTGATCCGCGAAAACACCGAGGGCGAATATTCCTCGATCGGCGGCAAGATGTTCGAAGGCACCGAGCATGAGTTCGTGCTGCAGGAGTCAGTGTTCACCCGCCGCGGCGTGGACCGGATTCTCAAGTTCGCCTTCGACCTGGCCCAGACCCGGCCGCGCAAACGCCTGACCGCGGCGACCAAGTCCAACGGCATCTCCATCAGCATGCCGTACTGGGATGAACGCACCGCGCTCATGGCGCAGCAGTACCCGGACGTCACCTGGGACAAGCAACACATCGATATCCTCTGCGCGCGCTTCGTGCTTCAACCCGACCGTTTCGATGTGGTCGTGGCGTCGAATCTGTTCGGCGACATCCTGTCCGACCTGGGCCCTGCCTGCGCCGGCACCATCGGCATCGCCCCTTCGGCGAACCTCGACCCGGAACGGCGCTTCCCCTCGTTGTTCGAACCGGTCCATGGTTCGGCGCCGGATATCTATGGACGGAACATCGCCAACCCGATTGCGATGATCTGGTCCGGCGCCTTGATGCTGGACTTCCTCGGCAATGGCGATGAGCGCTACCGTGCGGCCCATGATGGGATTCTCAAGGCCATCGAGCAGGTGATCGCCGCGGGGCCGATCACGCCTGATCTAGGCGGGCAGGGCTCGACCCAGGATGTTGGTCAGGCGATTGCGATGGCGCTTTGAACTGAACATCGCGAGCAAGCTCGCTCCCACATTGGATTTTCAGAAGCCACAGACCTCATGTACACCGCGCTCCCCTTGTGGGAGCGAGCTTGCTCGCGATGGCGTTGCGTCAGTCGACATCATCATTGCTGAAGGTCTGCCATCGCGAGCAAGCTCAGCTCCCACAGGGAAAGCGCGGCCTCACCAACCCAAAAAAACCCCGCCAGACATCACTTGCAGACGTAGAACTTGCGCACATAGACGCTGCTCTTCCAGGCGCAGGGGGCGCCTCGCGGCACGAACACTGTATCGCCCGTGTTGACCGCCAGTTCGGAACCATCGGCGATCTGGAGAATGATTCTGCCTTCGATCAGGTGCATCAGTTCATGCATCGTGTGTGGCCGCGCCTTGCGGACATAGGGTGTCGAGTCCCAGATGCCGATACGCAGGTTGGTCGCGTCCTCGACGAACACGTTGTTCGAGCGACATTGCGGTGTCGGGCTCAGCAGGAACTCTTCACTCGGCGGCGTCGAAGGGGAGAGCAGGGAGTATGGGGGGAGGGCGGTCAATCCGACAGTGCCTGTTTCAACAGGCTGGGTATCGGCACAGAATGCCCAGAACGAGCCAGGTAGCGCGTCGATCTGAACCGATGTACCACGGGCGATCACGGCGCTGTCGCCCGGATTGAGTTCGAGCGCGTGATCCTGGCTCTGCAAGATGACGCGTCCCGCGTGAACCACGATCGTTTCACTGTACGGGTAATGGTCGACGCTGAATTGTCCGCTCGCCTGGACGACACCGGCAGCCATGTTATCCGTCCCGACATAAGCGATCTGTCGGTCGAAAGGATCGTTGGCGTCCAATGAGCCGCAGGTGAATGCTGTGGACGCGGGAGTACCGTCGGCATGTGCGAGCAGCACGGCAGTGGGTTCTAGCATGAGGGTGTTTCTCCAGGAGAGTGAATGGTGTAGCTGTGAGGTAGGGGCGTCAGCCGATGGCCTGGGTCACCAGCGCAAACTGGTGTACGCCGTCGCTGGCCTGGGGTGGGGTCCCACGAACCATTTGTGCGACGGTGTCGACCTGCTTCAGCCCGGCTTCTTCCAGCCAGGAACCGAGGCCGCTGTCGGGCAGTACATCCATGCGCACGAAAGCATCCGGCACTTGCGCCAACAACACCGCGATCAGGTGCTTGGCCTGCTCTGGATTTTCCGCAACGACCGGGCCGATGTAACGACCACGACCGAAGGAACGCAGGAGGGCGAACGCTCGCAATTGCCCCTCACGCTCGATACCCACGACGTCTTCGACACTCTCGAACAGATCGTTGAGCACGGCATGCCGGTCCAGGCCGCTGCCGGCGTTGGCGAGTGCGATCACGTCGTTTCGATCGGCGTCGGCCAGGTGGCGCAGGCGCTCACCGGATGGCAGGTCCGTGGGGGCCGGAGACGATACGTTTCCTTGGTGTTGTTGGATATGCCCAAAGTCGACGAATCCCTGGCTGACATAAAGAGGTGCGCCGGCCAGCGTCGCATTGAGCATGGGGGTCTGCGAACCGCACGCCTGGAGTGCCAGCTCCATCAGTTTTCGACCGATGCCCTGGCCCTGGTACTCATCGCTGACGATCACCAGGCCGATCGTGGCGTAGTCACCCTGTGGGCAGGTGAACGCCGTACCGATCAGGCGGCCTTCGTCCTCTGCGACAAAACCGTGCGAGACACGCTGCAGCATGGCCCAGTCTTCCAGGCGGTGGGGCCACTTCAACCGCACGGACAAGGCATGAGCCGATGTCACATCGGCAGGCGTCATGGGGCGATAGGTACAGGCGGGGCGTTGCGTGTTGGACATGACAGATCTCCATGGACAGGGAGCGTGACCGGTCGGATTTCTCCGCTGAAAGTGTTGGTATCTCACCTGCCGCCAGGCCTGACAAGAGGCGGACATTGATTCGGTAGATTGCATAAGTTGCGGCTTCGCGCGCCGCAGTTATTGCTCAAATCGGGATCAGGCTCAGCAGCAAATATCAGCGAATTTTCCGTCGGTGTTTTTCTCGTAGGTGCATGACACGCGCAGGTCAGTAACGGCGCTGAGGGTCAATCTGGCCGAGCATCGATTCGCCACGTTGATGGCGACGGATATTGTCCAGCAACACGCCAAAGGCGCTTTCGGGCTGGGTCATCGCCGCGATATGCGGCGTCAGCAATATTTGCGGATGCTGCCAGAACGGGTGATCCGGCGCGGCCGGTTCCTGTTGCAATACGTCGAGCACCGCGGCACTGAGCTGGCCACTGGCTAGGGCCTCGAGCAGATCCTCTTCTATCAGGTGCCCGCCGCGGCCCATGTTGACCAGGGCAGCCCCCTTGGGCAGATGGTGGAACAACTGGCGGTTGAGAATCCCTCTGGTCTGCTCGGTCAATGGCAAGACACACAACACGATGTCGCATTGGCCGAGGAACGCCGGGAGCTGTTCGTCACCGGCAAAGCAATCTACCCCGGCGATGCGGTGTTCGCTGCGTGCCCAACCCGACAAGGCAAAACCAAAGGTCTGCAAGGTGGCCAGGATCTGCTGGGCCTGCATGCCTAGCCCCATGACGCCGACACGACGTTGGGCCGCCGGTTGCAGCAAGTGCGCCTGCCAGCAACGGGCGATCTGTTGCTGGCGATAACGGAGCATGTCCCGGTGCAGGCTGAGCACGGCGAAACTGGCGTACTCGCACATGCCCCGGGTGATGCCAGGGTCGAGTAACCGGACCACCGGCAGGGACGTGGGCAGGCGATCGAGGTCAAGCTGGTCGACCCCGGCCGACAAGGCGAACAGCACCTCCAGGTTCGGCAGCAATGTTTCGAGGTCGTTCGGCGCCTGCCAAGCGGCGAGGTAGCGAATATCCTTCGGATCGCCGATGTCCGGCCAGGCACGCCATTCGATATCCGGCGCGTGCTCGGCGAATAGACGCTTCCATTGTTCGCCGCGTACCGGGTCGGCTTTATAAAGCAGGGCCATGGGTCACTTCTCGTACTGGATGGGGAACCTCCAGCATGCCCGAGTGGCAAAGTAGGATGTATCAAAAGAGCCTGCGTAATCACACATCACTGCGTTGTATAGGGTGTCTGCCAGCAGATTCCATGGGACTGGAGGCGGCTGAAGGAATCTGCTGTTTGCCGGGGTTAAAACAGTCGATCCGAATTTCCCAGAGGCCAAGTTCGGCTTAGACAATCGCGTCGAACGCTTAACCTGTGGAACACATCGCAGCCGTTTCCCGGTTGCCTGGTTCACTGTGGGAGATGCCATGAACAGTAAAGTCGAAGAAACCCCAAGTTTGCTCCGTCAACGCGATCAATTCGTGCCTCGGGGTCTGGTCACCGCACATCCGCTGGTCATCGACCGGGCCAAAGGGGCTGAAGTGTGGGACGTGGATGGGGCGCGCTACCTGGACTTCGTCGGCGGCATTGGCGTCCTGAACATCGGCCACAATCATCCGAAGGTAGTCGCGGCCGTGCAGGCCCAATTGCAAAAGGTCAGCCATGCTTGCTTCCAGGTGGTGGCGTACAAGCCCTATCTAGACCTGGTCAAGCGCCTGTGTGGGTTGGTGGGTGGTCAGCAAGCCTACAAGGCGGCGCTGTTCACCTCTGGCGCAGAGGCGGTGGAGAACGCGGTGAAGATCGCCCGCGCCCATACCAATCGTCCCGCGGTGATTTCCTTTCGTGGCGGTTTTCATGGACGTACCTTGCTGGGTACTACGCTGACGGGCATGAGCCAGCCCTACAAGCAGAACTTCGGGCCCTTCGCACCGGATGTCTTCCATACCCCATACCCGAATGCCTATCGCGGTTTCAGCAGCGAGATGGCGTTGCAGGCCCTGAATGAGTTGCTGGCGACCCAAGTCGCTCCGGATCGAGTCGCGGCGATCATCATCGAGCCGGTGCAGGGCGACGGCGGTTTCCTTTCTGCGCCACCCGAGTTTCTCCAGGCGCTGCGGACCCTGACCGAGCAACACGGCATCGTACTCATCCTCGATGAAATCCAGACCGGCTTCGGCCGTACCGGCAAATGGTTCGGTTTTCAGCACGCCGGCATTCAGCCGGACCTGGTCACTGTCGCCAAGAGTCTGGCAGGTGGCCTGCCCATTTCGGGCGTGGTGGGGCGTGCGCACATCATGGACGCGCCATTGCCCGGTGGTCTTGGCGGCACCTATGGCGGCAACGCCTTGTCCTGTGCCGCCGCGCTGGCGGTGATCGACGCTTACGAACAGGAGCAGTTGCTCGAGCGTGGCCAGGTCCTGGGCGAGCGGCTGCGTCAGGGCCTGCTGCGCTTGCAGGCACGTCACTCGCGCATCGGTGACGTGCGCGGCACCGGCTTCATGCTGGCCATCGAATTGATCAAGGACGATGAGGCCCGCAGCCCCGATGCCGAACTCACCCAACAACTGATCGACCAGGCCAGGGTAGGCGGGCTGTTGGTGATCAAATGCGGGGTGTACCGAAATGTCCTGCGCTTCCTGGCGCCCCTGGTCACCGAAGAAAGTCAGATCGACGAAGCACTGACCATTCTTGAAGCAGCATTGCTACGCGTGTTGGATTAATCTCAGGTCTCGGTCGGCCCGCAGTAGCGCTGTGCCGACCGGGGGCATTTAGCGCATATGGATTGATGAATGCATCATGGGAGGCGACACACATGCACCTGACTGATTATCGTGCGCTGCTGATCGATTGCGACGAAGTCCTGGTCGATCGGGATTCCGGTGTCTGGACGGCCCTGCAACCTTTGCTAGACAGCCATCCGGACGTGCCAGGCAGGGAAGCGGTGCTGGCTGAGTTCGACGAGGCGGTGCGCGGGCTCTATCCGCGTTTTTCCGAACTGGGCTTCAGTGGTTTGTTGTGCTTTGCCCATCGTCAACTGGCAGAGCGCCTGGGGCTCAAGGTCAGTTGGGAGGAGGGCATGAGCTTTGCCCGTTCGGCCAGCAACTGGTCTCTGTTCGAGGACGCGCCCGGTGCCATGTTGTACCTGCGCAAATTCTACCGGCTGCTGGTGTACTGCGATCGTGATGCCGAGGATCGTGACCCGCTCTGCGAGCGCTTGGGAGTTCCCCCCGAGGACCTGCATTCCCGCGCCAACAATCCATTGGAGGACGAGGCATGGTTGCTGGCGAACAAGCTCAAGCCTGAAAACATCATGCAAGTGTCCAGGCCGCCCGCATCCCCGCCAAAATCGGCTGGCCTGTGCCTGATCCGCCGTGGCCATGAGCCTGATAATCAAGCATATTCCGCCGATTTCTACATCACCAGCATGGCCGACCTCGTCGCTCAGCATCAGCTATCTTTGCGGCGTTGAATTTGCTAAAACCACTGTCACCTGAAGACAACCGAGGGGTACCCGATGGAAGGTTTAATAAAACTAGACCGAATTGATATCAGTATCCTTGTTGAACTTCAAAAGGACGGTCGAATGACCAACGTCAGTCTCGCCGATGCCGTGGGCCTGTCATCCAGCCCCTGCCTGCAGCGAGTCAAGCGGCTCGAGTCGGCCGGTTATATTTCCGGCTACAGGGCTCATCTCAACCTGGCCAAGATCACTGACTCGGTCACGGTTTTCACTGAAATCACCCTCAGCGACCACAAGCGGGAAGACTTCGCCAAGTTCGAATCCAATATTCGCTTGGTCGATGAGGTACTGGAGTGCCATTTGATCAGCGGCGGTTACGATTACCTGGTGCGCTTCATGACGTGCAGCATCCAGCATTACCAGGAAGTGATCGAAGGGTTGCTGGACAAGAACATCGGCATTTCCAAGTACTTCAGCTACATCGTTATCAAATCCCCCGTGCTCAAGGATGGGGTGCCGCTGCGTAGGTTGCTGCGCCACTGATACGTCCCAGCGCCAGCCGTCCATGACGGCAATCCCTCGAACGGGTCCTTACGACCTTCAAGCAGCCCCAGCGCTGCCGGAATCAATGCGCCTCGGCATTGCGATCCGATCAATCGGCGTGTGAATTCAAGTTCTTCAGGCCCTGCGCAAACGCCGGGGCGTGGGTGTGCGCGAGCTTTTCACGTCGGTGCCGTGGCGCAAAACGGGGACATTTGTCCCCTTTTGCAATTCGATGTTCATAAAACCGTAACACGACTGTTGCAGAGTTCCCCAGCCGTCATCACAAGGAATTTCTTTCAATGAAAAGTTTGATGAAGTCTGTTGCGCTCGCCGTTACGCTTTCTCTTGGTGCCACTTCGGCGTCGTTCGCTGCAGAAAGCGTCCGTCTGACGGGTTCTGGCGCGAGTTTCCCGGCGCCGATCTACCTGACCTGGTTCAAGGATTTCAGCAAGAAATCCGAAGGTGTCACTGTGGATTACCAATCCAAGGGCAGCGGCGCGGGTGTACAGGACTTCCTGAATAAAACCGTTGATTTCGCCGCCAGTGACTCGGCAATGAAAGACGAGGATATCGCCAAGGTTGCCGAAGGCGTGCAGCTGCTGCCGATGACCGCCGGGGAAATCGTGCTGGCCTATAACCTGCCGGGCAATCCTAAAGGCCTGAAGTTGCCACGCGATGTCTACTCAAACATTTTCCTGGGCAAGATCACCCGCTGGAACGATCCAAAGATCGTCGCCGCCAACCCGGACCTGAAACTGTCCGATACGCCGATTACGGTGGTTGTACGTGCGGACTCCAGCGGTACCACCGCGGTATTCACCAAACACTTGGCGACCATCAATCCGGAGTTCAAGCAGGCGCTGGGGGAGGGCAATACCGTCAACTGGCCGGCCAGTGACAAGTTCATCAAGTCGCCGAAGAACGATGGTGTGACGGCTACCGTGCGCCAGACGCCGGGCGCGATCGGCTACATCGAATACGGCTTCGCCAAACTTGCCAAGGTTGACTTCGCCCAGTTGCAGAACAAGGCCGGCCAATACGTCGTGCCAAACGCCGAGAGCGGTGCCGAGGCTCTGGCAGCGGTGAAGATGCCGGATAGCCTGGTGTCCTGGTTGCCTGATCCGGACGGCGCCAAGTCGTACCCGATCACCTCCTACACCTGGATGATTTTCCGCAAGAACAACGGCAACCCGGCCAAGGCCAAGGCCATGCGTGAAATGGTCGAATACAGCCTGACCGAAGGGCAGAAAATTGCCGATTCGATGGGTTATATCCCGTTGCCGCAATCGGTTGTCGACCAGGTTCGCAAAGCGTCCGCCAACATTCAGTAACGCCTGAGGCCTCTCTCGGCGTGTGCTGTCAGCCATGCCGGGAGAGTTTCCCCCTTGTTCCGGACTTAGCCAATGAACAAACCCTTTGTCGTACCGGTTAATCCAGATTCTGCCTGCCAACCACCGTCCGCGAAGGACTTCCTGGTTGATCGCACCTTTCGTGCGCTTGCGCGTATTGGGGTCATTCTGGTTCTGGCGTTGGTATTTGCCCTCGTATTCGAAGTGGGGCGCAAGGCGCTGCCTGGCATGGAAAAGCACGGGTTTGATGTGCTCCTAGGCACCGTCTGGGACGTGAACCAGGGTAAATACGGCATCTTGCCGGCAATCTGGGGCACGCTTTACAGTGCCTTCATCGCATTGCTGATCGCGGGCTTTTTCGGCGTCAGCATGGCGATTTTCCTGACCCAGGACTTCCTGCCCCCCAAGCTCGCCGCCATTTTCCGCACCATTGTCGAATTACTCGCGGCCATCCCCAGCGTCGTCTACGGCCTGTGGGGGATCTACGTGGTGATTCCGGCGATTCGGCCACTGACCACCTGGTTGAACAGCGAACTCGGCTGGGTGCCATTTTTCGGCACATCCTTGAGCGGGCCGGGGCTGCTTCCTGCGGCGTTGGTGCTCGCCATCATGATTCTTCCGACCATTGCCGCTGTTTCGCAGGATGCGCTTACGGGCGTACCGATGAAAACCAAACAGGCCGCCTACGGCATGGGGACCACCCACTGGGAAGCGATTCTCAAGGTGATGGTGCCATCGGCCGCCACGGGCATTTTCGGTTCTTTGGTACTTGGCCTGGGACGCGCGTTGGGTGAAACGATGGCACTGGCCATGCTGGTAGGCAACGCGAATAACATTTCCCTCTCGCTGTTCGCCCCGGCCAACACCCTGGCGGCCTTGCTGGCCCTGAACTTCCCCGAAGCCGGGCCGAACGAGATCGAGGTGTTGATGTATGCCGCACTGGTGCTGATGTTGATCACGTTGATCGTGAACGTCTTCGGCTCCTTGATCATGATGTACGCCCAACGGGGTAATAAGTGATGACCGACCTGACTGCTGCAACAGACTTGACGGCTCCAGCAGGCGCGATGCCCAGCCTGCAGCGCAAGTTCGAGGGCCGCGCCCTGCGCAGCCTGATCTTGACCACCCTGGTCTGGGGCGGGGCGCTGCTGGCCAGCGTGCCGTTGATTTCCGTGCTCTACATGCTGATCACCCGCGGCGGCGCTCGCCTGAACCTGGAAGTCTTCACCGAACTGCCGCCGACTGGCTTCGAGATGGGCGGGGGCTTCGGCAACGCAATGGCAGGTACCTTTGTGATGGTGGGTATCGCGGCGGCAATCGCGGTGCCGGTCGGCATCATGGCGGCGATTTTCCTGGCTGAACTGGGGCCGGACAGCAAGCTGGCGAACGCTGCGCGCTTTGCCGCCAAGATGCTCACGGGGCTGCCATCGATTCTGGCCGGGGTGTTTGCTTACGCCCTGGTGGTGATGACCACCGGCACTTATTCGGCCCCAGCCGGTGGCGTGGCGCTGGCAGTCCTGATGCTGCCTATCGTCGTGCTGACGGCGGAAGAGTCGATGCGGATGGTGCCCAAGATCATGAAGGATGCCGCCTATGGCATGGGCTGCACGCGCTCGCAGGTGATCTGGAAAATCGTCTTGCCCACCGGCATGCCGGCGATCCTGACCGGCGTCATGCTGGCGGTGGCACGGGCCGCGGGCGAAACAGCGCCGCTGTTGTTTACCGCGCTGTTCAGCAACTACTGGATCTACCACCAAGGCAGCCTCGAGGTCATGAACCCGACGGCATCGCTTGCCGTGCTGATCTACAACTTCTCCGGCATGCCGTTCGACAACCAGCTCGAGCTCGCATGGGCGGCCTCACTGGTGCTGGTGATGATCGTGCTGGTCGTGAATATCATCAGCCGTATCTTCGGCAAGCCCAAGTATTAAGAACGGGAGCATCTGATCTTGAACGTATCCACTGCGCAAATAGCCGCTCCGTTTGTCACCCAGGCACCTGTAGTCATGGACTGCAAACTGGACAAGATTTTCTACGGCAACTTCATGGCGGTACGTGACAGCCATGTGCCGATCGAGAAAAACAAGATCACCGGTTTCATCGGGCCATCCGGCTGCGGCAAGAGTACCGTGCTGCGCAGCCTGAACCGGATGAACGATCTGGTGAAAGGCTTCCGTTTCGAAGGCCACGTGCACTTCCTTGGGCAAGATGTCTACGGCAAGGGCGTTGACCCGGTGGTCGTGCGCCGTTACATCGGCATGGTGTTCCAGCAGCCGAACCCGTTCTCGATGAGCATCTTCGACAACGTCGCGTTTGGCCTGCGCCTCAACCGCTACAAAGGCGATATAGGCGATCGGGTCAAGCATGCGCTGCAAGGCGCCGCCCTGTGGGATGAAGTCAAGGACAAGCTCAAGGTCAGCGGCCTGTCGCTCTCCGGCGGCCAGCAACAACGCCTGTGCATCGCCCGCGCCATCGCCACCGAGCCGGAAGTCCTGCTGCTGGATGAGCCCTGTTCGGCACTCGACCCGATCGCTACCCGGCGGGTCGAGGAATTGATGGTCGAGTTGAAGAAGGATTACACCATCGCGCTGGTCACCCACAACATGCAGCAAGCCATCCGTGTCGCTGACACCACTGCGTTCTTCTCGGTGGATATTTCCCAGGGCACGCGTACTGGCTATCTGGTTGAAATGGGCCCGACGACGCAGATTTTCGACAACCCACGTGAACAGATGACCGGTGACTACATCAGCGGCAAGTTCAGCTAACCATACATCCGGTCAAGGCCGCATACCTGCAGAAGCCAAATGGATTTGGCGGGCATCCGGTAGACATTTACCAAGCGTTTCCAAGGAGCACCAATGCCTGCTACGCATCGCCTTGATTTGCCTGCGATTGAACATGCACTACGCGAAGTGCAACACCGCTTCGCCGAGCTCAGCCGGCACTTCACGGAGCCACGCGACCCCTTGACTGACGAAGTACTGCACAACGTGCTTGAAGGCTACGCGTTGATTGACGACTATGTTGCCCGCGGCGTCGATCTGTTCGACCTTCAGCACCTGAACCTGATGCTCGAGATCAACGCCACGGTGCTTTGTGGCCGAGACCCGACGCGCCGCCTGGAATACGCCCAGCACCTGGCCGCGACCGAGGCGCATTTCTTCAACAACGTTGAGGGAGGCATCAAGGACTTGTTCAATTGGTATTGCGCGTACCGCAGCGAATCCGTCTGGAAGCGTGCGGCTGGCGTCTATGTGCGCATTCTCAGCAAGCCGCAGTTGTTCATTGAAGGGAACAACCGCAGTGGGTCGCTCATCGTCAGCTACCTGCTCATGCGTGCGGGCTTGCCGCCCTTCGTGTTGACGCTGGAAAACGCCAAAGGCTACTTCAACCCGTCATCGGTTATACGCAACTCTGCCAAACATGGAGTCAAGGCGTTGTACGAACTGCCCAAGATCAAGAAAAAATACGCAGCCTTCCTGGAAGAACAAGCGCCTGACCCGATGAAGTTCTTCCTCAAGGGCAAGTCTTTGCCCCTCTCTCAGGGTGGCCATTGATGAGCGGGAACTCAGCGCTCGCCAAATGCAAAACCTTCGGCAGCCGGGCAGGGCAGGCCATCCGCTGCGCCATCCCGATGCAGATATCCAGGCGGCCGCGCATACGCATTTCGTTTGATATCGATGACACGCTCGCCTGCCAACTCCACCACTGCGAAGTCGAACAAAGCCGATTGCCGGCCTGTGTTCATCGCTGGCTGGGTGAGCCATTGCGCAGGGGGACACGCTCCCTGATCCGAGAGCTGCGCCGCCAGGACTGCAGCATCTGGGTCTATACATCGTCCGGCCGTACGCCGTCCTACATCCGGCGTTGGCTGTTGCTCTACGGCATCCGCGTCGACGGTGTGGTCAACAGCGTGCTGCACAATCAGGCGCTAACGGACCATGGGCTGTCGAACACACCCTCGAAGTATCCGCCGGCGTTCGATATCGACTTGCATGTCGATGATTCCGAAGGCGTACAGATTGAAGGTGATGACCATGGCTTTCGTGTTGTCGTGGTGCATCCGGAAGATGACGGCTGGGCCCATAAAGTGCTGGAGGCGGTCGCCATTGTTCAGGCGCAGCTGGCTTGGCAGCAGATGCCTGTCCAACAACCTTCGTTACACCGGATGCCGACTGTTTAGCGGGTGATCGCGAGTCGCGCCCCTTTAGCAGGCCGAACGCGCTCGGTCGCTCCAGCTCATCCCTCAGCCTCGTCAATGGAAAAACGCGGGCGAGGGCAGAGAGTGATGGCCTTTTGATTTCAAGCGAATATCGCTAGAATTCGTCCCCCTCTCTGTGAGCGGCATCAATACCTTAAGCAAGGAAGTCGATATGCAATTTGGAAAAGCCATAGGCCTTGCCTTGGCCTTGAGCCTCAGTGGATGCGCCAGTTTCACCAAAGATGAAGTCGCCCCCGTGAATCTGCCTTCGATGGCCAGCTATTCGAACAAACCGAACGTCTATGTCGACTTCGATTTCTATCAGGGCGAACCCGACAATGCCAAAGCCACCGAGGTGCCTCAGGCCCGTGACATGCTCAAGCCCGATCTGAAGCGAGCCTTCGATGAATCAGGGCTTTTCGGGCGTGTAGTGTTCGACGAGTTCCAGAAGCAACCCGGCGACTACAGCCTTCGCCTGAAGGTCTACAACCATGCGCCAGGCGGTGGACAAATGGTCTGGGCGTTCATCAGCGGCCTCACGTTCACGGTCATTCCTGCGCTGGCAACCGACCAGTACACCGTGAGCCTGGAAACCTTGGACAATCAGGGCCAGCCGTTGGGCAAGACCAGCAATCATGACGCGGTCAACACTTGGATGGGTATCTGGTTCCTGCCGCTGGCGGGTAACACCCCCAAGGCTGCCATCACTGACACCTTCAATCGCCAGGTCAATGCGCTGCTGAAGAACTGGGTCGACAACAACCGCATGAAATATTCCGCTGTCGATACCCACATCCCACGGGGTTGAGACCGATAGAAAAAGAGCCGCAGTCGCGGCTCTTTTTTTTTTTGATCACTTCAACGCTTGAGTGAACTGTGGGTCGTTGTACAAGCTCCTGAGCAGATCTTGCAGCATAGGGTTGTAGTTGTTAGCCGCCGCCGGAATGGCGATCGGACCGAAGAAGCTACTGTCCCACTCACGCTGCACGTCTTTGGTGGTTTCGTACAAAACCTGATCACCTTTACGCAGGGTGAAGCGTGCAGCCAGCTCGCCGTGCCCAGTGCCCGCGCCGGCGGTGAGCTGGCTCTTGACCAACTGAACCTGCAGCTGCCGATCAGCACGAGGATCCAACAGACCAGCCTGACGCAGCTCATCGTTGATCGCGGCTTGGATGTGCAGTGGAATGCTGCCCACGGGCGAAGAAATCGGGTTCAGACGCACCATCAGCGACCCTTGACCCGTATCGGCATTCACCTGCGTCTCGCGCAGGGACTGCATGGGCTCATTTTTCTTGAGCTGCTGAACGTTCTGGAAATTGGGTTCATAGCGGGTCATGGTCACGCCGCAGCCCTGGAGCAGCAATGCGCAGAACGGTAGAGCCAGGTAGAGCTTCTTCACAGCAAATCCTTATGTGCTTTTTTAGAGAGGGGGATTATCGACAGATAGCGTTGAGCCATCAAGGGTGGGGGTGGGTTTATGCGTACTTAAACATCGTGTGGACGGATCAGTCATTCACGTACCCCCGATAAACTAACCGGTCTACTCACGAACCGCCGCCGGGAAACGCTTCGACAGACCTGGAGAAAGGACTGCCATTGCGACTCTGTCCATGATGAGCGGCGTTTTACCTGGCGCAAGTCATGTCTGCAAGTTGCATGAGGTTCTTTCGAGCTGGAAGCACCAAATATCCTCGTGTGGGCCGTCTTGGGTGAACACTGTTACATCTCACCCTGAACTCCTGATTAAATATGGCCAATATAAATGTATCTAGGGCAAGCGCCCACGCTGTTTTGGCGGATAATGCCAAGACACTAAGCATGCATGCTGGCATGCTTAGATGCGTTACTCTTGGAGGGCACCCGTTGAATGCCGATTGTGGCTATAGGCATTTCATAAAATTTGGCATATATTCACCTCAAGCTAAACATATTAGGTGATATATCTACATGGCATCTGTACTAACGCAGTCCCTGGTTGAGTTTATGGAGAGCGTGGCCTTGGCGAATGGAGGCAGGTGGGATCATCACGCCTATTGTTATTTAAACTTTCAGACTTCCGTTCAGGTGGCAGTGGAGGAGGGTGATTCATTCGGTGCGCTTCCTGGGGCCTTCAGTACCACCAAGCAGTTTTTTAAATGGGCAAAATTAAACGAGCTGATCAAAGTGTCTGTTGGCACCCCATCAAATCCTGCGTTCATGACGCATGGCGTGGGCAATAGCTCGTTTAACTTGAGAGGCAGCTCATTTATCTGGGTCAAAGCCACGTCGTCAAAATACAGAGTGGCACTGCTGGCTTGGTTGAATTACCTACGCGATGATCGAAAGCTATTTGAAGTGCAGGGGCGTGCTGCGATTGTTTACGAGCGAGTCGCAGCTTCTGTGGAAGCGGGTGCCATCCGTAAAAAAGTATCCCCAGGTCGCCGCGCGAAGCTGGTTAAAATTTTCAGAGCCATGGCCGCGCGCTGTCAGATTGCTTCTTCCTCTGAACAGGCTGCCATTAAAGACAGCCACCTGCTCAAGCCATTTGACTCGACACTGGATGCGGATCATGTCATCAATAAAAAATCCCTGAAAGATCTACCGCACGCGTGGGTAATGTTAGCGCCCGTCATCGCGAGCTCGAATAGAAGGTTTGGCCTTGCCGTTGAGCAATACGCCGTACCTTTTACTGCACAGCAAGGTCCAATTGGCTTGGACGCAGTGACCACATTCAAGTTGTTCGCCGCCACGTTTCCTTCAACTGCTAACACCTTGGACAAACAAGTCACTGCTTTTAGAAAACGATTTATCCCAAGAGGGCCAGGGCTCAAGGCCGAGTTGGAGACGGTTGCCGATAAGCTGCGTGGGTTTGTAGACAGAACCAATACGACCTTCATCCGTTAAGTCTTGTAAGACCAATCATACTCCAATAAAAGGGCATCAAATGATGCCTCTAACTGAGTACCTCCAGTTTGTCTTCTATGGCTTTGCGGGATCACCCTCTGAGGACGCTGGCCATCCTTGCTGCTTGGCCAACTCTTCAAGTGCAGCTGGAGAATGGGCCTGCGCATTATGGATTGTCGAGTGAACCTCGGGATTGACTGCGACCATGTTATTTGGGTCAACGCTTTTGCGTGGTTGATCCGCGACTCGCTCCTTGTGGTGGACTTCAGCGTTCGGCTGCAACGGCTGACCAGATAGGCATCCGGTCGCTTCCTGTTTCACAACTTTTTTGACAGCAGGCATAGTCTTCTCATTCCGGGACTCAAGCACGAGTCGCCGAACCTCAAGCTCAGGGTTATCTCGGGCAGTGTTTAAGCAGGCCTCGGAATATTTTAGCCCTTGCAACTGCTGGGCGTCCCTAGGCTCTTGAATCCGTCGCGACAGCTCTTGGTTGATTGGCGCGCTCTTGACGTAATGGTCATTGCCGTTCTCCATTTTTTGTTCAGGCGGGAGGTTAGCAACTACCAAGTTGGCGCCAGCCTGATCTGTCTGAAGTAGCGTCTTGAGGCAATTTTTGTTGATCAATAGCTCGCCTTCAGGCGTATAGACAACATGAGTCTTTACTGCTTTTTGAATACGCGTGGCTGCTTTCGGATCGACCAGATCTGATGGTTCTGGAAGATTAAGATTCAAGGCCGATACCGGGAAAATGACTGGGGATTTATTGTTATTATCACTCATCGTCATCAGCTCCCACGTAGGTTATTTCCTCGTACAGTTTCGTGAGTGCCTTAAAGGCTTCGCTGTCACCATTGGTCTTATCGGGATGCACTATGTTGGCCAGTCTTCTGAACCATCGCTTGGCAGCCTCATGATCACGGAAGTACTCATCTTTGACCTCAAGGAAGTCATTCCTGGTCTTTCCAGTAAGCATGGTCAGGAAGAAAATGACCTCAGCCTGTCGGCTGACAAAGTGACCAGAGTGGGGGGGGCTCCAGGGCTGTACTCTCATAACATAGGGCATCAGCTCCTCATAGCTCTGTGCTTGAACCTTGAATGGGCTAGCGAACTGTTCAAGGGCGAGCCTTACCTCTTCGACCGTACCGAGCGCCTCAAGCTGCTCCGGAGAATCAATGTTTGCGAAATTCATGTTGGAGTCACCTGTAGTGTGGCCGGAAAAAAATCCCGTAAGAACGAGTAGAAACAATCCTCGCCGTGGCTGCTGTTCTTCAGCTGTTGGCGCTTCGTCAGACTAGGGCTTCAGGCTGGTGGCTCCTCGATCACCAACCCATTTGACTAATTCTTCGACTGCGGCCCGCAAAGCGTCTTTGTTATGGCTCAGACGCTCAAGGACTTCAGCTGCTGTCCGTAGCTCTTTCATGAATAGCGTGCCTTGATGAGGTTTGAGGCAGAGGTTTTACCACGGTTTTCTAGCTTTAAGATGTAGAACGTGAGCATCCAGCCATCAGTCTCAACGCTCATCTGGCCGCAGTAGATTTCAGGCCAAGACCATGGCGAACGCCTTATAGACGTCAGCTTTGTGAGGGCGGCAATGTAGCGGAGGTCGGGATAAACACATCGTTTAACATAATATACATTATGTGTAGCCAATGATCAGCCCAGGTGACGCCCTGTGCAGGCTTTTTCGCTGTGCTGCCGCTGTCGGCCACGACGGTAAATGCGGCGCCTTACCAGGTTCTGGCTGAACGAATGGCTCACGCTTTGAGGCCAGTTCAGCATGCTGACGACGACCTGTCAGCCACGGGTTAAAACTTCCATACGCGACAGCGACTCTGAACTGCGTTAATTGGCAAAAGCTTCCTGGAACATCAGGTTGCCGATATCTCCAAGGAGACATGTCGACACACCGTTCTCATCAGTCTCCCTTGTCAGATCCTGTAATAAATCGTCCCGTATGAAGTATTGGAAACCGTTGTAGGATTTCTTCCCCAATCATTTCCAGGTCTGTATGAACACCCTCCAGGAACCTCCCAGTCGCCTTTCAAAGAATCGTTTTCTCTCCTGTGCCCCAGCGGCCTGCATACGCTCGTTGCAGCCCCGGGCCCTCGCATTGACCGTCCGAGGGAGCGAATAATCCATGGAATGGATCGTTGACCCCACGGCATGGCTGGGCCTGCTGACGTTGATCGTGCTGGAGCTGGTGCTCGGCATCGATAACCTGGTATTCATCGCCATCCTGGCCGACAAACTTCCGCCCGAGCAGCGCGACCGTGCCCGTATCATCGGCCTGTCCCTGGCGTTGCTGATGCGCCTTGGCCTCCTCGCCAGCATCTCCTGGATGGTGACGTTGACCAACCCGCTGTTCGAGGTCTTCGGCAAGACGTTCTCGGGCCGGGATTTGATCATGCTATTCGGTGGTGTGTTCCTGTTGTTCAAGGCGACCATGGAGTTGCATGAACGACTCGAGGGCCACGTGGCGCAACGTTCCGGCAATGCCGCCTATGCGCTGTTCTGGCCTATCGTTGCGCAGATTGTGGTGCTGGACGCGGTCTTTTCCCTGGATGCGGTGATCACGGCCGTGGGGATGGTGGAGCACCTGTCGGTCATGATGATCGCGGTGATGTTCTCGATCGGCTTGATGATGATCGCGAGCAAGCCGCTGACAAAATTCGTCAACGGCCACCCTACCGTCATCATGCTGTGCTTGGGCTTCCTGATGATGATCGGCTTCAGCCTGACGGCTGAAGGACTGGGCTTCCACATCCCGAAAGGCTACTTGTACGCCGCGATTGGTTTCTCGATCCTGATCGAGCTGTTCAACCAGTTGGCGCGCTCGCGTCGCAAGAAAAGCCTGCAAGGTCTTCGACCGATGCGCGAGCGTACTGCCCATGCGGTGTTGCGCCTGCTGGGCGGTCAGAAGCTGGGGGCCGATGAAGTCGGCGAGGACATCGCCGACATGCTGGAAGGGGATGAGCCGGAGCAGGTTTTCCATCGGCGCGAACGGGTCATGATCAGTGGCGTGCTGCAATTGGCCGAGCGCCCGATACGCAGCGTGATGACGCCTCGTGCGCAAATTGACCACCTTGACGTGGCAGACGCTCCGCAAGAAATCCGTACGGCATTGATGCACTCTTCTTACTCGCGTTTGCCGTTGATCCGCGAAGGGCGCGTGGATGAGCCGCTAGGCTTTGTCCATAAGAAAGAACTGCTCAAGGAAATACTGGCGGGCAATCAGCCGAACCTGGAAGTCATGGCGCGCAAAGCCATCAACCTGCTCGACAGCTTCACGATCCTCAATGCACTGGAGCAAATGCGTAAAGAGTCGACCCACATCGCGTTCGTGGTGAACGAGTTCGGTGACTTCGTCGGCCTCCTCACCATGACTGACATCCTGGAATCCATTGCAGGTGAACTGCCGGATGCCAGTGAAATCGAAGGCCCGAACATTGTTCCCCAGCAAGAAGGTTTCCTGGTCAGCGGCGCCCTGAATCTCAGTCAGGTCCGCGAACATATCGGCTTCCAGGCGAAAGCGACAGAGGATTACCAGACGCTGGCTGGTTTGGTGATGAGCCTGCTGGATCGCTTACCGATCATTGGCGACACGCTCAGTTGCCAAGGATGGAGCATGACCGTGATGGAGGTTGAAGAACGTCGAGTGACCAGGGTGCTGTTGCGTAAGGAATAAGCACAGAGATGCAATTGAAAGGAGCCATGACGGTGAGTGTCGATATCGATTGCGTAGTCGTGGGTGCGGGTGTCGTCGGTCTTGCCGTCGCGCGGGAAATGGCCCTGGCAGGTCATGAGGTGCTGGTGATTGAAGCCGGAGAAGCGATTGGTATTGGCACAAGCTCGCGTAATTCCGAGGTGATCCATGCCGGGATCTACTACCCGCCCGGCAGTCTTAAGGCCCAGTTGTGCGTCGAGGGCAGGCATGCACTCTATGCCTACTGCGATAGCCATGGCGTTAGCACCCGTAAAACAGGAAAGCTGATCGTCGCCAAGGATGAAGCGCAAGTTCGCCAACTGGAAGTCTTGCTCGAGCGAGGACGGATGAATGGCGTGGAGGATCTACGCCTGCTCGATCGTGATCAGGCCCTCGCGCTGGAGCCTGCGCTTGAATGCATCGCAGCGTTGTATTCGCCGTCGACCGGCATCGTCGATTCCCATGCGTTGATGTTGGCGTTGCAGGGCGATGCTGAAGCGATGGGCACCACCATCGCGTTCTACTCGCCCCTGATCAGCGCCCGGGTCACCGCTGACGGTTTCCTTCTCAATGTCGCAGGGGCGGCACCGATGGCGCTGTCCTGCCGCCTGCTGATCAACGCGGCCGGCCTTAAAGCGCCTGCATTAGCCAGGCGCATGGAGGGCTTGGCGCAACAAACGGTACCCCGGGATTACCTGTGCAAAGGCAGCTACTTCAGCCTGGCCAAGCGTGCGCCCTTCACACATCTCATCTACCCCGCGCCGGAGGCCGCCGGCCTCGGGGTTCACATGACCGTGGACCTGGGCGGCCAAGCGCGTTTCGGCCCGGACACCGAATGGGTCGAGACCGAGGACTATCAGGTCGATCCATCGCGGGCCAATGCCTTCTATGCAGCGATTCGCAGCTACTGGCCCGGTTTATCGGACAACAGCTTGCAACCCGGGTACAGCGGGATTCGCCCGAAAATTTCCGCACCAGGCGAACCTGCCAGCGACTTTCTCATCAGCAGTGAACGGCTGCATAACGTTCCGGGATTGATCAATCTGTTCGGGATCGAATCGCCCGGGTTGACCTCTTGCCTTGCCATTGCCAAGCGGGTTCGGGCGCTGCTTGGACGCTAGCCACCGCGGGCCGCCTGGCTCGGGACTGCGCAGGTCATTACTCCTGCAGCTTGCGCAACTCACCGCCCTCCTTCTTCAAACGCTCCTGATACGCGCTGGCGTCCAACAGTTGATAAGGGAAATAAAGCCCTGGCGGAGTCGGTGGCTGGCCGTCCAACCCGAGCAGCCGTTCCAGAGTCATGGCGACGCTCAGGCCAGTCAAGGGCGCAGCGCCTGCCGGGTGGATGACCGCATGACGTGTATGCAGCGGTTCGCCCTTGAGGTCATCGCCAACCAGTTCAATGATGATCTCGGTGGACATCGGCCTACCCTGGCGTCGGCTTGAGCTCACCGCGGTGGCCATGTTGAACTGGACATTCGGTGCACCCGTCGCCGCCGCCAGGCCAACGACATCAATGGACGAGAAGCCCCAAGCCTCGATTTGCGTACCATCCACCGCATGGAATCTGGCCTTGGACTCCTCCCCTTCGCGCCAGACGAACACATCGTCGCGTCGTGTCAGCGCGGCAGGCAGCATTTTGTTCAAGTGTTCAAAGTCGGTGGCGACGGTCGGGCCGCCGGTGTCCTGCTCATCGACCAGCGCGTTGATACGGATATCGTGGACTCGGCTGAATGCCTGGGCAATGCTCAGTGTCGACACTGTTGTCGCGCCTGCCATCCATTCGTAACCCAGGACAATGGGCGAGGCATCAGGTCTGTGCATGTACATCCCGATTTCCGGCGCGATCTCGAAAACACCGGAGGAAATGCTGAGATGCGGCACGCCGCGTTTCTGCGCAAACCGCAACCCGGCAATAGCGTGGTCCATATAAAAGACCACGACGGCGCTGATCGGGCGATCGCCGAGGCCCAGGTCGTCTGCGGCGGAATCAATCACCACGCCCTGCGCCCGGCCAATGTGCTCCGCGGCACGCTGAGCCTTGGCAAGGTCGCGACCACCGATCAACAGGGGTACGTCGGGATGAGCGGCGCGCAGCGCCCGGGCGGTGTGGTGGCCAATGGCGCCAGAACCGCCCATTAGCAAGATAGGATCAAGTGACATAGTGTGTTCTCCTTGCCTCTGGTTTAAACCTACTTTCAGTAGGTAAGCTAGCACAACATCACGCACTTCAACCTACCATTGGTAGGTTTTTATCAACCAGGAACGAAAACGTGCAGAACAACACTGAGCAAAGCGCTATCAGCTCCCCTCCTCGCCGGCTTTCGAAAGCCGAACGGCGGCGACAGTTGCTGGATACCGCGTTATTGATCGTGCGCGAGGAAGACGCGGATCGCTTGACCTTGGGGCATCTGGCCGTTCGCGCCGGCGTATCCAAACCGGTGGTCTACGATCATTTCGGCACCCGCTCGGGCCTGTTGATCGAGCTCTACAAGTGGATCGATACCGAGCGGGTCACCGCTTTCCGTGACGCCATGTCCAAGACTGCGCGGAGCCTGGAAGAGACGGCGCTAGTCCTGGCCAGCGCCTACATTCATTGCGCGGCCGATAACACCGACGAATTCCATGCCGTGGGTGCAGCCCTGGCGGGCAGCGAGGAGAAGGCGGCGGTGTTCCAGGAGCTTCTGGATAACTGTGTGCAGATGTTCATGTCTGTGCTCGAACCTCATACGACGTGGTCAGCGGACGAACTCGAGCGATGCTGCATTGGCCTGGTTGGCGCGGGAGAAGCCCTGTCCGGCGCGTTGGTACGGGGGCGGCATGGCGAAGACGAGGTCATTGAGGCATTCGCTTTACTGATCCGCAGTGTCACTGTTGCTATCAGATAAGCCCGGACTGTAACTGACGCCCTCCTCGCCCTTCGCTTACTGTCGTGGCTCATCCCACGGAGTGATCCCGATGCCGGATACCGCCAATCTCTACCTGTTCGTGGTCGCTGTCGTGCTTCTGCTGATCGTCCCGGGGCCCAACATGGCCTTTGTCACCAGTCATGCATTGGCCCACGGCTGGCGTGTCGGCGTCGCGGCCGCCCTCGGCATTGCCTTTTCGGACGCGCTGATGACGCTGATGGTCAGTGCTGGCATTGGCGCGCTGGTCATGAGCTGGGCGCCAGCGTTCGACGTGCTACGCCTGGCCGGGGCCGGCTATCTGCTGTGGCTGGCCTGGCAAGCACTGAGAACGCCGGCAGCGACGCAGGATAGCCAGCTTCAGGCGGCTTCGCTGTGGAAAATTTTCTGCCGAGGTGCCCTCAACAGCCTCTTGAATCCCAAGGCGCTGTTGTTCTTCATGGTGTTCCTGCCCCAGTTCGTCAACGTCAAGGCTGGCGGCGTGAGCCTGCAGTTGATCTTCCTCGGAGCCTTGCTGGCACTGATTGCTCTGGTCTTCCATACGCTGCTGGGTGTTTGCGCCGCACAGCTCAGGGCAAAACTGGCAAGCGGCGGGATTTCAAGACGCCTGGGCACCTATGGTTTTGCCGGGGTCATGGCAGCGCTGGCGGCACGCCTGTTGTTTCTTGACCGACCGTTTTGACCTGCGACGCCCCTGCGCCAGCCGTTGTCCTATGCTTATTCGACCTATTGCCGGAGCTGGATCAATGTCGCTCTCCGAAACCACCCTCCTCCAAAGCTGGCACCACAATGCCCAAGCCTGGATCGAAGCCATCCGCACCGGCGCCATCGAAAGCCGTCAGACGGTCACCGACCAGGCCATGCTGCTGGCGGTACTGAGCCGTCAGCCCGAGCGCGTGCTGGATCTGGGTTGTGGCGAAGGTTGGTTGTTGCGGGCGCTGGCTGAACGGGGCGTCGAGGCGGTGGGTGTGGATGGCGACGCGACCTTGGTCGATGCGGCCCGGGCGTCGGGATCCTCGCCGGTGCATCTGGCAAGCTATGAAGCACTGGTAGAGACGAAGGTGGACGTCGGCAGCGGCTACGACCTGGTCTGCGCCAACTTCGCCCTGTTGCATCAGGACATCATCCCGCTGCTCGCCGCCATGAACGCTTTACTCAGCCCTGGCGGTGCACTGGTGATCCAGACGTTGCATCCCTGGACCGTGGCGGCGGGTAATTATCAGGACGGCTGGCGGGAAGAGACCTTCGATGGGTTCAAAGGCCAATGGCAGCCGATGCCGTGGTACTTCCGCACCTTGTCCAGTTGGCTCAATGCCTTGGACATGGCTGGTTTTCGACTGGTGGGCCTGCAGGAGCCGCAGCACCCGCAAAGCCCGGTGCCGCAGTCATTGCTTCTGGTGGCCGAGCAATCCCCGTCATGGCGTTAGCGACTCGACGGTCCCCCCTTCGGTGTTACCGGAATATCTTTACCACAGCGCCAGCGTATAGCTGACGATCAGCCGATTCCCATCCAGGTCATTGCCAAAATTCGAGCGCACCGTCGCGTTGCGCCATTTCAAGCCCAGGCCCTTCAACGTGCCGTCTTGCACCACATAGGCAATGTCCGTGTTGCGCTCCCATTCCTTGCCTTCGCCTGCGGTGCTGCGCTGGACGTTGTCGCCAGTGATGTATCGAGTCATGAAGGTCAGCCCGGGTACGCCAATGGCCGCGAAGTTGTAGTCATAACGCGCTTGCCAGGAACGCTCGTCGATGTTGGCGAAGTCGCCGATCTGCACGAAGTTGACCAGGTACGGATCGCTGCGGCCGATGTAGGGGAACGGATCGTCGCCGCTCATGCGCTGGTAGCCCAGGCCCACGGCATGGCCCGCCAGGCTGTAGGTGAACAAGGCGCCGAAGGCCTGGTTGTCGAGATCGCGGAAGCTGCCGTCTTCGGTGCTGCGAGAATAACGCACGTCACTCTTGAATGACTGGCCTGCGCCCAGGTCCAGGGTGTGGACGAACCCGAGGTAGTTTTGCTGGTAAATATCCTGCAACTGGCTATAGCGGTATTGCGCCGTAAGGTTCGGCAGGAACTGATAGTCCGCCCCGGCGAACTGGAACTGGTCACTGCTGCCACCGATGCGGTTGGCGGTCATGTCCTGGTAGTCGGTGGAGTCGACAAAGTTGATCTGCGTGAGTTGCCCAGCGGTCAACTTCAAACGATCGACTTCCTGCACGCTCAGTAACCCACCCTTGAACGTTCCCGGTAACAGGCGCGTATCGTTGGAGCTCACCGCCGGGTCCTTGATCTGCAACGTCCCCAGTTTCAAGGTGCTATTGGACAGGCGCACCTTGGCGGTCAGACCCAATTCGCCATAACGGTCCTGGGAGCCGCCTGACAAATCCGCCGGCAACAGATTGGTGCCGGCCGTGCCGCCGCCGGAGTCCAGCTTGAAACCGGCCATGCCCAAGGCATCGAGGCCGAAACCCACAGTCCCGGCGGTGTATCCCGATTCCATCCGCAGCAGGAAGCCCTGGGCCCATTCCTCGGCCTTGTCCCGCGCCCCTTCCTGGCGAAAGTCGCGGTTGAAGTAGAAGTTGCGGGCCTCCAGGCTGCCTTTGCTGTCGGCGATGAAGTCAGCCTGGGCGCACGGCACGCCGATCAGGCTCAGGCCGAGCAAGGTGCCCGCCGAGGTGCAGGTCCATCGAGGGAATGTGGCATGTTGCATGGCGCGCTCCTTTTATGGGCGCGAGCGAACCCACCAGGGGCTGTGCGCACGCCTCGTTATTGTTGTCATGGGGATACCGGCGCAGTGGGGCTGCGTCGTGGAGCGGATTCTTGGTGCCGGATCCGCGCAGCGTCAAACGGGAAAAAAGCCGGATCGGGCATAAGAAAATTTGATGCGCCCGATAGCCCGATCTGGAGTAACAATTGCAATCATAAGAACCAAACGCCCCCCAGAGAGCCTTCATGAACCTCAAATTCCTCGAAACCTTCGTCTGGGTCGCTCGGCTGCAAAGCTTCAGCCTCACCGCCGAGAAAATGTTCAGCACCCAGGCGGCGATCTCCAGCCGGATCGCGTCACTGGAAGAGGAACTGGGCCTGCGCCTGTTCGTGCGGGATTCGCGCGGGGTCTCGCTGACACCCGAAGGCCTCAAGGTGCTCGACTACGCGCAACAGATGCTCGACGTCCAACGGGCGTTGAAGCAATCACTGGACACCAGCACGCCGCAGCAAGGCCTGGTGCGCATCGGCGTGATGGATACGGTGATCCATACCTGGCTCAGCCCATTGATGTCGATGCTGATGCAGGCCTTCCCCGCCGTGGAAATCGAAATCACCGCCGATGCCGCACGCAACCTCTGTGAGCAATTGCAGAAAGGCTACCTGGACATCGTGTTCCAGACCGATCTGGTGCGCCACGAAAGCGTGCGCAACCTGGAACTGGGGCACTATCCCATGCACTGGATCGCCGCCAGCCAATCGATCTATGCCCGACCCTATGGGTCGTTGGTGGAGATGGCCAGCGAGCGCATCATCACCTTCGTCAAGCATTCGCGCCCGCATCAAGACGTGCTGAATCTGCTGTACGCCCATGGCGTGAGTGCGCCGCGGGTCAGTTGCGTCAATTCGGTCTCGGCCATGACCCGGCTGATTCGTGACGGTTTCGGCATCGGGGCCTTACCGGCCGCACTGGTGACCAAGCCCCTGGCCAGCGGCGAATTGATCCAGCTCGAACCCGGCACCGCCCTGCCCCAACTGGACGTCGTTGCGTCCTGGCGCGCCGGCGTCGGCCTGGAGTTGATCGAGAGCATCGTCCAGATGAGCCGCCAGGTGGTCAGCCAATACGCTGTCGATATCGGGCCCTTGCGCATGGTGGCCGCCCCTGGCCTGAACAGCCAGGCGCCGCTCGAATAACTTTTAGTTGTCGCGGGGTACCAATATTCCTTGTTGGACGTCCTCACCACGCTGTTCTCAAAGTAGCGAACGAACACTTGGAGACCCCGTGATGACGTCCTTCGAACAACTGCAGCAATGCACGCCTCTCGTCCTGCGCCAAAGCATCGCCGCCGGCCAGTACCAGGGCCATACCAGCGGCCTGGGCCAGGGTTGCGTGCAAGCCAATATCGTGATTCTGCCCGGCGACTGGGCCAATGAGTTCCTGCGCTACTGCACCCTCAACCGCCAGGCCTGCCCGGTGCTTGACGTGACCGAGCCAGGGGATCCGTTCTTCCGCAACCTGGGCGCGGCCATCGATATCCGTCATGAAGTGCCTCAATACCGGGTCTATCGCCACGGCAAATTGAGCGAATCGCCGGTGGACATCGAACACCTGTGGCAGGACGACCTGGTGGCCTTCGCCCTCGGTTGCTCGTTCTCCTTCGAACAACCCTTGCTGGAGGCCGGCATCCGTTTGCGGCACATTGAACTGGGGCGCAATGTCGCGATGTTCCAGACCAACATCGACACGCGCCCCACCGCCCGCCTGTCTGGCAAGATGGTGGTGACCATGCGGCCGATGAAAGCCGCCGCTGCCATCCAGGCGATCCAGATTACCGGGCGTATGCCCAATGTCCACGGCGCCCCGGTGCACATCGGCGATCCTTCACTTATCGGCATTCAATCCCTGGCCACGCCGGACTACGGCGATGCCGTACCGGTGGAAGCGGACGAGATCCCAGTGTTCTGGGCCTGCGGCGTGACGCCTCAATCGGTGGTCCAGGCCTCGCGCCCACCGCTGTGCATCACCCATGCCCCGGGCTGCATGCTGGTGACGGACTTATGTAACAGTGATTTGTAGGCCTCGAACGAGGCTGCTTTGCGACTTGAAGGGATACACGATGAATACTGCTCAGTTCTCGATTCAACAGTACATCCGTGCCAAGGACGGCAACCGCCCGCACCTGCTGGACCAGGCCTTTACAGCGGCGGCTATTCTGGACATGGTTGTGCACACTGGCGCCATCACGTTTCCCGACCACGTTGAAGGCCGTGCCGCATTTGGACGAATTGCTAGAGGTAGTCCGCTGCTTGGCTAATACCGGAGCGGTGAAGAAAATGAAGCCAGCCTAGGCAATTGTGGCGAGGGGATTTCTCTGTGGGAGCAAAGCTTGCTCGCGATGCAAAGGCCTCGGTTCCTAGGGAGACCGCGTCATCTTCATCGCGGGCAAGCCTTGCTCCCACCGGGTGGGGTTACTCCCGTCGCCACTGTTTCTATGCTCCCATGACTGTTCCAAGGAGCCGCCCCCAGTGAACATCAAGTTTCTCGAAACCTTCGTCTGGGTGGCCCGCCTGAAGAGCTTTCGCCTCACCGCGGAAAAGCTGTTCACCACCCAGGCCTCCATTTCCAGCCGGATCGCCGCCCTGGAAGACGAAATGGGCGTGCGCCTGTTCGTGCGCGACTCCAAAGGGGTGTCGTTGACCTCCGAGGGCCAGCGCGTGCTGGAATACGCCGAGCGCATCATGGACACCATGCAAAGCATGAAAGCCGTGATCAAGGACCCGCGCCAGGTGCGCGGCCGTATCCGAATCGGCGCGATGGATACGGTGATCCACACCTGGCTCAGTCCCTTGGTGACACGCCTGATGGAATGCTACCCGGCCCTGGAAATCGAACTGTCGGCCGACACCGCGAGCAACCTCTGCTCACAGCTGGAAAAAGGCTACCAGGACATCATTTTCCAGACCGACATCCTGCGCCTGGACAGCGTGCGCAATGCGTTGCTGACCCGTTACCCGATGCACTGGGTGGTGCGCACCGGCTCCGCCTATGACCGAGCCTATGGGTCACTGGAAGATCTGTCCCAGGAACGCATCGTGACATTTTCACGCAATTCACGACCCCACCAGGACATCCTCAACCTGCTGCACTCGGCCAACATCGTCTCGCCCCGCATCAACTGCGTGAACTCGGCCTCGGCGATCACCCGCCTGGTTCGCGACGGCTTTGGCATCGGCGCCATGCCCGCGGCGCTGGTGGTCGGCGAACTGGCCCAGGGCACACTGACTTTGGTGGAGGGCGTGCCGCTGCCATCGGTCATGGACATCGTCGCCAGTTGGCGGACCGGCGCCGGAATGGAGCGGGTGGAAGACATCGTCAGCCTGACCCGGGAAGTGGTCGGCGAGTTCGTCGCGCAATTGCCAGTCGCATACCGGTTGGCGGGGCAAGACTTCCGCGGGCTGTAAGTGAACTGCAACATCCCCGACTTATTCTGAACCAAGCGCACTGCGGCGAACGCTGGTTGTGCATGTCGCTTGCTCGGAATGATCCAGGGAATCCACCATGAAGATCAGTGTATTCGGAAGTGGTTACGTAGGGTTGGTGCAAGCCGCCGTGTTGGCCGAGGTGGGTCATGACGTGGTGTGCATGGACATCGACGAGCGTAAGGTCGACAGCCTTCGGCAAGGCCAGGTGAGTATTTTCGAACCCGGCCTGGCTGCGCTGGTGCGCGAAGGGCTGGAGACCGGGCGTTTGCACTTCACCTGTGATGAACAGCTTGCCGTGCAACACGGCCAGGTGCTGTTTATCGCGGTGGGCACGCCCTCCCGGGACGATGGCAGTGCCGATCTGAGTCAGGTGCTGGCCGTTGGCGAGGCCGTCGCGCGCTACCGCGAGCAACCGCTCATCGTGGTGGAGAAGTCCACCGTGCCGGTGGGCACCGGTGACGTTTTGCGGGCGCACATCGACAAATGCCTGCTCAAGGCCAGTCGCTTGCTGCAGTTCGATATCGTCTCCAACCCCGAATTCCTCAAGGAGGGCTCGGCCGTCGCCGATTGCCGGCGTCCGGATCGCATCGTGATCGGCTGCGAGCGCGATGAAGTGCGCGAAACCATGCGCGACCTGTACGCACCCTTCAACCGCAACCACGACCGGGTCCTGTTCATGGACCTGCGCAGCGCCGAGCTGACCAAATACGCGGCCAACGGCATGCTGGCGACCAAGATCAGCTTTATCAACCAGATCGCCGAACTGGCCGAACACCTGGGGGCCGACATCGAGTCCGTGCGCCTGGGCATCGGCGCCGACTCGCGCATCGGCTACCACTTCATTTACCCGGGATGCGGCTACGGCGGTTCGTGCTTTCCCAAGGACATGCGCGCCCTGATCCACACCGCCGAGCAGGCTCACTGTTCCAGTGACCTGCTGCAAGCGGTGGAAGCCATCAACGGTCGGCAGAAACACAAGCTGTTCGAGCGGATCAACGCGTTCTACCAGGGCGACCTGCGCGGCAAGACCTTCGCACTGTGGGGCCTGGCCTTCAAACCCAACACCGACGACATGCGCGATGCGCCGAGCCGCACCCTGCTGGAGTCGCTCTGGGCTGCGGGAGCCAGTGTCCGCGCCTTTGACCCCGAGGCGATGCAGCAGACGCAACTGCTCTATCCCGACGAAACCCGACTCATGCTGATGGGCACGCCGGAATCGGTGTTGCCAGGGGCCGATGCGCTGGTCATCTGCACCGAATGGCAGCCTTTCAAGGCACCGGACTTCGACTTGATCCGGCAGCGACTCAAGGCCCCGGTGATTTTCGACGGGCGCAACCTGTTCGACCCGGAACGCATGGCCGACAAGGGCTTTACCTATTTTCCGATGGGCCGCGGCCAGTCACGCAACCTGCCCATTGCCCAGCAAACGTGGTTCCCCGCCTCAAGAAGCGCTTGAGCCTGACCGTTACCTCAAAATTAATGCACTCAACCAGCATTAATATGAATTTGTAAGCAAGGGTTGTGACCGGCACACTGTGCACCGTTCCTCCCCCGACTGTTGGAACACTTAAAGGGCTTTCTGGAATTTTCCCGTAAGCCCCTTTTTTTGTTCGTTTTTTGGATTCTCGCTAAATGCTTTCTCGCTGGGTCCCCGCCGCTATCAATACCCGTCCCAGCGAATGGAGTCGCGCCGCCATCGGCATGGCGCTGGGGACGATGTCCAGTGTCTGGCTATGTGGCCAGGTCTTTGGCCTTGAGGTGGCGCAACACCTGATCGGCCCCCTCGGCGCTTCGGCCGTGTTGTTGTTTGCCGTGTCCTCGGGCGCCCTCGCCCAGCCCTGGTCGATTGTCGGCGGCTACCTGTGTGCGTCGGTCGTGGCACTGCTGGTGGTCCATGTATTGGGGCGGACGCTGGGCAGCGCCTGCCTGGCGGCCGGCATGGCGCTGGTGTTGATGTGCTGGCTGCGTTGCCTGCACCCACCGGCAGGCGCCCTGGCGGCGACCTTGGTGCTGGCGGATCCGTCCATCGTTGCCCTGGACTGGCAGGCGGTCGGCGCGGCCATGTTGGCCGGCTCCGGGCTACTCGCCTTTGCGCTGGCCTACAACAACCTGACGCGGGTGCGCTATCCCAAGCGCGCCAGCGAACCGGCGGCCGTCATACCGGCTGACCACCCTCCCATCGACCGACAGGCCATCACCGCCGAAGACCTGAAATTGGCCCTGGCGGAAATGGAGGCCTTCTTCGACGTCACCCCGCAAGATCTCGAACAATTGATCCAGGCCAGCGAACGAAATGCCAGGCGCCGCAGCATCGCGGAGGTACTTTCCGGTCGCGGTTGAGCCTGTGGCTGCTATAAATATGCAGACAGGACCTGCACGTATCCCGGTTGTGCAAGGCAAATTTGCACTGGTACGATCCTGAACGGGTACGCGCGACACCATTCGTAAAAAACAATAAAAGCAGGGAGTTAGCGATGACAGCTCAGGTTTCATCCCAAGCTGCGCCAGCCATGGACACCGTGGCCAATGAGGTGCTGGTCGACGTTCGCAATCACATTGGCCATTTGACCCTGAACCGCCCCGCCGGCCTCAATGCCCTCACCCTGGGCATGGTGCGCAGCTTGCAGCAACAACTCGATACTTGGGCACTCGACCCACACATTCGCGCGGTGGTACTGCGTGGCGCGGGCGACAAGGCCTTCTGCGCCGGCGGTGATATCCGCTCGCTGTACGACAGCCACAAGCAGGGCGACACCCTGCATGAAGATTTCTTCGTCGAAGAATACGCCCTCGACCTGACGATCCACCATTATCGCAAACCGATCCTCGCCCTGATGGACGGCTTCGTGCTGGGTGGCGGCATGGGCCTGGTGCAAGGCGCCGACCTGCGGATCGTGACTGAACGCAGTCGCCTGGGCATGCCGGAAGTCGCCATCGGTTATTTCCCGGACGTGGGCGGCAGTTATTTCCTGTCGCGCATTCCCGGTGAGCTGGGGATCTACCTGGGGGTCAGCGGCGTACAGATCCGCGCCGCCGATGCATTGTATTGCGGGCTCGCCGACTGGTACCTCGACAGCCACAAGCTCAAGCAGCTCGACGAGCGTCTCGATCGACTTGAGTGGCACGACATGCCGCTCAAGGACCTGCAAAGCCTGCTGGCCAAACTCGGCCAGCAACAGCTCCCTGCGCCCCCCCTGGCCGATTTGCGGCCGGCCATTGACCATTTCTTTGCCCTGCCCGATGTGCCAAGCATGGTCGAGCAGTTGCGCCAGGTCACCGTCGTCAACAGCCACGAATGGGCGCTGAAGACCGCAGACGTGCTGGACAGTCGCTCGCCCCTGGCCATGGCCGTGACCCTGGAAATGCTGCGGCGCGGTCGGCATCTGAGCCTGGAAGACTGTTTTGCCCTGGAGCTGCACCTGGACCGGCAATGGTTCGAACGCGGTGACCTGATCGAAGGCGTGCGCGCCTTGCTGATCGACAAAGACAAGAACCCGCGCTGGAACCCGCCGACCCTGGAGACGCTGGACGCCGACCATGTGGCGAGTTTCTTCGACGGCTTCGACGACCACAGGAACTGAGCCATGCACGACCTCGAACTGACCGAAGAACAAGTGATGATCCGCGACATGGCCCGGGACTTCGCCCGTGGTGAAATCGCTCCCCATGCCCAGGCGTGGGAAAAAGCCGGCTGGATTGACGACGGCCTGGTGGCAAAGATGGGTGAACTGGGTCTGTTGGGGATGGTGGTACCGGAAGAATGGGGCGGCACCTACGTCGATTACGTGGCCTATGCCCTGGCGGTGGAGGAAATCTCCGCGGGCGACGGTGCCACCGGGGCGCTGATGAGCATCCACAACTCGGTGGGTTGCGGGCCGGTCCTGAATTTTGGCACCGATGAACAGAAACAGACATGGCTGGCCGAACTTGCCAGTGGCCAGGCCATTGGCTGCTTCTGCCTGACCGAGCCCCAGGCCGGTTCCGAAGCCCACAACCTGCGCACCCGGGCCGAACTGCGCGATGGCCAGTGGGTGATCAACGGCGCCAAGCAATTCGTCAGCAACGGCAAACGGGCGAAACTGGCCATCGTGTTTGCGGTGACGGACCCGGAGCTGGGCAAAAAAGGCATTTCGGCGTTCCTGGTGCCCACGGATACACCCGGGTTCATCGTCGATCGCACCGAACACAAGATGGGCATCCGCGCTTCGGACACCTGCGCGGTCACCTTGAGCAATTGCACCGTCCCCGAGGCCAACCTGCTGGGCGCCCGAGGCAAAGGCCTGGCCATCGCTTTGTCCAACCTGGAAGGCGGTCGCATCGGCATCGCGGCGCAAGCCTTGGGCATCGCCCGCGCGGCGTTCGAAGCGGCGCTGGCCTACGCACGCGATCGCGTCCAGTTCGACAAGCCGATCATCGAGCACCAGAGCATCGCCAACCTGCTGGCCGACATGCACACCCGCATTAACGCCACCCGCCTGCTCATCCTCCACGCCGCCCGCCTGCGCAGCGCCGGCAAGCCGTGCCTGTCGGAAGCCTCCCAAGCCAAGCTGTTTGCCTCGGAAATGGCCGAGAAGGTTTGCTCCTCGGCCATACAGATTCACGGTGGGTACGGGTACCTTGAGGATTACCCAGTAGAACGCTATTACCGCGACGCGCGGATTACCCAGATCTATGAAGGGTCGAGCGAGATCCAGCGAATGGTCATCGCCCGGGAGTTGAAACACTACCTGGTGTGATGGCTGGAAAAAGCATCGCGAGCAAGCTCGCTCCCACAGTGTCCAGTGGTGTACGCAAATGGCGCGTACACCTGAGATCCACTGTGGGAGCGGGCTTGCTCGCGAAAGCGGTGGGTCAGTCACTTCTATGCTGAATGTGCCGGCGTCTTCGCGGGCAAGCCCGCTCCCACAGGGGCTGGTGGCGTATGCAAATGCTGCGTACACCTCCGGCACCCTGTGGGAGCGAGCTTGCTCGCGATGGCGTCAGTCGGAACGCCGCCTTACTTGTCCTGAAACTCCGCCGCGCGCTTGGCCACGAATGCCGCCATGCCTTCTTTCTGATCCTGCGTCGCGAACGCCGCGTGGAATACCCGGCGCTCGAAACGTACGCCTTCGGACAGGCTGACTTCAAACGCACGGTTGACGCTTTCCTTGACCATCATGCTGATGGGCACCGACTTGGAGGCAATCAACGCTGCGGTTTTCAGCGCATCGTCCAGCAGTTCATCGGCCGGTAGGATCCGCGCGACGATACCGCAGCGCTCGGCTTCTACCGCGTCGATAAAGCGCCCGGTCAGGCACATTTCCATGGCCTTGGCCTTGCCCACCGCCCGGGTCAGGCGCTGGGTGCCGCCCATGCCCGGCAGCACGCCGAGGTTGATTTCCGGCTGGCCGAACTTGGCATTGTCGCCGGCCAGGATGAAGTCGCACATCAACGCCAGTTCGCAGCCACCGCCCAAGGCAAAACCGTTCACCGCCGCGATGATCGGCTTGCGGCGGTTGGCCACGCGGTCGCTGTCGCTGAACAGGTCGTCCAGGTAGATCTGCGGGTAGGTCAGCTCAGCCATTTCCTTGATGTCGGCACCGGCGGCGAAGGCTTTTTTCGAGCCCGTCAGCACGATACAACCAATGCTCGGATCCGCCTCCAGGCTATCCAGCGCGTGGTTCAGCTCGCTGACGATCTGCGCATTCAAGGCGTTCAAGGCCTGGGGACGGTTGAGGGTGATCAAGCCGACGCGGTCCTTGATCTCCAATAAAATCGTTTCATAGCTCATGCAGGACTCCTGTTAAACGCTGTATTTGACTCGATGCCCTGTAGGAGCTGCCGAAGGCTGCGATCTTTTCCCGCCAATTGAGTCTTGAACGAAAGCAAAATCAAAAGATCGCAGCCTGCGGCAGCTCCTACTCAAAGATTGCGCGAAATGACCATGCGCTGAATGTCGCTGGTGCCTTCGTAGATCTGGCAGACCCGCACGTCGCGGTAGATGCGCTCCAGCGGGAAGTCGTTGAGGTAACCGTAACCGCCCAGGGTTTGCAACGCCATGGAGCAGACTTTTTCAGCCATTTCCGAAGCGAACAACTTGGCCATGGACGCCTCCACCAAAGCAGGCTGGCCACTGTCCCGCAGGGTGGCGGCGTAGTGCACCATTTGCCGGGCCACGGCGATCTGGGTCGCCATGTCCGCCAGGCGGAACGCCACGGCCTGGTGCTCGATGATCGGTTTGCCGAAACTGGAGCGCTCCCTGGCATAGTCCCGGGCCGCTTCGAACGCGGCGCGGGCCATGCCCACCGCTTGCGCCGCGATGCCCACCCGTCCACCTTCCAGGTTCGCCAGGGCGATCTTGTAGCCCTCACCCTCCTCGCCCAGGCGATTGCCCACCGGCACCTTCACCTCCTCGAAGAGGATCTGGCAGGTATCGGAGGCGTGCTGGCCGAGTTTGTCTTCGACCCGCGCCACGCTGTAGCCCGGTGAATCGGTCGGCACGATGAACGCACTGATGCCACGCTTGCCGGCGTTCGGATCGGTCACCGCAAAGACAATGACCACCCCGGCGTTCTGCCCGGAGGTGATGAACTGCTTGCAACCGTTGAGCACGTAATGATCGCCCTCCAAGCGCGCCCGCGTCTTGAGGCTGCTGGCGTCCGAACCGGCCTGGGGCTCGGTCAGGGCAAACGCGCCGAGCATTGCGCCGCTGGCCAGGGGCGTGAGGAATTTCGCCTTCTGCTCATCGTTGCCGAACTTGAGGATCGGCACGCAGCCCACTGAGTTGTGCACGCTCATGATGGTCGAGCAGGCGCCATCGCCAGCGGCGACTTCCTCCAGGGTCATCGCATAGGCCAGGTAACCGGTGTCACAGCCGCCCCACTGCTCCGGCACCAGCATGCCGAAAAAGCCTAGCTCGGCCATCTCAGCGATGGCTTCCCTGGGGAAACGGTGCTCGCGGTCCCACTCGGCCGCGAACGGTTTCAGGCGTTCCTGGGCGAACTGCCGGGCCATGTCGCGGATTTGGGTCTGTTCTTCAGTCGGGAGCATAGTGGTTCCTTAATACAGACATTCAACGGCCATGGCCGTGGCTTCGCCGCCGCCAATGCAAATGGCCGCGACGCCGCGCTTCAAGCCTTTCTGGCGCAGGGCCGACAGCAGAGTCACCAGAATCCGCGCGCCAGACGCGCCAATCGGGTGGCCCAGCACACAGGCGCCACCGTGAACGTTGACCTTGTCATGGGCGATTTCCAGCTTGTCCATGGTCACCAGCCCCACCACGGCAAAGGCCTCGTTGACTTCGAACAGGTCGACCTGGTCCAGCGACCAACCGGTCTTTTGCATCAGTTTCTTCACGGCACCAATCGGCGCGGTGGGAAACAGGCTCGGGGTATCGGCGAACGCCGCATGACCGTGGATCACCGCCAAAGGCTTGAGGCCGCGCTGCACCGCTTGGCTCTGGCGCATCAGCACCAGGGCAGCGGCACCATCGGAAATGGAACTGGCGTTGGCTGCCGTCACCGTGCCGCCTTCGCGGAACGCCGGCTTGAGCGAGGCGATCTTGTCGATCCGCGCTTTGGGTGGCTGCTCGTCGTGGCGAATGGTCACTTGTTCCTTGCCGACCATGACCTGCAACGGCACGATCTCGGCGTCGAAACTGCCGTCCTTGATCGCCTGCTGGGCGCGGGTGGTGGACGCAATGGCGAAGGCGTCCTGAGCCTCGCGACCCAGGCCATTGGCCTCGGCGCAATCTTCGGCGAAGGTGCCCATCAGCCGTCCTTTGTCGTAGGCGTCTTCCAGGCCATCGAGGAACATGTGGTCGAGCACCCGGCCATGGCCCATGCGATAACCGCCGCGGGCGCGATCCAGCAGGTACGGGGCGTTGGACATGCTCTCCATGCCGCCGGCCACCACCACCTCGGCGCTGCCGGCGATGAGCATGTCGTGGGCCAGGATCGTCGCTTCCATGCCCGAACCGCACATCTTGTTGAGCGTGGTGCAGCGGGTCGACTTGTCGAGCCCGGCGCCCAGCGCGGCCTGACGTGCCGGTGCCTGGCCCAGGCCGGCGGCGAGCACGCAACCGAACAGCACTTCTTCAACCGCACCCGGCGCGATACCGGCCCGCTCCACGGCGGCCTTGATAGCGGCGGCACCGAGTTGCGGCGCGGTGAGGCTTTTCAGTTCGCCCTGGAAACCGCCCATGGGGGTACGGACGGCGCTGACGATGACAATAGGATCGTTGGACATCATGAATCCTCCTTGTTTATTTGGCTGCCATGCGCAAGGCGCCGTCGAGACGGATCACCTCGCCGTTGAGCATGCTGTTCTCAATGATATGCCTGACCAGCGCCGCGTACTCGGCAGGTTTCCCAAGGCGCGGAGGAAATGGTACGCCGGCGGCCAGGGAATCCCGCACCTCGGGCGTCATGCCGGCCATCATCGGGGTTTCGAAAATCCCCGGGGCAATGGTCATCACCCGGATACCGAAGCGCGCCAGTTCACGGGCGGCGGGCAGTGTCAGACTGGCGATGGCACCTTTTGAAGCCGCGTAGGCGGCCTGGCCGATCTGGCCGTCGAAGGCCGCTACCGAAGCGGTGTTGATGATCACGCCACGTTCGCCGTCGGTGTTGGCCTCGGTTTCGGCAATGGCTGCAGCCGCCAGGCGCAGCAGGTTGAAGCTGCCGATCAGGTTGACGTTGATCACCTGGCTGAAGCTGTCCAGCCCATGGGGGCCGTTCTTGCCGAGGATTTTCTCGCCGCGCACGATACCGGCGCAATTCACCAGGCCATTCAGCCCCCCGAAAGCCGTGACCGTGGCCTTGACTGCCGCTTCAGCCGCCACTTCGTTGCTGATATCGGCCACCACGCTCTGGCAACCCAGCTTTTGCGCCTGGGCGGCCACGGCGTCGGCGTTGAGGTCCACCAGCATCACCTTGGCGCCGGCCTTGACCAGCATTTCAGCGGTGGCCGCGCCGAGGCCGGAGGCGCCGCCGCTGACGAGGAAAATCTTGTTGTCGATCTGCATCATGGTTTCCTTGGGTTCAAGCTGAAACGTTCTGCGCCGCAGCTTCTTGGGCTTTGGCGATTTCCTGGTTGCGCAAGATAAAGCGCTGCAACTTGCCGCTTGGGGTTTTCGGCAAGTCGCTGACAAATTCGATTTCACGGGGATAGGCATGGGCCGCCAGGCGCTTGCGCACATGCAGGCGCAATTCCTCGGCCAGCTCCGGAGAGGCGCGATATTGGGTGCTGAGCACCACGAAAGCCTTCACCAACTCGGTGCGCTCAGGATCGGGCTTGCCGATCACCGCCGCTTCCACCACGGCCGGGTGTTCGATCAGCGCGCTTTCCACGTCGAACGGACCGACCCGGTAGCCGGAGGTGGTGATCACGTCGTCGCTGCGACCGACGAAGCTGATGCTGCCATCCGGATTCAGCTCCACGGTGTCGCCGCTCAAGTAGTAGTCGCCAACAAAGGCCTTGGTCGGCGCGCCTTCGTAACCGGCGAACCAGCACATGGGCGACTGGCTGCGGTCCACCGCGAGAATGCCCGGCTGGCCCACGCCCAGCTCGCGCTGGTCTTCATCCAATACCACGATCCGGTGGCCCGGCGAGGCGAAACCGGCCGCGCCCAGGTGCACCGGGTGTTCCAGCCCGTGGTGGTTGCACAGCACCATGCCCAGTTCGGTCTGGCCGTAATGGTCGTGGATCACCACGTTCAGGTTGTCGGCGAACCAGCGGATCACCTCTGGGTTCAATGGCTCACCGGCGCTGCTGACGATGCGCAGCTTGCCCTTGATCGAGCGGGCAAACTGCTCGCCCCCGGCGATCAACAGGCGATAGGCGGTGGGCGAGCCGGTCAGGTTGGTGATGCCGTACTTGTTGATGACCCGGCAGGTGCTGTCCAGGGTGAACGGGCCATCGTAGAAGGTGATCGGATGCCCCATGGCCAGCGGCCCGGTCACGCCAAAATAAATACCGTAGGCCCAACCCGGGTCGGCGACGTTCCAGAAGGCGTCTTCAGGGCGCAGGTCCACCGCGTCACGGGTGTAGCTCTGGAACGCCACGATGGCCTTGAGCGGCACCGACAGCGCCTTGGCGGGCCCCGTGGTACCGGAGGTGAACATCAGTAAAAACGGATCTTCGCCAGTGAGCATCAGCGGTTCGCACTGGCTGGACTGGTTCGCCACTTCGGCCCAGAAACTGTAGTCGCCCCGCACGATGCCCTGGCCCTTTTCGCCACCGACGGTGACGATGGTGGGGCAACCGGCGACTTCATTGAGCTTGGGACGGTTGACGGCGTCGGTCACGACGATCCGTGCGCCCGAGCTGCCGAGGCGGTGCTCGATGGCCTTGGGTCCGAACGCGGTGAACAGCGGTTGATACACCGCACCGATACGCCAGGTGGCGAGTACGACGATCAAGAGTTCCGCAGTGCGCGGCAGCAGGCCGGCCACTTTGTCGCCCTTGCCGACGCCTTGGGCACGCAGGAAGTTGGCGAACCGTGCGGCATTGTCCTGCAGGTCGCGGTAAGTCCAGGTAGCTTCGCTGCCGTCACGGCCCTCCCAGAACAAGGCGATGCGACCCGGCAATGCATGCCGGTCGCAACACTCGACACAGGCATTGAGCGCCTCGAGCGAGCCGTGCAGCGCGGCGTTGACGGTGTGCTGGTAATCGAACTGTGACGTGGCGGACGAATAATCGCGCATGACCAGAATCCCTCTGTACTTTTTATTGGCTGGGGGAACCGTGAAGAGCAGGCAAATACTCGCGCCGAAGGACGGTGGCGGCAATGGTCAAAGCCATCAAGTTGCTTGACTGGTTTGGCCATGGTTCGAGGGATGTGTTGTCTGTCGAGCTTCCCCTGTGGCGAGGGAGCTTGCTCCCGCTGGGCTTGTGTAGGAGCTGCCGAAGGCTGCGATCTTTTGATCTTTCGCTTGAGATTCAAGTGTCTGGGGAAAGATCGCAGCCTCGTTGCACTCGACAGCTCCTACACAGCTCCTACGGGGCGCAGCCCAGCGGGAGCAAGCGCCCTCGCCGCAGGAAGTTTTCAGCCACTACAAAGGATGCGCCCATGTGAACGAGTAAACCTTCTCCGACGCCGGGGACTGGCAGCGCCGGTTGTCCGCATCAGGCCCCACCAGGAACCACTCGGCCCGCGAGGTATCGCCGACCCGGCGCGCCTTTTGCGGGTCGTAGCAACGCGCCAGGTCCCGCGCGGGCACCAAGGCAAAGGCCTGCGGGTGGCCGCGTAGCCAGGTGGCGGATCGTTCCAGGGACTGGCGGTCATGGAAGCCAAAATGCACGATGGGCTGCTGGGCGAACAGCCAATGCCCCTCGCGCCACCCGACGAGCGCCAACTCGGCATTTGAAGTCAGCCTCGCGACATCACGCATCAAGATCTGGTGGGGGTTGATGCCTTCCCTGTAGGGCTCGATGAAGCCGCGCACAAACCAGGCGCACAACCACACCACCGTCAACCCAGCGAATACCACCCTGCCCCTCGGACGCCGGCTGAACCAGCGGTGCAGCATCCACGGCACAAGCGGCGCCACCAGCAGGATCAAGGCTGGCAACGCGGGAAAGATATACAGCTTGCGCTTGCCACTGCTCAGGCTGAAGAACAACAGCACCAGCACCACCCACCCCAGCAGCATCAGCACGCGACCGTCATGCTTGAGCAACTGCCTGCGCCAGGCCGGCACCAGCCATGGCAGCATGAAAAAGATCGGCAGCCAGTATTTCGGAATCACCAGGACGAAGAAATACCAAAAGGGTTCGCGGTGCTCCCAGGCATTGGCATAACGCCCCGCCGTCTGCTTGAGCAGGATTTCCTGGGCGTACGCCAGGCTGTCGGGGCTGCCCTGCCACACGATCAGCAGCAACGGCCCAAGCCACAGCGCAATGGCGGCCAGCGCCACAACCAGCCCCAGCCACCAGCCCCCCGCCTTGCCCGGCATGGACACCAGGCCTTTCCACCCTCGACGCACCCCATAGGCGTAGGGAATCAGCATCAACACCGGCAGAAACCCCACGCCTTTGCTGATGACCCCCAGCCCCATCGCCGCACAGGCCACGTAATACCAACGCCACGCCGGGCCGAGCATCAGATGCCGGCACAAGCCATAGATCCCCAAGATGGTCCAGAGTGCAAGAAAACCATCGATCTGCCCGGTGCGCAGAATGCTGTAGGTCTGGTAGGTGGCGAGAAACAAAAGCGCGGCGATCCCTCCCACGCGTCGCCCCCACAAGCGCCGGCCCAGGTCATACAGGCATGCGGTGGTGACGGCACCAGCCAACAGCGCGGGCAGGTACAGGGCAATTTTCGGCAGGTGGGTCAATTGCACGAACGAGGCCACCGCCCACATGAACAACGGCGGCTTGTCGGCGTAGATTTCCCCGGCGCGGTGGGGAATGAACCATGAGCCGTTCTGCAGCATCTCCAGGGCAACGCCGAGGAAGCGCTCTTCATCGACGTTCATCGGTTGGCGCCAACCCAGGCCGGCGCCCACCATGATCAAGGCCAATGCCACAAGCGCCAGAAGCTCCAGTCGCGAGGAAGACAATCGTATCCGCACCGTCTCAGCCCTTCTCGGCCAGTTCGCGGTTTTCCTGCTCGTGGTGCTTGGCGATCAACTGCAAGTTGCGCAGGTAAACGATGAAGCCGAAGGACTGGCCGACAATGAACACCGGGTCTTCGCGGTAGATGGCGTAGGCCAGCAACAGCGCGCTGCCGATGATGCTCAAGTACCAGAAACCCACGGGGATCACGCTGCGCTTCTTGTACTCGCTGTACAGCCATTGCAGGACAAAACGTCCGGTGAAGGCCAACTGGCCGCCGAAGCCAACGGCCAGCCACAACGTTTCTCTGCCCATGTCACACCTCGGTTTCTTGTGCGTTGATATCCAGGCGGGTGCGTCTTATCAACCACCACACCCCGAACAGATCGACAATGCCCACCAGCGCCCGGTCGAGGTTGCCGTAGTTGGACACCCCGGCCCCGCGCTCACGGTGATTCACCGGGTGAACCAGCATCCGGCCGTTGTGCCGACGGATCAGCGCCGGAATGAAGCGATGCATGTGATCGAAATACGGCAAGCGCAGAAACGCCTCCCGCTCGATCAACTTGATGCCGCAACCGGTATCGGGCGTCTGGTCCTTGAGCAGGCTGGCCCGCAGTTTGTTGGCGAACCGCGAGGCCCAACGCTTGCTCGCCGTGTCCCGGCGGTTGACGCGATGCCCCGCCACCAGCTTGACACCGGCGGGCGTACCCTCCGAACCGCGTACCAGGTCGAGCATCTTTGGCAGGTCGGCCGGGTCGTTCTGCCCGTCCCCATCGAGGGTTGCCAACCAATGCCCGCGGGCCACTTCAGCCGCGTGGTAGATCGACGTGCTCTGCCCGAGGGAGCGGGCATGGCTGAGCACCCGCAACTGGCGATAGCCACTGCCTTGCAACGCCCGCAGTTGCGCGGCGGTGGCGTCTGTGCTGCCATCGTCGACCACGATGACTTCGAAGGCCTCGTCCACCAGCGCCGCCCGCACTTCTTCCAGCAGTGGAATGAGGTTGCCGGCTTCGTTCTTTGCCGGAATCAGGACCGACACATAAAGGGTTTCGTGCATGACGCTCCAGTAAAAAAGCTGAGGGGGTTAAACGCGGTAATACGCGCGGTACCAATCGACAAACGACTGCACGCCGACGGGCACCGCGACCTGCGGGCGAAAACCGATGTGTTCCTCCAGCTCCCGCGTGTCCGCCCACGTGTCGACCACGTCACCCGCTTGCAACGGCAAGAAATGCTTGATCGCGGGAATGCCCAGGGCCTCTTCCAGGCACTCGACAAACTGCAAGAGCTTCACCGGAGCGCCGAAGCCGATGTTGTAGAGCTTGTGGCGCACGCCTGTTTCGTTGGCCGGCGGCCGCGGCAACAACCGCACCAGGCCTTCGACGATGTCGTCGATGTAGGTGAAATCCCGCGACATCGCGCCGTCGTTGTAGAGGTCAATGGCGCGACCGCTGAGGATGGCGTCGGTGAATTTGAACGGTGCCATGTCGGGCCGCCCCCACGGTCCATACACGGTGAAAAACCGCAGGCCGGTGGTGGGAATCCCGTAGAGATGCGAGTAAGCGTGGGCCATCAGCTCATTGGCGCGCTTGGTCGCCGCATAAAAAGACACGGGCTGATCCACCGGATCGGTGGTGGCATACGGCAACCGGTCGTTCAAGCCATACACCGAGCTGCTCGAGGCGAACACCAGGTGCGCCGGCCGGTGGGCACGGCAGGCTTCCAATACGTTGAGGAACCCCACCAGGTTGCTTTGCGCATAAAGGTCGGGATTATCGATGGAATAGCGCACACCAGCCTGGGCCGCCAAGTGGACGACATACTCGAATGGAGTTTTCGCAAATACATCCAGCAGCGCCTGCTTGTCAGCCACGTCCAGCCGCAGGAAGCGGAAGTTGGGGTATTCGGCCAACAACGCCAGCCGAGCCTGCTTCAGCTCGACGCTGTAGTAGCTGTTAAGGTTGTCGATGCCGATGACCTGATGGCCCTCGCTGCACAACCGCCTGGCGGTATGAAACCCGATGAACCCAGCAGCACCGGTGACCAGTACGCTCATACGCAGCCCAAAACGGTCACTTGCATACATTACCCTGATGGATGGCCCGGCTTTTCCGGCGCCTGCACAGGCTTGTATCAAAGAAAAATGACGGTTTTATGAGCGTGCCAGCTTGCCAGGCGAAAGTCCCTGTGGGAGCGAACTGGCTCGCGATGAGGGTATGGCAGTCAATGACGAGGCGACTGAACCACCGCTATCGCGAGCCAGCTCGCTCCCACAAGGGGGCACAAGATTGGAGACCACCCGATGGATCAATCCGGGTCGTTGAGAATCAGGCTGCGATAATGCCCCGGGTTGGACCCGGACCATTTGCGAAACGCCTTGTAGAAAGAGCTGGCATCGGCAAAACCCAGGCGCGAGGCGATTTCGACGAAGCTGATGGACGGCTCGGCCAGCCAGGTGATCGCCAGATCCTTGCGCACGCTGTCCTTGAGGCCTTGGTAAGTCTGGCCCTCCTCCGCCAGGCGTCGGCGCAGGGTCGAGGCGGACACGCACAGCTGCTGGGCCAGGGCCTCGGTTTCCGGCCACCGTTCGGCGGGCAGTTGCCGCAGGTCGTGCCGGATACGGCTGGCCAGGCTTTGCGGGTCGCGGTATTTGACCAGGATGTTGGCTGGGGCCCGGGCCAGGAAGCGCTTGAGCTCGTCAGCGTTGCGCCGGATGGGCAGGTCGAGGCATTCGGCGGCGAAAATCATCCGGGTGCGCGGCCGGCCAAAGCGCAAGTTCTGGGAGAACATCACCCGGTAGTCGTCGCAGAAATCCGGCGCCGGGCAGCGCAGTTCGACAGACAGGATGGGAATGCGCCGCCCGGCCAGCCAGCAGGCGACACCATGGACGATCATCCAGTAAGTGAAGTAGGTAAAGGCCCGGCGTGGCGCCTGGTCGTCTTCCTGCAGCACGATTTCCGCCAGGCTTTGCTGGCGTACCCACTGGGCCGGCAGGTGTTCGAGCATCAGTGACAGAAACCCCAGCCCCGCTGTCAGCCCGCTCGCCAGCGTGGGCTGGGCCATGGCGCACTGGCAGAGGAACGCGAGGCTGCCGGACTTGAGCTTGCGCGGGTCCATGCCGAAGAACTCGTCATCCAGGCGCTGGGCCAGCAACCGCCAGAGCCGCGCATAGGCATGGGCCGGGACACGCGCCTGGGGATCGTCAAGCAGCGCCGGGGCTATGCCGACCTTGCTCAAGACCTCATCGGTAGCAGCCCCGGGCGCGCAGCTTTGCAGCAACGCCTCACGCACCAGCTGGATGGAGATGGTGTCTTTTTCCGACATGGCGCGGGTGTTCACAGGATCCGGTAAAGCAGCCGTTCTATCCGCACCCGGCTGACTCGTTTCAGGAACCTGGCCACGGCCTCGGGATAATCCGGCAGGGTTTCCAGGTCCAGGTAACGCTCGATCCGGCGGGTGTGGCGGTAGATCCGCTCAAGCTCGGCCTGGCGCGGCGCCAGCAGCTCGCCCTTGGGATCGTCCAGCAACAGCGCGTTTTCCAGGTCCAGGCGAAAGGCCCGCGGGTTGAGGTTGTTGCCGGTCAGCAAGGTGTAGCGCTCGTCGACCCACATGCCCTTGAGGTGATAGGTGTTGTCCCCGTCACGCCACAGGTGCAGGTTCAATTGGCCGCTGTCGATCGCGTGCTGATGCCGTTTGGCGAAACGTCGCAGGCTGATTTCGTAGAGGTATGGTAGCGCCGCGATGATCTTGAACGGTTCGCTTGGCGGAATGTAGAAGTCGTTGGCGGTCTTGTCGCCGACGATGATGTCGATCTTGACCCCGCGGGCCAGGGCGCGGTTGAGCTCCCGGGTCACGGCCAGGGGCAGGTTGAAATACGGGGTACAGATGGTCAGTTGCTGGCGGCTGCTGGCGATCAGCTCACCGATCACCCGGCTCAGGGGGTTGTTCTTGCCCACCCCCAGCAACGGGCTTACCGACAGGCCACTTTTGTCGAGGCTGCCAACGCTGGTGTCATAGGTCGCGTACTTGAGGCGACTGCGCAGGTCGCCGATGTCCTTGCGCAAACTGCGGGTGCTGGGCAGGTTCGGCAGGTCCAGGCGATGCACGGCCCTGGAGGTGATCAGGCCATGCTGCACCAGGTGATGCATCGAGTCGGCCAGTGCCGTGTTCTGCAACAGGTGATAGCGGTCGTAGCGGTATTTGTCGAACTTGTGCAAATAGACGTTATTCAGGCTGGCGCCGCTGTAGAGCACACAGTCATCGATCACGAAACCTTTCAAATGCAACACGCCGAACAGTTCGCGGGTCTGCACCGGCACGCCGTAGATCGGCACTTCGCTGGCATGGGTACGGGTCTGTTCCTGGTACCACGCCGAGTTGCCCGGCTGCTTCTTGGCGCCAATCAGCCCGCGCTGGGCCCGCAACCAGTCCACGACCACGACCACGTCCAGTTCCGGACGCGCCGCTTTGGCGGCATGCAAGGCATCGAGAATTTCCTGGCCGGCCTCGTCCTGTTGCAGGTAGAGGGCGACGATGTAGATGCGCTGGGTGGCCTGGGCGATTTTCTCCAGCAGGCAACGGCGGAATTGGGCAGCGCCATCGAGGATGGTCACCGCGTCGGCGGTCAGTGCAAAGCTGCGCAGCTTGGGCAGCAGGGAGCGTTTGAAGAGCGACGGCATAGGGCTCGCAAAAAGGTCGATTCCGAAGAACGGATGAGCTTACACCATGGATGGGTTCGGGTCTTCCTGTCGTCAAGAAAAAAACAACTTGACCAAGGAGAACGATCGTTCTACTTTTATCCCATGAACGAAATCACTGGTAATGAAACTCGAGACATCATCCTCGATGTCGCCGAAAAGTTGATCTATAGAAGTGGCATCGCCGCCACCGGCATGGACCTTCTGGTGAAAACCGCCGGCGTCTCCAGGAAAAGTGTCTATCGCTACTTCGCCAACAAGGACGACCTGATCGTGGCCGCTCTCGAGCGGCGGGACGAGCGCTGGATGCACTGGTTCAGCAGCGAAGTGGACAAGGCGCCCACACCGACGGCGCGGCTGCTCAACCTGTTCACCGTGCTCAAGGGCTGGTTCGACAGCGAAGGTTTTCGCGGTTGTGCCTTCATCAACACCAGCGGCGAAACCGGCGATCCACAGGACCCGGTCCGCCAGGTGGCGAAGATGCACAAACAGAAGCTGCTCGATTACGTGACCCGGTTGTGCGTCGAACAAGGCGTCGAAAATCCGGACGCCCTGGCCCGCCAGCTACTGATTCTGATCGACGGCGCCATTACCGTGGCGCTGGTCATGGGCGACCACAGCGCGGCTGACCACGCCCAGGACATGCTGAAGATATTGCTACACACCTGACCGTTGAACCCTGCTTCATTCATCAACTTATTGGAGACTCGCCATGTCTGCCTCTTCTGAAGTTCGTCCGCCACTGCCGCCGTTCACCCGTGAGTCGGCGATCGAGAAAGTTCGCCTGGCCGAAGACGGCTGGAACTCTCGCGACCCGCAAAAAGTATCCCTGGCCTACACGCTGGACACCCAATGGCGTAACCGCGCCGAATTCGCGCACAACCGCGAAGAAGCCAAGGCGTTCCTGACCCGCAAGTGGGCCAAGGAATTGGATTACCGGCTGATCAAGGAACTCTGGGCCTTCACCGATAACCGCATCGCCGTGCGCTACGCCTACGAATGGCACGACGACTCGGGCAACTGGTTCCGCTCATACGGCAACGAAAACTGGGAGTTCGACGAGCAAGGCCTGATGTACAACCGCTACGCTTGCATCAACGACATGCCGATCAAGGAAAGCGAGCGCAAGTTCCATTGGCCCCTGGGCCGCCGGCCGGATGATCATCCGGGATTGTCCGAGTTGGGGTTGTAACCCTCTCGGCTGATCTACCGTTATCGCGAGCAAGCTCGCTCCCACAGGGGATTGAGGTCGGACACAGCGTTTGTGTGCACTGAAATCCAAATGTGGGAGCGAGCTTGCTCGCGATGACGGCGGCAAATCCAACGGGTGTGCAAACTGACCCACCGCTATCGCGAGCAAGCTCGCACAGTACAGCAGCCGCGCCAGACCAGCGGCCCCTCCAACAGGCTTGACCCACATGCCGCCAGGCATCACATTGCCTGGGCCGGCGATAAGCTCGCTGTTTCGTTGTGCAGCAGACTTTGTGGAGCCCATGACCGCGTCGATTCCGATCCGTCCCCCCTGCCCGCCCGGCGTCTGCGATTGCGGACGTGATGCCTTGTTGCAAGCGCCTGGCAGCGACCTGCGCATCCTGTGCCTGAATCGCCAGGAAGAAAAACGCCTGCTCGAACGCCTGGAGAACATCCAGAGCCTCGACGAACTCCAGCGCCTGCAACAGCGCCTGTATGAAAACCTGGGGATCCGCCTGCGCGTCGAGCCCGGCTACAACGAAGTGCGGACCATGCGCGGCATCGCCATCGAATTCCAGGAACAGCCCGGCCTGTGCCGCAAGATTCGCCAGTCGATCCCCGCCGCCATCCGCCGCGGGCTGGAAAAACGCCCCGAGATCGCCTGGCGACTGCTGGATGCCCACGATCTGTTTCGCGATACCTGAACCTGGACCGCTCCTTCCCTGGAGCGGCACTTCGACCTAGAAATCAACGGTCGCGGAAAGCAGGTAGGTGCGCGGGGTCGACAGCGTCAAGCCCGGTTCACTGTCATCCGATGCGCCGGCCGAACTCCAGTAGCGCTTGTCGGCCACGTTTTCGATGTTGGCCCGCAGGGTGATGTGTTTTTCGTCGACCTTGAACCCATAGCGAGCCCCCACGTCGAAACGCGTCCAGGCATCGATTTCCTTGGTGTTGGACTGGTCCAGGTACTGCGAGCTGGAATAGATGCCGCGACTGGTCAGGGTCAGGCCCTGGACCGTTGGCACATCCCATTCGGCGCCGAGGTTGACGTTGTACCTCGGCGTGGCCGGTGCACGGTTGCCATCGAAGGTGCTGTCGGTGGTGTCAGTCAGTTCACTGTCGATGAACATCACGCCGCCGAGCAAACGGGTTCCCTTCAGCGGTTCGCCGAACACACTCAACTCCACGCCGGTGTTTCCGCGCTTGCCGTTCGGGCCGAAGACACGTGTCGTGGCGTCGGTCGCATAGGCAGGCTGCTTGATTCGGAACACGGCGGCGGTGACAGCGAACGGGCCAGCGTCATACTTGGCGCCCATTTCGACCTGGCGGCTGATGAACGGCGGGAAAATCTCATCCTCGTTCACCGACGTCGATGGCGCGATCTTGCCCTGGCTCAGGCCTTCCATGTAGTTGGCATACAGCGACAGCTTGTCAGTCGCCTTGAACAGGATCCCGCCCGACGGCGAAATCTTTTCCTCGTCGTAGGCGGTGTCACCCTTGACGTTATTCGTCCAGTCATCAACCTTCACCCGTTGCCAGCGAGCGCCGAGGGTCAGCAGCAAGCGATCCTCGAACAGCCCCAGAGTGTCGGACAAGGCCACGCCGCTGAAGCGGTTCTCGGTATAGACCTTGTCGTCCTGTCGGGTCGGGTTGCTCGGCGTCGGGGTCTGTACCGGGTCATACAGGTTGCTGCGACCGTTGGCATAACGGGCGCCGCCATTTTCGAAGTCCATGTAGAAATAACTGGCCGCCAGGTTGACCTCATGGCTCACCGGACCGGTATGGAACCAGTTGCGCACGCCGGCCGTGGCCGTCCGGACATTTTCCTCCCGGGTAAAGTCACGGGGCTGGACGGTGAAGTCGCCCGCGTCGTTGGTGACCGAAACGTTGTGCCGAAGGAAGTCGTGGTCGCTTTTGCGCGCGCCGACACCGCCATACAGCATCACCGAATCGCTGACATCGAACTCAGCGTTCACTGTGCCGAAGGTGTCCTGGGTGCGCGCCTTGCTCCACGATTGGGCGTAGTTGTCGCGCACATCGCTGGCGTGGGGGATCTGGGCATTGGCACCGACCTGCACGCGTTCCTGGGGCGCGTCGGTGTTGCGTTCGGTGTGGCCGATGTCCGTCGAGAGTCGCAGGCGTTCGCCGCGAAAGTCCAGGCCCAGCACCGCCATCTCGCGGTCCACGCTCTGGTGATCCCATTCGGTGTCGCCCGCCTGCTTCACGCCATTGAAACGAATACCGAACTTGTCTTCTTCACCGAAGCGTCGCCCGACATCCACCGCCCCGCCAAGCTGGTTATTGGAGGCATAGCTGCCGGTGAGCGAGGTGATGGGCTTGTCGGTGGCGCGTTTGGGCACCACATTGATCCCGCCCCCCACGCTGCCCCGCGGCGAGATACCGTTGATGAGCTGGCTCGGTCCCTTGAGGATGTCGACGCGTTCGGCCATCTCCATGTCGATCGTGTACGTCGGCAGGATGCCGTAGAGACCGTTGTAGGCGACATCGCTGTTGAACAGGCTGAAACCGCGAATGGTGAACTGCTCAAAGCGTCCGCCCGCCGGGTTGGTGGTGCGGACCGAGGGGTCGCTGGCGATCAGGTCGCCGAGGGTGCGCGCCTGCTGGTTCTTGACCGTCTGGCTGGTATAGGTGGTCATGCTGAACGGTGTTTCCATGAAGTCCCGCGAGCCCAGCAGGCCTTGCGAACCACGCCGTGCCACCTGGCCGCCGGCGTACACCGGGCTGTCCGTCGACGCCGTGGCGCCGAGAATCGAGGTGGGTGCCAGTTGCAAGCTGCCGCCTTCTGGCGCCGGCATCAGGATGTAGGCCTGCTCCCCCACCGGCTGCAACTGCAGGCCCGAACCCCGCAACAGCCGGGCAAACCCCTCTTCCACCCCGAACTCCCCCGAAAGCCCGGCGCTGTCGCGCCCGCTCACCAAGGCCGGATCCACCGACAGGTTGACCCCCGCCAACCCGGCAAACCGGGTCAACGCCGCGCCGAGGCTGCCGGCCGGCACCTGATAACTGCGCCGGGCGGCTTCTTCGGCCAGGCTTGATGACATGAAAAATGGGCTGGCACCCAGGCTCAACATGAGGCTCAGGTTCAACAGCGGACGCCGGCCGGCAAAGGCCGGGCGCAAACGCGAAGGTACAACTGCGGACATTGGAAAGCGCTCTCGTTTTTGTTCAGTTGCCTTGAATGACAAGCGAGACAAAAAAAGGGGACAGGCCTCAGTCTCGATTCACGCTGGTGGGCACCGTAGGAGCTGCCGAAGGCTGCGATCTTTTGATCTTTCGCTTGAGATTCAAGTGTCTGGAGAAAGATCGCAGCCTCGCTTCGCTCGGCAGCTCCTACAGACCCAGCGGGAGGCTGATCGACATCAACTGTCCTCAGGCCAGATTCTTGCGAAGCGTCAGCGTGACCCAGTAACGGGTGCGCATGTGCACGTCCAGCGGCAGGCTGGCCGCAAGCAGCGTGAGGATTCGGTCGGTGTTGTCCAGGCGGAAGCTGCCGGTGATTCGCAGCGGCTCCAGGGTTTCGTCCCAGCGCAGCACGCCGGGGCGATAGCGGCTCAGTTCCCGCAGGAAATGCCCCAGCGGCTGGTCCTGCGCCACCAGTACCCCGTCACGCCAACCCAACTGTGCCACGTCGAACGCCTGCACCGGCCCCGCGCCTGAGGCCTGGACGTTGACCTGCTGGCCCTCTTCCAGACTCAGCGAGGGTCCCCGCAGGGGTTGCAGGTACGCTGAACCGCTGACCACCGACACCCGGCAGTCGCCGTCGCCCAAGTGCAGGCAAGCTTCGCCACGATGGATCGTGACGAGCCCATAGGGTGACTGAACGGACAGCGGCGTGCTCCCGGCGAGTTTGAGGGCCATCTCACCGCGCAGCAGCACCAGGCGCCGGGCCTTGAGGTCCAGGTCGACGGCGCTGTCGGTGTTCAGTTGCAGCGCACTGCCATCGACCAGCGACCAGCGCCGTCGCTCCCCCGTGGCGGTGTGCAAATCAGCGCGCCAGGCCTCCAGCGGCAGCTCCCGTCCCAGCAGCCAGGCGGTCGGGACCAACGCGGCGACGCCCAATGCACGCTTGAGCACCGCGCGCCGGGCCAGTACCGGACGGTCCAGGGTTGCCATGCCCAGGGATGCCGGCACCCCGGCAAAACGCTGGCGCAATCGCTGGGCCTTCTGCCAGGCCGCCTCGTGATGGGCGCTGCTGTCGCGCCAGCGTTGCAGGGCCGCCAAGTCGAATGCATCCCCGTCGAACTCCATCAGGGTCAACCACCGGGCAGCCGCCCGTGCCGCTTCACGAGCCTCGGGTGATGGCGTCGATGGCATCAGAAGTCCACCAACAGGCAATGCTCATAGGCCTGGGCCATGTAGCGCTTCACGGTGCGTTCGGAGACTTGCAGGCGCTCGGCGATCTCGCGATAGCCCAGGCCTTCGAGCTGGCTCCATAAAAAAGCCCGCCGCACCAAGGGCGGCAGGCCATCCAGCAATTCGTCCAGGGCTTGCAGGGTTTCCAGCAGCAGCCAACGCTGTTCCGGAGACGGTGCACAGGCTTCAGGCAGGTTCGCCAAAGCGTCTAGATAGGCCTGTTCCAGATTGCGGCGGGTATAGAAATTGCTCAACAGGCGTTTGCCGACGGTCAGCAGATAGGCCCGGGGCTCTTGCAGGTCCGTCAAGGTCTGGGAGCTGGCAAGCACCCGCAGGAAGGTATCCTGACGCAGGTCCGCCGCATCCCAGGCATTGCCCATGCGCCGTCGCAACCAACCTTCCAGCCAACTCCCGTGGTCACGGTACAACACATGAAGGGATTGCTCCGTCGGCGTAACTGCATCACACATGTCCAGAAGCCTGCGCAAGGTCTTAAATGAGACTGATTCTAATTAATGTTCGCGCAGGAATCCAAGTTGTTTATGCAAAGTGGGTCTAGAAACGGGATGCAAGCCCCCTCCCTCTGTGGGGGCGAGCTTGCTCGCGATAGCGGTGGGTCAGCTTGCTTCCACGGCACTGGGTGGTCGCCATCGCGAGCAAGCTCGCTCCCACAGTCAGGTCTTTGCACACAGTGCGATCAGTGACTGGCATGCAAGGTCTTCGGCACTTCCGGCATGGCCGAAGAGTGGTGATTGATGATCTTCCACTGGCCATCGAGACGCTCATAAAGGAAGGTGTAGCGCGCCTGGACCTCACGCTTGGAACCATCGGCCTGGGTGAGTGTGAAGGTATAGACACCACTGTCCATCGCCGCGTCGGGCCCCAGGTGACGGATTTCTCGGTAGTTGATTTGTCCGACCGGCTTGGCGGCCAGGAAATGCTCGAAGTAGTCCTGGATCTGCGCCGGTGTGTTGCGCACCTTGTTGGAGACGGTCGGTTGCAAAATCGCATCCGGGGCATAGAGGCCGGTCACGGCGGTGGCGCTACCGGTTTGCAGCGCGGCGTTCCAGCGATCGAACAGGGCAGCGATTTCCCGATCATTCACGTTCTTGGGCTGCTCGGCCACTGTGCGATACACGTAAGGTGTGACCTCGACAGCTTGGACAAACGGCGCGCTCAGCAGGAAAAAAGCAGCGATGGCACAGGTTTTCATTTTCATCAGAAAGCTCCTTTGGGTTTCAATGAGCCCACTTTGCCGACCTTCCCGGCTCTCGCCATCGGCCAACCGGTGCCGATCGCCTATGCCATTCGGCAGATAGGCCCGGTGCCGGTGACACGATCTAATGGCGTCACCGCGAACCGTCCGATCTTTTTCCATGCTGGAGCTCCCCATGCAAAGCCCGCCCCATGACCCCGGCAGTGCCCTGGCCATCCGCAGCCAGTATCGCCAATCGCAAAGCCGTGCCGCGCGCCTGGGTCTGTTGCTGGGCACCGGCCACGAGCTGACGCAGTTGCCCCTGCCGGCCATGCGTCAGCGTGCGCTGCAACGGGCGTGCGCCTTCATGGCGATGGACCACGGCCTGTTGCTGGAGTGGGCGTCGGACAACACGCTGCGCACCCTCGCCAGCCACGGGAGCGCGGAACGGGTCGACTTTCTCGCCAACCTGGCCCAGCCGCAGACGCCCGGCCCGAATTGGCTGGAGTCCCCCGGCAGCGCCCTGCCCCAGGTCCTGCGCATTCCACTGCGCACCTCCGATGGCGTGACGTTCGGGGCGTTGCTGCTGGGCAACAGTGTCGCCCTCGGCGCGCCGGACAACGAAGACATCGAGTCGCTGCAATTGCTCGCGACACTGTTGGCGGCGCATCTGGAGAACAGCCGTCTGGTCGAAGCGCTACAGGCCCGCGAGCGGACCATGTCCGAGCTGGTCCACCGTTTGTTCAGCGCCCAGGAAGACGAACGCAAGCGCGTGGCCTACGACCTGCACGACGGTCTGGCGCAGAACCTCGCCGGTTTGCACCAGCGCTTGCAGGGCTTCGCCGGTCGTTGCCCGTCGCTGGCGCCGGCACTGGCGAGCGAGTTGCAGGCCATCCTCGACCTGGCCCAAGGCTGCGTCGGCGAGGGCCGGCAATTGATCGGTGGCCTGCGCCCCCACGTACTGGATGATTTCGGCCTGTACAAAGCCGTCGACAAGGAGGCCGATCGCCTGCGTGACGCGGGCCTGACCGTGAGCTGGACCGAACACAGCAGCGCGCGCCTGCCGGGCAATACCGAGATCGCCCTGTTTCGCATTGCCCAGGAGGGTATCAACAACATTCTCAAGCACGCCCAGGCCCGTCATGTGGGCCTGGGGCTGGCGGTGGAAGATGGCCACGCCAGCCTGCGGGTAGAAGACGATGGCCGTGGCTTTGCCTTGGAGCAACCCATCGAGACCAACGGCAGTTGCCACCTCGGGCTGGCCGCCATGCAGGAACGCGCCAACCTGCTGGGCGGCCACCTGGCCTGTCGCAGCCAACCCGGCGGCGGCACCCGCTTGCTGGCCAGCGTGCCGCTACCGTCTGCCGGAGTACAGCCATGAACCGTCCTTTGCGCCTGCTGCTGGCCGATGACCACGAAGTCACCCGCGCCGGGTTTATCAGCATGCTCGCCGACAGCCCGGGGTTCGAGGTCGTCGGCCAGGCCCGCGACGGCCAGGAGGCCCTCGACCTGTGCGAGCGGCTACAACCGGACATCGCGATTCTCGACATCCGCATGCCCGTCCTCAATGGCCTGGGCGCGGCGCGGATCCTGCAGCAGCGCCAGCCCGGGATCAAAGTGGTGATCTTCACCATGGATGACAGCCCCGACCACCTCGAAGCCGCCATCGGTGCGGGCGCGGTCGGCTATCTGCTCAAGGATGCCAGCCGCGATGAGGTGCTCGACGCCCTCAAACGGGTTGCCCAGGGCGACGAGGCGCTGAACAGTTCAGTCAGCGCACGCCTGCTGCGCCGCATGGCCGAGCGCGGTGCCAATGGCGCCCCCCAGGTCCAGGCCCTGACCGCCCGTGAGCGCCAGGTATTGGGGCTGGTGGCCGGCGGCTTCAGCAATCGTGAAATCGGTGAAAAGCTGGGCATCGCACCCGGCACGGCCAAGGCCCACGTCGAGCGCGTCATCGGCAAACTGGGCGCCGCCGACCGGACCCAGGCCGCAGTGCGCGGCGTGGCCCTGGGGCTGGTGGCGCAACCCGCAGGGCAATGGCCATGAGGTTTCTCGCCGCCCGCCGCTGGGCCGACCTGCCCTTGCGGGGCAAGGCCCTGGTGGTGATTTCCCTGCCCCTGGTGGTCCTGCTGCTGTCGCTGGTGCTGATCTATATCACCGAACGGCAGACCGCACGGGCCGAGGAGGACGTGCGCCGGGTACTGCTCGTCCAGGGTGATATCCAGACGGTCCATACCTTGCTGGCCGAGGCGGCGGCCAGCGTGCGCGGTTACCTGCTGACCCGGCGCGAAGATTTCCTGCCCAGCTACGAACAAGCCACGCCGCTGATCCATGCGGCGTTGCAGCGCCTGGACCACAACATTCGCGATGCCAGGATGCGCGAGCACCTCAAGACCATCACCCCGCTGATCGCCGACAAACTCGACGGTTTGCTCGCCTTGCGCAACGGCAAGCGTGACGACCCCGAGGCCATCACCGCGATCCTGATCGAAAACAAGCAGGTGCTGGACGTGTTGCGCGAGCAGATCAGCGCGATGCGCGTACGCGAGGATGGCCTGCTCGCCGAGCGCAGCGCCGCCGCCTCGGCCACGCGCATGCGCCTGCTGTTCGCCACATTGCTGGCCGCGGTGTGCGGCTTGCTGGGGGCCATTGTCGCGGTGCTGTTCCTATCCAAGGGCATCGTCGCCCGGGTCCAGCAGGTGCAAGGCAACGCCCAACGCCTGGCCTTGGGCCAACCATTGTTGCCGCAACCGCCAGAGCAGGACGAAATCGGCCAGCTCGGCACGCGGCTGGTGGAGGCCGGGCAGTTACTCGCAGAACGCGAGCGGGCCCTGCGCGATAACGAGGAGCGCTTGCGGCTGATCATCGATGGGGTGAAGGACTACGGGATCTTCGCGCTGGATGCCCAGGGCTACGTCACTACCTGGAATGTCGGCGCGCAGCGGATCAAGGGCTACACCGAGCAGGAAATCCTTGGCCAGCACTTCTCCCTGTTCTACTTGCCCGAAGAATGCCCGGCGCACCCGGACATGGCCCTGCGCGAAGCCACCCGCGACGGCCATTACATGGAGGAAGGCTGGCGTTGCCGCAAGGACGGCAGCCGTTTCTGGGCCAGCGTGGTCATCACCGCCCAGTACGATGGCACGGGCGCCTTGCGCGGTTTCTCCAAGATCACCCGCGACATCACCGACCGGCGCGCCGCCGAAATCGCCCTGCGCACCGCCCGCGAAGAAGCGGAAAGCGCCAGCCGGGCCAAGAGCGAATTCCTTTCGCGCATGAGCCACGAACTGCGCACGCCACTGAACGCCATCCTGGGTTTCGCTCAACTGCTGGACATGGACTCCACCGCCGGCCAGCGCCCCCAGGTCAGCCACATCCTGCGGGCCGGCCAGCACTTGCTGGCGTTGATCAACGAGGTGTTGGACATCGCCCGGATCGAGGCCGGGCGCCTGCCCCTGAACATCGAGCCGATCCCCCTGGCGACGGCGCTGCACGAAGCCTTGACGCTGGTTTCACCCATGGCCGCCGACGCCGGGATCCACTTGATCGACCTGCCTGCACTGCCCGACGACAGCGGTGTGCTTGCCGACCGCCAACGCCTGGTGCAGGTATTGCTCAACCTGTTGTCCAACGCCATCAAGTACAACCGACCCGGCGGCGAGGTGCGCATCGAAGTGAGCGTCCAGGCCCAGAAGGTGAGCATCGCCGTCCACGATACCGGCCATGGCATCGCCCCTGAACAACTGGGCCAGCTGTTCAAGCCCTTCGAACGCCTGGGCGCCGATCCGCAGGTCGAAGGCACTGGCCTTGGCTTGTCCTTGAGCAAGAACCTGCTGGAGATGATGCAGGGCAACCTGCAGGTCCACAGTGAGCCCGGGCACGGCTGCTGTTTTACCCTGCAACTGCCCGCCACCCAGGTGATCGGCACGCACTTGCCGCCCATCGCCGCCCTGGCCGTAACGCGCGCCCCCGTGGATTACCACGGCAAAATCCTCTGCATTGAAGACAACCTGTCGAGCCTCGCGCTGATCGAGACCCTGATGCAGCGCCGTCCCGGCATCCAGCTGTTATCCAGCATGCAAGGCCAGATGGGCCTGGACCTCGCCCGTCAGCACTCACCGCAACTGATCCTGCTGGACGTCACCCTGCCGGACCTGGAAGGCCTGGAAGTCTTGCGGCGCCTGCGCCAATCCCCGGCCACCGCGGCCACGCCGGTACTGATGATCACCGCCGATGCCAGCGAACTGACCCATCGTGCCCTGCGCGACGCCGGGGCCACGGCGATCCTGACCAAACCTATCCATATCCAGGCCTTTCTCGGCCACCTCGAGCACTATCTACCGGAGCCCGCATGAATCGCGACTTGCGCATTCTGATCGTCGACGATCAGCGCCCCAACCTGGACCTGATGGAACAACTGCTGGCACGTGAAGGACTGCACAATGTACTGAGCAGCACCGAGCCCTTGCGTACGCTCGACCTGTTCAACAGCTTCGAGCCGGACCTGGTCATCCTCGACCTGCACATGCCGGCATTCGACGGTTTTGCCGTGCTGGAACAACTGAACCGGCGCATCCCGGCCAACGACTACTTGCCGATCCTGGTCCTGACCGCCGACGCGACCCGTGACACCCGCCTGCGGGCCCTGGCACTCGGCGCCCGGGACTTCATCAGCAAACCCCTGGATGCCCTGGAAACCATGCTGCGCATCTGGAACCTGCTGGAAACCCGGGCGCTCTATAAAGCATTGCGCGAGTTGATCCCGTCCCAGCAGATCGAACTGTTGCGCCAGCACCGTCCCGCCGCCGACCCGGTCTAGTCTGGCGGCCGTTTCATCGAGGCCATCGAAGCATGGAAGTCACCGAACGAACATCGGCAAACGGCCTGCAAGGGCACATTCGCGGCGAACGCCTGGCCACCTCCGACGGCGTATCGAGCAAGGATATCCTGGTGGAGGTCTTTGTCCGTGAGCGTTGCGAAGCCCACATCGTCGTGCCAGCGGTGGCCGAGCCGTTGCTCGTCTGGGTGTTGTCCGGGCAAGCCATTGTCGAGGAGCGCACCGCCCACGAGCCGTGGGAAGCGAATACGGTTTGTCGCGGGGATTTTTTCCTGACCACCTCCCCTGTGCCTTATGAAATGCGCTGGCAAGTGACCAGCCCTGAGCCGTTCGTGGTCATGCATGTGTATTTGGGCCTGGCGTTGCTGGAGCGCGCCATCGCCGAAGCTGGCGGCGGCGCGATCCAACTGCGGGAAGTCTCAGGTGGGCGGGATGAAGTGCTCTCGGCCTTGCTGGAACAGATCCGGTTGGAGCTGACCCGACGCGGTGAAACCAGTGCCTTGCTGGTCCAGGGCGTGGCGCAATGCGTGGCGGTGCACCTGGCGCGGCATTATGTGGATGCCGGGGCCGAGGACATGTCCGGCCGCAACGCCCTGCCCGCCTTCAAGCTCAAGCGGGTGATCCTGTTAATGGAGCAACACCTGGCCGACCCCTTCAACCTCGGTGACCTGGCCCGGACCATCGGCCTGAGCGAATACCATTTCAGCCGCCTGTTCAAGCGCGCCACCGGGCGTTCGCCCTCGCAGTACTTCATCCAACTGAGAATGGCCCGGGCCCGGCAACTGCTGATCGAAACCGAGCGCAGCATCATCGATATCGGCCTGGAGGTCGGCTATGGCAGCGCCAGTCACTTCTCCCAGGTATTCCGTCGCGAAGTGGGCGTGGCGCCGAGTCATTACCGCAAGTAAAGGCCTGACGGCGCCATAATAATGTGGCCGCACACAACCCCCTGTGGGAGCGAGCAAGCTCGCTCCCACAGGTATTTTCTGCCAGGCCTGTCTTCATTTGATCCGGTAATGAAAGGTATTGCGCACCGCCGGCACCGTCACCGCCTTGCCATCGATGATTCGCGGCTGATAACGGAAGGTCTGGGCCGCCGCCAGGGACGGGCGGATGAACAACGGATGGCAGCCGTCGAGTACCTTGGGACTGTCGATCCGGCCCTCCGGCGTCACGCTGTACTCCACGGTGCAATCGCCTTCCAAGCCCTTGTCCAGGGCACGTTGCGGATAATCCGGGGCTTGCTTGCTCAGGGGCTGATAGCTGCGGCTGTCGGCGATGGCCTGGCGCGCCTGCTCGGCCTGGCGTTGTTCGGCGAGTGCTTGGGCCTGCCGGACCAGGCGCTGTTGTTCGGCGGCCTGCTGCTCGGCGTCTTGCCTGCGCCGCTCACTTTCCAGCCGTTCGCGCTGCTGCTGTTGGGCCTGCTGCTCGCGTTTCTGTTCCTCGACCCGTTTGCGGGTCAGCGCCGCCTGTTCCAGCTTCTGCGCCTGGACCCGCGGGTCGACGAGCGGCTTGGTGGGGACAGGAAGTGGCGCTTGCGTGGGTGGCGGCGCGGGTTCGACCACGGGGGGTGCAACAGGGATGACAGCCGCCGGTGCAGGCGCTTCGGCCACCGGTGCGGCCGGCAACATCACCAGTTGCGTACGTAGCACCCGCGGCGTCTCGGCGACGGGCTTCTCCACGTTCCACCCCAACACCAACAGCGCAGCTATTGCGGCGTGCAGAGCCACGGCCAGTCCCGCCGCCAGGCCGTTTCTCCAAAAACCGTGGCGGCTCAACGCGGTTACGCTCAAGGCGGGACTGTGCATGATCATCGCCGTCATTGCGGCGCCTCGGTCACCAGCCCCAGGTTACTCACGCCGCCCTGCTGCAAGGCGGCCATGGCCGCGACGACCCGGCCGTAATCGGCATGATCATCGGCACGGATGTACACCTGGGTATCGCTGCGCTCGGCCACCACCTGCGCCACCTTGGCGCGCATCTGCTCCAGGTCCACGGCGCTGTCGGTCTGGTGGCGGGTGTCCAGCTCACCGCCCAGGTTCCAGTAGTAACCGCCTTCGGCCTTTACCGACAGGGTGAGGATTTGCTGGCGACTGTCGGTGGCCAGCGCTTGGCTCGCGACCTTGGGCAATTCGATCTTCACGCCCTGGGTCAGCATCGGCGCGGTGACCATGAAAATCACCAGCAGCACCAACATCACGTCGATGTACGGCACCACGTTCATCTCGGCCTTGGGACCGTGCTTGCGTTGTGGCTTGACGAGCATCTTGCCTCTCCTTTCAAGCGGCCGAGGCCAGGTTCACCGGGGCGCCGTGCAGCTTGCGGTGCAGACGTGCCTGCAGTTCGTTGCCAAACCCGTAGTAACGGGTCAGCAGGGTCTGGCCGCGGGCGGCAAAACGGTTGTAGGCAATCACCGCCGGGATCGCCGCGAACAAGCCGATGGCCGTGGCGATCAGCGCTTCCGCAATGCCCGGTGCCACGGTGGAAAGGCTGGCCTGTTGCACCTGGGACAGGCCGAGGAACGCATTCATGATCCCCCAGACCGTGCCGAACAAGCCGATGTAAGGGCTGACCGAACCGACGGTCGCGAGAAACTGCAAACCTTTCTCCAAGTGCACTTCCTGTTCGCTGATCGCCACCTGCAGCGAACGCTCGACGCCTTCGAGTACCACCTCAGGCGTACAGGCAGGCTGGTTGAGCTGAGTGAAGGCCAGCAAGCCTGCCTGGAAAATCGGCGTGACGCCGCCCTCGTCCTCACGTATCTGTGCGTGTTCCCGGTACAGGGGCAACAGGTCCTGGGTGCTGCGAAAACGTTGCATGAAAGCGTTGAGCTGACGCTCGTTGCGTTGCAGCACGGCACTGCGCTGGATGATCAGGTACCAGCTCAATAGCGAGGCCAGCAGCAAGGTGAGCATGACCGCCTTGACCAGCAGACTTGCGTCACTGATCAGGCCCCAGATTGTCATGTGTTCCAAAGTGGCTTGCATGGGTAGAACTCCTGTCTGGCGGCTATTCGATGAAATGTTCGTGACCGGTTGATGACAGTGCCGCTCAAGGCAGACGCAGGGCTTTCGCCACGTCGGCCCAGGGCACGAACTTGAAGTTCTGGGTCTGTTCGGGCATGCGCTTGCGGCCGTCCTGGACCACCAACATGCCCTGGTTCCAGGGCCCGCCGAGGTTCACCGAGGTCACTTCCAGGCCGTCGGTCTCCGACGCGCCATCAATGCCCGCAGCCGCATTCAGGCCGACCCGGAACGCACCCCGCACGGCGAACGGAGGCTCTGCATCGAGCACCAGGTAGCTGTCGTTGCCTTGGCTGGAGATCACCAGGTAGTCGCGACCCTTGGCCTGGTACAAGGCCATGCCCTCGACGTCAGCGTGCAACGACGGGCCAACCTTGATCACACTGCTCAAGGTCGCCGGCTGGTCGGCCCGGGCATCCATCGCCCAGACACCCACGTCCTCCTCACCGAGAAACAAGCGCTGGCGCTGCTCATCGGCCACGCAGCCTTCGGGCTGGCTGTCGACGCTGAACTGGCGCACCAATTGACCGTGCACCACGCCGTCGGGTGCGCTAAGGCGGTATTGCACAAAGCCCCCGTCCTTGCCGTTGGCGAAGGCGTACAGCTCACCTTCGGCGGGCTGGAACAGGCAGATGCCGTAGATATCCTTCAATGACGTCGCAATCTCCCCCGCTTCGCGCAACTCGCCACTGGCACGGTCGATGCTGAACAGGCTCAAGCTGTTGCGATCGCGGTTGCTGGCCACCGCCAGATCGACGGTTTGCGTGCCCAGCTTGAAGTTCGCCCGCACATCGACGTTGTTCAGGCGCCCGACCGGCAGTTCCTGCAGCAACTTTCCTTGCAGGTCATAGGCCAGCAGGCCTTGCTTTTTGTTGGTGCCCAACACCCGGCTCAAGCCCGGTGTGGTCGGGTGCACCCAGATCGCCGGGTCATCCGCGGCATCGCCCTGGCGGGCCACCGGCTCGCTCTGGGCGATGGCAACTACCGTGGGCAGCACCGGCGGCAAGGGCATGGGCGTGGGTTGCCAGTTGAGTTCACCCTGATACAGGCGTCCGTCATCATTGTCGCGCAGCAGCACCTCGATACCGGTTTTCGTCCGGCGCGCCGCCAGGCTTTCCGGCTCCTTCAGGCCCGGCAGCGACAGCGTGGCGCGGGGTGTCCAGCCTTTGCCGTCCTGTTGATACAGATGCAACTGCACAGCCTCTGGATCGAGGCCCAATACGCCACCGGGCAATACCGCCAAGGCGCCGGCCGCCTGCTGGATGTCGCCGAACGGCGCACGCATCGCCACGGGCGCCCGCACGGTCTCAGCCTCGGAGGATGCCGGGTAGGCCCACCAGCCTATCCGCTCTTCGTTGACGAACAATTGCTGGCTGGTGTCCTGCACTTGGCAGGTCTTGGCGTCCGGCGGCAGTGGTAAGCCACGCACCCGTTGGGCGGTCGCACCCAACCGCTCGCCGGCGCTCACCAGCCATTGCTCGCCCTTGCCCTCTTCCCCCACCAGGAACACAAACAGGTTGCTCGCCTCGTCGCGGTACAGGCACAGGCCGTTTACCGGGAAGTCCCGCGTGGGCAGGTACAGTGGCGCGCCCCACTGGCGGCTTTGTGGGTCGAGGCTGACGACCATGGCTTGCTGGCGCTCGCTGTCGAGGCTGGCGACCAGCACGTTCGCGCCCTGGGCCCGGCTATCGACACCTTCGAAGGTGCCCTTCAGGCGCGTCAGTTCGCGACCCTGGGCATCGAGCAAGAACAGTCCCTCGCGGGCACTGGCCAGTCGCTCGGTCGTCGAAGGACCAGGCAGGAATGCCAGGGCGTTGATCGACCGTTGTTCGGCTTGAGGCCAGGGTTGCAGCTTTAGCTTGGGCACTGAAGCAGCTGCCAGGGCGGCGGCTGATGCCAGGCTGAGCGCCATCGCCAGTAGGCAGCGCTTGGGTAAGGAAAACAGCTTGTTCAACGGGAAAATCCTTGTCGTTCAGTCAGACTCAAACGGGCTTGTTGCTCACTTCTATTGCCAGGGAATTCATCTGTGGGAGCAAAGCTTGCTCCCACAGCCAAATCCTCTTGCCACAAGTGATCAGGTTCGCGAATCAGAAATGGGTAAAGGTCAGCCCCAGCTTGTACGTCGGGCCGTACTCTTCGTACTGGCCGTTATAGGAGCGGTGGCCGGTGTAGACGAAATACGACTCGTCGGTGAGGTTCTGGGCCTCGAGGCTGACTTGCAGGTTCTTGGTCAGCGAGTAACGCGCGCTGAAATCGACGAACGTCTGGGCGTCTACGTGCAGGTCATGGTCGCGGTCGCCGATGGACGCCAGCTCGAACAGGTACGCTGACTTGTAGTTGGCCGACAGCCGCAGGCTCAGCTTGTCATTTTCCCAACCCAGCATCAGGTTGCCGACCGTGTCCGACTGGTTCGGCAGGTCGATGCTGCGCTTGCGCTGGGTACCGCTGGCCTGGTCGAAACCTTCGATCTCGGCGTCCGAACGGCTGAAGGTGGTGTTGGCCCCCAGCAGCAGCCCGTTCCAGGGGGCCGGCAGCCAGTCGAATTTTTGCGAGTAGGCCAATTCCAGGCCGTACAGCTTGGCGCTGTCGCCGTTGGCGTAGCTGTGGGCTTCTGAAAAATCGGTCCAGGCGCCCGTACCGGCCAGGTCGGTGTTGTAGACGAAATGCTTGATGTCCTTGTAGAACACGAAGGCCGAGACCGTGCCGGCGTGGCCCATGAAATGCTCGATACCCAGGTCCAGGTTGCTCGATTCCAGCGGCTTGAGCTCCGGGTTGCCGAAAGTGGCTTCGTCATCGTCGATGACAAAACCTGGCGCCAATTGCCCGAAGGTTGGACGCACCACCGACTTGGTCCAGGCCGCACGCACCTGGGTGTTCTTGTCCAATTGGTAGCGCGCGTGCAGGCCCGGCAACCAGTGATGATACTCGCGACGGGTCTCGGTATCGGTGAAGACCCCGTCAGTGGCGCCGCTGCCCTTGGCTTCGAATTCGGTACCTTCGTAGCGCATGCCCGCGATGAAGCGCCAGTCATCGATGTCGACGGTGTTCATCAGGTACGCGGCATTGATGTCCTCGCTCATCTTGAAGTCGTTGACTCGCGACTCTTGCTCGTCGAAAAACTCGTCGCGGTTCAGGCCGCCCAGCAACTGCTTGATGGCATCGGCGCTGATGCCCGGGCCGAAGCGACCGAGACGGTAGTCCACGCTGCCTTTCTGGAACTGCCCGAGGTTCAGTTGCTCGTCGGTGAACCCCAGGTCGTCGAAATCTTCGTAGACCCAGGCGTCCAGGTCGTTGTCCTTGTCCCGCCGGCTGACTTTGCCACCGAACTTGACCTGGGACGCATAGCCGCTGAAATCATAGTCCCGGGCCAGGTCCAGGCGCAGGTTCTTCTCGGTGTCGGTGGTCTTCTGCGCTTCCCAGTCCACCTTGTCGAGGCTGAAGTTGGCCGGATCGTAGAACCCCGAGTCGATGATCGGCCGCGGCTTATCGTTGTCGTAGAAACCACCATTGAAGCCGTCGATGCCTTCGAAGGTAGCCCCGGCAATATGGCCGGGACTGTCTTCGCTGGATTGGCTGTAGCCGCCCTGGCCACTCAGGGTCCAGAGACCGAACAGGCGCTCGCCACCCAGTACGTAGGATTGGATTTCCTGGGTTTCTTCACGTTGCTTGAGTTTGCGCTCGCCCTCGGCGTCCCCCAGTTGCCCGGCGGCTTGCGGGTCTTCAAAGGCGATGCTGGCGGCGTTGCGGGTTTCGCTGTCCTTGTAGCGGCTGTACAGCGTGCGCAGGTAATAGCTGCTGAAGTCGTCGGGCTTATAGTCGAAATTCAAGCCGCCACCGGCCCGCTCGCGGCGGATGTCGTAGTCGCGCTGTTCGAACTCTTCGAGGCGTGAACCTTGTGCGAAATCCCAGGCACCGCCGGTTTCGACGTTGTCCGAACCGAAGTCGCGTTTCTGCCAGCTCAGCGCCGCGGCCACGCCGAAGTTGTCGATACCATCGCCAAGGCTGAAACGGTCGCTGATGGCGCCGGAGAATTTCGGGCTGGTCTGGCTGGTGTTCTTGTCATAGCTGGCTTCGCTGCTGCCGGTGTAGAACAGCCCCTTGTGGTCGAAGGCCGAGAGGCTTTTCACATCCACCGTGCCGCCCAGGGAGTTGGCGTCCATGTCCGGCGTCAGGGTCTTGATCACCGACAACGACTGCACCAGTTCCGAGGGCAACACATCCAGGGCAACGGCGCGACGCTCGCTTTGCGGAGCCGGCACCAGGGTGCCGTTGATGGTCACGCTGTTGAGGTCCGGCCCCAGGCCACGCACGCTGACAAACCGGCCTTCGCCCTGGTCGCGCTCGACGCTGACACCGGGCAGGCGCTGCACCGCTTCGGCGACGTTTTCATCCGGCAACTGCGCCACGCCGTCGGCATGCACCACGCTCTTGATGCTGTCGGCGCTACGCTGCTCCTTGAGGGCCTGGTCGATACTCGCCGCCTGGCCGACCACTTCAACGTGTTCCGTGGCGCCGGCCGCTTGCTCGGCGGCACTCAGTCGTTCGCTGGCAATGGCCATCGCCAACGCGGTGAAGGTGAAACCGACGAGCCCGGCGGTGCTTGTGCGGTGGTACATGGTGATCCTCCCCAGGAATCCGGAAATCCGCCAGGCAGTGGCCCGGCAACTGGGAGGGCACGCTAGGGGTGGGGAATGACGGTTCTGTGACAGCGGTGCCAGCCAAAGGACGATATCGGCGATTTAGACAGGTTGGTCGACCGAAGTGAGCTGAAATGACCTCTTCCCTGCGGCTCAATGAATCTGAAGACAATTAATTTTGTGGCGAGGGGATTTATCCCCGCTGGGGTGCGAAGCGCCCCCATGCGGCATACCTGTCACGCCGTGCAATCAGCTCTACAGGGCTGCTGCGCAGCCCAGCGGGGATAAATCCCCTCGCCACAATGGGAGAGGTGCTGTCCCATACAGTGAAAAAACCGGATGACCGATGAGCTGATTCGACCTCCCCCACTCCGTTACCCGCCGTCACCGCACTGTCACATCCATCTGCTGTGCTGGGCCGCATTCCGCTTCTGGCAAAGGACTTCGGCCATGTTCTCCGTGCTTCGCCCGCACCGCTTCAAACTCGCCCTGCTTCTGCTGGCGGCCAACCTCGGGCTGATCCTGCATTTGGCCAGCGGCGAGCTCAAACCCATTGCCGAATGGGTCTGGCTGGATATTCTCGGCGAAGGCGGCTCGGCGCTGCTGGCGCTGGTCTGGCTGGGGCTGGTATTGAAAAGCCGCCCGGCCGGGCGGGTGACCAACTACCTGATCCTGGGCCTGGGCTGCATCTTCTTTTCCTGGTGGATCGACAGCCTCGACGAATTCATCCGCTTGCCCGATAGCATCACCTGGGATCACTGGCTCGAATCCGGCCCCATGCCGGTGGGCATGATCCTGCTGACCCTCGGCATCTATCACTGGCACCGCGAACAGCTGGCGATCAACGGGCAAATGGAGAAACGCGAGCGATTGTTCCGCGAGCACCGCCTGTTCGACAAGCTCACGCCGTTGGGGGGCGCCGACTTTCTCAAGCACGAACTGTCCGCCAGCCTGGAAGACAGCCGGCGGCGCCAGCAGCCTTTGTCGTTGCTGGCCCTGGACCTGGACAACTTCACCGCCATCAACCAACGCTTCGGCCACGGCGAAGGCGATGCGGTGTTGCAGGCGATCAGTCAGTTGCTGGTCTTGAACCTGCGTCGCCAGGATCTGCTGTGTCGCCTGGCCGGCGATCGCTTCGTGGTGCTGCTGCCCGACACTGGCGAGAGCCAGGCCCGGCGCCTGGCCCTGGAGCTGGAAATCGCGGTGCGCAGCCTGGCCCACAAGACCCGGCAACATAGCGAGCGCTTGCAACTGGCCGCCAGCACGGCAGTGCTGATGGCGTTCGACGAAGCCCCCGACGTTTTGCTCAAGCGCCTGAACCTGGCACTGGCCCAATCCCGGACCACGCTGGCGAAAAGCGCATGACGCTCAAGACCTGCTGGTACGAAACCGACAGCCGCTTCATTCCGGGGCACTATCAGCCTGCCGCGCTGATCGACCTGGCGCTGTCCCGGGACATCGACAGCCATCGCCTCCTGCGCGGCACCGGACTGTTCCATGACGATATCCTCGCCGGACAGAGCCGCATCAGCCCGCAGCAATTCCTCGGCCTGATCGACAACAGCCGGCGCCTGCTGGATGCCAGCGACAGCAGTTTCCTGTTTGGCCAACGGCTATTGCCCGGCCACTACGGACCCGCGAGCCACGCCTTGCGCCACGCGCAGAATCTGCATCAGGCCCTGCAAAGCCTGATCGACCAACAGGCGCTGCTCAGCCCGTTGGCAGCCCCGCGCCTGTTGCTGGACGAGCACTACGCCTATGTCCATTGGCTGGACAGCTGCGGCGCCGGGGAACAATGGCGCTTCGTGCTGGAGGCGAGCATGACCTCGATGGTGGCGATGAGCGCCTGGCTCAGCAGTGAACGCCTGCCCTGGCAGTGCAGTTTTCGCCACAGCGAGCCGCGTTACGTCGAGCAGTATTGGGTGCACCTGGGCGAACACACGCAATTCGACCGTCCCCTGGACCTGATGCGCCTGCCCCGCCACTGCCTCGCCCAGCCCTGGCCCAACGTGTCGGCCACCGCCGGCCAGGTGGCACGAATTGAGGCCCAGGACCAGCTCGACCAACTGGGGTTCGCGTCAAGCTTCCTCGATTGCCTCTACGACTACCTGCACGCCCATGTGCAGCAGACGCCAAGCCTGGAACAAACCGCCCAGGCCTTCGCCATGAGCCCGGCTACCCTCAAGCGCAAGTTGCACAAGCACCACACCGGGTTCCAGCAACAGGTCGACCGGGTGCACACCCACGTGGCTTTGTATCTGTATCAGGTCAAGGGGTTCAGCAACGAGGAAGTGGCGCAGTACTTGCGCTTCAACGATACGGCGAACTTCCGTCGCTCGTTCAAGCGCTGGACCGGCAGCACGCCGAATCTGATCCGGCAGTTGCTGATGCTGGGCTGAACTGTGGGAGCAGACTGCCCCCACAGATAAATTCCCTGTGGGCTCAGTGCCCGCGAATGTAGTGTTCCAACTGCCGGATCAGGTCGGCCTGCTCGACAATCGCCTCTTTCACCAGGTCACCAATGGACAGCAGGCCGATCAACTGCCCGTTATCCAGCACCGGCAAGTGCCGCAAGTGGCTGTCGGTCATGACTTCCATGCAGCGGTCGATGCTCTGCTGGCTGTCGGCGGTGACCACCGGGGCGCTCATGATGGTGCGCACCGTCGTACCCACCGACGACCGCCCCTTGAGCACCATCTTGCGCGCGTAGTCCCGCTCGCTGAACACGCCCACCACCTGACCGTCCTCGATCACCGGCAGTGCACCGACGTTTTTTTCGGCCATGACCTGCAGCGCTTCGAGCACCGTCTGCTCCGGCGCGATGCTGTGGACCTGCTGGTTCTGCACACTCTTGAGTCTCACCAGTTGGGCAGCGGTTTTCATTGTTCATCCCCACATTCAGCCAAAGGCATGCTCGAACATCATGCTGTCAGTTAAAACATCCCCTGTGGGAGCGAGCTTGCTCGCGATAGCGTTGGATCAGCAGCAGGCTTGTCGACTGATGCACCACCATCGCGAGCAAGCTCGCTCCCACAGGTTTTCATTCAGCTTTCAACTCAGGGATCAGTCCTCGCCAATCTCCACCACATCGCCATTCAAGCGCACCGGCCACACCCGCAGGCTTTGTTCCGGGTACTCCAGGCAATGGCCGTCTTCCAGGCGGAAATGCTGCTTGTACATCGGCGAGGCAATCACCAGGTCACCCTTGATGCTGCCCAGCAAACCGCGGCCGATGACGTTCGCACCGGACTTGGGGTCGCGGTTGTCGATGGCGTACAGCGGCTTGTCCTCATGTTCCGGCAGATAGAGCAACGCCACTTGGCTGCCGTCGTGCCAGGCGACCACGCCGGAGTTGGGCACCAGGTCGGCGCGGCTGCACAGGGCGCGCCACTGCAAGGGTTCCTGGGCGACATCGCGGGCGGGAATGCGAACGACGTTTGACTGGCTCATCAGAGCACCTCCTCGGTAACGGGAATCAGGTGGAGTTCATGGGCGTGAACCGGCCGACGCTGGCCGCGCTCGCGGACGAAGTGAACGTCCGGATCGCCGCGCTTGTCGTTGACGAAAGTGCGGAAACGCTTGAGCTTCTCCGGGTCCTTCAAGGCGTTGGCCCATTCGCATTCGTAGCGGTCGACCACCAGCTGCATCTGGGCTTCAAGCTCGGCGCCCAGGCCCAGGCTGTCATGGATGATCACGTCCTTGAGGTAGTCCAGGCCACCTTCCAGGCTTTCGCGCCAGACCGAGGTCCGTTGCAGTTTGTCGGCGGTGCGGATGTAGAACATCAGGAAACGGTCGATGTAGCGGATCAGCGTGGCGTCATCCAGGTCGGTGGCGAACAGCTCGGCGTGACGGGGACGCATGCCGCCGTTGCCGGCCACGTAGAGGTTCCAGCCCTTCTCGGTGGCGATCACGCCGACGTCCTTGCTCTGGGCCTCGGCGCACTCGCGGGTGCAACCGGACACCGCGAACTTGAGCTTGTGTGGCGAGCGCAGGCCTTTGTAGCGATCTTCGATGGTCAGGGCCATCTGCACGCTGTCCTGCACGCCGTAGCGGCACCAGGTGCTGCCCACGCAGGATTTCACCGTACGGGTGGATTTGCCGTAGGCATGGCCGGTTTCGAAACCGGCTTCGATCAGCTCGGCCCAGATGTCCGGCAACTGGTGCAACTGGGCGCCGAACAGGTCGATGCGCTGGCCGCCGGTGATCTTGGTGTAGAGGTCGTATTTCTTGGCGACCACGCCAATGGCGATGAGTTTGTCGGCGGTGATTTCCCCACCGGCGATGCGCGGCACCACCGAGTAGGTGCCGTTTTTCTGCATGTTCGCCATGAAGGTGTCGTTGGTGTCCTGCAGCGCCACCAGGGATGGGTCCATGATCGGCTGGTTCCAGCACGACGCCAGGATCGAGCCCACCGCCGGCTTGCACAGGTCGCAGCCGGTGTGACCTCGACCGTGCTTGGCCAGCAGTTCTTCGAAACTGATGATGCCTTCAACCCGTACCAGCGCATACAACTCCTGGCGGGTGTAGGCGAAATGTTCGCACAGGCTCTTGTCGACGCTGACGCCGCGGGCAATCAATTCGTGCTCGAACACTTGCTTGACCAGGGCCGCGCAACCACCGCAACCGGTACCGGCCTTGGTGTCGCATTTGAGCTGGCCGAGATCGGTACAGCCGCCGTCGATGGCCGAGCAGATCGAGCCCTTGGTCACATTGTGGCACGAGCAAATCGTGGCGGTTTCCGGCAACGCCGCCGGGCCCAGGGTCGGGGCGCCTTCGGACGATGGCAGGATCAGGCTGGCGGCATCCTTGGGCAAGGCGATGCCGTTCTGCATGTATTGCAGCAAGGTGTCGTAGTAGCTGTTGTCCCCCACCAGCACCGCGCCGATCACCCGCTTGCCGGCGGCGTCCACCACCAGCCGCCGGTAGCTGGCGCTGGTTTCGTCGATGAACTGGAAGCTGCGCGAACCTGGAGTGTTGCCATGGGCATCGCCGATGGAGCCGACGTCCACGCCCAGCAACTTGAGCTTGGTGGACATGTCTGCGCCGGTGAAGGCTTCAGCGCTTTCGCCGCACAGCCGGGCGGCGACGCTACGGGCCATCTGGTAGCCCGGGGCGACCAGGCCGAAAATGCTGCCGTTCCAGGCCGCGCATTCGCCGATGGCGTAGATGTCCGGATCGCTGCTCTGGCAATGATCGTCGATCACCACGCCGCCGCGCGGGCCGATCTGCAGGTCGCTCTGGCGTGCCAGGGCATCCTGGGCGCGGATACCGGCGGAAAAGACGATGAGGTCAGTTTCCAGGAAATCGTCGTCGCCGAAATTCATCCGATAACGGTACTGCTCGCCGGCGCTGATGGACTGAGTGCCCTTGGACAGGTGCACGCCGACGCCCAGGCTTTCAATGCGCGCCTTGAGGGCCAAGCCGCCCTGCGTATCCAACTGCACCGGCATCAGCCGTGGCGCGAATTCCACCACATGGGCTTCCAGGCCCAGGGTCTTGAGCGCGTTGGCCGCTTCCAGGCCCAGCAGGCCGCCACCGACCACCACGCCACGGCGGGCATTACTGGCAGCGGCGCGGATCGCATCCAGGTCTTCCAGGGTGCGGTAGACCAGGCAAGAGTCACCCTCGGCGCCCTGGATCGGCGGCACGAACGGGTAGGAACCGGTGGCGAGCACCAGTTTGTCGTAGCTGATGCGCTCCCGGGCAGTGACGACCTGGCGCGCCTGGCGGTCGATTTCCAGCACGGGTACGCCCAGGTGCAACGTGACGCCGGCGGTCTGGTACAACGACGCTTCGCCCAGGGCCAGGGACTCGGCATCACGCCCGGAGAAGTACTCGGACAGGTGCACGCGGTCGTAGGCACGCATCGGCTCTTCGCTGAACACATGCACGTGGTAGTGATTGAGGGCACCGCGTTCGATCAGTTGCTCGACGCAGTGATGGCCGACCATGCCATTGCCGATCACGATCAGCGTTTGCAGCTTGTTCAGAGAAGCAACGTTGGAATTCATAAAAAGCACCCGACAAAAGCCCATCACGATTTTGAAAGCAAAAAAAAGACGCCTGAAACCTTGCGGTTCCAGGCGTCTTTGCCTGTTCTGTGCGGTATCGGCCCGGCGACTGCGCCCTGACCTACCGTTGTCCCCCGGCCTGCTGGCGCTCGATCTTCGTTGACCGACGGGGCTGCCCACTCGACTGTGTTCACGGTGGGCCTGAATAGCCTCTTGCAGCGAGCGTGCCAAACCTCATCCGCGACTGTATTCGCAACCTCGAATTCGCCGACGATCCCCTGTGGGAGCGGGCCTGGCCGCGAAACCGTCGGCTCAGCCATCGCAAGCTGACCAGCCTCCTGCGCTGTTTCGCAGGCACCGCCAACTGCCTTGCGATGGTGCGATCACCCCGCCTGCGGCTTCATAAAAGTGCAGTCGTTCGAACCCACCGTTCACCGTCAGACCGTCATCGCGAGCAAGCTCGCTCCCACAGGAGAGCTGCGGTTGAGCCCAACCCTCTGTGGGAGCGAGCTTGCTCGGTATAGCGGTGGGTCAGCTCGAAGGGTTATCGGCGGTCCTGGTCACCATCGCCACGATACTGGCCAACAACTCTTCCTTCGCCTCATCAGCGCTGATTTCCCCAGTAGCGGCGGCATTGGACAATGCTTCCGCCGCTCCCAGCATCGCCCGCAAACCGGCCTGGGTGATGCCCTTCGTGCCGGCGAACGGCTCCAGCACCGCGCGGCACTTGTCGAGGAAAATACCCTCGTATTCGCGCTTGATGCGTTCCAGCTCCGGCGAGCTGGTCAACGCTGCAATCACCCCGGGAATCTCTCGGCCTTGCAACAACACGCATTCGACGTAGGAAGAAGCGATCACCGCCGCTCGGCTTTGCAAGGTGGCCTCACTGGCATCCAGGGCCGCATCCATCCGTGCGGTCTGACGGGCATCGAAATCCTGGTAAAGCGCCGCCAGCAGCCCAGAGCGGGTAATGAAGTGGTTGTAGACAATGGGTTTGGTCACCCCCGCCTGGTCCGCCAGCCGTGCCAGCGTCAGGGCGTCGCTGCCCTCCTCGCGCACCAATCGCCAGGCGACATCCAGCAATTGGCGCTGCCGGTCCTGCCGGGATAAACGACGACGAGGTGAAGCTTGAGAATGTTCGTCAGTGCTTGACATGCTAACTTTACCAACCGTAACTTACTAAGCGTAACTTAAGCATACCTGTCATCAAGACCTCGTGACCAGAAGGAGTTTCGCCATGCATGCACTCATCGTTGTGGCCCACCACGATCCGCGCTCCCTCACCCACGGCCTGGCCGGGAAAATCGCCGAGGGCATCACCCGCGCCAACCCTGTCGATACGTTCGAGATCGCCGACCTGGCTGCCGAAGGCTTCGAGCCGCGCTTCAGCTTTGCCGACCACGCCGTGCACCACCGCGAGGCCTTGCCGCCCGCGGATGTGCTGGCCGAGCAAGCCAGAATCGACCGTGCCGACGCGTTGGTGTTGGTCTATCCGATTTACTGGTGGTCCATGCCGGCACTGCTCAAAGGCTGGATCGACCGGGTGTTTTCCAACGGCTGGGCGTTCGATTTCAGCCTCGACAAGCCGTTCATCCAGAAACTGCAGCACTTGCAGGTCCATTTGGTGGGGGTCGGAGGCGCCGATGCCGACAGCTTCCAGCGCCACGGCTACGGTGAGGCGATGATCACGCAGATCGACCATGGCATTTTCGGTTATTGCGGCGCCCGGGTAGTGAGCTCCCAGCGTTTGCTCGACTCGGAAACCGCCGATCCGCAACAACATTTGCAGGCCGCCGGCGTTATCGGCCAGCGGTTATTCGCAACGCTCGACGAAACCACCCAGGCGCCCGCGACCGCATGCGCCTGAGCTCAGAGCGCACGTCCACGGGCGGCAGACAGTGTCGCGTCACGCCCGTAGATATCCGGGACATACACCGCCTGGCCCTGGCTGTCCGCTTGTGCTGTCCAGTAGCCCAGCAGGATCGGCACGGGCCGGGCCAGCCTGAACTCGTGGGTCGACTCACTGGCCAGCAACGTGTCGGTGCGTGCGCGTTCGGCCGGGCTTACCAGCAGGTCGCGCAGGTGCATCACTTGCTCGATCCGCACGCAGCCTGAACTGAAGGCCCGCGGGCCTTTGCTGAACAACGCCTGGCTCGGTGTGTCATGCAGGTACACCGAAAACGGATTGGGAAAACGGATCGCCATTTTGCCCAACGGGTTCTTCGGACCTGGATCCTGACGCAGCATGAGGTTGCCCGGGTGCTCCCAGTCGATGTCTTCCGCCAGCAACGGCAGGCCATCACCATCGAGGATCCGCAGGTTGTGGCGGCTGAGAAACTCCGGATCGCGGCGGATCTCGGGCAGTTTGTCTTCGCGCATGATGGTCGGCGGAATGGTCCAGGTCGGGTTGAGTGTCAGTCGGGTGACGTGGGATTTGAGCAGCGGCGTCTGCCGTTGCGCACGGCCCACCTGGGTACGGGTTTGCCAGACCGGCGCGCCGCCCTGGTAAACCGTCAACTGCGCCGCCGCCACGTTGACCAGGATGCTGTCGGTCTCCACGTCCTGGGCCAGCCAGCGCATGCGCTCCAGGTTGATGCGCAACTGCTCGCGGCGCATGGCCGGGCTGATGTTCAGCTCGGTGACGGTCCACGGCCCCACCACGCCATCGGCCTGCAACGAATGCTGGGCCTGGAAGCTCTTCATCGCCTCCACCAACATGGGGCTGTAGTGCTCGTCGCTCACCTGCGGCGGCGTGCTCAGGTAACCCTCGTTGAACAGTCGTTGGGCCAGGGCGGGTACGCGGGTATCCTGTTTGTCCGGTTGCAGCAACGGCCCGCCCGGCACCGCTTGCCATTCGGCTAAAGGCTGTTGCCGCAGTCGGGCATAGAGGCCGCGCAGGTTGCGGTAGAGGTCCAGGTTCGGCCGCGCCTGTTCAAAAGCGTCGGCCAGGTTCTGCAGGCCCAGCCCGGCGATGGCCAGTACCACGGCCGGGTGGTCCTGTGGCGGTGGATTGGCTTTCCACACCGGCTCCAGCCGGTCTTGCGGCAGATAGCCGAAGCGCAGGTCATGCAAGGCTTGCAGGTAGCGCCGGCTGATAGCGATGTCGGCACAATGAGGGACTTGGTTTGCCCCCTCGACCGGCAAGCCATAGCGCGCGGGATCGAGGCCGTCATCGGCCAATTGTTGCAACTGGACCTGCAACGCCCCCCGTCGTTCGTCGTCCGACCAGACTTCCTGGCCTGCGTTTTGCTGGTAGAACGCCTGCAAGTCGAGCAGCGTTGGAAAGTCGACACCCACCGCAACGTCCGGGCACGCGGCCGCCAATTGCGCCAGGGTGGTCTGCACCAGTGCCGGATCGCTGTCTTCGGCTGTGGCGACCAATGGCGCAGTGAGCAATAAAAGGCTCAGGTAACATGCGGACTTTTTGAACAACTGCTTTACTCCAATCCATGGCCGTCTCGTTGACGGTGAATTTTGCGACAGGTACGACCCGCCATCATGCAAACAAACGAAATCGGACGGGATGCCGCGAACGAACACCACGTTGGACCCCCTTCGCCTGTAACGGGCTTTTTGCGCCGATTCTGCCTGCTCATGCTGGGCCTGGGCATCATTTGCAGCCCGGCGCTGGCCGAAAAAAAGGCAAAGTCGCAAACGCTTTACCACAGCCTCGCCCAGGCAGCGCCGGAACTCAATCCCCTGGCGCTCAAAAGTGCCTTGAGCGCCATGCAATGCGCGGTCGCCAATGGCGCCGGCCAGGCCCGTCACCTGGCGGTGATCGACTACTCGCAACCGTCCACGGCCCGGCGCTTGTGGATCTTCGACTTGCGCCAGAAGAAGCTGGTGCTGCGCGACCTGGTGGCCCACGGGCAAAAATCCGGGGAAAATTTCGCCACGCAATTCTCCAATCGCCTGGGCAGCTATCAGTCGAGCCTGGGCCTGTTCCGTACCCAGGAAAGCTACCAGGGCACCCACGGCTATTCACTGCGCATGGACGGCCTCGAACCGGGCTTCAATGACTTGGCCCGTGACCGGGCCATCGTGATTCATGCCGCCGACTACGTGAACCCGTTGTGGAGCGTGCGCCAGGGGCGTATCGGCCGCAGCCAGGGTTGCCCGGCCGTGCGCCCGCAAGTGGCGCGGCAGGTGATCGACAAGCTCAAGGGCGGCCAATTCATGTTTTCCTGGTACCCGGACCCGGGCTGGCTCAAGCGTTCGGCCTATCTCAACTGCCAGCCGCAACAGGTGGCGAGCATTCTGGCTACCAGCGGTGGCTGAACAGGCCGTCGCTGCGTAACTGAGCGGGAGCAAGCTGTCTCGCCACAGGTTAAAATGCCGGCCTTTCGAATTGCTGGCCTTGCCTGATGACCCCTCAAGTTCTACATGACCTGCAGACCCATTTGCTGACAGCCCTGGCGTCCCCGCCGGAAGAAACCCGCCGTTTGTTCCATGGTCGCGGCCGTTGCTGGCCGGGGTTGGAGCAGATCACCGTCGACTGGCTGCAAGGGATTGTGCTGGTATCGTTGTTCAAGGAACCGGAACCGGTGCAGTTGGATGACTTGATGTCCATGCTGCTCGCCCTCGCCGCCTCGCCCGCGTGGAAAAACAGCGGCGCCCGTACCCTCGCCGTGCAACACCGTTACCTGCCCCAGAGCCTCACCCAATGGCTGGTGGGCGACCCCATCGACGAATGGACCCTGACCGAAGGTGGCCTGCGCTATCGGATCGACTTGGGCAAGAAACAGAACAACGGCCTGTTCCTCGACATGCGCTACGGTCGCGACTGGGTGCGGGCCAACGCCAGTGGCAAGCGGGTATTGAACCTGTTCGCCTACACCTGCGGCTTCTCGGTGGCGGCCATCGCCGGCGGTGCGCGGCATGTGGTCAACCTGGACATGTCGCGGGCGGCCCTGAGCCGGGGCCGTGACAACCATCGCCTGAACGGCCATGACCTTGGCCAGGTGAGTTTCCTCGGCCATGACCTGTTCAAATCCTGGGGCAAAGTGATCAACAGCGGTCCGTATGACCTAGTCATCATCGACCCACCGACCTTCCAGAAAGGCAGCTTCCTGCTGACCAAGGACTACCAGCGGGTCCTGCGCCGCCTGCCGGAACTGCTGACGGCCGACGGCACGGTCCTGGCCTGCAGCAATGACCCGGCCACCGGCCCGGACTTCCTCATCGACGGCGTCACCCGCGAAGCCCCCGGCCTGACGTTCGAGCAGCGGCTGGCCAACCCACCGGAGTTTCCCGATGCCGATGTGCAATGTGGCCTGAAGGCGCTGGTCTTCAAAGCGGCAGCACCGGCCACCAGGCGGTAACCAGGCTCCTGGTCACCCGGCGCACCAAGGCCTCGACCTCCCGGCTCTTGACCGAGCGGTAGATGGCCATGGTGCGGCGTAGCTGATCCTCGTTGAGCGTCACCGGCTGGCCGCCCCTCCAATCCACATCGGCGACGGCTTCGAGCCCCGTGCGACGCCAGACAATCCGCTCGCCTTCGGTGACCGGCTCCAAGGGGCTGGGTAATTCGGGGTCCGGCAGGACCAGGTTATCCAGCATGACCCGGGGCCAGCGGGACGGATCGATGGGCTCGCTGAAGGCATTCACCAGGTCGTCATCGACCGTTTCCCAAATCGCCAGTCCTTCGGGCCAGTCGCGGGACATCAACCCCAGGTAAGGTCGCCAGGTCATCTCGCCGGTACGTGGGGTTTGATCGTTGCTATTGAACGTATCCTGGGCGTCGCTGAGCCAATCGATGAACGCCTCCCGGCTCATTTGCGCCTGGCGTTGCACCGGATCGATAAAGCGGTCCATCAGCGCGAAGTCCCAATGGGAAAGGTGTTCCGCCAGGAAACTCGCAAACGGCGCCCCGTCCCGGGCCAGCCGTGCACGCATCACCGATTCGAACATCGTGAAGTGCACCTCCAGCTCGCCGATGTCCGGTTGTTGCCTGTCCTGGCTACGGATTTGCAAGCGCGTGCGCAGTTGGCGAAGTTGCACATCGAAATCGCCAATCAAGGTGGGCAGGCGGCCATAGACGTTTCCATAACCGATGAAATGCTGCAGAACCGCCCCGGCCCTCTGGCGAACGCCAAACGCCAGTCCGGCGGGGGAATCCTCGTCGGCTTCGCGGACGCGGCCAGAAAACCAATCGATGAAACCCCGCATCCCGGGATCGTCACGGGCGACCTCCAGTGCCCTTTGGAGCGAGGCAGAAATATAGAGCCACTCGTCGACGGTGTAGCGAAACGCCTCGGGAAACACATTGCGCAGGGCATTGATCTGGGCGCTGGGCAAGGGATTGTCGTCAAGCCAGACTCCAAGTGTGTCAAGGCTCGGCAAACGGTTGAGCGCCGGGAGCAGGTCATCCTGGATAGAGGTGATACGGTTGCCGCTGAGATCGACGACGAACGTATCGGAGATGAACACATCGGAATGCCTGGCCAGCACCGCCAAGGCCAACGAGGGCACCCGATCCAGCCCGGTCCTGCCCAGTGCCAGCGTCATCAGGTTTGCAAGCTCGGGGAGCTCCGGCAGGTCTCGGCAGTTGTTTCCACTCAGGCGCAGTTCCTGCAAAGCGGTGGCGCTGCGCAGGAAGGCACTGCCCTCCTCGTCCAGCCGCAGGCCACAGCGCGCCAGGTTCAGCGCCCGCAGGTCGGGCAATGTGGCCGTCAGGGCCTGCAACTGCTCGGGCGTGAAATCCAGGTTGTCGGCCCATATGACTTCACGCAGGGACGGTAGCGAAGCCAGGCTGCCAATGGCGGCAAGCACCTCGGCGTTGGTTCCCGAAGCCGCGCCGCTGCTGATCCCGGACAAGTCCAGGGTCCATAACGGGATCATGGGATCGTCGCCCAGCAGCGGCGTAAACACCTCCGCGTTCAAGTGCAACGGGTTGCGGGCCAATGACAGATCCACCAGCGCCCGCAACTCAGCTACCGCAACGGGGACGGCGGTGAGGTGATTGCCCCGCAGGCTAAGCGATTCGATGCCGGGGAACATGCGCAGGAAATCTGAAGGATCCTCGACCAGCTCCAGGTTGGCCAGCACCACTGATTCGATGTGCTCGAAACGAACATTGACGGGGGGCAGCCGGCCGACGTTGATGTTTTCTATCCGCAATACCAACTCTGCGCCCTCCCTGCCCGGGTCAGGCGCGCGCTGCCAGGCCCGGCGAATTTCCCTCGCGATGACCTGGCGCTGCGCGACCAGTGCCTCACGGTCCAGTATCTGTTCGGCGGGGTGATGATAGCCTTCCTGGTCGACCCATTGGCGCAGCCCCTGGTCCAGGGTGGTCCATTCGTGCTCCAGGCGGGTGATCACATCGTTGAGGCTGATGCCCTCGAGCCCGGCCTGTTCGGTCAGGCCAAGCTGCAGCCGTTCCAGTGCATTTCCCGCGTGGGCGGGATAGAGCCGCTCCAGACGCTGACGCAGGCTGCCTTGCCACTCCTGCAACGGCAGCCGGCCACGGCCGCTGAGCGGGTAAACCAGGTGTCCGTTCAGCCATTGCGGACGAGACCCGAGGCTGCCCAGGCGACGCATCGCCAAGTACGGACGCAGGGCTTGCCGGTCTTCCAGGGCCCGTGCCAGCAGTTGGCTGCGCAGCCGGTCCGCCTCCCAGATGTTCAGGCCCAGGGCGCTGCGAGCTTCGTCCGGCATGGCCCTTAGCAGCGCAGCCTCCAGGGCCACGGCGTTCGCCAGTTCTTCGCCGGTTTCGTCGAAGGGGCGATACCGTTCACCTTCCTGGCGGATGACTTTCAGCGGCCCGGCGTCCCCCAGCTCGACCGGATCCGCCAGCTCGCGCAACCACAGCCGCAGGTGCAGGCGACCGCGAAGCCCGGGCATATCCGCCAGCAGGCCCATGACGATGCGATCCCGATCGACGCTGCTTTCGCCACGTTCCAGGGCGCGCAGCGCACGGCTCAAGCGCAGCTCGCGCAACGCTTCGGCCGCCCGCCTGCCGAGGTCCCCAGCCACCCGCCCCTCGAGCAAACGCAGCCGGTCATCGCCTGTCACATCGCGAACGAGCTCGTTGGCAATGGATTCAGGCAGGTTCGGGAATGCCTGGACCAAGGGCACGGCCAGTGGATCGAGCCGGGTGGACCTGCCCATGGCCATCGTCACCCGCCTGGCGTCACGCTCCAGGCTTACGGCCCAACGGTCGGCCAACAGGCGACTTCGCTCCAGGGGTTGCAAACCGATACTGCTTTGCCCCAGCAGTACGGTTTGCTCGTCGCTGCTCAGGCCTTCCAGGATGCGAGCGGCCCAGGCGTCATGGGCCAGGTCGGTTTTGGTCAGGAGGATGGAGCGGGTGTCGGCCGTATCGCCTACAGGGTAGAGATTGACGCCATCGTGGTAGCGCAAGGTCATGTCTTGCGGCCAGCCCGGCAACTCCACGAGAGTCTGGACAATGCGAAGATGCGTTCCTTGCGGTGCTTCGCCACGGCGCAGGCGTTCTATGGTATGCCGCACCCGTTGCCAGTTCCGTGCCTCGTCCAGGGCGTCGGCCAATATGGCCGGCATTGGCCGTGCCTCCACTTGCAGGTAGCGCAGATGCGCTTCGCTGATACCGACCTGGCGTTGCAAGGTCAGGATCGTAGAGTCGTCGAGTTCGGCGGGCGTCTCGGCGAAGGTTCGCAACAGCTCCAGGCCGCTTCGCTGCAAGGGGTTGCGGTGCGCCCACTGCCAGCCTCGCGTGCGGTTCCATTCCAGCGGCGGCGCAACGCCTGTATGCCCGGGAGGCAGGCGCAGATTCACGTTGTCCCGCGTACCTTGCACTTCGAAGTAACGATCCTCGATTCGCACCCAAGCCTCGTCCTCCGTGCGCCAGACACCCCAGGCGTCCTGCTCGGCGTCAACGGGAGGCAAACGCTGTGCTTCAAAGGGGCGCACATCGCCATTCCACAACCGGGTGGTGCCGTCTGCCACGGGCATGGGCTCGATGGCTGCGCCAATGAAGCCCAGGTAAGCGCCCTGGGCGACCCCGAACAACGCGTTGAAGATATGCTCGATACCTTCTTGCGCGTGACCTTCATTGAACGCCTGGATCCCTTCGAAGATTTCATACACCAGACGCACCCCGCCTACCGCGGCGGCCACCATGCCGACGGGCGCGCAGAACGGGAAAAAGGTCGCGGCGACCATCAGCGAACGCTCGACCAGGCTTTCCCAGTATTCGAGGCGGGCCAGCAGCGCCCGCCAATCCTGATCTCGGGTCGGGACCATCAACGCCGAGGCGTTGGCCAAGGTATGACCGCGCCATTCGTGGTAGGTGGAGTGCCAGGGATCCTCGCGCAGGTCATCCAGGCCCCAGGCCACCTTGGGCGCGGGGATCCGAATGCGTCGAGGGTTGCCGTCCTCGCCTCGCTCACTCTCCCGCCACCCGGTGATGCGGGCATGGATTTCCTGGAAGAGATTGGGGTTGTCCGTGACCTTCCACTCCACCTGGTCGTGCAGGGCCGACCCCAGGCTGGCCTGTAGACGCAGCGGCAGATAACGCAACAGGGTCTGGCGGTAACTGCGTTTGCGAACCCGTTCGGTCAGCTCGGCCGACAGTGCCTGCAAGCTGGGAAACTGCTTGAGCGGTGCCACTGCATCATGGGGCATGTGCAGCACGATCGGGCGAACACCCTTGGCGTCCCCTGCCAGCCCCCAGTACACCCGAGCGCCGAACAACGGTGCCGACAGCAACGCCAGCGACTTGACCTCGCAGGCCAGCGGCGCGACGGGCCGATCGTCCAACTGCACGCCGACGTGGGCCAGCAAGCGCTCACCGGTGTTGTCCAGGCGGCCATCCAGCTTCGCCTCGTAGGCATCATAGGCGAGCTGGCTGCGGGCATAGGCCATGTAGGCCGTGGCGACGATGGGCACCTGATGACCGATACGCGGCAGCCGCCATTCGAGCGAGCGCCGGTAAGCCCCGCCCACATCCACACTGCGGCACAGGCGGGCAAAACTGGCCGGGCTCATGGGCAGCGGCGCGGTGTCCGCCGGGGCGCCCCAACGATAGAACTCCCCAGGCTTGCCCTTGATGAAAAGCTCGCCTTTTAGATCGAACGCGCTGCCGGTGACGGCATCGTCGGGAGGGTAGTTGCGCATGGCCGCCTCGACGACCGACAGCGAGGGAACCGTGATGAACGAGCTGCGCCGGACCCTTGCCCGACGTAGGGCCTCCGCGATATCGCCGCGGCCATTGACCTGGCTCCAGCCTTGCACCTGCGGCTGCACCTTGAGCAGGTCGAGGGTAAAGGCATAGGGCGTGGGCAGGTCCTTGAGCAATGCGTTGAGTGCATCGCTGTCGTGTTGCAGTTGCCGGGTGAGCACCCTGAAGCGCTCCTGCCGGGGCCGTGTGGCTCGTTTCAGCCAGGCGGGCAGCCTGGCCTGGATAAACTCGACATGGTTATCGAGGGTAGACATGGTGGAACCTCCATCCTTGGGGGCGATTGAGTGCGTTGACGTGGCCGATGCTCTCCAAACCGATCGGTTTTTGAAACCGCGCAACCGTTGCAAGGGGTTGCCGGCGTCAGCGCAGCAAGCGCTCAGGCGCTACCTTCCCGCCGCGGCCTGCGTGCGCAGCAGATCAATGAACAACCCCAGCTCCCGGCTCACCGGCTCCCCCTTGCGCCGCAACAAGCCAAACGGCGCCAATTGCACGTCCAGCGCCACCGGTAGCGCCACCACCAGGCCCATCTTCAGGTAATCGCGCAAGGCGGTTTCCGAGAGCACCATGATCGCGTCGGTCAGTTGAATCAGCTGTTGCATGGAATACACCGAGCTACATTCGATGATGTCTGCGGGCGTCGGCAGCGCAAGACGTTGCAACGCTTGATCGAGGCCGATGCGCGCCGGGCTGGTTTCCGGCTGCAGGATCCACGGCCAATCGCTGACCAGTTCGGCCAGGTCCAGTTTTTTGCGCCGGGCCAGGGGATGGCCGGCGTGGACCACCACCAGCAGTCGTTCATTGCCCAGTTGCTCGAAGTCATAGTGCTCGCTGTCGGTGGAGGCGTTGCGCCGGGCGATGGCCAGGTCGATGCGGCCCTGCTCCAGCAACTGGATCACCTGGTCGCTGGTGTCCCCCATGATGCGGATCCGCAGCTGCGGATTGAGCGCCTTGATCCGGGCGATGGAGTCCATGACCAGGTCCGGCGCCGCCCCCATGATGGTGCCGATGGACAGGTAACCATAACCGCCCTGCTGACGGGCCAGCAGGTCTTCGGCGCAGCGGTCCAGACCGCTGAGGGCCAATTCGGCGAAGCGAATCAGCTCCTGGCCCAGGGCGGTCGGGCGCATGCCCCGGGGCATGCGCTCGAACAGGTCGCAACCGAACATGTCCTCGATCTCGTGCAGCATCCGGGTCGCTGCCGGTTGCGACATGTTCAGGCTCTGGGAAGCCCGGTGCAGGTTCTGGCTGGCGTTCAAGGCCACCAGCATGTGCAAGTGCTTGTAGCGCAGGCGGTTGAACAGACTGCGCGACGATACTGGATGAGTCATGGATAGGCCCCTTATTACCGATACCTTTAAGGTATCGGTTGTTAGCGAGATTCGATTTGTAACGCATCAATCGCCCGCCGTACAGTCCAGCCCATAAGAACAAATACCTGCTAAAGGACTCCCGCGATGAAGACTCTTCCTGTGTCTGTGCTGGCCAAGATTTCCTGGCGCCTGCTGCCCTTCCTGTTGCTGATGTACATCATGGCTTTTCTCGACCGGGCCAACGTTGGCTTCGCCAAACAGGCCTTCCAGGCCGACACCGGTATCGGCGACGCCGCATTCGCGTTTGGTGCGGGCGTGTTCTTCGCCGGTTACGCACTGCTGGAGGTGCCCAGCAACCTGATCCTGCACCGCGTCGGCGCGCGGTTGTGGATGTGCCGGATCATGGTTACCTGGGGCCTGGTGTCGGCGGCCATGGTCTTCGCCCACAACGAAACCAGTTTCTACGTGCTGCGCTTCCTGCTGGGCGTGGCCGAAGCCGGATTCTTCCCCGGCGTGATCCTCTACCTCACCTATTGGTTCCCCTCGGCGGCCCGGGGCAAGGCCATGGGCTTCTTCTATTTCGGTGCGCCGCTGGCGTTCATTTTCGGCAGCCCGCTGTCGGGACTGTTGTTGGAGCTGGACGGTTTCGTCGGTGTTCACGGCTGGCAATGGCTGTTCGCCGTGGAAGGCCTGATGGCGTCGGCGGTGGGCGTGTGGGCATACTGGTACCTGGACAACCGCCCCGCCGATGCGAAATGGCTGACGCTCGAAGAGCGCCGCCAGGTCCAGGAACTGCTTGATGCCGAGGACCAACACAAACAATCCCATGGCCGCAGCCTGCTCAGCGTGTTGTGCCAGCCTTCGGTGCTCTACCTGTGCCTGATCTACCTGCTGATCCAGGCCAGCGTCTACGGCGTGGTGTTTTACCTGCCGACCCAAGTGGCCGGGTTGCTGGGCAGCAAGGTTGGCTTGTTGGTGGGTCTGGTCACGGCTATTCCGTGGGTTTGTGCGCTGTGCGCGGCCTACCTGATTCCCGGTTACAGCGACCGCACTGGCCAGCGTCGCCGCACGGCTGCGTTGACCCTGTTGATGGCCGCCGCCGGGATCGCCTGCTCGGTCAGTGTGTCCAGCCCACTTCTGGGCATCATCGCCCTGTGCTTCGCCGCTTCCGGCTTCATCGCCGTGCAGCCGGTATTCTGGACCTTTCCCTCCAGTTACCTGGCTGGCAGTGCCGCTGCGGCAGGCATTGCGCTGATCAACTCCTTCGGTGCCCTCGGCGGCTTCATTGCCCCGGTGCTGAAGAATTGGGCCGAAGGCGCCTTCCACTCTCCTGCGGCCGGCCTTTACCTGCTCGCCGCCACCACCGTCATCGCCGCGTTGCTGGTACTGGGCATCCACTCCCCCGGCCAACGCGCTTCGAACACACCGGCCACGGTTTAACTCAAGGAGCTGCACAATGGGTATCCCCACTATCAAACACGTCCGCGCCTTCGTCCTGCGAGGCGGCGGCGCGGATTATCACGACCAGGCGGACGGCCACTGGATCGACGATCACATCGCCACACCGATGAGCAAATACCCGGACTACCGCCAGAGTCGCCGCAGCTTCGGCATCAACGTACTCGGCACCCTGGTGGTAGAGATCGAGGCCAACGATGGCACGGTCGGGTTTGCCGTGACCACCGGCGGCGAGCCGGCGGCCTACATCGTTGAGAAGCACCTGGCGCGATTCGTCGAGGGAGCCCGGGTCACCGACATCGAAAAGATCTGGGACCAGATGTACCAATCGACGCTCTATTACGGCCGAAAGGGCCTGGTGATCAACACGATTTCCGGCGTGGACCTGGCGCTCTGGGACTTGCTCGGCAAAATCCGCCAGGAACCGGTGCATCAACTGCTCGGCGGCGCGGTGCGCGATGAGTTGCAGTTCTACGCCACCGGTGCACGGCCTGACCTGGCGCAGAAAATGGGCTTCATCGGCGGCAAGATGCCTTTGCATCACGGCCCGGCCGAAGGCGAAGAAGGCCTGCGCAAGAATCTCGAGGCACTGGCGACGATGCGCGAACGGGTCGGTCCGGACTTTTGGCTGATGCTCGATTGCTGGATGAGCCTGGACCTCAACTACGCCACCAAACTCGCGGTCGGCGCCCATGAGCACGGCTTGAAATGGATCGAAGAAGCCCTGCCGCCCGACGACTACTGGGGCTACGCGGCGCTGCGCAAAAACGTCCCCAAGGGCATGCTGGTGACCACCGGCGAGCACGAGGCCACCCGCTGGGGCTTCCGCATGCTCCTGGAAATGGGCTGCTGCGACATTATCCAGCCCGACGTCGGCTGGTGTGGCGGGCTCACCGAACTGGTGAAAATCTCGGCTTTGGCCGACGCCCACAACGCGCTGGTGATCCCCCACGGCTCTTCGGTCTACAGCTACCACTTCGTCGCCACCCGGCATAACAGCCCGTTCGCCGAGTTCCTGATGATGGCGCCCAAGGCAGACGAAGTGGTGCCGATGTTCCACCCGCAATTGCTGGGCGAGCCGGTACCGGTGCAAGGCCGCATGCGCCTGTCGGTCCTCGATCAGCCCGGCTTCGGCGTGACGCTGAACCCTGAGTGCCAACTGCATAGGCCTTATAACCGCTAGAGGAGCCCACCATGACCATGCCCCACAACGCCTTCAAGGCCGCGCTGACCTCCAAGCATACGCAGTACGGCATCTGGGCCGGTTTCGCCAGCGGTTACGCCGCCGAAATCGTCGCTGGCACCGGTTACGACTGGATGCTGATCGACGGCGAACACGCCCCCAACACCGTGCCCAGCGTGCTCAGCCAGCTCCAGGCCGTAGCGCCCTATGCCACCGCGCCAGTGGTGCGAGCGGTGACCGGCGATGCCAACCTCATCAAGCAGCTGTTGGACGTCGGCGCCCAGACCCTGATGATTCCCATGGTCGAGACCGCTGAACAAGCCCAGGCCCTGGTGCGCGCCATGCGTTATCCGCCCCACGGCATGCGTGGTGTCGGCGGAGGCCTGACCCGCGCCACCCGCTGGGATGGCGTCGCCAACTACCTCAGCACGGCCCATGAAGAGCTGTGCCTGATCGTCCAGGTGGAGTCGCGCACCGGAGTGGAGAACGTCGAGGCCATCGCCGCCGTCGAAGGGGTGGACGCGGTGTTCATCGGCCCCGCCGACCTGTCCATCGGACTTGGCCATGCGGGCAATCCTGGTCACCCCGAAGTCCAGGAACGTATCCAGTTCGCGGTCAATGCCACCCTCGCGGCCGGCAAGGCTTGCGGCATCCTCGCACCCAACGAAGAAGACGCCCGCCGTTATCAGGGCTGGGGTTGCCAGTTCATCGCCGTGGCCATCGACATCAGCCTGCTGCGCCAGAGTGCCCTTGCCACCCTTGCCCTCTACCGCGAACCCGCCACCGCTCAAGCGCCGTCGCGCACTTACTGAAGGACACCGCCATGTCATCCGTTCCTGTGTTCCAGAACTTCATCAACGGCCAGTTCACCCACAGCGAGGCACACCTGGACGTGTTCAACCCGGCTACCGGGGCGCTGCTGTCCCGGGTCCCGGCTTCCAACGCCGCCGACGTCGATCAGGCCCTGGCTGCCGCCCGTGCCGCGCAGAAAGACTGGTCGGCCAAACCGGCCATCGAACGCGCCGGATACCTGCGCCGCATCGCTGCCAAACTGCGGGAAAACGTCGCCCACCTGGCGCACACCATTACCCTGGAGCAAGGCAAGATCAGTGCCCTGGCCGAGGTGGAGGTGAATTTCACCGCTGACTACCTCGACTACATGGCCGAATGGGCCCGGCGCATCGAAGGCGAGATCATCACCAGCGACCGCCCCGGTGAAAACATCTTCCTGTTCCGCAAGCCCCTGGGCGTGGTGGCCGGGATCCTGCCGTGGAATTTTCCGTTTTTCCTGATCGCTCGAAAGATGGCCCCGGCGCTGTTGACCGGCAACACCATCGTCATCAAGCCCAGCGAAGAAACCCCGAACAACTGCTTCGAGTTCGCCCGGTTGGTCGCCGCGACCGACCTGCCACCCGGCGTGTTCAATGTCGTATGCGGCGACGGCCAGGTGGGCGCTGCCCTGAGCGGTCACAAAGGCGTGGACATGATCAGCTTCACCGGCAGCGTCGCCACCGGCTCGCGGATCATGACGGCGGCGGCACCGAACATTACCAAGCTCAACCTGGAACTGGGCGGCAAGGCCCCGGCCATTGTGCTGGCGGATGCCGATCTGGCGCTGGCGGTGAAAGCCATTCGCGACTCACGGATCATCAACACCGGGCAAGTCTGCAACTGTGCCGAACGCGTCTACGTGGAACGCAAGGTCGCCGATCAATTCATCGAGCGGATCAGCGCGGCGATGTCTGCCACCCGCTACGGCGACCCGATCGCCGAAGCCGATGTGGAGATGGGCCCGCTGATCAACCGCCAGGGCCTGGACAGCGTTGAACACAAGGTTCGAACCGCCCTCAGCCAAGGCGCCAGCCTGGTGAGCGGCGGCAGCGTGGCGGATCGCTCCAGCGGTTTTCACTTCCAACCCACGGTACTGGCCGGTTGCAACGCATCAATGGACATCATGCGTGAGGAAATCTTCGGTCCGGTGCTGCCGATCCAGATCATTGACGACCTGGACGAGGCCATCGCCCTGGCCAACGACTGCGACTACGGCCTGACTTCTTCGGTCTACACCCGGGACCTGAGCCGGGCCATGCACGCCATTCGTGGCCTGGACTTTGGCGAGACCTACGTCAACCGCGAAAACTTCGAAGCCATGCAGGGTTTCCATGCCGGCGTGCGGAAGTCCGGGGTGGGTGGGGCCGATGGGAAACATGGCTTGTATGAGTACACCCATACCCATGCGGTGTACTTGCAAAGCTGACTTGCGATAGACCGAGGCTTAGCGAAGCGCTGCCTGTCCGGGAGCGCTTCGCACCCCAGCGGGAGCAAGCCCCCTCGCCACAACGACGCTCCCCAGTCCTCCTATCTCTCAGACCACCAAGGTCAACCACGCCGATGCCAATAACAACACCGCCATGGTCCGATTGAACCGGCCCATCGCCGCAGCGGAACGGCAGAACCGGGCAGCGCCGAGGCCCAGATAGGCCCACAGGGTCATGCACGGAATGGAAATCGCGAAAAACGCCAGGGATAGCCAGAGCACCCGCACGGTACGGTCAGCCTCGGCGCCGGCAAACACGCTGACCACCGCCAGCGCCATCATCCAGGTCTTGGGATTCACCAACTGCAACCCGGCCGCTCCCGCCAGGCCCAGTCGCGGGCCCTCGGCAGGCCGGTCCGGGTCGATGGCCTGGGCCGGGGCGCTGAAAATCTGCCAAGCCATCCAGCTCAACCAGGCAATGCCGGCCCATGAGAGCAATGTTTGAATCGTGGCATGGCGCGCGAGCACATCCCCCAATCCGGTGCCGACCAGGAGCACCAACAAGGCTGCCGCCGCGCACGCGCCGAGGATGATCGGCAAGGTGGTGGCCAGGCCAAAGCGCGAGCTATGGCTCAGCACCAGGATATTGGTCGGGCCCGGGGTGATGGAGGCGACAAAGGCGAACAAGGCAAACGGCAGCAACTGGTCCATGGAGCAACTTCTCGGTGAATGATCGTCACTCGATCATCCCCACGAAGGCCCGCTCAGTCTGGAACAATTGAGCAGCGCTTGCGGTAGTCCGCCGGGCTCAGGCGATAGGCACGCTGGAACCAGCGCCCCAAGTGGCTCTGGTCGGCAAAACCAAGCATGGCTGCCACCGTCCCGGCGCTCTCGCCAGAAGCCAGCAAGCGCCGCGCACGGGCCAGGCGCAACTGGATCAGATAGGCATGGGGCGCCAGGCCAAAAGCCGCCTTGAATGCACGGCTCAGGCGAAAACGATCCACACCGGTGACCCGCGCCAGGTCGTCCAGACCGATGTCGTCGCTCAGGTGGCTGTGCAGGTAATCGCGAGCCTGTTGCGCCACCAATGGCAGACGTGGGTCGGGGTTGATCCGCGCGCGCCAGTGCAGGTGTTGGGTCAGGTTGGCCAACAAGGTATCGAGGGCCGTCTGACGCACGATGCGGATTTCCTGCTCATGCAGGCTCTGGAAGGCCAAGGCCGTGGCACTCGCCAGTCGCGCATCGTCGGTCAGGGTGGCGGCGAATCCCAATTGGGCGTTGTCCGGCGCCCCGTCGAACAAGGAGCGCAACTCGCGCTCCAGCCATTGGGGTTCCAGGTACAACGTGCGGTAGGTAAACCCGTGGTCGTGGGGCGCGTTGCCGTCATGCAACTCGCCGGGCTCGAGCAGGAACACCTTGCCCGGCGTACTGTTGTGCTGCTGGCGGCGGCAATGGAACTGCTGCACACCCTGCTCGGTCACGCCCACCAGGTAGGTGTCATGCCAATGGGGATCATAGGCATGCCCCTCGAAATGCGCACGCACGGTCTCGATACCGGACGTGGCGTCCTGCTTGAGATCGATCCAGTTGCGCGCCGTCATGAGCCGCCTCGTTTTGTGTATCCGACCGAAGCAGATTAACCGCTCGTAGGGATGACGTCTGGAAGATTTGTGCAATTGCCGGTGGGAGCGGGCTTGCTCGCTCCCACAGGTCATCAGCCTCGTCCTCAGCGTCAGCGTCAGCGTCAGCGTCAGGCTTGCGGGGTGATAGGCAACACCGCTTCCACCGCCAGACGAGCCAATTCAGCATCCTGCTCGGCCTTGACCCCAGACACCCCGATGGCCCCAATGCACTGGCCGTCGTGGCGGATGGTCACCCCGCCTTCAAGCATGCCCTGCAGGTGCGGAGCGCTGAGAAACGCGTAGCGACCACCATTGATCATGTCTTCGAAAACCTTGCTGTCGCGCCGGCCCATGGCAGCGGTGCGGGCTTTTTCCGTCGCGATGTAGGCCGATAACGGCGAGGCATCGTCCAGACGCAACAGCCCGAGGGGATGACCGCCGTCGTCCACCACACAGACCGAAACGGCCCATTGGCGCTGGTGCGCCAGTTCCTTGGCCGCCACCAGCAATTGCGCAACGTCCTGCTCGGTGAGTACCGCTTTGGTCTTCATGAGTCACTCCGTGTTGTGCAGCAGCAAGCCCGCAAGACAATCAGACACCCGTCCAGCAGGTCCAGGAATACTTCGTTCTGCGCACCATAGCGCACCTGCAGCCGTTCAATGAAGCCCGGATGCCAGCGGCCTGCGATCATCCACCGATCGTCCACCGACCCGACAATGGATCCATCAATCAAGCCAATCATCCATTTATCCAGCAAAAACGTTGACAAAGAAATTAGTTAAGAGAGTTAATGGATCCATAAACAAGAACAACATCCGCCTGGAGATCCGTCATGTACCCCAAAAACGCCTGGTACGTTGCCTGCACCCCCGATGAAATCGCCGACAAGCCCCTGGGCCGGCAGATTTGCGGTGAAAAGATGGTTTTTTACCGGGGCCATGAAGGTCAGGTCGCTGCCGTGGAAGACTTCTGCCCTCATCGCGGCGCCCCGCTCTCCCTGGGCTACGTCGAAAACGGCAACCTGGTGTGCGGCTATCACGGCTTGGTGATGGGCGCTGATGGCAAGACCGTCGAAATGCCGGGGCAACGGGTACGGGGATTCCCCTGCAACAAGACCTTCGCGGTGCAGGAACGACATGGCTTCATCTGGGTCTGGCCCGGTGACCAGGCGCTGGCCGACCCGGCGTTGATCCATCATCTGGAATGGGCTGAAAGCGATGAATGGGCCTACGGTGGCGGCCTGTTCCATATCCAGTGCGACTATCGCCTGATGATCGACAACCTGATGGACCTGACCCACGAAACCTACGTCCACGCCTCGAGCATCGGCCAGAAGGAAATCGACGAGGCGCCGCCAGTGACCACCGTAGAAGGTGATGAAGTGGTCACCGCCCGCCATATGGAAAACATCATGGCCCCGCCGTTCTGGCGCATGGCCCTGCGCGGCAACAACCTGGCCGATGACGTGCCGGTGGACCGCTGGCAGATCTGCCGCTTCACCCCGCCCAGCCATGTGCTGATCGAAGTGGGCGTGGCCCATGCCGGCAACGGCGGTTATCACGCCGCGCCGCAATTCAAGGCGTCGAGCATCGTGGTGGATTTCATCACACCGGAAACCGAGACCTCGATCTGGTATTTCTGGGGCATGGCCCGGCACTTCCAGCCGCAGGATGAAGCCCTCACCGCGTCCATTCGCGAAGGCCAAGGCAAGATTTTCAGCGAAGACCTGGAAATGCTCGAACGCCAGCAGCGCAACCTGCTGGACCATCCGCAGCGCAACTTGCTCAAGCTCAACATCGATGCTGGCGGCGTGCAGTCTCGACGGGTGCTGGAGCGTTGGATCGCACGGGAGCGCGAACCTCAAGCCGGCTTGATCGCCAGCAGCCAGCAGCCACAGCTGGCGGAGCAACGGCCATGATCGAAGTCCAGGTCACGGCGCGACACAGCGAAGCCCTCGATATCTGCAGCTACGAGCTGACCCGTGTCGACGGCGAGCCATTGCCGGCCTTCACCGCTGGCGCCCATATCGATGTGCACTTGCCCGACGGGCTGATTCGCCAGTACTCGCTGTGCAATCATCCCGAGGAACGGCATCGCTACCTCATTGGCGTGCTCAAGGACCCGGCGTCCCGCGGTGGTTCGCGCAGCCTGCATGAGCGGATCCAGCCAGGCATGCGCTTGCACATCAGCGAACCACGCAACCTGTTCTCCCTTGCTCCCCAGGCCCGGCGCAGCCTGCTGTTTGCCGGAGGCATCGGCATTACGCCGATCCTGTGCATGGCCGAGCACCTGGCCCAGAGCGGAGCAGCATTCGAGCTGCATTACTGCGCCCGCTCCCGAGACCGTGCTGCCTTTGTCGAGCGCCTGCGCCAGGCCCCTTACGCTGACCGGGTGTTCCTGCACTTCGATGAAGAACCAGAAACCCTGCTGGACGCCGCCAGGGTGTTGACCGCACCCGATAACGACCTGCACCTCTACGTGTGCGGGCCCGGTGGTTTCATGCAGCACATCCTCGACACCGCCAAGGGCCAGGGTTGGCAGGAAGACCGCCTGCACCGCGAATACTTCGCCGCCACCCCTACCGACACCCGTGCCGACGGCAGCTTTTCAGTCAAGCTCGCCCGTACTGGCCAGGTGTTCGAGGTGCCGGCGGACCGCAGCGTGGTGCAGGTGCTGGAGAGCCATGGCATCGAGATCCCGATCTCCTGCGAACAAGGCGTGTGCGGCACTTGCCTGACCCGCGTGCTGGAAGGCGTGCCGGAGCATAGGGACATGTTCCTGACCGAGGCCGAACAGGCCTGCAACGACCAGTTCACACCGTGCTGCTCCAGGTCGAAAACCCCGGTGCTGGTGCTGGATCTCTAAGGCCGAATACTGTGGGAGCGAGCCTGCTCGCGATGGCGCCGGCTCTGCGGCATTGGTGACGACTGATACACCGCTATCGCGAGCAAGCTCGCTCCCACAAGGGATCTGGGTGAGAGAAATTCTGCCGGGCGAGTTACTCCGAACGCAGTATCACCGTCATCCGCTCGTCAGCCAGCGCCGAGCCGAACACTTCGGCGTAGCGCAGGGTCGCATTGGCATGCTCGCGCATGATCGCCTCGGCACGGCCGCTCTGGCGATTGATCAGTGCGTCGAATACCGAATGGTGTTGCATATGGGCATAGTTGAAGCGGCGAAACTCGCCAGCCATGTTCTGGCGATCCACCGCCAGGGCGGTGACTGAAGCGAAAGGCAGATGATCATTGCGAGCCAGGGCGTCGGCGATCGCCGGGTTGTGGCTGCCTTCGACGATCACCTGATGGAAGCGCATGTTGAGGTCGTGATAGACCTCCAGGTCATCCTCGGTCACATAACCTTTGGCGAACAGTTCATCCCCCTGCACCAGGCATTGCTCGAGTATCGCGCGTGCTTCTTCAGACAAACCATGCTCGGCCGTCTGCCGTGCCGCCAGGCCCTCCAGCACGCCCCGTACCTCCACAGCCCCGGCGATTTGCTCGGCACTGACCGAACGCACCTGAAAACCTCGCCCGCCAAAGCGCACCAGCAGCCCTTCCTGCTCCAGGGTGCGGAACGCCATGCGCACCGGCATGCGCGACACGCCGAACAACTCAGCCGTGGGAATTTCCATCAAGCGCTCGCCAGCGGCCAGCTCACCCGAGGCGATCATCTTGCGCAGCGCAACCAGCACCGTTTGGCCGGGCTTACTCATCCAGGCGATTCCAGAGAAAAGAAGCCGTCATAGTAGAAGGCTTGGCGCAACGTGTCACGGCAGTGCAAGGCCTTGATAAAAGCCGGTGGTTCAAATGCCCGCCAATTCCCGCAACTGCGCCAAAGTCTGCTCGTCCAGGCTAATCCCCTGCTCATTGGCCTTGCTGCGCTCGCGATGACGACGGTCTCCCGGCAACCGCCGCAGCCCGACGCCATGCATCTGCCTGACCAGTTCCCGGCTGCGCTCGGCGAAGTCTTGCCCGGCGGTCTTGCTGGGGTCGATCACGATCAACAACTGGCCAGTCCACGGCGTCTTGGCGCCCGGATGATTGCTCCAGTCGAACTCGAAGGAGAAGTTACCCCCGGTCAGGGCCGCCGCCAGCAACTCGACCATCATCGACAACGCCGAGCCCTTATGCCCGCCAAACGGCAGCAGCGCTCCGCCTTCGAGAATCGCCTTGGGGTCGCGGGTCGGCTGGCCAAGGCTGTCCACGCCCATGCCCGGTGGCAACAACTCGCCCTTGCGCGCAGCGATCTGTACGTCACCGTGGGCGATGGCGCTGGTGGCCAGGTCGAAGACAATCGGCTCGCCGTCGGCCCGTGGCGCGGCGAAGGCAATGGGATTGGTGCCGAACAATGGCCGGTCCGCGCCATGGGGCACCACGCAGGTCATGCTGTTGACCACGCTCAACGCCACTAGGCCTTCGTAGGCAAACGGCTCGACATCCGGCCAGAGCGCCGCGAAGTGATGGGAGTTGCGAATGGCCAGGACGGCGATACCGGCGCTACGGGCCTTTTCCACCAGCAGTGGCCGCGCGGCAGCCAGGGCTGGCTGGGCAAAGCCATTCCCGGCATCCACCGCGACGAACCCTGACGCCACGTCTTCGACCACCGGCACCGCCTTGCCGTTGACCCAGCCGCTGTTCAGCGTCGAGACATAACCGGGGATGCGGAATACCCCATGGCTATGGGCACCGTCGCGCTCGGCCCCGGCGCAGTTTTCAGCCAGGCACCGGGCGACTTCGGTCGACGTGCCATGACGCAGGAAAATCTTCTCCAGCAAGCTCACCAGAGCATCGAAGGACAGGGTGCAAGAAGCGGCATGATCGGATGGTGCAGACATCTGAAGCTCCGGAATGATTGTTGGAGGTAGCAACAGCGTGAAGGACCCGCCCGGTGATTAAACACTGTTTCAGGCGCGCGCTGTCAATACTTCCCCCCTGCCGATCGAAGAAGCCCGACGTGCAATAACTATGTACCACCCTTGCCCATGCATCGCTGCCTAGTCTGAGCGCTTGCGCCCGATTCGCGGCGCCTTGATCGAGAAGCGACGATGACCACTGAAACCACGCCACTGCTATTTCCCGAGGTATTGAACGCCACTCGCCTGGACCAACTGACCGCTCCCCACGGGCTGACCCAGGCCGATCTCGACTGGTTGCACCATGTCTCCCTGCCCAGCCATGCGCAACGCGCGGCGCAGATACCGCCGATGTCCGCCGAGACGATCCTGCTCCAGGCCGAGGACAAGGCGCCGATTCCATTGGCCGGCTGCTTTACCCTCAAGGCCCTGCCAGATACCGACGGAACCAACCACAAGCCTGCGTTCCTTTACACGCCGGACAAGGGGATTACCCAGTTCAGCGACCCGCAAGCCCTCGAAAACAAGATCAATGAAATGCTGCAGGACACCGCGGGGCGCGACGATCTGTTTCGCTACCTGTCGATTTCCCAGCGCAGCGAACTGAACAGCACGACCGACATCACACAAACCAGCCAGATCATCAACGAAGACGTTTTCAAGGCGCAGATCGAATCCATCGAATACGCCCAGCGCCTCAATGCCCTGGCCATGGTGGATGAGCTGATCAAACTGCCCACACTGACCTCGATGCTTGACCAGGCATTGAACGAGCAGCTTCCCGACTTCGATCAACGACAGGCCCGCGTGGCGTTGCGCAAGGCCCCCCCACTGGGCGACACCCTGGCAATCCCGGTGACTGAGAGCATTGCGCTGAGCGACGCCGTGCTGGTGTACTTCCACCACCAGGGTTGGCCTGCCGGGCATGACGTCGACCTGACGCACCCCGGCACGAGCGCACACACGGCGCAACAATGGGAAGACATCATCAAGGCCACGGCCAGGAACCTGATCCCCAAACTCAGCCAATGCATCAGTGCCTACTGGGAGGCGGACAGCCCCTTCCACCTGTCGCGCCGCCACTTTCTTGCCCGGGTCATTCGTGAAGCACTGCGGGCCGCGATCCTGATCGAGCGCGAAAAAGGACAACTGACCCAAGCCCAAAGCCAGGAGCTGCTTCGACTGTTCAGGCCTTCGCGCCGGGAAGAGCCACTGCTGTTCATCGAAACGATTCGCCTCTGGGAATATGCACCGCGTTTTGTCGAGCTGGCGGGTTCGTTGATGATCAGCGGCAAGGATCATTATCTCTACACCCCCAGCCACGGCCTGCAGAAGGTCGCCAACTACCTGGGCTTCAAGGATGCGCTGCTCAAGCCCGCCGCCACAGTCGAGCCCGGGCAAGCGCTCTACAACCTCTTGAGCCTGGCAGAACGCAACCGTTTTCTGCGCTTCGACCAACCGCAAGTGTCGGGCGAATCGGTGAACTTGCCAGTGGCCGAATCCCTGGCTGACGCGATCATTGCCAAACAGCTGGACAACTTGCACTACGCGTTGGAAATGTCCCGCCAGGGCGACGTCAACCTCCACTCACTCATCGACAAGGCGCTGGATATCCGCACCTTGATCAACAAAAACCTGCTGGATCAGAAAACCGATGGGCATTGGGGCACACGACCGGTGTTTTACGGAGACCTGCGACCGTCCAACTTCATGGCCGACCAACTGGAAAGGAAGATCAAGAGCTACACCGATGTCGAAGACGCTTTTCACACCCACTTCATCAAGCTGCCGCCCGCCAACACGGCCTCGCTGCACAGCGGGCTGGACAAGCTGCTACCTGAACTGACCAATGTCTTCTCACTGGGCCTGCGAGCCGAGGCCGAACTCAGGGAGCGTGACGCAACGCTGCCGGCCGCCGCCCATGACTTGATCAGGAACGTTTTCGCCTACGACGCCGACTACCCGGACCGCACGCAGCGCCTGGGCGTCAGAGGCTTTCGACCAGATGTCTATTCGTTGAAGCTGGCGTGCCGTACTGAAGAGCGCGTGATTTCCCTACGCCTGGCCAACTGTTTTTTAATGACCGAGCGCGGCGGCCTGGATACCCCCTACTCGGGCATGGCCATCCTTTGGTCCCCCACCGGAGGGCTACAGACTTTTGCTAGCGTCGACCTGGCCACCGAGCAACTGAACAAAAACCTGCAGGACACTCGAAAACGCTTTGCCTGGCTCTCGAACCTGGCGCCCGCTCAACGCATGCCCCACGCACGCTACCAACTCCAGGCCTATGAACTGCTGGAAGACAATGTGCTCTTGAATCGGATGAATTCGTTCATCGAACAGTTCAAGAGCGAGCGCAATTACTTGAGCACATTGAAGGTCGGGGATTGGAAACTCAGCGGATCGGCGTTACGCAACAGTCTCGACGCCTTGTTGGCTAAAGGCGCGCCCACCAATCTGAAGCGCGCCGTGGACATCGCCCAAGCCAACCGGCGACAACAGACACTGCCCGCCTGGCTCGGTACGGCGTCCCTGGAAGATCGACGCCTGCATATCGAACTGCTCGAGCAGTACAAGAACAGCGTGGTCGATGCCGATGCCAAGGACTACCTCGACGGTATCGAGCCATTGCGCACCTACGTGCATAAAAAGCTGAAAACGTCACTGGACGCACGTTTCCCTGGAAAAAACCTCGACCCCGACACCCTGCAGATCACACCGAACCTTGCCGTCGTGGGGCCGGCCTGCGCGTTGACCGACTTTGCCTTGCATCATGTCGATGTGACCCGAAACGGCTTCAAGATTTCGTCAACCTCCACGCACAAACTGCCTGACGGCCTGAACGAGATGGCGGTCAGGCAAATATTATCGTCATTGGATATTCCCACCGCCTATAAAGCACAGGTCGTGGACACGCTTTCCGGGGCGTCCGCGCCGGCCCAGCAAAGGAAGCGACGGTTCCGCCGACAACTCCCCTGGCAACTGCTACAACACGCTCACGCCCGACACCTGCAGCAACATCTCTCCAGCAAGGCATTCGACCTGATTCGCCAGGTACTGGACATGCCGGACGCCATCGCCCGTAACGCGGTCGAAGGCGCCAGCGCAGTGTTTCGCCCAGTGGAACTGATCAAGACCGGCGGCGCGGCGGCGGTCAAGGCCCTTGGGCTTTACCTGGTGGGTTCGAACGCCCAGGCAACCAACACCCTTGTCCTGTATGCCCCTTATCACTCAGGTCATTGCTTTACCGAATTCAAGGACGAAGCGAGTGTGGTCGCGGCATTCAACACGCCCGGCGCGCTCCAGGATTTGCTGGTCCACCGGCTTCCCGAGGACCAGCAAGCCATTTTCAAGAACCTGTTCGCTTCGACACTCGGGCACCTTTCGGAAATCACCCTGGGTTCCAACCCTATCCGCTCAAACCTGCTCGACACGCTGTTCGATGACAACACCAGGTTGCTGGCAGAGCTGTTGGGCTCCCAGGCACAGGACAAGCGCCAATTCGACTGGAGTACCGTCCTGCACCTGTTCAGCTCGGGCATCCGGTTAGTGGGAAGACAGTTGCCAGGCAAACTGACGTTCATAGAAACGCTGTGGGACAGTTACCAGGACTTCAAGGCTTCTTCCGAGGCCCTGCAAGCGCATGACTGGAAAACCGGCTTGCACAACTTCATCGCCGGTGCCGCCGAGATGGTCTCCCTGGGCCTGCTCAATCGCGACGATACATTCGGCCTGCTCGATCCCGTTGAACCCGCCTTGCCAACTGTCCCATCGACACTCAACTGGAAGGACATCGCTTCCACCGGCCAACTGCGCACCGACCTGGGCGTATTCGAAGCCACGGGCGTCAGTCTGTCCAGCCTGCAAAAAAACCTGGCTGATGGGACTTACAAGGCCATGGAAAACGGCAAGCTTTATATCCCCTTGGCCGGCAAAGTCTTTCAAGTGGCAAAAGCCGGCCAAACCTGGCGAATCATCCATGAACACGGCGAGGGACCGTTATTGAAAAAGTCCCCGGATGGCCGGACATGGGGAATCGACCCACAACGCCATACCATCCGCTTTGGCAAGGCCGGGTCGAAGATGGCCATCACCTACAGCGACTTCAAAGCCAAAGGTTCATTGAATATTGAAGCGCGAGGCATGACGGAAATACGCCGGAAATACCCCTATCGGGCAAATGCGGTCGTGCAGGCGCTGGAGACCGCGCGGTTCTACTCGTTCAATGCCCTCCACAACCTCCATCAACTCAAGCAACACGTTCTTCCGGGCTCTCGACTGGACAGCTACCTTAAATTGTTTTTTGGTGTCAGCAACGTCGACGCCAGTCTTATCAGCAAAATAGAAACCGCGATCTCGCCGATATGCCAGGCATTGGCCGATCCTTCCTGGGAACTGCAAAATGCCAGCCGCATCGTTGTCGGCCACCTCAAACACCTGGAGGACAGAGCCACGGCATTCGTGCTGGAACCGACCGCCCTTGGGAGAATCTACCTCACTCAGTTTTTCTTCGACATGGAATTGGATGGGTACAAGGCCGTCGTCCCCGACACCTTTAATGTCGACGCCCATGCCCAGGCGGCGACCTTCATCCATGAAGTCTCCCATCAGATGTTAGATACCCTCGATATCATCTATCTGGACGCGATACTGCCCTTCCTCGACTTGATTTCAACAGCGACTTATCCAGGGCAAGTGCAATACGCCAAGCAAAAGGACCTGCAACTCAACGGACTTTCGTTGACCACCCCAAAATCCAAACTGTTTACGCAATGGGACAGCGCAGACAACACCTACAAGAAGTTTGAGCTACTGCCTTTGTGCAAAGAAACAACCCGGGAGATCCTGAAGATCACTGGCGCCAGAACCATGGATATTGCCCGTGATGATTTTCTGGATCCGATTTTGCCGGGCAAGCGCATCGACGTCATACTCCGCAACGCCGACTCGATCACGCTATTGATTTGTGAATTAGGACGGCAACTCGATGCGCGTCCCTCCCGGCAACTTGCCGTGCCGTGAATTGCACAAGATGGAGGTGGGGTGATTAATGCCAGTCAGTTAAGGATCAAACGACAAAGCCTGTGGGAGCCAAGCTTGCTCGCGATGGCGGTAGATCAGGCAATGGCGTTGTCGACTGGCTCACCCAATCGCGAGCAAGCTTTGCTCCTACGGGTTTGGGGCTTAACTGACTGGCATTAGAGTTGTTGATCTTTTTTTCACGCAAAGTATGCGACGGTAGGCTACGACTGATGTTTGAGCGAAAAAAACAGGCTCATTGATGCGCAAACGCCATGACGGCAGTTCTCGGCAGCTCATGCCGAAGGTTAGAATGCGGCAAACCAGGACGAATCAATGACCGAACATACCCTCTCGGAAGCCGAATACGACGCCATCACCGATGCCGCAGCCCATTGGTGCATGCGATTGCATGCCGTCGACTGCACCGATGCCGAACGGCAGGCATTCAAGCAGTGGCACGATGCCGATCCCCTGCATGCTTTCGAATACGAAGCCATGCTGGAAATCTGGGATGTTGCCGATCATCTGCCGCGTGTCGAGGCTGCCGCCGCCACGCCAGCGTCCAGGCCGCGGTCGCGCTGGAGCCGGTTGGCTGTCGCCGCCGCGGTGTTCGTCGTCGGCCTGCCCCTGGCCGCCTACACCGGCTGGAACCTGGACTGGATCGCCAACTCCTACCAGCGGTTCGAAGCCGGCACGAGCGTGCGTCATATCACCCTGAGCGACGGCAGCCAGGTGGAGCTCAACCTGGGTAGCGAGCTGACCTTCGCCAACTACAAGAACGAGCGCCGCGTAACCCTGGAAAAGGGCGAGGCGTTTTTTGACGTCAGCCATGACAAACAGCATCCGTTTGTCGTGCGCGCGGGCCAAGGCCAGGTGCGCGTGACCGGTACTCGCTTCAACGTCTGGATGTACCAGGACCAGGTGCGGGTCACGCTGGTGGAAGGTTCGGTCAGGGTCACCAGCAACCAAGCCCTCACCCGTAACGGCCTGCAACTTTCGCCGGGCATGCAGGCGAGCTACAAGGCGGGCGATCATCAGCCCCAAGTCCGCGAGACGCCCCAGAACGACAGCTCTTTGGCATGGCGCAACGGCAAGCTGGTATTGGATGACCTCGCCCTGAGCGATGCACTGCCGCTGATCAACCGCTACCTCGAGCGTCCCGTCATGCTGGCTGACAACAGCACTGGCGGCCTGCGTGTCGGTGGTGTCTACAACATCAGCGAAGTACAGAACCTCGTGGCTTCATTGCCCAAAGTCCTGCCGGTCTACCTGACCCAGAACAAGGACGGCAACCCGGTGCTCAATTCCATCGGGCAGCGGCCGGTCCAATAACTGAAAGTCTCCCTGTGGGAACAAAGCTTGCTTGCGATAGCGGCGGATCAGCCTGACTCGATCTGGAATGTACCGCCCTCATCGCGAGCAAGCACAACAGCGGTTACTGCGTCGCCACCCTGCCCGCCTCATCACGCTCACGGATAATCACGGCCTGATAATGCGGATCGGCCTTGATCTGCTGTTCGGTGAAAGGCAGCACACTCCACTGCTTCTGCGAAAACGCCTGGGTCTGGTCGGCCGAATAAGGCGAAGCGGGGTCGCTGGAAATGGAGAATGCCAACAATCCCTGGGCTTGCGGACCTTTACCGTCAAACGTCACCACCTGCAGATAGCTGGTACCGCTGACCACTTCCCGCTTGCCGTTCGCCCCCGGCACGCTCTGGATCGCGTTATAGATGCCCAACTCTCCAGGGCCGCCGTGGATCGGCGTCTGTCGGCTACCGCTGCTGGCCACCTGGACGTCTTGCCATCGGCTGTCTTTAGACAACCCCGCAACCTTCACCGCCTCCACCGAAGCCAGCATGGCCTCGCGCACAGCCTTGCGCACCGGCGGTCGCTCGATCGCCAGGCCGCGGGGGGTGTGTTGCGGGTCTTCGGGATCGAACGCAACGCGCCATGAATCAGGCACCGCCTGCAGCCGCTCCATGATCTGCTGGAAATACACGAACCCCAGGCCGCTGTTCAGGCCGGCCTTGCGATCCCAGGCCTTGAGGCTGGCACAGGCCCCGGCCAATGCCGACGCATCGCCCCCCAGGTCATCGGTGCAAACGCCGAGCAGGTCCGGCATCACCTGGTCAGCCAGGTAAACCTGATCGTCCATGACCATGCGCTGCAAATCCTCCACCTTCACCGGCCCATCCTTGGCCAACTGGCCCACCCGCTCCAGCGCAAAACGCGCCCGCAGGCCCAGCGGCTGGCCTTGTTGGCTGATCACCGGGGAAAAACCGGACAACGGCTGCGCAGGATTGACTATCCAGGCCGAATCGTTGGAGTTCTGCACGTAATCGCGGCGCAGCAACTGCGGAAGCTTGTCGGCGGCATAAATGCCTTTTTGCACCGCGTTGGAATCGCTGCCCCAGGCACATTCGCTGCGGCTGCCATCCAGCACGATCAGCTGCAATCCGGCCCTGGGATCGCTGCACCGGGCCAGCTTGTCGGCGTCGACGTTCGGCACCACCGACACGTTCATGTAGAGGCTTTGCCCCTGGTCGTCCACCGCCAGGGTATTGACCCAGGGAATGCCCTGGATCTTATGGACAGCGTCCTGCAGATCCTTGAGGGTGACGGCCTTGTTCATGGCGTACCACTGGGCCAGCACGCGATCGTTTTCCAGGTTCGCGTCCCGCAGGCTGTAGGCGAACTGGTTATCCCAGTCCAGCCGGCCGGGCCATTGCACGATCGGGCCGAACTGCGAGCCATAGACCACGCGGGAAACCGTCTGTACCTGGCCGTCGGGTTGCCTGATGTCCACCGCGACCGTCTGCTGGCTCATCGGCACGGATTTGCCATCGAGCAGGTAGCGGGTCGGATCTTTCGGGTCGAGCTGCAGCCGGTACAGGGTGAAATGCTTGGAACTGTCGACGGTGTGGGTCCAGGCCAGGTGCTGGCTGAAACCGATGTTGATCATCGGCAGGCCTGGCAGCGCCGCGCCCATGACGTCCAGCTTGCCGGGGATGGTCAGGTGCATCTGGTAGAAACGCATGCCGCCCACCCACGGAAAATGCGGATTCGCCAGCAACATCCCGCGACCGTTGAACGAACGCTCACTGCCGATGGCCAGGGCATTGCTGCCGCGCTCCAGGGCAAAACGCTGCTGCCGGGTCGCCGCGGCGACGAAACCGGCGACCGGGGTGTGCGCGAGTGCCGTCGCCTGGGGCGGTTGCGCCCCAGCCAGGGCTTCGGCGAACTGGCCGACGCCGCCTTCCACCAACAACCGACGGGTCAATTTGACCAGGTCCAGCGCGGTGATCGGCCGCACCCAATCGCTGGCGCATTGCTCGGGCAGGCCCTTGGCCTTGCGCTCGGCCAACGCGCGGTTGTAGCCCGCCGCATAGCCTTCGACCAGTTGTTGCACTTGAGGCGTCTGGGCCTGCCAGAAACCGGAGACCGCTTGCGGCGTGTTGAGCCAGCTGAAAAACAGATCGCTGACGCGGTTCTGCCGCTGCTCGACCGTGACCTGCTCGGGCCCGAAATAACGCGAGCGCTGGGCATTGACCGTGACGATCTCATTGGCCAGCAGGCACAGATTGTCCTGGGCGTAGGCATACCCGATGCCATAACCCAGCCCACGCTCGTCCTGAGCCCGGATATGTGGCACGCCAAAACGGGTGCGACGGATCTCGGCACTGGCCTGTTGCCCATCGTCCTGTGCATTGACCACGGGGCTGAGCCCGAGGGCGATCCCTAGAAAAGCACCTGCAAGGCCAACCCTCGATAACTGCCCGGACATTCTCACGTTCACTCCTGATGAAAACTGCAGAAACCAGGACGGCTACCGGTGCGCCAGTAGACAAGCACTCGGCCCGCCTGGGAAATCACACGCCGTGTGCTGAACCGGAATGTGCCTACCTTGAAAACGAACCGGATGAAAAAAAATTAATGGCCGCACGCCGCTTGAATACGGGGGTTTGACGAAGCAGGGGCAATTTTTTCACATCGCCGCCCTCATGATTGCGCGTCCTCGTTCGTCCTATAACAGGAGAGTATTCGTGACCTTTTCTGATCTGGCTGGTAAGGAGTTTCTGCATGCGTAACGCGCAACAGCCCATGGAGGGCAAGCCAAGGCCGACCGGCGTCTCGCTGAGCGCTACCCACCGTGAATTCGAGAGGCCGCCAGAGCGCGGCGGCAATGACCATATCAGGCGCCTGCTCAAAAGCTTCGGGCTGAGGACCAGCCTGATTCGCCTCAAAGTCATCGACGCGTTGCTCAAGGCCGCCCACGAAAATCGCTGCCTGGGCGTGCGTGGTGTGCACAGCCAGTTATTGGGGCTGGACATTCCGTTGTCCTTTCTCAGCGTGCGCGAGGTGTTGAAGCGCCTGTGCAGCGAGGGCGTCGTCACCCTCAACGCCGATAAAAGCTACCGCCTGCACCCCAGCGCGATGGCCGTGCTCGAGGCCGAGGAATGAAAGCGGCGCTCAGGGCTTGACCTTGCGCCGCATCACGCCGTTGATCACCACCACGATGACCGCCACGGCAATGGCGATGTATTGAAACAGCTGCTCGCTGATCATGCCCTTGCCCTGCATCCAGGACAGCCCCAGCATGATTGCCAGGACGACGAGGACGATCAGAATCGAGTATTTCAAACGTTGCGAATGAGTCATTGCCAATTTCCTGAATGTATCCGTTCTGTATCCGAAGGCTTGCCGATCCATACCTCATCTACCGGAATGACGACTCACCGACGGGGCCCTATGGTACAGCCGAAGGCGCGTCTTCGTGCAATCCGCTCGTTTTATCCCTTGGATACCGACACCTAAAGCTGCGTCCCCCAAGGCCGATATATACGGAACTGCCCATTCGCCAGTTCCAGAAAATCGCCTTCGTGCAAGGACTCCTCGTATGCCCTCACTCCGAACGATCCAGGCTCGCTATACCCTGTTTCTGGTTATTTTCATGCTGGTGTTGTCCCTCCTGACCGTGGTGGGCATCAGTTACCTGGTCGCGCCCAAGCTGCGCCAGACGGAAGAGCAAGTCGCACTTAACCGCATCGCCGAGGTTGCCGAGCAGATCCAGGGCGAACTGAACAAGGTGCAGGCGCAGCAACGCAGCATCACCCAGACCATCCCGTTGCTCGACAGCGATGCCATCGACAAAGTGTTGCCGGGGCTGGTGGATCAGTACGGCGAGTTGAAAGTCTTCGGCGGCGGGATCTGGCCCCTGCCCAACCAACGGGCCGAAGGACGCAGCAAATTCAGCACGTTCTGGCACCGCGACGCGTCCGGCAAGCTGGTGGTCAATACCTTCTGGAACAGTGACGCCGCGCCCAACTATTACGAACAACCCTGGCACAAGGGTGGCATGGCCACCCCACCGGGCAAATGCGCCTGGGCCGCGGCCTATAAAGACGACGCCAGCGCCGAACCACGCACCAACTGCGCCATGGCCATCCAGAAAAACGGCGTGCCTTACGGCGTTTCCACCATCGACGTGACCCTGGGCTTCTTCAATGAGCTGGTGGCACGCAAGGAAGCCGATTTGAGCGCCGAGATGCTGATCGTCGAAGGTGACGGCAAGATCATCAGCAACAGTTCGCGCATCAGTGGACCGATCGTGCTGAAGAACATCAGCGAACTGGCGGCCACCTCGCCATTCGCCGCCCAGGTCAAGGCGGGCCTGGCCAACCGCGACAAGCCGCTGCAACGTGTGGAGTTCGACAACAAGGGCGAGGCCAGTACCTTTTTCATGCGCCCTATCGAAGGTTCACCGTGGTTCCTTGCCACCGCATTGCCGACTCGCCTGATCACGGCCCAGCGCGATGATGTACTGAGCACGCTGAGCCTGCTGCAGATCCCGATGGTGATCCTGCTGGTCTTGATGCAGCTGTACGCGATCCGCCAGTTGACCCATCGCATGAAAGTCCTCAAAGGCAACATCGACGCCTTGTCCACTGGCGATGCCGACCTGACCCGACGCATCACCATCCGGGCCGAGGATGAATTGGGGGCGATCGGGCACTCGGTCAACCGCTTCATCGCTTACCTGCAAGACATGATCGGTGAAGTCACCCAGGCCACCGGCGCCATGGCGTCGAGCCTGGGCGATCTGCAGCGGACCTCGGCCCACACCAGCGAAATCCTGATGCGCCACGCCTCGGAAACCGACCAGACCGTGACCGCTATCACCCAGATGAGCTCCACGGCTGAAAGCGTCGCGCAAAACGCGGCCGAGACCGCGGCGTTCACCCAACGCGCCAACGAGCATGCCGATCGTTCCCGCGTGGTGGTCGGTGAGGCCTCCAACAGTGTGGTGGCCTTGATCGATGAAGTGGCCAGCGCCACCCGCAAGGTCGAGAGCATGCAACAGGACGCTCAGCGCATCACCGAGATCCTGGGTGTGATCGGCGCCATCGCCGGGCAGACCAACCTGCTGGCGCTCAACGCAGCCATTGAAGCCGCCCGGGCTGGCGAGCAAGGCCGTGGTTTTGCCGTGGTGGCCGACGAAGTCCGCGCCCTCGCCGCCCGCACCCAGGCCAGCACCTCGGAAATCAACGAAATGCTGACCCGCCTGACCCAAGGCGTGAGTTCGTCGGTCTCGGCCATGGAAAACACCCAGGCCAGCTGCCAGTCGGCCGCCGACGCGACCTCCCGCGTCAACTCGGGCCTGGACGAAATGGCCGGCTCGGTCAGCCAGATCAACAGCCTGAGCACCCAGATCGCCACGGCCGCCGAGCAACAAAGCGCGGTGACCGAGGAGATCAATCGCAGCATGGTGCAAATCCGTCACATGGTGGAGGAACTGGTGGAAAGTGGCCTGGCCAGCGAAACCAACACCCGGCAACTGCTGGAAGCCAACACACGGGTGAATGCGATCATGGGTCGGTTCAAGGTTCGCTAGAACTTCACCATCCCCCTGTGGGAGCGAGCTTGCTCGCGATAGCGTCGGATCAGCTACAAAGTAGTGACTGACAAACCGCTATCGCGAGCAAGCTCTCTCCCACAGGACTGTATTCGCCCTCCCAACCTGACAACTCTGTAATCCCCGCCTCAGGCCCCTGTCAGCTCGTGCCCGCTACTCTGTTATCCTTGCGCCTAACCGTTCGACACGAGACCTCCTTCATGGCCAACCCCCTGCACCTGCTCGCCTTGAGCGCCCTGTTCATGACCACCCTGGCCCAGGCCGCGGAACCGGTCACCATCGATGTGCACCGCGACGCCAATTGCGGCTGCTGCAAAAAGTGGATCTCGCATTTGCAAGAAAACGGTTTCAAGGTCAATGACCATGTCGAGGCCGACATGAGTTCGGTCAAGCAACGCTTGGGCGTGGCGCCGAACCTGCGCTCCTGCCACACCGCCGAAATCAACGGCAAATTCGTCGAAGGCCATGTCCCGGCCGACCAGGTGCTGGCGCTGGGCAAGCGCGATGACCTGCTCGGCGTGGCCGCACCGGGCATGCCCATGGGCTCGCCCGGCATGGAAATGGACGGCATGAGCGACGCTTATCAAGTGATCGGCCTGAAAAAAGACGGGACCCAAACCGTAGTGGCGGATTACCCGGCCCACTGATGGGCCAAGCCTATATCGGCTTGTTCCTGGCGGCATTTGGCGCGGCGACCTTGCTGCCGCTGCAATCGGAGGCCTTGTTGGTCGGCCTGTTGCTCAGCGAGCACTATGCTGTCTGGCTGTTGCTGGGGGTCGCCACCCTCGGCAACGTCCTGGGTTCGCTGGTGAACTGGTGGCTGGGCACGCGCCTGGAACACTTCAAGGACCGGCGCTGGTTTCCGGTCAGCCCGACGCACCTGGACAAGGCACGCGTGCATTACCAGCGCTTCGGCCGCTGGTCGCTGCTGCTCAGTTGGTTGCCGATCATCGGCGATCCATTGACCCTGGTGGCCGGGGTGATGGGTGAACCGTGGCGCCGCTTCCTGCTGATCGTGACCGTTGCCAAAGGCTTGCGCTACGGCGTTCTCGCCCTGGCCACGCTGGGCTGGATGGGTTGAACATTCGGGCCGTTCGGTTGCCTGTGGTTAATGTCGCCATAATCGGGTCGCGCCAGGATCGGCAGCGGCCACAAGGAGATTGACCATGTTCCGAACCCCCACCCGCTGGTTGCCCAGCCTCTTGCTCAGCGCCGCCCTACCCCTGCTCGCCCAGGCCGCCAGCCCGCCGGAAGGCCCGGCCTACGGCGCCCAGTTGGAGGGCTTCGAATACCCCTATACCCTCAAGCACTTCGCCTTCCAGTCCCAGGGCCAATCGTTGCAGATGGGTTATATGGATGTGCCGGCCCAGGGCAAGGTCAATGGCCGCACCGTGGTGCTGATGCACGGCAAGAATTTCTGCGCCGCCACCTGGGGCGATTCGGTCAAGGTGCTGAGCGAAGCCGGGTACCGAGTCGTCGCCGCGGACCAGATCGGCTTCTGCACATCGAGCAAACCCGAGCATTACCAGTACAGCTTCCAGCAACTGGCGGCCAACACCCAGGCCTTGCTCAAGGCCCTCGGTGTACAGAAAGCCATCGTTCTCGGCCACTCCACCGGCGGCATGCTCGCCACCCGTTACGCCTTGCAGTTCCCCGACCAGGTCGAGCGCCTGGCAATGGTCAACCCCATTGGCCTGGAGGATTGGAAAGCCTTGGGCGTGCCCTACCGCACCGTGGACCAATGGTACGCCCGTGAGCTGAAAGTCACCGCCGAGGGCATCCGCAATTACGAGCGCACGACCTATTACACCGGCCGCTGGAAACCTGAGTTCGACCGCTGGGTGGACATGCTCGCCGGCTTGAACAAGGGCCCCGGTCATACGCAGGTGGCGTGGAACTCGGCGCTGATCTACGACATGATCTTCACCCAGCCGGTCTATTACGAGTTCAAGGACCTGACCGTACCCACCCTGCTGTTGATCGGTACCTCCGACACTACCGCCATCGGCAGCGACATCGCGCCGCCGGCGGTAAAGGCCAAACTGGGCCATTACGAGGTATTGGGCAAACAGACTGCCGGGCTGATTCCCCGCTCGACCCTGGTGGAGTTCCCCAATCTGGGGCATGCCCCGCAGATGGAAGAGCCGGATCGGTTCCACAAGGCCCTGCTGGGCTGGCTGGACAAACCCATTCCCTGACGAGGTGTTCCATGGCGGTGCAAATAGCAGTCATAGACGATTGGCAAGATGTGGCACGCGGTGTGGTGGACTGGTCGGTGCTGGACGGCGTCGGCCAAGTGACCTTTCTTCACGACTATCCCGCCGACCGCGACACCCTCGCCGAACGCTTGCAGCACTTCGAGGTGATCTGCGTGATGCGCGAGCGCACCGTGTTCGACGAAGGCCTGCTGCGCCGCCTGCCCAATCTCAAGCTGCTGCTCACCGGCGGCATGCGCAATGCCGCCCTGGACCTGAAGGCCGCCGCCGAGCTGGGCATCCAGGTGTGCGGCACCGACAGCTACAAGCACGCCGCGCCCGAACTGACCTGGACGCTGATCATGGCCCTGGCCCGCAACCTGGTGCAGGAAGCCAACGCCTTGCGCGCCGGTCTGTGGCAGCAAGGCCTGGGTGGCGACCTGCACGGCAAGACGCTGGCGATCCTCGGCCTGGGCAGCATCGGTACACGGGTGGCGCAGTTCGGCCAGGTGTTCGGCATGCGGGTCATCGCCTGGAGCCAGAACCTCAGCGCCGAGCGGGCCGCCGAAGTGGGCGTGACCTACGTCAGCAAGCAGGCGTTGTTCGAACAGGCCGACATCCTCTCGATCCACCTGGTGCTCGGCGAACGCACCCGCGGCCTGGTGGATGCCCAGGCGCTGGGCTGGATGAAACCCGAGGCGCTGCTGGTCAACACTTCCCGCGGGCCGATCGTCGATGAAACCGCCCTGATCGACGCCCTCCAGCACCGGCGCCTGGCTGGTGCCGCCCTGGACGTCTTCGCCCAGGAGCCCTTGCCTCTGGCCCATCCATTCCGCACCCTGGAGAACGTGCTGGCCACACCTCATGTGGGTTACGTCAGCCGACAGAATTACCAACAGTTCTATTCCCTGATGATCGAAGACCTGCTGGCCTGGGCGGCAGGCCAGCCGATTCGGTTGCTGACGCCGGCGGGCTGATTCCTACCCAAATACTCAGGACAACTTCCTTGTGGGAGCGGGCTTGCTCGCGAATGCGGTGTATCAGTCGAGCAAATGTGCGACTGATAGACTGCGTTCGCGAGCAAGCTCGCTCCCACAAAAATAGTGTGTTTCGAGTGCCTGCAGTTGACATCGAAACGCCATCGTTCCACCCGCCCTCCAATGGTGCATCGCGCCATTCCATCGCGCACGCCAATGAACCAACGCCCTCCCCCTACACTTTTTTCTTTGCAGGAAACTGCACTTCGTCGGTGCGTACTCCCCTTCGTCGTGTAAGACATTGCCGCTAAAAAACGTGATTGTCGGACAATGCGACGAACCGAGGCGCACCGCTCTAGGATATGACCTAGACTGCCAAACCGGGGGGAAAACCGACCGGTCATCCAGACGAAAAAAAGTCGAAACTTTTCGCAACGGCGACAGGTCAGGTTAGAGGTAGGGCAACAGCGACTGGTGCAGTCCTTGCACTGGTCCTTGCAACAGCTCCTTCAGCTGATTCGCTTCGCCGCGTTTGGGTAGCCGTTCGCTTTCCTTGCGTAGCGCTTGTGCGCCTGGCCGCAGGATTCGGCCAATGAAACAACAGCTCTGGCGCTTGCCGGAAACAGATCGAGAAAATGGGAGATATTTATGATCAGTGCTGCCTTGGAACCACAACAAGTCCGTTCTCAATTACCGCCGGCGGCCGAATCGCCGACGGCCCCGGTGCTGGCCACCGGCGGCAAGGCACTGCTCCCCGTCGTTCGACAGAATCCCAATCGCAAGAAAGTCTTGTTCGTCACCTCGGAAATCGCCGACCTGGTCAAGACCGGCGGCCTGGGCGATGTGTCCTCGGCACTGCCTCGGGCCATGGCCGGGTTGCATGATGTCCGGGTGCTGATCCCTGGCTATCCGCAAGTGATGAACAGCGGCAATCCGATCCACATCGTCGGCGAACTGGGCGGCCACGCAGCACTACCGCCCTGCAAGATCGGGCGCATGGACATGGCCGACGGCCTGGTGATCTACGTACTGATCTGCCCGGAACTGTTTGCCCGCGAAGGCTCTCCCTACGGAGCCAACAACGGTCGCGACTGGCCGGACAACCACATTCGCTTCGCCCGCCTGGGCCTGGCCGCCGCCGACATCGCCGCCAACCTGGCACAGATCCACTGGTGCCCGGATCTGGTCCACGCCCACGATTGGCCAGCAGGGTTGGCGCCGGCCTACATGCACTGGCGCGGGCAACGCACCCCGACCCTGTTCACCATCCACAACCTGGCGTACCAGGGCGTGGTCAGCCTGGCGTCCTGCCCGGAACTGGGCATCCCCGAGCACGCCCTGCAACAGGAAGGCATGGAGTTCTACGGCAAACTGTCGTTCCTCAAGGCCGGGATGGCCTATTCCAGCCATATCACCACCGTCAGCGCCACCTACGCCCAGGAAATCACCACCCCGGCGTTTGGTTGCGGACTCGACGGTTTCCTGGCTGCCAAGACCCAACAAGGCTTGCTCAGCGGCATCCCCAACGGCATCGATGAAAGCTGGGACTCGGCCACCGACACCCACCTGTTCCGTCAGTTCGCCATAGGTGACTGGGAAGGCAAGGCCGTCAACGCCAGCCATGTACGTGAACTGTTTGGCCTCGACGACTCCACTGGCCCGCTGTTCGCCGTGGTGTCGCGCCTGGTCTACCAGAAAGGCCTGGACCTGACCGAAGCAGTCGCCGAGTTCATCGTCGAATCCGGCGGCCAGATCGCCATCATCGGCCGCGGCGAACCGGAGGAAGAACAAGCCATGCGCGAACTCGCACTGCGCTTCCCCGGCCGCATCGGCGTGCGCATCGGCTTCAACGAAACCGATGCGCGGCGGATGTTCGCCGGCAGCGATTTCCTGCTGATGCCCTCGCGCTACGAGCCCTGCGGCTTGAGCCAGATGTACGCCCAACGTTTTGGCTCGCTGCCAGTGGCGCGCAATACCGGAGGCCTGGCGGACACCATCGAAGATGGCGTCACCGGTTTCCTGTTCGATGAGTCCACCGTGGAGAGCTACCAACAAGCCTTGAGCCGCGCCTTCAAGGTCTTCGAGTTCCCGGGCCTGCTCAACGCCATGCGCTGCCGGGCCATGTCGGCACCGTTCAACTGGTGCCAGGCCGTGGAACCCTACGCCGAACTCTACGAACAGCTGGTGGCGAAGTCACTGGGAAAATCGGCCAGACAATGAGGTAACAATGACGTCAAGGACGCCTGAGACATGGACCCACGGGGCGGTCATGCTGGATGACGAGCACACCCGCTTCGCCCTCTGGGCCCCGGATGCCTTTTTTGTCAGTGTCGAACTCGACACTGGAGATTCAATACCGCTACTGCCCCAAGCCGACGGCTGGTTCATGATCCAGACCCGTTGCCCCGCCGGCACCCGCTACCGCTACAACATCGATGGCGAACTGGAGGTGCCGGACCCGGCCTCCCGCGCCCAGGCCGGCGACATCGACCGTCACAGCGTGGTGGTCGACCCCCATGCCTACCCCTGGCGACACACCCAATGGTGTGGCCGTCCCTGGCACGAAGCCGTGATCTACGAATTGCACGTGGGCGCCCTGGGCGGTTTCAACGGTGTCGAACAGCATTTGGCCCGCCTGGCCGGGCTGGGCGTCACCGCCATCGAGCTGATGCCGCTGGCGCAGTTTCCCGGCGATCGCAATTGGGGCTACGACGGGGTGTTGCCCTACGCGCCCCAAGCCTCCTACGGCACGCCTGAACAGCTCAAGCATCTGATCGACAGCGCCCACGGCCATGGGCTGTCCGTCATCCTGGATGTGGTCTACAACCACTTCGGCCCCGATGGCAACTACCTGCACCGCTATGCCAAGGGCTTCTTCCGCGAAGACAAGCACACGCCCTGGGGCGCGGCGATCGATTTCCGCCGCCGGGAAGTGCGGGACTTCTTCATCGACAATGCGCTCATGTGGCTGCTGGAATACCGCTTCGACGGCCTGCGCCTCGACGCAGTACACGCCATCGAAGCTCCGGACTTTCTCCAGGAACTGGCGGCCAGGGTGCGCGAACAGGTGGATCCGGCCCGGCATGTCTGGCTGACCGTGGAAAACGAACACAACCAGGCCAGCCTGCTGGAACAGGGCTACGACGCCCAGTGGAACGACGACGGCCACAATGCCTTGCATGTGCTGTTGACTGGCGAGACCGACGCCTACTACGCCGACTATGCCGAGCAGCCGACGGAACAACTGGCACGTTGCCTGAGCCAGGGTTTCGTCTTTCAGGGCCACACCAATCGTCACGGCGAATCCCGGGGCGAACCCAGCGGTCACCTGCCACCGAGCGCATTCGTGCTGTTCCTGCAGAACCATGACCAGGTCGGCAACCGTGCCCTGGGCGAACGCCTGCATCAGCTCGCCCCGTCCCAGGCCTTGCAAGCGGCGACAGTCTTGTTGCTGTTGTCACCGATGATCCCGCTGCTGTTCATGGGCGATGAGGTGGCCGCCGAACAACCGTTCCTGTTCTTTACCAGTCATCACGGCGAACTGGCAGAACTCGTGCGCGAAGGCCGACGCAACGAGTTCAAGGCGTTCAGTGCCTTTGCCGATCCGCAGAAACGCGAGCGGATTCCCGACCCCAACGCGGCCAGCACCTTCGAGGTTTCACGTCCAAGCCTGGAATCGCAACGCGTGGAGCAGCAGGCCAGCGAGGCGCTGTATCGCCAACTGCTGAAAATCCGCCGTGAAGAGATCGTCCCGCGCCTGCCCGGTGCCCAGGCCCTTGGAGCCGATGTGTTGGGCCATGGTGCTGTCAGCGCACGCTGGCGACTGGGCGATGGCAGTGTGTTGCGCATCGACCTGAACCTTGGCGAGCAGCCCGTCGCACACCATGCCCCGGAAGAGGTACGCATTCTTTTCGAACATCCGCCGCAGGTCGTGGGTCTGTTGCAACAGGGCGTCCTTGCGCCCTACAGCGCGCTGGTCAGTCTGACGCAGGCGACAACCTTGCCCAACATCACTGGAGAGCGCCTATGAGCGATGTGCAACTGGAAATCCTCGCCAGCCAAGCTGGCCTGGCGGTGGATTGGATCGATGCCAATGGCCGGGCCCAGAAAGTCTCGGCGGCGGTCTTGCGCTCAGTCCTCACAGGCCTGGGCCACCCAGCTGGAAGTGCCCAGGAAATCGACGCCAGCCTGCTGCAGTTGCAGAAAGATCAACAGAACCATCAACTGCCACCGCTGATCACCGCCGATGTCGGGGTCAGCCTGGACTTGAGCCGCTACTTCGAGGCCGGGACCCCCTGCGAAATCAAACTCGAAGACGGCGCGACACTGAATCTGAACCTCGATGCCGACGGCAAGCTGCCGGGCATGGTCCCGGTGGGTTATCAGCACGTCCACATCCGGGACCAGCATTTCACCCTGGCCGTCGCACCCGCCCGCTGCTACAGCGTGGCCGATGCGGTGGACGACCCGACGCCCCGGACCTGGGGCCTGAGCGCGCAGCTGTATGCCCTGCGACGCCCTGGGGACGGCGGTTTCGGTGATACCCAGGCCCTGGAGGAACTGGTGCGGGTGGCCGGCGAACGCGGCGCCGAGGCCGTTGCCATCAGCCCGATGCACGCGATGTTCAGCAGCGACACCGGGCGCTACAGCCCTTACTCGCCGTCCAGCCGACTGTTTCTAAACAGCCTGTACGCCGCCCCCGGCACCATCCTCGGTGAACGCGCCCTGCGCACCGCCATCGACGCTACCGGCTTGACCAACCAACTGCGCAACCTGGAAGAGCAGCCGCTGATCGACTGGCCAGTCGCCGCCCAGGCCAAGCAGAAAATCCTCCGCGCCCTGTACGACGGGTTCAGCCAGGGCGCGCATCCGCTGCATGAAGACTTCAGCAGTTTCCGCCACACCAGCGGCGAGGCCCTGGAAAATCATTGCCGCTTCGAGGCCTTGCAGGCTGAACGCGCCGCCCGTGGCGAAAGCCTCGACTGGCGGCAGTGGCCGGAAGAATGGCGCGATCCGCGCAGCGCGGTCCTGGCCCATTTCGCCGAAGAAAATGCCGACGAAATCGGTTTCTACGCCTTTTGCCAATGGTTGATCGCCCGCTGCCTGGAACGCGCCCAGAGCGCAGCCAAATCCAGCGGCATGGGCATCGGCCTGATCGCCGACCTGGCGGTAGGTGCCGATGGCGCCGGCAGCCAGGCCTGGAGCCGGCAGGACGAACTGCTCGCATCGTTGACCGTAGGCGCACCGCCGGACATTCTCAATCGCTCCGGCCAAGGCTGGGGCATTTCGGCGTTCTCCCCGGAAGGCCTGGTGCGCAACGGCTTTCGCGCCTTCATTGAAATGCTGCGGGCCAACTTTGCCCACGCCGGTGGCTTGCGCATCGATCATGTCATGGGTTTGCAACGGCTCTGGGTGATTCCCAACGACGCCCCACCCAGCGACGGGGCCTACCTTTATTACCCGGTGGATGACCTGTTGCGCCTGCTGGCACTGGAATCCCATCGGCACCAGGCCATCGTGTTGGGCGAAGACCTCGGTACCGTGCCGGATGGTTTGCGGGACAAACTCAGCGCCCGCTCGATCCTCGGCATGCGCGTGCTGTTGTTCGAACAGGACAACACCTACTTCAAACCCATCCTCGACTGGCCGGACAATGCCCTGGCCACCACCAGCACCCATGATTTGCCAACGCTCAACGGCTGGTGGCACGGTCACGACATTGACTGGAACGCCCGGCTGGACCTGATCGACTCCCACACCGAAATGGACTGGCGCAAACACCGCGAGCGCGAACGCGAAGGCCTGCGCCAAGTGTTGAATCAGGATCCGCAGAATTTTCGCGAAGAACACCGCGAGACCGACCAGGTACTGGATGCCAGCGTACGTTTCCTCGGCCACACCCGCGCACCACTGGTGTTGTTGCCGCTCGAAGATGCCCTGGGCATCGAGGAGCAGGCCAACCTGCCCGGCACCATCGACACCCATCCCAATTGGCGCCGCCGCCTGGCCCAGCAGAGCCAGGCGCTGCTGGATCACCCGGACGCCGCCCGGCGTCTGGAAATACTCGCCTGCGCGCGACTTCAGGCGAACGAGCGTGACCGATGAAACAGCCATTGATCCAACCACTGCGGGCAACATTGCGCCTGCAGTTCCATAAAGGTTTCACCCTGGACGACGCCATACCCCAGGTGCCGTACTTCGCCGCGCTGGGCATCAGCCACATTTATGCCTCTCCGCTGCTCAAGGCCCGGGCCGGTTCCATGCACGGCTACGACGTGGTCGATCCGACCCTGGTCAACCCCGAGCTGGGTGGCGAAGCCGCGCTCAGGCGTCTGGTTGCAGTCTTGCGCGAGCACCGGATGGGCTTGATCCTCGACATCGTCTCCAATCACATGGCCGTCGGCGGCAATGACAATCCCTGGTGGCTGGATCTGTTGGAATGGGGTCGACTCAGCCCCTACGGCGAGTTCTTCGACATCCAGTGGCATTCCCCCGACCCGCTGATGGAAGGCCAGTTGTTGCTGCCGTTCCTGGGCAGCGACTACGGCGTGGCCTTGCAGGAAGGCACCTTGCGACTGCGCTTGGATGCCGCCCACGGCAGCTTCTACGTCGAGCACTATGAACACCGCTTCCCGATTTGCCCGATGCACTACGGCGAACTGCTCAAACCCGCCGAAACCCTGCCCGTCGAACAGGCCGAATCGCTCAAGACCCTGGCTGAGCGCTTCACCACGCTGAATTACCAGACCGACGCCCACACCCTCGCCCGCCCGCTGCAAACGGAGTTGCGGGACCTGGCGACGCACGCCGGCATCCTGGCCGTCATCGAGGACAACCTGGCCGGCTACGACGCTACCCAGCCCCAGGGTTTCGAACGCCTGCATCAGTTGCTGGAGCGCCAGAGCTACCGGCTCGCCAGCTGGCGCACCGCGGCGGACGACATCAATTGGCGGCGTTTTTTCGATGTCAATGAATTGGGCGGGCTGCGGGTCGAACGTCCGGCGGTATTCGAAGCCACCCATGCCAAGATCTTCGAATTGATCGGCGAAGGGTTGGTGGATGGGCTGCGGATCGATCACATCGACGGTCTTGCCGATCCTCGTGGTTACTGCCGCAAATTGCGCCGACGCGTGAATTCGCTGTCGCCGACCCGTCACCTGCCGATTTTCGTCGAGAAGATCCTCGGCGATGGCGAGACATTGCGGCGGGACTGGAACATCGACGGCAGTACCGGTTACGAGTTCATGAACCAGGTCTCGCTGTTGCAGCATGACCCGGCCGGTGCCGGCCCCCTTGCCGAATTCTGGAGCCGGCACAGTGAGCGGCCGGCGCACTTCATCGAAGAAGCCCGCCTGGCTCGCCAGCAGATACTCAATGGTTCCTTGGCCGGGGATTTCGAAAGCGTTGCCCAGGCCCTGCTGCAAGTGGCCCGGGACGATGTGATGACCCGCGACCTGACCCTGGGCGCGATTCGGCGGGCCTTGCAGGAATTGATCGTGCATTTCCCGGTGTATCGCACCTACATCACGCCGTTGGGTCGCTCTGCTGAAGACCAGGTGTTTTTCAACCAGGCCCTGGAAGGCGCCCGGCAAACCCTCAGCGAAGCCGACTGGCCGGTGCTCGACTGCCTGGCTGGCTGGCTCGGTGGTATGCCTTGGCGGCAACGCCCCCGCGGCAGCCAGCGCAAACGCCTGCGCCACGCCTGCGTACGCTTCCAGCAACTGACCTCGCCGGCCGCCGCCAAGGCCGTGGAGGACACCGCCCTCTATCGCTCGGCGGTGCTGCTGTCGCGCAACGACGTGGGCTATGACACCGAGCGTTTCAGCGCCCCGGCGCAGGCGTTCCATCAGGTGTGCACCGAACGCCTCGAGCATTTTCCCGACAACCTGATGACCACCGCCACCCATGACCACAAGCGCGGCGAAGACACCCGCGCCAGGCTGGCCGTGCTCAGCGAGCGCGCCGACTGGTACGCCGCCTGCGTGGAACAATGGCGCATCCTCTCGCCTTCGCTGCACAGCGACCCCGCGGCGCCCTCGGCCGGTGATGAACTGATCCTGTACCAGGCGTTGCTCGGAAGCTGGCCGCTGGACCTCGACCTCCAGGACCACCAGGCGCTGGCCGCCTACAACGAGCGCCTGTGGCAATGGCAACGCAAGGCCTTGCGCGAAGCCAAGTTGCAAAGCAGCTGGGCGGCGGTCAACGACGCTTATGAGCAAGCCACCCAGATGTTCCTCGAACGCCTGCTGCTGGGCGATGAGGGGCTGCCCTTGCGCAGCGCCATCGCCGAAGCGGTCCAGGCCGTCGCGCCGGCGGGCGCCCTCAACAGTCTGGCGCAAACTTTGCTGCGCATGACCGTACCCGGCGTACCGGACCTGTACCAAGGCAACGAGTTCTGGGACTTCAGCCTGGTGGACCCGGACAACCGCCGCCCGGTGGATTTCCAGGCACGCCGCGCAGCGATGCAGGCCGACAACACCCCAGCCGCGTTGGTACGCGATTGGCGTGACGGCCGGATCAAACAGGCATTGATCGCCCGGACGCTGGCCGTGCGAGCCGAGTATCCGCAGTTGTGGCGCCAGGGCCGCTATCAACCGCTGCAAGTGCTCGGCGAGCAGGCCCATCGGGTAATGGCCTTCATGCGTGAGGATTCGCAACAACGGGCGATCGTTGTCGTACCTGTCCATGCGGCGCATTTGCTGGAAAACAGTGCCGTGCCGCTGGTGCCTGCGTCGGATTGGGGCGATACCCGCGTATCGTTACCGTTCGCCGCCAAGGATGAAAAACTGAAGGGACTTTTTTCAAGCGCAACAGTCACACCCCAAAGGGAGCTGCTGATCAGCACCGCGCTGGGGAATTTCCCGGTCAATGTCTTTATCCAACCTTGAGTTGAATCAGGAGCACTGCGATGAGTACCGACGATAAACGCATTCGCGAATTCGCCTATCAGATCTGGGAGTCCGAAGGTAAGCCTGCTGGGCAGGAAAAACGCCATTGGGAGATGGCGCGCAAACTGGCTGAAGCCGAAGCGCTGGCGCCCAGCAAGCCCCCCAAGGCGGCGAGTAAATCGGCGGCCAGCAAGACCGATGGCGCCAAGCCTGCTGCAACCAAGGCAACCCCGGCCAAGACCGCCGCGAAAAGCACCACGCCCAAGGTCAAGCCAGCGGCCAAGCCTTCCGCGGCGACCGCAGCGATCGTGCCCCCGGCGAACAAAGCCGCTGACAAAAAACCTCGGGCACCGCGCAAGCCGCCGGCGGTTTGATTCGTCCTACCGGTCTCCTCGTCAGGTGGGAGCAAGGCTTGGTCGCGAAACAAGTGCCTCGATGTCCGGAGGACCCCATCGCTTCGTCGCGGGCAAACCTTGCTCTCACAGAGAAGCAACTTTGTCACACGGAACGGGATGAATCCCCTCGCCACAGGTGAAGGGTGATGCCATCCCTTTCAAGTGAACCGCATCGCTGTATCTGTCTGTTTTTTTGCAGGAGCAACTATGACCCGTCCAAACAAAACCACGCCGCCGCCCGTTATCGAGGCTTCGCGGATTCGTGAAGGGCTGCCTTTTCCACTGGGTGCAACCTGGGATGGCCTCGGGGTCAATTTCGCGCTGTTTTCAGCCAATGCCACCAAGGTCGAACTGTGCATTTTCGATGATACCGGCGAAGTCGAACTCGAACGCATCGAGCTGCCGGAGTACACCGATGAGATTTACCACGGTTATCTGCCCGATGCCCACCCGGGATTGATCTATGGCTACCGGGTCTATGGTCCCTATGATCCGGCGAACGGCCATCGCTTCAATCCGAACAAACTGCTGATCGACCCCTACGCCAAGCAACTGGTCGGTCAATTGAAGTGGTCCGAAGCCCTGTTCGGCTACACCATCGGTCACCCCGACGGCGACCTCAGTTTCGATGAGCGCGACAGCGCCCCGTTCGTTCCCAAGTGCAAAGTCATCGACCCCGCGCACACCTGGGGCCACGACCAGCGCGTCAGCGTGCCTTGGGACAAGACCATCCTGTATGAAACCCACGTGCGCGGCCTCACCATGCGTCACCCGTCGGTGCCCGAGAACCTGCGCGGTACGTTCGGCGGGCTGATGGTCGACGATGTGCTGGAGCATATCCGCAAGCTGGGTGTCTCTTCGGTGGAACTGCTGCCCATCCATGCCTTCGTCAATGACCAGCACTTGCTGCACAAAGGCATGACCAATTACTGGGGCTACAACAGCATTGCCTTCTTCGCGCCCGACCCGCGCTACCTGGCCAGCGGCAAGATCGCCGAGTTCAAGGAGATGGTCGCCCACCTGCACGAGGCCAACCTGGAAGTCATCCTCGACGTGGTCTACAACCACACCGCCGAGGGCAACGAACAGGGCCCCACCCTGTCCATGCGCGGCATCGATAACGCCTCCTACTACCGGCTGATGCCCGATGACAAGCGCTACTACATCAACGACTCCGGGACCGGCAACACCCTGGACCTGAGCCATCCCTGCGTGCTGCAGATGGTCACCGACTCCCTGCGCTACTGGGCCACGGAAATGCACGTCGATGGCTTCCGCTTCGACCTGGCGACCATTCTCGGCCGTTACCATGACGGTTTCGACGAACGCCACAGCTTCCTCGTCGCCTGCCGCCAGGATCCGGTACTGCGCCAGGTGAAAATGATCGCCGAGCCTTGGGACTGTGGCCCCGGGGGTTACCAGGTGGGACACTTCCCGCCGGGTTGGGTCGAGTGGAACGACAAGTTCCGCGACACGGTACGCGCCTTCTGGAAGGGGGATGACGGCCAACTCGCCGATTTTGCCAGCCGAATGACCGCCTCGGGCGAGATGTTCAACCAGCGTGGCCGGCGGCCGTATGCTTCGGTGAACTTCGTCACTGCCCACGACGGTTTCACCTTGCATGACCTGGTGTCGTACAACGACAAGCACAACGAAGCCAACGACGAGAACAATCAGGACGGCAGCAATAACAACCTGTCCTGGAACCATGGCGTCGAAGGCCCGACGGATGATCCGCAAATCAACGCGTTGCGTCATCGGCAGATGCGCAACTTCTTCGCCACCCTGCTGTTGGCCCAAGGCACGCCGATGATCGTCGCCGGCGACGAGTTTGCCCGTACCCAGCACGGCAACAACAACGCCTATTGCCAGGACAGCGAGATTGGCTGGGTCAACTGGGACCTGAGCGAGGATGGCGCGACGCTGCTCAAGTTCGTCAAGCGCCTGATCAAATTGCGCCTGACCTACCCGATCCTGCGACGCGGACGCTTCCTGGTGGGTAATTACAACGAGGACATCGGCGTCAAGGACGTGACGTGGCTGGCCCCGGACGGCAGCGAAATGACCATCGAACAATGGCAGGACAGCCATGGTCGCTGCCTCGGCATGCTGATGGATGGCCGCGCCCAGGAAACCGGTATTCGGCGCAAAGGGGGCGATGCGACGCTGCTGCTGGTGGTCAACGCCCATCATGACATCGTCAATTTCCGCTTGCCGGAAGTCCCGGAGGGCAGTTTCTGGACCTGCATGGTCGACACCAACCAGCCAACCGTTCGTGGGCAGGAGCGCTTCGATTTCGATTCCGAATACTCGGTCACCGGGCGCTCGCTGCTGCTGTTCGAGCTGCAACGCGAAGAAGAGGATTGAAATACCTTCTGTAAACAGCCATAAGGAACCGCAAGGACGCGGTTTTTTTATTCCACACCGTCCAGATTCAAGAAAAAAATGCAGCTCAGATGCACATGTCACGAGACGGATCGGCTGACATGGTCAATACTTCCCCCTGCGGTAGTCTCCAGGATTCGGAGCGCTGTGAATCGCAGTCATGCCCCATCGGTGCCATCGGACAGTAGGCCCGGTGCATGGCTGAAAGATTGAATACATACAAGGATGTCGCTTATGAAGCCCGCCTCTCGCCTGCCTGGCCGGCAGTACCCGCAAATCTGGAACAGTGCCGCGCAACTGGCCGATATTCCGATCATCAGTACCCAGACCCTCATTCCCGCCGGCGCTCGCGCCGTCATCCTTGCCCCGCACCCGGGCGATGAGGTCGGGGCCTGTGGCGGATTGCTGCAATTGCTGAACAACCTGGACCAGCCCATGTTGCTGATCTCGGTCACCGATGGCGCCCTGGTCCACCCCGGCTCACCGCTGTGGCACGACGAACGCCTGCGTGCCCACCGCCCTCACCCCCAGGAAAGCGTCGACGCCCTGCATCGCCTGGGCATCGCCGCCCATGGCCTGCAATGGGTGCGCGGTGGTTTTCCGGAAAAAAGCCTGGCCGAACACGAAACCGAACTGGCCACGTTTATTGCCCGTCACCTGCAACCCGGTGACGTGGTGTTCAGCACCTGGCGCCAGGACGGCGACAGCGACCATGACACCGTCGGACGCGCCGGGGCCCTGGCCGCCGACAGGATCGGAGTGGCGTTCAACGAGCTGCCGGTATGGGCCTGGCACTGGCCGGTCCGCGAGCAGAATAAGATCCCCTGGCACCGGGCCCGCAAACTGCGTCTCGACGTCTGGACCACCGCCCGCAAACGTCACGCCATGCACGCCTACGTCAGCCAACTCGCCGGCGAACCGGCGAGCGGCATCGCCCCGCTGTTGCCCAGGGTCATCCTTGACCGGATGGGCTTGCCCTATGAGATAGTCTTCATCTGAACGCCTGCCTGTAGAAACTGGACTTGTTCGCGATGGCGGTGGTTCAGATACACCGCTATCGCGAGCAAGCTCGCTCCCACATTGGATCTTTGGGAATGCAACCTCTGCGTGCGCCCCCCTGTGGGAGCGGGCTTGCTCGCGAAGGCGGTGGTACATTCAGTGATGATGTTGGATGTACCGACGTCTTCGCGAGCAAGCCCGCTCCCACAATGGATCGATGGTGTACGCAACATCTGGGCACACCGCCAAAAACTGTGAAGCGAGCGTGCTTGCGATAGCGATCGGCGGGGACACGAAAAATCCGGAACTGCCGGTGTCTTGGATCAGTCGCATGAACAAGTACGTCTGATTCAGGAGTGAACGTGACTCAAGATCCCGATTGGCGAGCCGTCGAACCAATGCCATCGGACGCGCCTGCGGCGGTTCATCGGCTGCGGGTCCTGACGGTCAACACTCATAAGGGCTTCACCGCCCTCAACCGGCGCTTCATCCTGCCCGAATTGCGCGAAGCGGTGCGCAGTACCGGCGCCGATCTGGTGTTCCTGCAAGAAGTGCTCGGCGAACATGACCGCCACGCGTCACGCTACGACAACTGGCCCCAGACGTCCCAGTACGAATTCCTCGCCGACAGCATGTGGAGCGACTTCGCCTATGGCCGTAATGCGGTCTACCCCGATGGCCACCATGGCAACGCCTTGCTTTCCAAGTACCCGATCCGCCAGTTCCGCAATCTCGATGTGTCCATCACCGGCCCCGAGCGGCGCGGGTTGTTGCATTGCGTGCTGGACGTGCCTGGCCACGCCGCGGTCCACGGGATCTGCGTGCATTTGAGCCTGTTGGAAAGCCATCGCCAGCTACAGCTCAAACTGCTCTGCCAATTGCTCGATTCGCTGCCCGAGGACGCCCCGGTGATCATTGCCGGTGACTTCAATGACTGGCAACTGCGCGGCAACCTCGCCCTCGCCCGCCGAGGTTACTTGCACGAGGCCTTCGAGCACCACCTGGGCCGCCCCGCCCGGACCTATCCGGCCCGCTTCCCGCTGTTGCGCCTGGACCGCATCTACCTGCGCAACGCCAGCAGTCATTCCCCGCAAATACTGGGCAACAAACCCTGGACCCACCTGAGCGATCATCTGCCGCTTTCGGTGGAAGTGCATTTGTAGCGCGGGTCTTCCCTGACGCTTTCTGCCCGTGGACCTGTAAGTTCTGACAGTAGCGACGCCCTTCATTCGTTGCTAGCGTGCCATTCCATACAGCGAGCGTTGCCAGGCCCTGTGTGCCATCTGTTGTGCAACCGATGCTGAAACCGGTATCCATGGGGATGCCGATGCAGAGGTATAGCACATGATTCGGCACGATAAAGGATTCAATCGGCTGTTCAACGCCTTGTGGGTATCGGCTCCCTTCCTGTTACCCGCACCCGCCGCCATGGCAGCCTGCACGCTGGCGCCAACCGCCGGCAATGACACCTATGTCTGCGACAGCGGCACCAGCCCCGGGCTGACGGACCTTTCGGGCAACAACAGCCTGACCATGCCCGCCAACGGCAGCGGCGTCATTACCGGCGACGTCACGTTCGGCACCGGCGTCGACACCATCGAGATCAACGCCAACGGCGTGATTGACGGTGATGTCGAGCAAGGCTCGGAAGCCGACTCTTTCGTCATGAACGGCGGCAGGATCCTCTCCCTGGCCCAAGGCGACGGCCTCGATGATTTCCTGATGACCGGTGGCACCATCGTCGACGCGTTCGAAGACGGCGACATCGCCAAGATGACGGGCGGTACCATCGGCCGGGTCGACATGAAGCTCGATGACAACGTTTTCGATATGTCCGGCGGCAATATCATCGGCAACCTGGTGACCGGTTTCGGCCAGGACACCATCATCCTCTCCGCGGGACGCATCGGCGGCAATGTCAGTGTCAGCGGCGGCAACGACAGCATTACCGTCAGCGGCGGCGAAATCCTCGGTGAGGTCCGGGCCAGTGCCGGCGATGACCAGTTTCAGTGGAGCGGCGGCCTCATTCACTCGACCATCCTGATGGGTGACGGCAACGACACGGCGCTGTTGAGCAACCTCGATGAAGCCGGACTGAGCATCACCCCCAGCGTGAATGGCGGATTGGGCCAAGACATCCTGACCTTTGAAGGCAGCACCTCCGGCACCGGCGCCCGCTACCTCAATTGGGAAACGGTCAACCTCACCCAGGGCGCGCAACTGGACCTTAATGACACGTTGACGCTGGGTGACAGCGCCACCGGCACCGGGACGCTCAACATCGAGAGCGGCAGCACGCTGACGGCAACCCAAGGCGTCATCGCCCCTTTTACTGCCGGTCAACTGGCGACGCTCAACAATGCCGGCACGATAGACCTCACCCAGGGCAACACCCGCACCAACGACACGCTTACCGTCCAGGGCAATTACGTTGGCAACAATGGCCAGTTGCATGTGCAAACGGCAGTCGGCGCCGATGGCTCCGCCAGCGATAAGCTGGTGGTCAATGGCGGGACGCTCACCGGCAATACCGCCATCACAGTCACGAACCTGGGCGGCACGGGCGCACTGACGACTCAGGATGGCATCGAAGTGGTCCAGGCCCAGGGAGGCGCGGTCAGTAACATCGATGCCTTTTCCCTGGCGCAGTCCGTCTCGGCCGGCGCGTTCGATTACCGCCTGTTCAAAGGCGGCGTGACCGGTAATCAAAACAACTGGTACCTGCGCTCCACCGTAGTCGCCGGACCGGTAGCGGCGCCCATCCCGACGACGCCTCCCGCGCCGGGCGCGCCCCCCGTCCCGACGCTACCGCCCCTGCCAACCGCAGTGCCCGGTGCGGCCCCCATCCCGTTGTATCGCCCGGAAGTGCCGACCTGGTCGGTGCTGCCTCCGGCGGCGGCGCAATTGACGCTGATGGCCCTCGGTACGTTCCATGACCGTCAGGGTGACCAGCGCCTGCTCACGGAAACCGGCGCGTTCGGCGCGGGTTGGGGTCGGGTCTATGGCGTAGACCTGGATAAAACCTGGGCCGGTACGGTGACCCCACAGTTCGATGGGTCGATCAAGGGGTTCCAGGTGGGCAACGATTTGTACAGCTCGCTTCTGTCCGGCGGCCAGACCCAGCGCATTGGCTTCTTCGTCGGGCACACGGAATTGAACGGCGACGTCAAAGGCTTCAACCTGGGCTTCGAAGACCGGCATGCGGGCAAGATCGAACTCGACGGCGACAGCTACGGGCTCTACTGGACCCTCACCGACCCCAACGGAGGGTACGTCGACGCCGTGGTGATGGGCACGCGATTGAACGGCGACAACCGTTCCGAGCGCGGCCTGAAAATCGACAATCGCGGGCACGCCTTGACCGCTTCGGCGGAGACCGGCTACCCCTTCAAGGTGACCACTGACTGGGACTTTGAACCCCAGGCCCAGATCATCTACCAAAAGGTCTCCCTGGATACACAAAACGATGGGGTCTCCAAGGTCGAATTCGATTCCGACGGTGCCTGGACCGGCCGCCTCGGTGCACGCCTCAAGGGCCGCTACCAGATCAGCGGCATGCCCGTGGAACCGTACCTGCGCGCCAATCTCTGGCATACGTTTTCCGGCACCGATTCGGTGATATTCGACGACACCGAACGGGTCGAGACCCAGCAGCGCGCCTCCACCGGCGACCTCGGGATTGGCGTCACCGTGAGCCTGGCGCCCACCGTCGCCCTGTACGCCGGCGCGAACTACAGCCAAAACCTCGACAGCAACCAGCAACACAGTGTCATGGGCAACGTCGGTTTGCGGATCAGTTGGTAGGCAGGGTCTACGACAGAGGCTTGACGCCCGAACATCCATCATAATAACCAATTGAAATCAGCGCTTTATTAGCGCTGATTTCACCATGCCATTCATCGTTCATTTTCTTGACGCACCGCCATCAGTCTTCTTGACTACACCATACTACCCCCGGAAATACAGTCAGGGGCAGGCCTCTGGAACCCGTCACGACGGGCCGCCAGAGGCTTGCCCCAATCCATTCGGTCGCCCCTCATTCGGGGTAGGAGAGACGCCAGAAAAGCGAGAAACGCATGCGATTGCAAGGCAGGCCCCCATGAAAACTTCCCTCCGTCCACAAGAATTCACCACCACTTTCCATACCGTCTCGACATCGTTGCTGCTGCTTTCATCCATGGAGGTCCAGGCCTGGCCTGCCGAGGAGACCGTGCAGCCCTGGTACGACCGAACATCATCCACCCACCTCGATACCGCACTTGTTGGAAGTGAACCTCCTTCCGGCAAAAGCCCCGCCCTGTTCACATTGCGCAACGGCGACGGTCATACCCAGCGCATGGGGCTGATCAGTGGGCAACACCAGATCACTTCAACCGGCGGCGGCCTGCTGGTGATGCCCGCGCTGGCCGACCCGGACAAAGATGCCCTCATTCTGAAAGGTTCGAGCCTCGGCGCCTATTGGAGCCTGACCGGTCCCGCGGGCTGGCACGTCGACCTGAGTGCCAGCGGTGGCCGGGTCAATGGCTACAGCCGCACCGAACAAGGCCAGCGCCAGGCCACCGAAGGCCATGCGGTGACGCTGTCGGTCGAAGGTGGCTTCCCTATTGGCATCAGCACCCACTGGGTGGTCGAACCCCAGGCGCAACTGATCAATCAGCGCGTCACCCTCGATACGCCAAATGCCGAAAGCGGCTCCGGCGATGAATTGAGCAGTTGGAGCGGCCGCGTTGGTGCACGCCTCAAAGGTAACTACCAGGTCAACGGCCTCGGTGTGGAGCCTTACCTGCGAACCAACCTGTGGCACACCGTCCAGGATGCCAGCACGGTGTCCCTGGATAAGGTCGACAAGATCAGCAGCAGCCGAAAATCCTCCACCGTCGAAGTCGGCCTGGGCCTGGTGGCCCGTGTCACGCCGGCGGTCAGCCTGTATGTCAGCGCCGATTACAGCAGTGACGTCGACGACAACGATCTCAACGGCATCATTACCAGCATGGGAGTGCGGATGCGCTGGTGATCCCGGAGCTGTGTAGGAGCTGTGTAGGAGCTGTCGAGTGCAACGAGGCTGCGATCTTTTGATCTTTCGCTTGAGACTCAAGTGTCTAGGGAAAGATCGCAGCCTCGCTTCGCTCGGCAGCTCCTACAACGTCGTCCGGCGCAAGCGATCTGCCGCCACTTAAAAAACACCTCCATTAAGGCGTATAACGCTAAAAGCATTTCATGCCTGCAAGCCGTTCGCCCATGGCTCATTTCATTGATGGAGTAACGACATGACCACAGCCCCCTTCCTCGCCAACCTGTTCCCCGGTGCCGCCGACATCCCCGACGCCTACCGCCTCGAAGGTCGGATCGAGCAGCGCGAATACCTGGTCGACGGCGTCCTGCAAACCTGGCAAGGGCCGCTGGCCGTCGTCCGCAGCCCCGTCTACCTGACCGGCGAGTTGGGTGATGAACAAGTGATTCTCGGCAGCACGCCCCTGCTGGATGCCGAGACCGCCCTCACCGCCCTGGACGCCGCCGTCCGGGCTTACGATCGCGGCCAGGGCCAGTGGCCGACGATGCGCGTCGCCGAGCGCATCCGCCATGTGGAAACCTTTCTGGCGCGCATGCGCGAGCAGCGCGAGGCCGTGGTCAAGTTGCTGATGTGGGAGATCGGCAAGAACCTCAAGGACTCCCAGAAGGAATTCGACCGCACCTGCGATTACATCGTCGACACCATCAATGCCCTCAAGGAACTGGACCGCCGCTCCAGCCGGTTCGAGCTGGAACAGGACACCCTCGGGCAGATCCGCCGCGTTCCCCTGGGCGTGGCCTTGTGCATGGGGCCCTACAACTATCCGCTGAACGAAACCTTCACAACGCTGATTCCGGCCTTGATCATGGGCAACACCGTCGTGTTCAAGCCGGCCAAGCTCGGTGTGCTGCTGGTACGGCCGCTGCTCGAAGCCTTCCGCGACAGCTTCCCGGCGGGGGTGATCAACGTGATCTACGGCAGCGGCCGGGAAACCGTCAGCGCGCTGATGGCCAGCGGCAAGATCGACATCTTTGCCTTCATCGGCACCAACAAGGCCGCCAGCGACCTGAAGAAACTCCACCCGCGCCCGCACCGCTTGCGTGCCGCCCTGGGGCTGGATGCGAAGAATCCCGGGCTGGTGCTGCCGGATGTGGACCTGGACAACGCGGTCAGCGAGGCGCTGACCGGCTCGCTGTCCTTCAACGGCCAACGCTGCACGGCGCTGAAAATCCTGTTTGTCCATGAAGACGTGGCACCGGCATTCATCGAGAAATTCAACGCCAAGCTGGCCGGCCTGAAACCCGGCATGCCGTGGGAAGCCGGTGTGGCGCTGACGCCCTTGCCCGAGGCGGGCAAGGTCGACTACCTGCATTCACTGGTCGCCGATGCGGTCGCCAAGGGTGCGGAGGTGAAGAATGTCCACGGTGGCGAGTCGCGCCACTCATTCTTCTATCCGGCGGTGCTGTACCCGGTGAACACGGCGATGCGGGTCTACCACGAAGAACAGTTCGGCCCGGTCGTGCCCATCGTGCCGTACCGCGACCTCAATACTGTGGTCGATTACGTGCTGGAGTCCGATTTCGGCCAGCAGCTCAGCATTTTCGGCACCGACCCGGCACAAGTCGGCAAGTTGGTGGACACCTTCGCCAACCAGGTCGGCCGCATCAACATCAACGCCCAGTGCCAGCGTGGCCCGGACACCTTCCCGTTCAATGGCCGGAAGAACTCGGCCGAGGGCACCTTGTCGGTCCACGATGCGCTGCGCACCTTTTCCATCCGCACACTCGTGGCGACCAAGTTCCAGGAGAGCAACAAGGCGTTGATCAGCGACATCATCCGTGAGCGGGATTCCAACTTCCTGACCACGGACTACATCTTCTGATCCACGCCCGGAGGGCTACGACAGGGCTGGACGACGCCACTTGATGCCCCAGCCCTGTTGCATGCCGGCAGCCGCCAGCAGGATCGCCGCCACCCCCAGCCATTGCAGCGGTTCGAGGCGATGGCCGAAGGCGAACCAGTCGACGAAGATCGCCGCGATCGGATAGATGAACGACAAAGCCCCGGTCAACGCGGTGGGCAACCGCTGGATCGCGCTGTACAGCAGCACATACATCACGCCGGTGTGCACCATGCCCAGGGTCAACAGGCTGGCCCAGGCCTGGGCGTGTTGTGGTAACGCCGAGAAGTTCGCCCAGGGCGCCAACAGCAACACGCCGGTGCTGACCTGGATCAGGGCGATCAGATGGGGTGGCGTGCCCGTCAGGCGCTTGATGATCAACGCCGCGACGGCGTACAGCAACGCCGCCCCCAACGCCAACGCAATGCCCAGCAGATAGTCACCGCCACCCTGCCCTTGCTCACCATGGGCACTGACGATGGCCAGCATTCCGAGAAACGACACCACCAGCCAGAACAGTTTTTGCGCAGTGATTTTCTCCCCGAGGAACAACGCCGCCAGGCCTACCAACATGAACGGCTGGACGTTGTACACCGCCGTGCCGATGGCGATCGAAGCACGGGAGTAAGAGGCAAATAACAACACCCAATTACCGACGATCGCCACACCACTGAGCACCGCCAGCAGGAAGGTGATCCGGGTGAGGATGCCGGGCCGCAAAAAGCCGAACCCGGCGCAGATCAGCAACAAAGTCACGGCACCGAACACGCAGCGCCAGAACACCACATCCAGCACCGGCAAGCCGGAAACCAGCACGAACCAACCAATGGTTCCGGAGATCAGCATGGCGGCAGTCATTTCCAGCGAACCGCGGCGTAAGGTCTTGTCCATCTTCAGGCTCCTTCAGCAAGTGGGCACAGTATGCCGAGCCGACCCGAACCTTCTCCATGGCTTGAAAAAGGCTAAACTGCGTTTCGACCTTTTTTATCAAGGCAACTTCACGCATTCGCCTAATGGAGCTGAAATGACTGACGACATTGACCAGGTCCTCATCAGTGCCCTGATGGAAGACTCCCGACGCTCCCTCAAGGCCCTGGCAAACCTAAGCGGCCTGTCCTCCCCCAGTGTCGCCGAACGTCTTCGCCGGCTCGAGGAACGCGGCGTGCTCAAGGGCTACACCGTCGAAGTGGACCCCAAATGCTTCGGCTATCAACTCCAGGCCATCGTGCGCATCCGCCCGCTACCGGGGCAGTTGCAGGAAGTGGAGCGGCAGATCCAGGCCATCGCTGAATTCACCGAATGCGACAAGGTCACCGGCGACGACTGCTTCATCGCGCGCCTGCATGTGCGCTCGATGGAACAGCTGGATACCTTGCTGGACAAGCTCAATGTCCATGCCGAGACCAATACGGCCATCGTCAAGAAGACCCCGGTCAAGCGGCGGTTGCCGCCGATGGCGTGAGTGGAAACCGGCCTCGGGTCGCCCGAGGCCGGGAAAGTGTGTTATTCGAGCTCTTCCAACTCGGGACTGCGCTGCACTTTGTGCACTTGTTCCTCTGGCGCGTTGCTTGCTTTGATCAACTTGAGCGTCTGGAGCTTGGTGCAGGCATTGACGCCATCGGCATAGACGCCGCTGTGGTTGCACTTCCAGTCATAGAAATTGGCCAGGGCTGCGGACAGTTGCAGGCTGTAGTCCGTGCTTTGCGTGCCCGGGCTGAACGGTTGACCGGCCGGAATGTTCTGGAACCATTGCATCCAGACATCGCCCCCCACAGGTGGCGGGTTGGCCTGGAACGTCGGGTTCATGATCGCCAATTGCTGGTACTCGGCGGTCATGTGGCAACTCAGGCAGGACGCCTGGGGGTTGTCCACCGGTCCATTGAGTCGTCCGTTCCAACCCAGGTGGGTCGGTGGCAGTTCCTGGGTGTTGGCATTGATCGCGGTCTGTTTCAGGGCCGGGTTGATCTTGGTGACCACCGGCTTGGGGTTGGTAAAGTCGTTGCCGGTTACCTTCGGATCATTGCCCCACATGATCCCCACCGGCACCAGATTGTTCCAGTTCGCCTTGCCGGTCTTGGCGCCGTTGTATTGGAACGTGCCGAACAGCCAGCCGGTATCGCTCACGCGGGTGTCGCGCACGGCAATGTCCATCTGAATCAACGCCACCTTGGTGACTGACCGTTTTGTCGAGGTGAAGGTTTCGGTGGTGTAAGCGTTCCAGAGCAATGGGTTCGCCAGGAACGGCACCGTCTTGACGTCTATATCGGCGAACAGCGCCTTGCAGACCACCGTGCCGTTGGCAAAACTCTTGGGTTTGGAGGTATAGCTTGGATCTGGATTATCCGGGTCTTTCCAGACCTGGCCGATGGTGTAGGCCCCTATGTCGTTATAGATCCCCACCGCGTAGGTCTGCCCGCTGTCGGTCTGTGTACTTGCCAATTGCCCGGGCTGAATCGGTGCCTCCTTGGTCAGCCCGCTGATGCCTTCACGACCGTTGGGGCCGTAATGCTGCCAAGGCATGTGATACCACGGGCGAATCCTGTTCTTCTGTACCTTCCAGCCAATTTCAGTATTGCCTTCCAAGCAATATTTTTTCACTTCCTCCATGTACGGACGCCAGGTTTCAAAGTCATTGGAGAATGTCTTGGGCAAATGCTGGAAGAATGCCGGTACCGACGATGCGCCCGGGGCCACCTTCGGATAATCCTGGCTGAGCTGGAACGGCGCTCCGGAGTATGCACTCTTGGGCGGGGCGTAGCCGAAATCGGGGAAGACTCCGGCATGGACGCTTGCGGTGGACAATGCCCCCGTCAGGGCCAGCCACGCGATGATCTTTCCTTGAGGCTGCTTCATCGATATCTCCTTATAGGGAAGCGCCTGCTATTGCATCGACTTCCTGGCCGATGTACAGGGCCTCCTTCTGTTATCAGGCTGCAGCACGATGCCCAAGCCTGCTCACGGTCCTGCGGAGTCGCCTTGATAGCCTCCCAATCCCAACAAACGGCCACGACCAGACCGGGCTCGGTGGCCGAATACGTAATGGGGGAAAATTCAGGTAGGTAACCCAGCGATCCACTTCTTGCCTCCCATGGCAATACGCTTCCATTTCCTAGGTGTAGATCATTTATTCAAAGGTGCCATCTGTTTCAGAATTTTTGTTGGCCATTGGCCACAACTCGAAACGCGGGCGAAAAAAAGCCCGCCGAAGCGGGCTTTTCGTTCATCGCGGATGCAATCAGTCGTCACGACCCATCAGGCCGAACAGCTGCAGCAGGCTGACGAACAGGTTGTAAATCGATACATACAGGCTGACAGTCGCCATGATGTAGTTACGCTCGCCGCCGTGGATGATGGCGCTGGTCTGATACAGGATGCAGACCGACGAGAACAGCACGAAGCCGGCGCTGATCGCCAGTTGCAGGCCGCTGATCTGGAAGAAGAAGCTGGCCAGCACGGCCCCCATCAGGACGAAGAAACCTGCGGTGATGAAACCGCCGAGGAAACTCATGTCCTTGCGGGAAATCAGCACGTAGGCCGACAGGCCACCGAATACCAGGGCGGTCATTGCAAAGGCCGAGCTGACCACTTCGGCGCCGCCCTGCATTTGCAGGTAGCGATTGAGGATCGGGCCGAGCAGGAAGCCCATGAAGCCGGTCAGGGCGAAAGCCGACACCAGGCCCCAGGCCGAATCACGGAGTTTGTTGGTGAGGAAGAAAAGACCATAGAAACCGATCAGCACGACGAAGATATTCGGGTAACCCACCCGCATCTGTTGTGCGACGTAGGCCATCACACCGCTGAAAGCGAGTGTGAGTGCCAGCAGGCCATAAGTGTTGCGCAGGACGCGGCTAACCTCTAGCTGCTCAGCCTGCACGCTGTTGTTCACTGCGTAATCCTGTTCGCGCATGGCGACACTCCTCCGGTTTTGAAACATTCAGTGGCAAGGATCATAACAGACGCTCTGTAACAAGCTACGTAGAGAGTTTGACAGTGTGTTTCATTCGGGTATTATGGCGCCCGCAACGCAATACGGAGGTGTGGCCGAGTGGTTTAAGGCAACGGTCTTGAAAACCGTCGACTGTAACAGGTCCATGAGTTCGAATCCCATCGCCTCCGCCATCTTCTAACGTTAAAGCCCTGATTATTCAGGGCTTTTTCGTGTCTGGCATTCAGAATGCCTATTGCAGCTTCAGCATTGGACATCGCTATGGCAAACCCCGCCCCGCCGCTCAAGGAAAGAAAAGTGACCAGCAAAACCATCGGCTCCATCGGTGCTGCAATCATCGGCATCGTCTTGTTGTGCGTACTGTTCGGCAGTTGGTACACGGTCGACGAGACCGAGCGCGGCGTGCTGCTGCGCAACGGGGCGCTGGTCGGGGTGGTGGAACCGGGATTGTCCTTCAAGACGCCCTTCATCGAATCCGTACGCATGATCAGCGTCCAGAGCCAAGTCACCGCCTACGAAGACCTGCAGGCCTACAGCAAGGATCAACAATCCGCCCAGCTCAAGGTGTCCGTGTCCTGGCATATCGCCCCTTCCGATGTGGCGAAGGTCTATACCCAGTTCAAGGACCTTGAAGGCATCCGCGACCGGATGATCAGCCGCCAGGTGCCGACCCAGGTGGAAAACGTCTTTGGCAAGTTCAACGCCGTGGCTGCCGTGCAGAACCGCGTCCAACTGGTCAACGATATTTCCACGGCCATCAAGGCCACCATTACCGGGCCGGTGATCATCGACAGCGTCCAGGTCGAAAACATCGATTTCAGTGATGCCTACGAAAAAGCCATCGAAGCGCGCATGGCCGCTGAAGTCCAGGTCAAGACCCGCGAACAACAACTCGCCACCGAGCAGGTCCAGGCGCAGATCCGGGTGACCCAGGCCCAGGCGGAAGCCGATTCGCAAGTGGCACAGGCCAAGGCAGACGCGCTGGCCACCGAACTGCGCGGCAAAGCCGAAGCCGAAGCCATCAAGGCGCGGGCCCAGGCCCTGGCCAGCAACCAGAACCTGGTGGAACTGACCAAGGCCGAACGCTGGAATGGCGTGCTGCCCACCACCGTGCTGCCGAACAGCGCCCTGCCCTTTATCGACATCAAGTAACCCCCAGGCGCGGCCTCCCTGGCCGCGCCAGCTCCATCCCGGAGCGCCCTGAGCAAGCGTTGCCCCTCTCGAACGCTACACTGCCAATGAACCCGACGTTCATCGTTAGCAGGGAGCTCAACGTGTACCCAGGCAAAAGCAGACCGACACGCCCCACATTACGACGATTACCTTGCCTCCCCTTCGGCTCATGCCTTGAGCAACTCCCTCCCCCCGGCAATTCACCGACGCATTCGATAAGCACCCTGGACAGGAGAGTAGCGTGACCACTCTTATCAAAAAATATAAATGGCCCGCCTTGCTGGCCATCGCGCTTATTGTGTTTTCCGCACTGATATTCTTCTTGATCAAGTCATACACGTACGACTCATCGACCTACTTCGAGTCCCGCGACTTCATTCGTCAACTCAAACAATCCGATGCGAACTGGAACGGCAAGATCCTGAGGAAGAAGATCGGCATCAACAACAACCTTTCACTGGCCCCGCCCCCGGAGGCCGACAGTCGCTGGCAGCAGTTGGAGCGGCTCAATAACTCCGGCCCCTTGGCGGCGCTTTGGATGTCCCGGCGCAACGGTTATGTGGATGCCGTCAAGAACAAGACCTTGCTGGTGGAGCAATTCGAACAACACAATGCCCGGCTGCGCACGTCCCTGGATGCGCTACCGCAGGCCGAAGACCAGATTCAAACGCTGCTCAACGACATGCACATCGACAGCCCCATGGAGCGCCTGACCGTGGCGTCCAATGTGCTCGAGCTGACCCTGACAACACTGGAGTTCGGGCTTTATGTCACGACGGACAAAGCCCGGGAAATACAAGGCAAGCTGACTGAACTGGAGCAGTACATTCACCCGTTGCCCGCCACCTTTCAGGCACCCTTCATCAGCCTCGTCCAGCACGTCAAGACCATTGTCCAGGAACAACCGATGGTCAATGACCTGCTTGACCGCATCAGCGTCATTCCGGTTGCCCAGGAACTGGACAACATCAATGAGCTGTTGAACGAAACACAGCGCAGGACCGCCGCAACCGACCGTCAATACCACATCTACCTGGCTGTATGCGCCAGCCTGATGGCACTGCTGATGATCTACCTGGCGGTGCGCCTGGTGCGCAGCTATGCCGTGATCAATCAGATCAACCAAGCGTTGCAATCGTCCAACGAACGCCTGGAAGAGCGCGTGCAGGAACGTACCCGCGAGTTGAAGGAAGCCGAACGCGAACTGGTGGATGCGGCCCGAATGGCGGGCATGGCCGAAATCGCGACGAATGTGTTGCACAACGTCGGCAATGTGCTCAACAGCGTCAATATTTCCGCCGAGCTGGTGACCCGCAAGTTGAGGAGCAGCAAGACGCTCGGACTCACGAAAGCGGTCAACATGATGAACGAACATGCCGAGGACCTTGGCCGGTTCATTACCCTTGATGAAAAAGGCCGGTTACTGCCGCGTTACTTCAACGAGTTGGTCGACTCCATTGCCGCCGAACAGAGACTGCTTATCGATGAGTTGGCACAGTTGACCAGGAGCATTGATCACATCAAGGAAATCGTCACGACTCAACAGACTTACGCAGGGGCCGCCAGGCTGATCGAACCGCTCAATGTCAGCGACCTGTTCGAAGATGCGCTGCGCATGAACTCGGGCGCCCTGAGCCGGCACCACGTCACCGTCATCAAGGATTACCAGGACGTACCCGCGATCATGGGGGACAAGCACAGGTTGTTGCTGATCCTGATCAACTTGATCAGCAACGCCAAATTCGCCATGTCGCATATCAGCGAACACCCGCGTGAAATGACCCTGGGGATCCGTATCCTCGACGAAACCAACCTGAGCCTGAGCGTCAAGGACCGCGGAGAAGGCATTTCCCCAGAAAACCTGGCGCGCATCTTCAATCATGGTTTCACCACCCGCAAGGACGGGCATGGCTTTGGCCTGCACAGCTGCGCCCTGGCGGCGGTTGAAATGAACGGCCGCCTCCATGTCCATAGCGACGGCCCCGGGCACGGAGCCCTGTTTACCCTGGAGATCCCGTTGGAGTTGGCGCGTGCCTGATCAGCGAAAGACGCAGTCTGACCCACCGCGATCGCGAGCAAGCTCGCTCCCACAGGAGATATCTGGTGGGCACACTCTTGATGGGCACCCGGGAAAAAACTGTGGGAGCGAGCTTGCTCGCGATCGCGGCGTGGCTGTCACCCAGAATTTGAATGTACTGACCGCATCGCGAGCAGGCTCGCCCCCACCTATTTCGTATTCCCAGGCCGATCGCTACGGCTTCTCCGGGTCGGTAATGCGGCCGCGTAGGCCAGCGATTCCTCGCGGGAAGCAAAGGAGCCCAACCGGTCAGCCTGGGTACAGACTCTCCATGGGCCGCTGTTTACGCTGAGCACGTCATAACCGTTGATGTGCATTTTCGTCATCATCGCAGTACTCATGATCACCTCCGACTTCAACAAGGGTGCAGCGCCTACCATACACGCTGATTACCCACGGCTGCCGACCGGACGTCGCGAAGCCAACTGCACCCTTGGCGTCCTCAGTGGGAATCCGAATCCCACAACCAGTCCCACAATCCCGGCAAATGGACGGGCTCTGCACTGTGATCGACCGTCCGGGCCAAGGCCGCTCGCTCCAATGCCTGGTGATCATCATAGAACGGCCTGGCGGCGGTCCTCATGCCGGTCGCCTTGGCGCTGTCGAGCAGGATCTGCAGGTATTCGCGGGCATGTCGGGCGGTATAACGATTGATGTCGTGAAAGGTCACCACCACCGGGATAACCCCATCCACCGCTGGCAACTGCCCGGCGGCGATACGCTCGCGCACCTCGGACAGTTGTCGAGTCAGGTTGATCCGCCGCCGAGGGCTCATCGTGATGCCCCAGACCTTGCCGTCATTGGCGCTCAGGTCGGTCAACAAGATGTGCAGACCATGTTGCCGGTAGGCCGCTGCGGTACGCCTGTCGAAACTCCAGAAAGGTGGCCTGACCAGGGACGGTGCCGCACCGGTCATGGCGGCAATATCACTCCCGCCACGGGTGAGCGATTGCTCCAGCTCATCAGGGCTCAGGAACCGATGATTGGTGTGCCAGTAGGTCGCCGTATGGAAAGCCAGCACATGGCCTTCCTGCTGCTGACGACGCATCACTGAGCGGCCGATATCACTGCCGCCGGCCCGCGGCCCGCGGGTCTGGAGAAAAAACACGGCCTTGATGCCGGGCTGTACCGGGTTGTCTGCGAGAGCGTCCAGTACCTCCAGGCTAGGGTTCCAGATAGACGATGCGCTGGGACCATCATCGAATGTCAGCAGGAAACGGATCGGGGGTTGTTCGTGCAAGCGTTGTTCGGTTTGCGGCGTCAGTTCGATGGGGGCGCCAATGCAGCCCGATAAACCGATGGCGAGGGCTGCCATGGACAGGACCCTGGCGATTTTTTTCATGTTTTGCCTTTAATTGATGCCGCGTTGCTTCGCCTTTGATCCCTGGCCGACGGTGTTGAAGCCCACCTTGGAGAAGGGTAACCGGGTTTGGTTCCTTGCTGTAAACAATGGCTGTTCGAAAAATTTTTTGTGGCCCCCGCACTTGAGCTTGCACGGTATTAATTTGACCGTCTGGAAATTCGATGGAATTTTCCCAATGCCTTTGCATCCATCCGTATAGGACTATATTAGGGAGGATTTATGGGCGGGCCATCGCTTTACATCATTGACTACATACTCCATGGCGAACCCAAGTCATTCATTATTCGCGCAGAAGTGATGAATAACTCCGAGGCTTGGCATTGGGCCAGCTGCGACGCGGGAGTCGGACGCATACCGAAATTCGGTAGGGAGAAGGTCAAGCGGGTTTCCAAGCCCCTGGCGGAAAAATACGGCATTACCGATGTACGCTGGCGGGCGAGTGTCGCGCCGACTTGGGTCAAGGAGTCCGGCTGAATAACGTGTGCCCTTTCCGGCGCCGGCTGTCTGGCCGGGCGCCGGATTCTTCGACAGATCCGAAATAACTCAACTACGCTTAAATCGCAGCATGACCCGCCCCTGGCGGGTTTCGTGCTGCCTCATCAACCCTGAATGGAGGTGTGACATGTCCGAAAAAGAGTCCATCACCACCCTGCTCACCCTGCTGGAATCGCGTCAGGCCAGGCTCACGGCAGCCTGCAAGGAAATCGCCGATTGGGTCGACCATCAGGGCGGGCACCCTACCGCGGTGCGTATCCGCGATCGGCTCAACGACATCGAAAAAGACGCCCCGTCGATCCAGAGCGCGCTGACGTCACTCAAGCCCGCCGAGCCGCCGCTGCCCAAGTTCCGCTGACACGCCACGTCAGAGGTTCCCCTTGAGTTCTACCGGTTGGAAAACTGATGGAACACGGACATTTTTTGCACCTCGGAATGGATAGGCACCGGTGCAAAAGCCGCAAAGGGAGAATCACATGAATGCCAGAATCCTGCTATTGATCGCTTGTGCGAGCCCCGCCGCCGTCATGGCCCAAGGCTGCGACGTCATCACCCAATCCCAGAGCCAGTCGGTTCCGGTGATCGAAAGCCATAGCTGCTACGAATACAAAGGCATGCCCGCCGAAACCCTGGATTGGTCTTGCAGCAATGAAAGCAAGGGAACGCTCAGCACCCAAAAACGTAAAGTCGAGCGTTGTGCCGAGGGATATGTAGCGACCTGCCAGGCCAGGCTGACCCAGGAAGCGTTGGCCAACCCACACTCAACCAGCAAAGACAAACACGGTGGATCGGCCAACCTTCCCGATAATGCCAAGGTGAACTGGTACTACTATGGTGTCGAGCAGCTACAGCAGGCCCAGGAAGATTGCGAAAGCACCGGCGGCGACTGGAAAAACCAGTGACAGGCCGGCGCGTCAACCGCAGCTTGTTCGTTCCTAGCCCTTGCTGTGCTCCGGGGAAGACGGCCCCTCCTTGATGCCACGGGGCCCGGCTACGCCCCAGATGATCAGCCCCAACACCGGCAGGATGATCAACAGCAGCGCCCAGCCGGCCTTGGTCCCGGCCGACTTGTCGCTTCGAAAGACACTGACGATCGCCCATAGATCAACGAGCAGCAACAGCACCGCGACAGCGATCCAGAAGTAACTGGCTAATTCAGACATGGCCTAATCCTCTTGTCGGTTTAAGGATTAGGCACAGCCGTTCAGGCACCGTTCAAAGAGTTTCGCCCATGGCGCGTGCATGGCAACTACCCCCGCTCATTCAGATAAGCGACCCACCGCTCATAGGCTTCATGTTGACGCTGAACCGCCTCATCCCAAGTCGATCCGCTCATTTGATGGACACATATGAGCTTCATCATTTCCGCTGTTGCCGTATCGAGCTCCACCAGGAGCTCATGGGATTTGATCTTGAAGTCTTCAACGGTGGTCATCTGTCTGTCCTTCCCCCTACCGGGGGCAGCCATTGCACCCAACATGGATTCATTTTTTCGAAGCGGATTCCCTTCGAGGCGATAGCCGGTCGAAAGCCCGGCGCTGACGGTAGGAGGAGAACCGGGAGCGACAACAGACTCAAATGAACTCAGCCGTTCCCACCCCGTCGTGGTCTTACGGATAGGACCCTGAAAAATCGATATTTGAACGAGCCATTAATGCCAGGCTCAAATATTGCAGATATATTTCAGTTTAATGACAGTCACGGATCGAACACCACCATGAAAATTCGAGCGACCGTCATCTGCGAGGACAATCGCCACGTCCTGCTGGTTCGCAAAGCCAATAGCCGCTGGACGCTACCCGGCGGTACCGTCGAACGCGGGGAAACCCACGCGGGAGCAGCCATCCGGGAACTGGCGGAGGAAACTGGCCTGGACGTCGAGAACCTGCTCTATCTGATGCGAATCCATGACGGGCAGACCGAGCACCACGTGTTCGAAGCCTCAGTCAGCGACTCGGCGGCGGCCCGGCCACAGAATGAAATCAGCGATTGCCTCTGGCACCCGCTGGATGCCATTGCCCAACTGCAAATGAAAAAGGGCACGCGGGATATTCTCGAGGCATTTCGCCGGCGGTTGTGATGAGTCGGTACAAGCGGGGAACTGAAACGAACAAGGGTTTGCATTAGCTTTCGCTCGCAAACCCTTGATTTTAGATGGTGCCCGAAGCCGGAATCGAACCGGCACGCCCTTACGAGCGGGGGATTTTAAGTCCCATGCGTCTACCAGTTTCGCCATTCGGGCGGTAGCGCGGTTAACCATGGCAACGTCGGCAAAATCCAATGGCCGAAGTCCTGGCTGGTGCAGCAAGAGGGGGGAATATATACATCCCTCCTCTGCGAAGCAAGGTAGCTTATGCCCTTTTCAACGCAAAACCTTTCAATGCTTCGAAAATAAAAAAGCTCCGTAAATCATAGATCTACAGAGCTTTTTAAAAGTGGAGGCCGAAGTCGGAATCGAACCGGCGTAGGTGGATTTGCAATCCACTGCATAACCATTTTGCTATTCGGCCTCAAGACGCTTGATGCAATGCAGCCACATCAACCGCGGTACAAACCTGATCAGGAAAAAAGTCACTTACTCAGCGCTATCTCCTTGAAAACATTGAGATTTTTTACGTCCCAGTGCGTTCGATGGGCGCAATTATGTACTCATTTGCCTAGGCTGACAACCCCTTGATTTCAAAAAAAATTCGTCCAATGGCCAGCTTCCGCCAGACAGCTACATCGGGGTGCCAGGTGGAGGGTGGCAGGCTTTGGAGTTGCTTCGCAACCCAGTGGGAGCAAGCGTCCTCGCCACGGGAACGTCACAGGCCTTAGAGACAGTCGCAGCCCTGCACCATTATGGGTAACATACCGGCCTTCCCGCAGTCCTTCTGCGACCTGCCAAAATAAGCCCATTCCATGCCTTTCGAACTCAGCGTTGACCTCACTACCCTCGCTATCCTTGCCGTTGTCGCCTTCATTGCCGGTTTCATCGATGCCATCGCCGGTGGTGGTGGGCTGCTGACCACGCCGGCGCTGCTGACCGCAGGCCTGCCACCTCACCTGGTCCTGGGGACCAACAAACTCAGCTCGACCTTCGGCTCGGCGACGGCCAGCTTCACCTTCTACAAGCGCAAGCTGTTCCACCCGAGGCAATGGACCCACGCCCTCGTCGGCACACTGGTCGGGGCCCTGACCGGCGCCATCGTCGCCCATTACCTGCCTGCCGAGTGGCTGAACAAGATGCTGCCGGTGATCGTCTTCGCCTGCGGCCTGTACCTGTTGTTTGGCGGCACGCCCAAGGCACCGCTGGACAGCGACGCACCGATCAAGAAGACATGGCAGTCGTCCCAGGGTTTCAGCCTGGGTTTCTATGACGGCGTGGCCGGGCCGGGTACCGGTGCGTTCTGGACGGTCAGCAGCCTGCTGCTCTACCCCATCGACCTGGTGAAGGCCAGCGGCGTGGCGCGCAGCATGAATTTCGTCAGCAACATCGCGGCGCTGTCGGTGTTCGTCTTTTCCGGACAGGTGGACTGGGTCATCGGCCTGAGCATGGGCCTGTCGGTGATGATCGGCGCGTTCTTCGGCGCTCGCACCGCCATCAGCGGCGGCGCGAAGTTCATCCGACCGGTGTTCATCACCGTGGTGCTGGGCTTGACCGTGCGTCTAGCCTGGCAGCACTGGTTCAGCGTGGCCTAAGCGCCGCGCCACATAAAGGTCGATCAGGTAGCGGGCGATCGAGCGCGAGGCCGGCAACGGTGGCAGGTCGTGGACGTTGAACCATTGGGCGTCCTCGATTTCATCTTCCTGGGGCACGATGTCGCCGCCGGCATATTCAGCGTGAAAACCGAGCATCATCGAATGGGGGAACGGCCAGCACTGGCTGCCCATGTACTGGATGTTCTTCACCTCGATACTGACCTCTTCACGCACTTCCCGCACCAGGCAATCCTCGGCCGACTCGCCGGGCTCGGCAAACCCCGCCAGGGTGCTGTAGACGCCCGTGACGAAACGCGGCGAACGGGCCAGCAGGACTTCATCGCCACGGGTAATCAACACGATCATGCTCGGTGAAATCCGCGGGTAATGGCGCAGGTCACAGGCGTCACAATACATGGCCCGCTCCAACGGAATCTGGCTCATGCGCTTGCCGCAACTGCCACAGAAGCGATGCTCCCGGGCCCAGGTGCCGATCTGCGCCGCATAGCCCAACACCTTGTACAGCGTGTGGTCGTCCTCGAGCATGAACGCCCGCAGGCCTTTCCAGTTGCAGCCAGGAATGTCCAGCGGGCTGTGCAACTCCAACAGGTAGACCGGCTCGCCATCCAGGTGACCGATGCCGTGTTCGGCGAGGATCGACAGGTCTTGGCGCTTGAGCCAGTCGCGGGGGAACAGCGCGCCGTTGTCATCGAACAGAAAGCCTTCCGGGCTACGGGCCACGGCCCAGCCGCCAGGAAGATCGGTATCGAGTACTGCGGTGGTCCAGCGTGAAATCATGGTCAGTCAATCCAGAAATTCGGGTTTCTGTTTGCTCATATGGGCGGTCATGGCCACGCGCAGGTCGGTCGATTGCAGCATGGCGGCGTTCCAGGTGGCGACGTATTCCAGGCCGTCGTCAATGCTGTGGTCGCGCATGTAGCTGATCATTGCCTTGGTGCCGGTCACGGCAATCGGCGACTTGGCGGCGATTTCCCTGGCAATGCCCATCACGCCGTCGAGCAGGCTGGCAGTGTCGCTGTAGACACGATTGACCAGGCCGATGCTGCGCGCTTCTTCGACACCGAAGGTCCGCCCCGTATAAGCGAGTTCACGCAGCATGCCGTCCCCGATGATCCGCGGCAAGCGTTGCAATGTGCCAACATCGGCAGCCATGCCGATATCGATTTCCTTGATGGAGAACTGGGCGTCCTCGGCGGCATAACGCATGTCGCATGCGGCGATCAGGTCAATGGCTCCGCCCAGGCAATAGCCTTGAATGGCCGCGAGCACCGGCTTGCGGCAATTGTCCACGGCGTTGAACGAGGCTTGAAGTTGCAGGATCTTGCGCCGCAACAGGCGCGCATTGCGTCCCACGTCCTTGCCCAGCTCGTTGGCCACACCGGCCAGCATCATCAGGTCGATGCCGGAGGAAAAATGCTTGCCGGCACCGCTGAGCACCACCACCCGCGCCTCATCGGTGTCGTCGATCCATTGGAAGATCTCGATGATCTCGCGCCAGAAATCAACGTTCATCGCATTGATCTTTTCCGGGCGATTGATCTGCACATGGGCGATGTTATCGGCAAGTTCGACGTTGAACGCTTGGTATTGCGACATGGCAGTGATCCTTTACCGGCTGAAAAGAGGCCTGAACTATAACAAGCCATCGCGACAGGACGTAGGCAGTGCATCGGCCAAAAGCGGGACTTGGCTGCCGACCAAGCTAAGGTGCCCCCTGTGGCGAGGGGATTTATCCCCGCTGGGGCGCGAAGCGTCCCCTCTTGCATCCTGCCTGACGTACCGCAGTGACAAAAATAGTTGGGGCTGCTGCGCAGCCCAGCGGGGATAAATCCCCTCGCCACAGGGACCTGCTTCGTTCTGACTTACTCATCCGTCTTTAACTGCCCATCCCAACCACCGCCCAACGCCGCAATCAGTTGCACGCTGGCAATCAAGCGGCTCTGTTGCAGGCTCAGCATGCTGCGTTCGTTGCTCAGCGCGGTGGCCTGGACGGTGACCACGTCGAGGTAGGCAATCAATCCGGCCCGGTATTGGTTCTGCGTCAGGCGCAGGGATTCCCGGGCGGCGTCCAGGGCTTCCTGGCGCACGCGGGCTTCGTCTTCCAGCACCTTGAGCTGGATCATGTAGTTTTCCACCTCGCGCAAGCCATCGAGCACGGTCTGGCGATAGGTGGCGACGGTCTGGTCATACGCCGCGACGGTGCGGTCGACTTCCGCCGAACGCTGGCCGCCATCGAACAGCGTCATCGCCAGTTGCGGCCCTACCGACCAGAAGCGGTTCGGCACGCTCACCCAGTTGTCGTAGGTACTGCTGCTGTAGCCGCCGCTGAGGCTCAGGGTCAGGTCCGGGTAATACGCGGCCTTGGCGACGCCGATGTTGGCATTGGCGGCCATCACCGAGCGCTCTGCCGAAGCGATGTCCGGCCGGCGCTCGAGCAGTTGGGAGGGCAGCGCCACCGGGATCTGCGGCAGTGTTGGGATGTCTTGTACCTCGGCCAGGTTGAACTCCGCCGGCGGCAAGCCGATGAGCACGGCGATGGCGTTTTCGAACTGGGCTCGCTGCCAGATCAGGTCGATCAGGTCGCCCTGGGTGGTCTTGAGCTGGTTTTGCGCCTGGGCCACCGCGTCCTTGCCGGAGACGCCGGCACGGTATTGGTTTTCGGTCATTTTCAGCGAGCGCTGATAGTTGTCGACGGTGGTCTGCAACAAACGCTTCTGCTCATCGATCACCCGCAACTGCAAGTAGTTCTGCACCAGTTCCGATTGCTGGCTCAGGCGCATCGCCGCCAGGTCGGCGAAACTCGCTTGCGCGCTCGCCTCGTCGGCTTCCAGGGTGCGGCGCAACTTGCCCCACACATCCGCCTCCCAACTGACGCCGGCCTGGGCGCTGTAGGTGTCGCGAATGCCGCTGGACGAACTGCTCAAGCTCGAACTGCTGCTGCCGGTGCCCTGGCTGGAGCGCGTCTTGCCAACAGTCAGGTCCACCGTGGGGAAAAACGCACCACGAGCATTGCGCACCAGTGCCCGGGCCTGCCGGTACTGGGCTTCGGCCTGGGCCACGGTCTGGTTGGAGGCGTTGAGCTTGTCCACCAGGCCGTTGAGTTGCGTATCGCCGTAGAACTCCCACCAGGCGCACCGGGCCAGCGCATCGCTGGGGTTGGCCTGGCGCCAGCCCTGGGCCTCCTTGTATTGCACCGGGGCGGCCGCCGCGGGGCGCTGGTAATCCGGGCCGACGGCGCAGGCGCTGAGCATCGCCACGCACAGCACCAGGCTCAGCACCCGCGAACCACGGGCGGTCGCCAGCGTTGCGGCAAGATTGAAAGGCGAACGGTCGGTCATAGCGGAGTTTCCAGGGCAGCATCAGTGCGCACGCCACGCCAGCGGTTGAAGCGATGGCGCAGCTTGTCGAGATAAAGGTAAACCACCGGCGTGGTATAGAGCGTCAGTATCTGGCTGAACACCAGCCCACCGATGATGGTCAGGCCCAGCGGCTGGCGCATTTCCGCGCCTTCGGCGGCGCCGAGCAGCAGCGGCAAGGCCCCCAGGATCGCCGCCAGCGTGGTCATCAGGATTGGCCGCAATCGCAGCAGGCAAGCGCTGCGGATCGATTCCAGCGGCGTCTGCCCGGCACGCTCCAGTTGCAGCGCCAGATCGATCATCAGGATGGCGTTTTTCTTCACCACGCCGATCAGCAGGAACAGCCCCAACAGCGAGATCAGGCTGAACTCGCCGCCCAGGGCATAGATCGACAGCAACGCACCGACCCCGGCCGATGGCAAGGTGGACAGGATGGTCAGCGGATGGATGTAGCTTTCGTACAGCACGCCCAGCACCAGGTACACCGCCAGCAACGCGCCGAGGATCATGAACGGCTGGCTCTTCTGGGTGGCGGCGAACGCGTCGGCGGTACCGGCCATTTTCGCGATGACATCCTCGGGCATCCCGAGCTTGGCAATCGCCCGCTCGATAGCCGCAGTGCCCTGCTCCACCGTGACGCCTTCGGCCATGTCGAAGGAAATGCCCTCGGAAGCGAACTGGCCTTCATGGCTGACACGGTCGTCCTCCAGGCTGTTCTCGTAATGGGCAATGGCCGACAGCGGCACCCGCGCGCCGTCGGCGGTGATCACCTGGACCTGTTCGAGGGTATTGGGATCCTGGGCATACTTGGGATTGACCTCCATCACCACCTGGTACTGGTTGAGACTGTCGTAGATGGTGGAAATCTGCCGCTGGCTGTAGGCGTTGTTGAGCACGGCGGTGACCATGTCCATGTCGATACCCAGGCGCTTGGCCTGGTCGCGGTCCACCACCAGCGTCACCTGCTGCGCCCCGCCACCGTCGCGGGCATCGATGGCGGTCAGCTCCGGCAAGGCCCGGAAGGCCGCCACGACCTTGGGGTACCAGGTGCGCAGCGTCGCCAGGTCGGCGCTTTGCAGGATGTAGGAATACTGCGAAGTGGTCTGCTCGCGCCCACCACCGAACTGCAGGTCCTGGTCGGCCATCAGCATCAATTGGCCGCCGGGCACCTTGGGCATTTCCTTGCGCAGGCGCTCGATGACTTTCTGTGCGGAAATCCCCCGCTCCTTGATCGGCTTCAGACGCACCAGCATGAAGGCGTTGTTGGTGCCGTTGTTGCCGCCGATGAAACCGGCGACACTTTGCACCGCCTCGTCCTTGAGCACGGCACGACGGAAGATTTCCATCTTCGGCTGCATCACATTGAACGACAGCCCGTCGTCGCCACGCACGAAACCGATCAGTTGGCCGGTGTCCTGCTGTGGCATGAAGGTTTTCGGCACCACCACATACAACGCGACGTTCACGCCAATGGTCACCAGCAGGCTGAGCAAGGTCAGGCGCCGATGGCGCAGCACCCAGTCCAGGCTGATGGCGTAACCGCGGACCATCCGCTCGTTGAGCCCCTGGCTCCAGCGCTGCAAGCGGTTCTCCTGCCCCGGTACGTGAGGCTTGAGCCAACGGGCGCAAAGCATCGGCGTGAGGGTCAGCGACACCACCAGCGAGACCACGATGGAGGCCGCCAGGGTGATGGAGAATTCGCGGAACAGGCTCTCGATGATGCCGCCCATGAACAGGATCGACAGGAATACCGCCACCAGCGAAACGTTCATCGACAGCAACGTAAAGCCGACTTCTTCGGCGCCCATATAGGCAGCTTTCATCGGTGGCACGCCTTCGTCGATGTGCCGGGAAATGTTCTCCAGCACCACGATGGCGTCGTCCACCACCAACCCGGTCGCCAGGATCAACGCCATCAGCGACAGGTTGTTCAAGGAGAAACCGTACAGGTACATCACCGCGAACGTGCCTACCAGCGACACCGGTACCGCCAGGGTCGGGATCAGCGAGGCGCGGAAGTTGCCGAGGAACAGGAACACCACCAGCACCACCAGGGCCACGGCGATCAGCAAGGTCATTTCCGCCTCATGCAGGGTGGCCTTGATCACCGGCGAACGGTCCATCGCCAGGTTCAGCTTGACGCTGGCCGGCAGCACCGCCTGCAACGCCGGCAGTTGCGCCTTGATCTCGTTGACCGTCTCGATGATGTTGGCCCCGGCCTGGCGGTTGATCACCAGCAGCACGGCGGCATCGTTGTTGAAGAAACCGCTGTTGTAGCGATCCTCGACGCTGTCGGTGACTTTCGCCACATCCTTGAGCCGCAGCACTGAGCCGTCCTGGTAGCGGATGATCAGCGTCTCGTAGTCCTTGGCCTTCTCCAACTGGTCATTGGCCTGCACCTGCCACATGCGCCGGTCGTCCTCCACCGAACCCTTCGGCCGGCGCACGTTGCTGTCGGCGATAGCGGTGCGCACGTCATCCAGGGCCACGCCGTACTGGTTGAGCAATTGCGGTTCCAGCTCAATGCGGACCGCCGGCAGGGAGCTGCCACCGATCTGCACTTCACCGACTCCCGAGACCTGGGACAGGCTCTGGGACAGGATGGTGGAGGCCAGGTCGTAGAGCTGGCCTTTTTCCAACACATCGGAAGTCAGCGACAGCACCATGATCGGCGCCTGGGACGGGTTGACCTTCTTGTAGGTGGGCATGCTGCGCATGCCGCTGGGCAACAGATTGCGCGACGCATTGATGGCCGCCTGCACTTCCCGGGCGGCGCCGTTGATGTCGCGGTCCAGGTCGAATTGCAGGATGACCCGCGTAGAGCCCTGGCTGGAGCGGCTGCTCATGGTGTTGACCCCGGCGATAGCACCGAAGGAACGCTCCAGGGGCGTTGCCACCGTCGAAGCCATCACCTCGGGGCTGGCCCCTGGCAGGTTGGCCTGGACCACGATGACCGGGAAATCCATCTGCGGCAGCGGCGAAACCGGCAGCAGGCCGAAACACACGCCACCGAGCAGCATGATGGCGAAGCTCAGGAGCATGGTCGCCACGGGGCGGCGGATGAAGGGGCCGGAGAGGTTCATCGGCCGCCGCTCCGGGCTTCAGACCGAAGACCGAGAAGAATGACCGGGCTTTTGTGGCGAGGGGATTTATCCCCGCTGGGCTGCATAGCGGCCCCTTTTGTGAGCGCTGCGCACTCAAGCGGGGATAAATCCCCTCGCCACAAAAAGCGCACTTGCCCCAAGTTCTGCGGCGCAGGGTCCAGCCGGAAGCTCCCGACTGTCATACCCGCACCTCTTTCCCTTCCGGCTTGGCAAAGCGGCGGCCCAGGCGATCGAAGTACAGGTAGATCACCGGTGTGGTGAACAACGTCAAGACCTGGCTCACCAACAACCCACCCACCATCACCAAGCCCAGGGGCTGGCGCAGTTCGGCGCCGGAACCGGAGGCGAACATCAGCGGTATGGCACCGAACAACGCCGCCAGGGTGGTCATCAGGATCGGGCGGAAGCGCAGCAACGCCGCCTGGTAGATCGCCGTCTGCGGGTCCATGCCCTGGTTGCGTTCGGCGTCGAGGGCGAAGTCGATCATCATGATCGCGTTCTTCTTGACGATGCCGATCAGCAGGATGATGCCGATGATCGCGATCATGCCTAAATCGTTGCCACTGATGATCAACGCCAGCAAGGCACCGATGGCCGCCGAGGGCAATGTCGAGAGGATGGTGATCGGGTGGATGTAGCTCTCGTACAGCACGCCCAGGACGATGTACATGGTCACCACCGCCGCCAGGATCAGCAGCAAGGTACTCGACAACGATGCCTGGAACGCCTGGGCCGCACCTTGGAATTCGGTCTGCACGCCCACCGGCATGCCGATGTCCTGCTGGACCTTCTCGATCATGTCCACCGCATGCCCGAGGGCCACGCCGGGCGCGAGGTTGAACGACATCATCACCGCCGGAAACTGACCGATGTGGGCAATCGCCAATTGGGCCTGGCGCTCTTCGACCCGGGCCAGGCTCGACAAGCGCACCTGCCCGCCATCGGTGGTCTTGACGTGGATCTGGTCCAGCGCCTGCGGTCCGATCCGCTCCCCGGCCTGGGCCTGCAACACCACGCGGTACTGGCTGGCCTGGGTGTAGATGGTGGAGATCTGTCGCTGGCCGAAGGCGTCATACAGCGCATCGGTGATGTTCGACACCGAGACGCCCAGGCGTGAAGCCGCGTCGCGATCGATCACCAAGTAGACCTGCAAGCCCTTGTCCTGCAGGTCGCTGGCCACGTCGGTCAGTTCCGGCTGGCGGCCCAGGGCCTCGACCAGGCGCCCGCTCCAGAGGCTGAGCAATTCGGCGTCCGGCGATGACAGGCTGAACTGGTATTGAGTACGGCTGACCCGATCTTCGATGGTCAGGTCCTGCACCGGCTGCATGAACAGGCGAATGCCCACCAGTCGATCCAACTGTGGCTGCAAGCGGGCAATGATCTCGGTGGCGCTGTCATCCCGTTCGCTGTGGGGCTTGAGGTTGATCAGCAGGCGACCGCTGTTGAGCGTGGCGTTGTCGCCGTCCACGCCGATGTAGGACGACAGGCTCTGCACCGCCGGGTCGGCGAGGATCACCTTGGCCAACTGCTGCTGGCGCTCACTCATGGCGGCAAAGGAGATCGATTGCGGCGCCTCGGAAATGCCCTGGATCACCCCGGTGTCCTGCACCGGGAAAAAGCCCTTGGGCACGGCCAGGTACAGCACCACCGTCAGCACCAGGCTGCCCACCGCCACCAGCAGGGTCAGTGGCTGATGCTTGAGCACCCACTGCAACTTGCGCCCGTAGGCGGCGATCAACCAGTCGATCCAGGCGCCGCTGGCACGGTAGAAACGGCCCTGCTCTGCTTCCTTGGGCTCGCGCTTGAGCAAGCGGGCGCACATCATCGGCGTCAGGGTCAGGGACACCACCAGGGAAATCAGGATAGCCACCGCCAGGGTGATGGCGAACTCGCGGAACAAGCGCCCGACCACATCGGCCATGAACAGCAACGGGATCAGCACGGCGATCAACGACAAGGTCAGGGAAATCAACGTGAAGCCGATCTGCTTGGCGCCCTTGAGCGCGGCCTGCAACGGGCTGTCGCCCTCCTCGATGAAGCGGGCGATGTTCTCCAGCATGACGATGGCATCGTCCACCACGAAACCGGTGGCGATGGTCAGGGCCATCAGGGTCAGGTTATTGATGGAGAAACCGGCCAGGTACATCACGCCGAAGGTGCCGATCAACGACAACGGCACGGCCACCGACGGGATGATCGTGGCACTGACGCGACGCAGGAACAGGAACGTCACCATGACCACCAGGGCGATGGCGATCAGCAATTCATGCTGCACGTCGGTGACCGAAGCACGGATGGTCTGGGTGCGGTCGGTCAGCACGATGACGTCCAGGCCGGCCGGCAGGTTATCGGTAATGCTCGGCAGCAAGGCCTTGATCCGGTCCACCACCTCGATGACATTGGCCCCCGGCTGGCGCTGGATGTTCAGCAGCACGGCCTGGTTTTCGTTGGCCCAGGCGGCAAGGCGTTCGTTTTCGGCCCCGTCGACGATCTGTGCCACGTCCTTGAGCCGCAACGGCGCGCCATTGGCGTAGGCCAGGATCAGCTCGGCGTAGTCCTTGGGCGAGGTCAACTGGTCGTTGGCATCGAGCATCGAGACCCGGGTCGGGCCGTCGAAGTTGCCCTTGGGCTGATTGACGTTGGAAGCACCGATCAGCGTACGCACATCCGCCAGGTTCAGGCCGTTGGCCGCCAGCGCCTCGGGGTTGACCTTGATTCGCACGGCCTGGCGCTGGCCACCGGCGATGGTGACCATGCCGACGCCGCTGATCTGGGCTATTTTCTGCGCCATGCGGGTGTCCACCAAGTCATTGAGCTTGGGCAGCAGCATGGTCTTGGAAGTGATCGCCAAGGTCAGTACCGGGGTGTCGGCCGGATTGACCTTGTTGTACACCGGCGGCGCCGGCAGGTCCTTGGGCAGCAGGTTGGTGGCCGCATTGATCGCGGCCTGCACCTGCTGCTCGGCGACATCCATGTTGATGTCCAGGTTGAAGCGCAGGGTAATCACCGAGGCGCCACCGGAACTGGTGGAGGCCATTTGCGTCAGGCCCGGCATCTGCCCGAACTGCCGCTCCAGGGGCGCAGTGACCGCACTGGTCATCACATCGGGACTGGCCCCCGGGTACAGGGTCATCACGCGGATGGTCGGGTAGTCGACCTGGGGCAGTGCCGACACCGGCAGCAACCGGTAGGCGATCAGGCCGGCGAGGATGATCGCCAGCATGCTCAGGGTGGTGGCGACCGGGCGAAGAATGAACAGCCGCGAGAGATTCATGCGCCGCCCTTGTTCGCCTTGTCGGCCTCAGCCGACCCAGGCACCGCCGCAGACTTGCCCTGCAAGTGCTCGGTTGGCGTGGTGGGCACCTCCTGGCTGTCGTTGACCACCTCCACTTCGCTGCCTTCCTTCAGGCGATCGGTGCCTTCGAGCACCACCCGGTCGCCAGCGGCCAGGCCTTCGGTGACCACGGTGTTCGTGCCGTCGCTGGCCCCGATCTTCAGCTTCTTGATGGTGACCTTCTTGTCGCCCTCCAGGGCGTAGACGAAAGTGCCGTTGGTGCCGAACTGAATAGCCGCCGTCGGCGCCAGGACCACGCCTTTGAGGGTGTCGGCCAGCAGGTGGACGTTGACGAACTGATTGGGGAACAGCGACTGGTCGCGGTTCTCGTAGCGGGCCTTGAACTTCAAGGTGCCGGTGGTGACATCGATCTGGTTGTCCAGGCTTTGCAACACGCCACTGGCCTGGCGCTTCTCGTCGCCACGGTCCCAGGCTTCGACGGGCAGTTTTGCCCCGCTGCGGTAACGGGTGAGTACCGTGTCGAGGTTGTTTTCCGGGAGGGTGAACACGACGCTGATAGGCTGGGTCTGGGTGATGACCGCCAGGGCCGTGGTGTCGTTGGCCGACACCAGGTTGCCGATGTCCAGTTGCCTCAAGCCCACGCGGCCGGTAATCGGCGCGCGGATCCTGGTGAATTCCAGGTTGAGCTTGGCGTCGTTGACCGCCGCCTGGTTGGTCTTGACCGTGCCCTGGTACTGGCCCACCAACGCCGCGGCGGTGTCGAGGGTCTGCTTGGCAATACTGTCTTCGGCATACAGGCCACGGTACCGCTCAAGGTCGACCTGGGCATTTTTCAGTTGGGCCTGGTTCTGCAACAGCGTGCCTTCGGCCTGGAGCAAGGCGTTCTGGTACGGGCGTGGGTCGATCTCGGCCAGCAAGTCCCCAGCCTTGACCATTTGGCCCTCTTCGAAGGCGATCTTGACCAGTTCGCCACCCACACGGCTGCGCACGTTGATGGTGTTGAGGGCCGTGACCGTGCCCAGCGCCTTGAAGTACAGCGGGAAATCCCCGGTCACCGCCGGCGCCACCCGCACCGGGATCGGCCCCGTCGCCCCACCGAACCCCGGCCGCATGCCGCCCGAGCGTCCCACGTGCCCCGTCGCGGCCTTGTCCCCCGCCCCCGGCTTCTGGGCCGAACCACCGGGCCAGAACTTCCAGGCCAGCGCTGCGACGACCAACAGGACGAACAGGCCGAGCAGCCAGCGACGGGAATTGCGGGAAACAGACGATTGCATGGAGTGATCAACCATTGGGCGCGTGGACTTCTTTTACGGGAGGCTGAACGATAAGCACTGACGGGTATTTAGCAAAGCGCCTTTACCGGCAATTTACGTTGGGCTTACCTTTCGAATAGTCAGCTAAGGCCTTGAAGCACAAAAGAAAACGGCCTGGACAGGGCCAGGCCGTTAACAATTGTAATAAATACCTTATTTCATTCCACTTATTTCAGAACAGCCAGGGCCGCGTCGTAGTTCGGCTCTTCGGCGATTTCCTTGACCAGCTCGCTGTGCAGCACGGTGTCGTTTTCGTCCAGCACGACCACGGCACGGGCGGTCAGGCCTTTCAGTGGGCCGTCGGCAATCGCCACGCCGTAGTCCTGGATGAACTCGGCACCGCGCAAGGTGGACAGGTTCTGGACGTTTTCCAGGCCTTCGGCACCGCAGAAGCGCGCCTGGGCAAACGGCAGGTCGGCGGAGATGCACAGCACTACGGTGTTGTTCAGCTCGTTGGCCTGGGCATTGAACTTGCGCACGGAGGTGGCGCAGGTCGGTGTGTCGACGCTCGGGAAAATGTTCAGCACTTTGCGCTTGCCGGCGAAGTCCTTCAGGGAAACGTCCGACAGATTGCCGGCGACCAGGGAAAAGGCTGGCGCCTTGGAACCGGCTTGTGGCAACTGACCGTTGACTTGGACCGGGTTGCCTTTGAGGGTGACTTGAGCCATGAACGGATTCCTTCTGACAGTTGAAAATGGTGAGGCCGGAGTTAACCACGAAATGCTCGCGCGACCTATGGCCGGACATAAAAAGACATGGCGTCGACACCCCGGCGACGGTGATGGCTATTTGGCCTTGAGCTGCAGAAACGACTGATGCAAATCCGACGCCCAGCCATCAATGACCCCTTTGACATCATCGGGCTTCATGACCTGGGATTCGTTGGACAGTGGCTTGCCCGTGCCCTTGCGCACCACCTGGGCGACCACCGCGTTGTTGCCACCGTCGAGAAAAACCGCTTCGGTGCCCAAGGTGGTTTCCTGGTCGCGAATACCGCTGGCGGTGCTGACAGCGGCCGCCACCAGCGCAATCGGGACCACCTCATACGGTTTCAAGCCTTCGGTCTTGCTACTGACAGCCGTGATCGCCGCCCGTATCACCAATACACCCGGCCCTGGAACGGTCGCCAAGGGCAAGGACTTCCCCGCCTCCCGCATGAGGGCCTGGTCGTAATACGCGGTGATGCCCGACAGCGTGGCCTGGGGGATCTTCACGGTCGGCTGCGGCTTGGGGTAAAGCTGAGTCGGCTCGATATAGAGGCTGGTGTATTTGTTCAGATCGATCTTCGGATCGACCCAACGCATGACCTCGGCCCCCGACGGCGACTTCTCTTCCTTGAGCCGGCTGTAATCCCCCAGGAACCCGGAATATTCATCCGGCTGGGTGACTTTGCTCGAACAACCCGCCAAGGCAAGCGAGGCTATGCAGATGCTGCCAATCATTGACGCGAACTTCATGCTGTCACTCCTGTAAGCCACACGAGGCGGGGCCGGAACTACAGGTATAGCCAATGGGCAGCTTTTTGCCTGCCCTGAGAAGAACAAGTGATTCAGCCGCGCTCGCGAGGTATCAGGCTCTGCAATTGTTGGGCGAGAAAGTTGGCATCGAAGGCAAACGTGTCGGGGTCCTTCAACCCATTGGTCCGGCGCCATTGCCATTGCGTCGATGGCGGCTGGCACACCAGGGAAATGCTACCGTGACGGGTCGCGGCCAGGCCGATGATCGACAAAGAAACCAAGCCGCCTACCCCCATCACATCCGGCACGAACTCCACCGGTTTACCGGTAATGGCCAAGGTCAGTTTTTCGGTCTTGAAAGCGGATGTTTCTACAGGAACTTTCGATCCGTGGGCCACATACGTCTCACGGTTCAGTTCCAGCAGGCCGAGCGCCATGACCGGCGCCAGCCATTGCTCGATTTGCCCGTACAGCGCCTCGATCTGTTGCGCCCAAACCGCCGACTGGGCCTGGTGCAGTTGTTTCTTGTGCGCTTCGCTGTCGGCGTAGTGACGAAGCATCTCGCCCAGTTGCTGTACATCGTCCATGGGCCGTTCCTCGATTAGGGAGTACTGCGAAGCTGGATGATGACAGGTCCAAGACGCCGGCGTACGTAAAAGCCACTTTACCTGCGTGACTGATCCTTCAGCGCAGCCGCGCCATGGCGAGGGTATCCACCCAACGTCCGTCACGCACGGCATAGTCGCGCATCACGCCTTCGCTTTCGAAGCCGAACTTGCGGTACAGCCCGATGGCCGCTTCATTGTCGGCGTACACCGTCAGCTCGACCCGACGCAGGTTCATCCAGTTGTCGGCGACGTCCAGCGCGGCAGCCAGCAGCATCGAACCCACGCCTTTGCCCTGCCAGGCGACAGCCACCCCCATGCCGAGGCTGCCGCAATGGGCCCGACGCACCCGCGAAAACTGCTCCAGCCCCAGGTTGCCGATGACTTCACCCGCGTGCAGGGCCACCAGCTTCAACAAGCGTTCGTCATCCGTCGCCAGGCGCTTGCGCCAGACTTCGGTGGACTGGAAAGGCATTTGCAGTACCTGGCGAGTCACCGCCGGGTCGTTGTAGAGCGCGGTGACACCGGCGATGTGGGCTTCAGTGAAGCGTGCGAGGGTGATCGAAGACTCGGACATGGGGGCTCCTTCCTGGAGGCGCGACAAGGCCGACCACTATAAGCCGCGTCAGGTTATATCGGGAACCAGTGGGAGTTGTTGGTGGATGCTGAATCTGTGGGCGCCCAAGAACCCATGTGGGAGCCGAGCTTGCTCGCGATGAGGCCCTTCCAACCGGCATCGATGTCTAATGAACGACCGCTATCGCGAGCAAGCTTGCTCCCACAGAGATGCTATTTCCTGTTTCGGTCAGGCCTGGAACCAATCCCGCCGCTCATCCAGCGTGTGGTGGATCAGCTCACGCAGCATCTGCACCTCTGGCGAGCCTTCGGCCTGGGCATTGACGGCCATCCACAAGTGCCGTTGCATCGACAGGCCGAACACTTGCGGCAACGCCACCAGGCCTCGGTCGAAGCGGCTCATGTACTGCGGCAACAGGCCGATGCAGGCGCTGCAGCGAATCATTTCCAGCATCAGTTCGTAGGACTGCACCTGCACCACGCCGGCCCGGCGTTGGTCTATCAAGGCGTTCCACGGTGCGAAGCCGTCCACGTGTCGGTCCGCCTGCCATTGCACCAGCATGTAGTCGTTCAGGTCGTCGAGGCAGTCCGGGCGTGTGGCCGGGCGCGAGTAGCGCTTGGCGATGTGCGGCACATAGTCCAGCCGCGCCAGTCGATCCGCGGGCAACGTGGCGAAACTCGGCACCGGCCCCAACGTGTGGGCATCGCTCAACCACAGCACCAGGTCGGCGCTGACGGCTTGCAGCGCCAGGTCACTGTCCAAGGTGATGATCTGCAGTCGCACGCTGGCGTTGCGTCGCAGCAATGAAATCAGGTCACGGCCCAGGATGTCATGCAGTATCGACTCGGCCACGGCCAGGCGAATCAAGGGTTGATCGTTCAAGGGCGGCGCGCTTTCGTGGGCCAGGCTGATCAAGCGCGCCTGCAACTGCCGGCCCTCGCGGCTGAGGGTCAAGGCACTGCCCTGGAAGCTGAACAGCGAACGCTGCAGCCGCGCCTCCAATTGCGCCAATTGCTTGCGCAGCCAGGTCGCCTTGACGTTGAGGCTGCGGGCCGCTTGCATGAAGCAGCCGCAACGGGCACTGACCAGGAAGCACTGTGCCACCTGCGGCTCGATACCGCCGGCCATGGCCAGCCACGGGTCGGGGGCACGCAACGGTGTGCGGTATGCGGTGACAGCCTGGCGTCCTGCGGGCTCGATGAAGGTCATGGGTGACTCCCTGTCGGTTGTACGAAGTGGCGAGGGGATTTATCCCCGTGGGTCCCCTTGGCTTGAAATCCATCAGGTCTGACACTGAGGGATATTGATAGGGGCTGCTACGCAGCCCAACGGGGATAAATCCCCTCGCCACAAAAAAATCCCCTCGCCACAAGTAAATCCTCTTGCCACAAAGGTGTTCACATCAAACAAAGTACCTAGGCTAGAGCCCCTCCTCCAACACCTTGCTCAACTGCGCGCCATCGATGCTCAACGTCGCCGTGTCGAGCATGCCGTCCAGGTACGCCTTGGCGATCTGTTCCTGGCGCTGGGCACGCAGGGCCTGGGTCAGGCGCTCGCGGACTTCGTCCAGGGTCGCCTCTCGGGCCGGTTGTTGCTCGGTAAGCTTGATGACATGGAACCCTGCCGGGCTCTGCACCGGGTCCGATACCGCGCCGACCTTCAAGCGTGCCACGGCCTCGCGCACCGGCGGCACCAGTTGCTGCAACGGCTGATAACCACTGTCACCGCCGCGCTCGGCACTGGTGCGGTCCTGGGAAAAACGACTGGCCAGGGCGCCGAACTCAGCGGGTGAGGCCTGGGCTTTCTTGCTCAATTCCAGCGCTTGCCGGCGCACTGCCTCCACGGTTTGCGGTTCGGTGGCTGCCAGGAAAATCTGGCTGACGCGGTACAACGCCGGTGCGGTCCAGTTGGCTTTCCCGGCGTCGTAAGCCTGTTTCAACTCGTCTTCACTGGGATAGCCGGCCGGCACCTGGCTCACCGACTGCAAGTAATCGCGAAACACAATCTGCTCGGCCGCCGCTCGTGTCTGCCGCTCCACCTCGGGCCGCTGGCGCCAACCCTGGGCATCGGCCTGCTCCAACACGGCTTTCTCCGCCAGGCGAGCACGGATCCAGATCTCCAGGGCAGCCCGATTCCCACGCATTTGCTGACGAACCTCGGGGGCCAGTGCGGCCAGCAAGGTCTTGAGCTCTTCGGGGCTGACCTGCTGGTTGCCCAATCGGGCCAAACTCGGCGAGTCGGCCGAAACGACGCTGGCGGTCTGTACCGCGGCGACCGGATCGCTGCCCGGCCGCAGGCCCAGCACCAGCGCTAAGGCGATCAGGCCCAGTGCGGCGGCGCTGATGACGAAGGTCGGCTTTTTCACGATGCGACGGCCTCCTCCAAGGACGCCTCGACGGGCTCGGCCGGGGTTTGCGCCCGCGCCGCGTTCTGGCTGTACTCACGCAGGTAGACAATGAACTCCTGCAACAGGCGGTCCCACAGTTCCAGGTGACTGCGCAGATGATCGGCACTCACGCCCGCCGCAACCACGACGTCCATTTCCATCACCAGGAATTCGCCTTGCAGCGACAACCGGGCAAAACGTCGCGAGGCGTTCCACAGCTCTGCCAACCCGTCCGGCAATTGGCCTTGCACCCGCAAGGCACAGCTGAAGGTGAAGTCCAGGTACTCGCCCGCCATCGCCGCCGGATTGCCGAAACGCACGGCAAAGCCGATGCCCTGGCTGGCACTGAGTAGTTGCACAATGCCGTTCTGCTCGGTTTCGTTGACCCGATAACCCGCGGCCTGCAACAACTCGGTCAGGGATTTCGCACCGACGTTTTCAATCATTGAGGTCATGTTCGATTCATCCTTGTTCTGTTCAGTGAGTGATCGAGGCCTGGGGCGCATCGAAACGGTTCTTGTAGAGATCATCGCCGAACCCTTGGGCCAGCTCTTCGAAACGCACCCGGGCCTTGGCCGCGAACGGCTGGCGGATCTTCACGATGTCGGTCACATCAATGGTTTCGTAGGCATGCAGCAGCGTCTTGGCGACTTCGTACATCTGCTGATTCTTGACCGAACATTGCTGCACTTGTGTGTCACGTTCGGTCAATTGCGCCTCCAGACGCGCGCGCTCGGCCTCTTTGCCACGAGCCAGGACCAGCAGCTCGTCGTAGGCTTTCTTGAACTTGCCCATTTGCTCGTTGCTGGCCGCCACCTGGGCCTGGGCCTGGCTTTGCAGGTTTTGCTGATGCCCGGCCAGTTGCTCATTCAGGGCCTGGGCCTTGCTCAATTGCGCGGTCAATTGCTTGATCTGCGCCTGGGCCTCCTTGGCCTGGCTCTCTGCGGCCTGCCGGGCGGCACTGGCCTGGGCCTGTTCGCTTTGCAGGGTTTGCAACTGGGCGGTGGTGCTGCGCAGTTGCGCCCGCAGGCGTTCTTCCAGGCCTTCGCCGTGGGCGCCGCCGCTCAGAAGCAGGCCCAGCACCAGTAACGCGGCCGGACATTGGTAGATGGCACGCCTTTTCATGAGGCCTCCCTGCGCTTAGAAGCGCGTGTTGATTTCAAGCTGCAAGACATCGATGTCGTACGGCGCGCCGTACACCGCTTCGGAACTCAACCAACGACCAGTGGCAAAGACGTTGCTCGCCAGGCCATAGTTGCCGCCCAGGAAATAACCCTTGGCGTTGGTGCCACCCAGATGGAATGACGAATCGTTGAAGCCGTCCGGCAAGGCGTCCGGCTGGATGTACTTGTAGCCGGCGAACAGGTTCCAGTCGCCCTCGCGCTTGAGCTCCAGGGAGTTGCCAAGGGTGAACTGGAGCATCCAGGCGTTGGCGCCGCTTTCCACCTCGCCATCGCTGTCCAGGTTGTTGGCGAACTGCCCCGCGGAGCGCTTGCGCATTTCGCCTTCGTCGTAGCCCAGGTTGTGGACGTAGTGGGCCTGGCTGCGCAGTTTCAGGTCTTCGGGCAGATCGGTGTCCCACGCGAAGTTCAGGTCCAGCAGGTTGAACTCCGAGGCCAGGCCGACGTATTGCGGCTGTGGCGTGGTCGACGGGTTGAGGGGGTTGGGCGTGATGTCGCGCAGCAGGAACACGGTGTTGCCCTTCTGCATGAACGCCACCCGCGAACCGTCGCTGTCACAGCCTGGATCACCGGCCCAGGGCTGGCACGGCGAGGAACGCTGGCCTTCGATGTCGTCGAAGCGGTAATAGGCCAACGCGCCCTTGATCCGGTTGCTGTCGTTGATGGCCCAGTTGGCCCCCAGTTGCGCACCGTACAGCCACTTGTTGTCGCTCTCTTCCTTGTCGCTGCCATTGCTGGTGCTGGTGTCGTTGGTGTACTCCACCGGAAACGCGCCGACGGTGCCGAACACGCCCCAGTCCTGATTGAGTTTGTGGTTGAAATTCGCCGCCACGCCATCGAAATTCAGGTCGCCGGAATACAACAAGTCGGTGGAGAAGAACGGGTTGGCGAAACGCCCGCCGGTCAGGGTCAATTCGTCCGAGGGTTTCCAGGTCAGATAGCCCTGGTCGAGCCAGATGTCTTTTTTGCCAAAGCCGCCACCGAGGGTCTGGGTGGTGGACACCGGGTTGTTGTCCGAGCCGGTGCCGATGCGGATGCCCGCTGTCCATTGGGGGGCAATCACGGCCTTCATGCCCAGGCGGGCACGCAGGCGGAACAGGTTTTCCCGGTCTTCGCGGGTATTGAGCAACGGCGGCAGGCTGGAACTGCTGTTGGGGTTGACGTCGTAAGGCCCCTTGTCATTGAGCCGGGCGAAATCGACGATTTCGTTGCTGTTGGTGCCGGAGTAATAGCGCGACTCGTCCCGCAGGCGAATGTCGCCATCGAAACTGATGCGTGAGACCCAATCCGGGAAGGTGTTGGGCTGGGCCCAGTTCTCCTGCTTGGCGGTGGCCATGACTTCAGCCTTGACCTGGTCGCGGATCTGCTCACGCACGATATTCGGCACGTATTGCACCCGCACGTCACCGGGCGCACCGGCCGGCGTCGCGACGACTGCCGTGGCGGCTTGGCGGGCCTGCACGGCTTCACGTTCGGCCTGGGCGATCAAGCCATCGGCCTGGTCCTGTTTCAACACGCCCTGCTGCACCAGCAGGCGGATCAGATTGATCGTGGCGTTTTCCGAAGGCGCCGGGGCGGCCGCCGCGTGGCCTGCCAGACTCAGGACCACCAGGCCGATCGCCCACGACAATCGATTCACATTGGAAATCATCTGCACACAACTCCTGTTGGCAAACTTTCAAATAGTCGGTTAACCCGGCCGTCGTCCCTGCAAGGACAGGCGCACGGGCAAAGTCAGGGAGGCCGGTGGCCGCTCACTCAAATGGGGCGCGGCACGCAGGGCGGAAATCACTTGCTCGTCCACCTGCCGGTTGCCGCTGGACTTGACCAGCTCGACCCGGGTGATTTCGCCCACGGCACTGAGCCAGACATCGGCCTGCAGGGAGAACGCCAGGCTGCGCAAGTCGGGGTTTTCCCGCAGCAAACGCTGGAAGGTGAACGCCAGGAACTGGCTGTAAGTGCCATTGCCCAGGCGCCCGCCCCCTGCCCCGGCCATGCCGCCGCCCTTGCCGGCACCGATGTTGAATGCGTCGCTGCCGGACTGGGCATCGCCGTCCATTTGCATCGGGTTCGCCAGGTCATCCACCGGAGACGGCGGCGCTTCTTCTTCGGGCTTGACCTCTTCGGGTTCCGGGGTCGGCTCTGGCTCGACCACTTTCTCCTCGACCTGGGGTTCCGGCTCCTTGGGCTTCTCCGGCGGTGGTGGGGGCGGAGGCGGCAGTGGGATGATGGTCGGCACCTTCGGGGCTTCGCGGCGCACCCCACTCATGTCATTGGCCCACTGCCACAGCAGCCAGGCTGCGATGGCCCCCAGCAGCAGGCCGGCGGCCCACTTGAGCAGGCGCAGCGGCGAAGTCTTCACCGGGGGCGGATCGATGGGAAGTCTGGCGGTCATGATCAGCCCTGACTCGGTTTGCCGGTCACGAGACCGACCTGGGACAGTTCCAGGCGCCGCAACAGATCCAGCACTTCAATGACTTTCTGGTACTGCACCGTCGCGTCGCCGCGCACGATCACCGGGAAGTCCGGGCTCTGCGCCTTTTCGATGCGCAGGCGCTCTTCCAGCTCGGCCAGGGTCACCGGGTAGGCATCGAGGAATACCTGCCCGCCGTCGTTCACCGAAATCGCCTTGGTCTTGGCCTCGGACAACGACACCGAGGCACTGGCCTTGGGCAAGTTGATCTGGATACCTGACACCTGGGCCGTGGCCGTGAGGATGAACATCACCAGCACTACCATGAGCACATCCACCAGCGGCGTGATGTTGATGCTGTCGACCGCCGCGTCATCGTCGTCATCGTGTGAAGCGTTTACGCTAGCCATGGCAATTTCCTCAGGCCGGTACGGACGATGGGGCGTGATGATTGCGGCGATGGGCCGCTTCACCGGACTGGCCTTCGCCGTGCATCTCCGCCAGGCGCGTGATGAACTCGTCGACGAAGACCCGCATGTCGGCGCTGACTTCCTTATTGCGCGTGATCAGGCGGTTGTAGCCAAACAACGCCGGGATCGCGACGAACAGGCCCATGGCAGTGGCGAGCAATGCCGCGGCCATGCCCGGGGCGATAGCGTTGATGTTCACGTCGCCGGCCATGGCTGTGCCGAGGAACACCACCATGATCCCCAGCACGGTGCCAAGCAGGCCGATGTACGGGCCACCGGCAATGGCATTGGACAGGGTCGAGAGCTTCGAGCTGAGCTGCTGGTTTTCCCGGGTGCGCACGCCATCCATGGAACAGCGGATCGCTTCGATGGTGGCCGCCGACACCGACGAAGTGTCGGCGCCTTGCTCGCGACGGGTGCGGATTTCCTTGACGGCCACCAAGTACAAGCGCCACAGCGATGAATGTTGCAGGCGCTGGGCGAGGTCCTGGTCGTCGGCGAACATTTCCAGGCGCGTGCCGATCCTGGCGAATTGTTCACGGAAGGCTTCGTTGGCCGCGCTGAGACGGCTGACCATGCGGTTCTTGCGGATCATGATGATCCACGACTGGAACATCATCAGCACCAGCACCCCGATGATCACCCAAGCGTCGAGCGGCACGGCGTTGAGCAGGAACCCCAGGCTGCCGAAACCGAAGCCGGACTGCTCTTCATCGACGCCGTAGGCCACCAGTTTCGATTCGGCGCCCTGGGCATTGGCGTCGGCCAACAGCAACGGCGCCGGGCGAGCCACCTTGGACAGGCGCGCTTCGTCCATGGCGCCGCTGAAAGGCGCGAAGGCTCCGGCGGAGACATCGGCACCCAGGGCGATCGGCGAATTGAACGCGGGCATCGCCACTGCCAGGCTCGCGGTCTCACGCCCGTTGACGTACAGCACGACCCGGTCGCCCGAGGCGGTCAACGCCAGGTGCTGCCACTGACCGGGGTTCAGCGGCTGTGTCGAGACCGCGCGCTGGTCATTGATCGCTACGAACGGCACCCCCTGGTTGACCCCAACCAACAGGCTGGTGGCGGCTTCGCGACGGGCCAGGATCACCTGTTCGCCACTGGCCTGGTCCTGGCGCAGCCAGGTGCTGAAGGTGAACGCCGCGCCGGCACTGTGTTGCAACGACGCACTGGCCGGCAACAACAACGGCTGGCCGTTGAACTGCAAGGCCCGTCCGATCACGCCGTCGATGCTCACGCCGGTCGCGCCCTGGGCATTGTTGCCGTAGGCCGTGGTGTCCCGGGGCGGTATGCCGGTGGCGCCGTCGAAGTGGTACAGCGCGGTGTAGTCCGGGTCGAAGGTCAACTGGCCGCTGCTCGTGGCCGGCGCCTTCTGGTTGCCGTAATACATCCACACGTCCTGGCGCTGACCGCCCTCCACGCTCGGCACGTCGACCCAGATCAGCGCCATGCCCATCAGCGGGTCGAAGCTTTCGATCTGGTGATTGAGCACGGTCTTGTCGTCGGCACTGACGAAACGCAAGTCCGAGCCGTCGTCCTTGACCCCGTCGAAGGTGAAGTTGCCGGTGTGCAAGCGCACCAGCAACGCGGTGCGGCCCAAGGCCTGGGCGATGGCGGCGCCCTGGGGCGTGGTGTCCACCGAAATCTGTTTGCGATAGTGCCAGTCGTCCTGCCACCAGGCGTTGGCGGTCGCCGGAAGCACCAGCCCCAGGCAGATCAACAGGGATAACAATAAGCGTTGCATGGACATGACTCCTGGGTTCAAAACGTCGCTTGCAGGTTGAAGTGCAGGCGCGATTCCTGTTTCGAGGTGTTCGGCCCTTCGAGCAGCGGATAGCCCCAGTCGAGGCTGCCGGACAGCCATTTGCTCAGGCTCGCGCGGGTACCGAGGCCGACACTGGCGAGGCTGTAGTCGGCTTCCTGGTCGGGCAGTTCGTCACGCAAATACAGCTGCGCGCCTTCGGCGAAGGCATAGAAGCGCCACTCCTGGACATAACTGCCGAGGAACTTGGCCAGGGACGGGGTGCGCAGCTCCTGGGACAGCAGGTAGCCGTCGTCGCCGGTGCGCTCGGCGGCCAGGTAACCGCGCACCGAGGTGGCGCCACCGGCGGAGAATTGCTCGTTGGAAACCAGCGGCCCGGAGGCCAGTTGGAAGGCGGCCTTGGAGGCGGTCTGCCAGTCGTTGCCGAAGATGAAGGTGTAATTGCCGTCGCCCTTGAGCACCGCGAAGCTGGGGCTGGCGCGATAGCGCTTGTAGTCGAACTCTTCGTCGGAGCTGCCATAGCCCAGCAGGCTCCGGGTACCCGCCACCAGGCTCAGGCCGAGGCCCAACTGGCTGTTTTCGGTGTAGCGAAAGCCGTTATAGGCGAAGGTGAACGGCGCGTACTTGAGCGGCGCCTTGTCGCTGGCACCGCCCAGGTTCAACTCTTCCTCGAAGTCCTTGAAATCCACCCCGACCGAAAAGCTGTTGGCCCATGCCCCCGTGGACGGCAGGCTGTAGATCGCCGATACCCCGTAGGAATGTCCTTTGCCCAACACGTTACTGCCGCCGACGGTCGCCACGTTGCTGTCGGATTGGTACCCCGAGAACTGCACACTCCAGCGTTCGCTCAGCGGTGCGGTGTAGGAACCCGACCAGACCTTGGCGTTTTCGGTGTCCTGGGGCGCGGTGAAGAAAGTCAGCGAAACGCTGTGGCCCAGTTGCCAGAGGTTGTTGTAGCCCAGGCTGGCGACCGTGCGCAGCTTTTCGGTGTCGGCACTGTAGTCGTTGTTCAGCCCCAGGCTGGCTTGCCAGGGGTCCTGGTCTTGGACTTGCAAATCCACGTCCATGGTCCCGGGTCGCTGGCCTTCGCGCACCAGCGGCATGACCTGGCGTCCCGGGGTCTTGTTCAACTGCGCCAGCTCTGCCTGGACCCGGGCGAAATCGGGTACCTCGCCTTCCTTCAGCGCCGGCACGTCGTCACGGATTTCAACGGGCGAATAGTGCTTGGCCCCTACCACGCGTACCCGACCGATCTTGGTCTCGCTGACCTGCAGGTAGACGATGCCGTCTTCGACTTTCTGCTCTGGCAGCTCGACGAATACCGATTGATAACCGCGGGCCTGATAGGCTTTTTGCAAGGCTTCCCGGGCGCCTTCGATGTCGCTCAAGGCCTTTTGCGGCCCCAGGAACGGGTACACCGCTTCCTCGATGGCCCGGGCATCGAGCACGGTGTTGCCGCGCACGAAGTACTCGTTCACGTCCACCAGGCGCGTCGGCGCCGCTTCGGCCGCCTGCCCGCCTTCGGCGGCAAAGGCCGACGGCCCCCCGACCGCCAGCAGCAGCCAGCCCCACAGCGCCGGCCGCGATTTGAAGAAATGCTCCACACCACCCCCTGAATTCAAAGTACGGCTCAATTGCTTATGGTCGATGTCGTGGCGTGCCGGGCCAGCCAGGTGTGCAGCAGCGCGAAGTTCAAGGAGAACTCCGGCATTTGCAGCAAGGCGCCACAGAACACTTCACCAATGATTTTCTCGATGAGCCCCACCGCCCGCGCATCGCCCAGCAGTGTGGCGAGGTCTTTACTCAGGACGTTGAAGCTCCAGACCTTCTGGTTCAGGTCCAGGCCGACGAACCAGCGGAACAGCAGGTTGTAATTGAGTTGTTCGTAGAGTTGCTGCTCGCTGGGCACCGAATAGAGCAGTTGCAGCAGGAGGATGTGCATGGCGGTTTGCGGTGCGATCAGCATCTGGGCACCGGCATTGAGGCCCTGCAGCACATCGCGATGGTCATCCAGCAGGTCGTCGATCTGCGGACGCAGCAAGACCAGTGAATGGCCTTGCGGAATGTAGCTGGACACTTCCTTGAGCGCGCCCTGCCAGTCATCCTGGGAAACGATCCAGACCCACGGCGCGCCGTAGCGATACACCGAGACCGGCTGCTTGCGCGCCGCCTCGACGATCTTCGACAGCCGCTGGTCAAGCTCCTGCATGCCCACTTTCGAATAACGTTCCATAGTCCCCATCGCCTCACTCCCGGCTTCGCGCCCCGGCTCCAAACGACCTGAAAGGTCCCCTCGAACACGTCACACAGGCATGACGGGAATGGCGATGTGCTACCGAACTTTTGTCATGAAAGCTTCATTTTTGAGGGTAAGGAGGGAGTGAGCTTTTTGTGGGAGCGAGCTTGCTCGCGATGGCGGTGGGTCAGTTGGCGGGGATGTCAGCAGGGCAGCCGTCATCGCGAGCAAGCTCAGCTCCCACAGGGGTTCTCGGGTGGAAACAGGGTTTGCGTCCACCCCCATTCCAGTGTGGGAGCGAGCTTGCTCGCGATGGCGGTGGGTCAGTTGGCGGTGATGCCAGCTGGGCAGCCGTCATCGCGAGCAAGCTCGGCTCCCACCGGGGTTCTCGGGTGGACACAGGGTGTGTGTCCACCCCATTCCAGTGTGGGAGCTCGGGTGTTGGCGAGTAGGCCTGGTGCCTTTATTGGTGTTGCACCTGCACCATCGAACTCACCTGCACCCGCGCCTGCATCTGTTCCGCCCCGCCACCCCGGCGCATGCCGCGTACCGGGCAGGCGTCGAGGTAGTCCAGGCCGATCGCCAGTTTCAGGTGGCGATCGGGAAGGGTCAGGCGGTTGGTCACGTCGAAGCTGTACCAGCCATCGTCCAGCCAGGCTTCGGCCCAGGCGTGGCTTGCCAGGTGGCTTTCATCTTCGGTGCACAGATAGCCGGAAACATAGCGCGCTGGAATACCCAGGCTGCGTGCGCAGGCCAGGAAGGCGTGGGTATGGTCCTGGCAAACCCCCGTTCCACCGGCAAACGCCTCGGCGGCGGTGCTGTTGACCGCTGTCGTGCCTGGGCTGTAGGGCATCCGCTCGGCCAGGCCGTTCATCAGGTCGGTCAAGGCTGAACGATCACGCCGGCCAGCGCATTGTTCCACGGCGAAGGCGCTGAGGGTCTCATCCGCCTGGGTGAGGCGGCTGGTGCGCAGAAACGGCAACGGTGACTGAGGGTCCGGTTCCATCGCGATGGACGGATGGATTTCCACCTCGCCATAAGCCGTCAGCACCAAGGCACCGTGGGGCTCGTCCATGGTCATCACGTGGAGGATGTTGCCATAGGGGTCAATCTGGCTGCGCACCAGTCGCGGCAGTTCCAGATGCCATTGCAAGATGCGCTGGCGCTGAGTGTCCCGGGGCGTGAGGCGCAGGAACTGGATACTGGTGCAGACTTCATCGGCGTAGCTGTAAGTCGTGTCGTGGCGTATGGACAGTTTCATACGACCTCCAGGTAAGACTCATGGACGGTCTGACCCAAGTGGCGGATCTGACCAATCAGGTCGGTCAACCATTGGTGCAGGCCCGACGCCAGGATTTCGTCGATTCCGGAATAGCGCAGGCGCGCATTCAGCTCGGCGGCCAGGCGCTGCGCCGGCCGGCCGTTGTTGCCCGGCAAGCTGGCGAGGATATGGTCCAGTTCCTCGATACAGGCATGCAGCGAGCGTGGGACGTCGGCCCGCAACAGCAACATCTCGGACACTTGCTCGGCGTTGGGCGCGTTGCGGTAGATCTCGTTGAACGCCTCGAACGAAGACAGCGCGCGCAACAAGGCACTCCACTGGTAATAGCCGCGGGCCGAGTTGTCGCTGACCTCTTCCGATTCCTCGCCGAACATTTCATAGCGCGCATCCAGCAGGCGCAGGGTGTTGTCGGCCCGTTCGATAAAGGTCCCCAGGCGGATGAAACAGTAGGCATCGTTGCGCATGATGGTGCCCGATGTCGCGCCACGGAACAGGTGCGAACGCTCCTTGACCCATTCGCAGAAATGGCTGATACCGTAGCGCCCCAGGCCGTTGCTGGCGATGTTGCGCATTTCCAGCCAGGTGGCGTTGATGTTTTCCCACATGTCAGCGGTGATGCGCCCGCGCACGGCATGGGCATTGGTCCGCGCAGCTCGCAGGCAGCTATAGATACTGCCGGGGTTGGTTTCGTCCAAGGCGAAGAAATGCAGCATGCGCTCGGTGTTGAGCGCGTCATAACGGGCGTTGTAGTCGTCCAGCGTACCGGCCGCCAGCAGCGACATCGCCAGCTCGGCATGACCATCGCTGCGTCCGGCCTGGGGCATCAGCGAGAGCGAATAGCTGACTTCGAGCATGCGCGCCAGGTTCTCGGCGCGCTCCAGGTAGCGGGACATCCAATAGAGGTCCGAAGCAGTTCTTGAAAGCATGTCTTAGTCCTCCACTACCCAAGTGTCTTTGGTGCCGCCGCCCTGGGACGAGTTCACCACCAGCGAGCCTTCGCGCAGCGCCACGCGAGTCAGCCCGCCGGGCACCAGGCGCGTTTCCTTGCCCGACAGTACGAACGGCCGCAGGTCGATGTGGCGCGGCGCGATGCCGCTCTCGACAAAGGTCGGGCACGTGGACAGGCTCAAGGTCGGCTGGGCGATATAGGCTTCGGGACGGGCCTTGAGGCGTGCGCGGAAATCTTCGATCTCCGCTGCACTGGCGGCCGGCCCGACCAGCATGCCGTAGCCGCCGGAGCCCTGGGTTTCCTTGACCACCAGATCCGGCAGGTTGGCCAGCACATGGGACAGGTCCTGGGGCTTGCGACACTGCCAGGTGGGTACGTTCTTCAGGATCGGTTCTTCGGTGAGGTAGAAGCGGATCATTTCGTCGACGTAGGGGTAGATCGACTTGTCGTCGGCCACGCCTGTGCCGACCGCGTTCGCCAGCACCACGTTGCCCGCGCGGTAAACAGCGATCAGCCCGGGCACGCCCAGCATCGAATCGGGGTTGAACGACAGCGGGTCGAGGTAGGCGTCGTCAAGGCGACGGTAAATCACGTCCACCTGTCGAGGGCCGGCGGTGGTGCGCATGTACACGTGGTCATCCCGCACGAACAGATCGGCCCCCTCCACCAGTTCCACGCCCATTTCACGGGCCAGGAAGGCGTGCTCGAAATAGGCACTGTTGAAACGTCCCGGCGTCAGCACCACGGCGGTGGGGTTTTCCAGGGGGCTGGAGCTCTTGAGGGTGTCGAGCAGCAGGTTCGGGTAATGATCGATGGGGGCCACGCGCTGGGCGGCGAAGAGCTCGGGGAACAGGCGCATCATCATCTTGCGGTCTTCGAGCATGTAGCTCACGCCGCTGGGCGTACGCAGGTTGTCTTCCAGCACGTAGTAACTGCCGTCACCGTCGCGAACCAGGTCGACACCGGCAATATGGGCGTAAATGCCCCGGTGCAGGTTCAGGCCCTGCATCGCGATCTGGTAGCCCTCGTTGGCGAGCACCTGCTCGGGCGGGATGATCCCTTCCTTGAGGATGCGCTGCCCATGGTAGATGTCGGCCAGGAACATGTTCAGGGCCTGGACCCGCTGGATGCAGCCACGCTCGACCATCTGCCATTCACTGGCCTTGATGCTGCGGGGAATGATATCGAAGGGGATCAGGCGCTCGGTGCCCTGCTCGTCCCCGTAGAGGGTGAAGGTGATGCCGGCCCGATGGAACAGCAGGTCGGCTTCGCGGCGGCGTTGCTCCAGCAGTTCAAGCGGGGTGTCCGCCAGCCAGCGCGAGAAGGCTTGGTAATGCGGGCGGCAGTCACCCTTTGCGTCATACATTTCATTAAAAAAAGCGTGGGGCATAGCCAACTCCCAGCCGCGTTCTACACGGCATTTCTTATCACTTCGTCATTCCGACGGTTCGGCCTTGCCTTGCTTTAAACCCTGCTTGATTGCGTGCGGTCCTGAGATTGCCCTCTGTTGCTCTTCATGGATGGTGTGTCCTGGCCTGAAAGGTCGGGTTTTCAATACTTAGCAAAGGGTGTGCCTAAGCGTGACGGTGGCACGTACTGGATAGAAGAAGTATTGCAAAACCGCAAAAAGGCGAAATTATTTTTCGATCTGGCGACATGAATGAACATCAATGCTGGCGCCCTTTTGTCTCGAGCACTGGTTTGAGCCGCCCTTGAGCGGGTGAAATGGGACAACGATGCCCCACAAGAGGGAAGTTTTTACTCATTCATCCGCGGCTGATCCTTCAGGCGCCGCGAACAACTCCAAGTGGCGCAAACCTGAACGCACTGCAACGTTGCAGGAATATGCCCGGATTCATACCCTCGCCCCACCTTGAAGCAGGCAGGCCGTTCACCTCAGCTCATCCAGGACCGGGCGGTGATCGAACCATTGGCGATTTCCAAAGGCCTACGTCCTCGGGACCTGTCGCGGGTGCCCCGAAACAATCAGATGCCTGTGCACGAAGCGTAGACCACTTCCCTCAAGGTCGCGGACAGGTTGCCTCTGGCTGGCGTACAAAAAATGCCCGGGACGCAGGACCCGGGCATTTTTGTGTTTCAGTGCAGCAGAATCAGAACGTCACGCTGGCGCTCAGCTTGGCGGTACGCGGCTCGCCGACGTTGACCTGCAACTGGCTGCCGGTGGAGGACGGGTAGTACTGTTTGTCGAACAGATTGTCCACGTTCAACTGCAACGAGGTCTTGTGCCCCATCACCGGCGCCTCCCAGCGCAGGAAGGCGTCGGCGACGGTGTAGCTGCTGAGCCAGAATTCGTTGGCCTTGTTGGCGGCGCGTTCGCCGACGTAACGCGCACCGGCACCGGCGTGCCAGGCGCCGAATTCGGCTGGAATGTTCAGGTGGTGAGTGAGGTACAAGCTCGCGGTGTGTTTGGGAGCGTCGGGTAGGCGATGACCTTCGTCGTCCGGATCGTCCAATATTTCTGTGTGGGTGTAGGCGTAAGTGCCGATCAAGTCCCAACGGTCGGCCAGGCGGCCGGTGATGTCGAGCTCCAGGCCTTGGGAACCCACCTTGCCAGCGGCTTCTGCGATGTTCTTTCCGCCGACTACAGTGGTTGTTACTACATTCTTTTTGACGATATCGAACAAGGCGAGGTTGATATTCAGCCCAGGCATCGGGTCGTATTTGGCACCCACTTCATAGCTACGCCCTTCTTCCGGTTTGAAGGTGCTGAGGTTGTCGTCGACGGTATCGTTGGGCTTGAATGAACGGCTGTAATTACCATAAAGAGAAAGGGTCTCGGCAGCTTTATAAACCAATCCGAGGAATGGAACGAAGGCGTCGCCATTATCGTCGCGAACCCCGTCTCGCTTGATCATGCCTTGTTCGGCGAATTGGTCGTAATGCTGGTAGCGACCACCGAAGACCAGTATCCAGCGATCATCCAGATGCCAGTTGTCCTTGAGATAAATGGAGCTGGAGGTCAGTTGGTTACTCAGGTTGCTCTGTTTTGCATTCAGCTTGCTGGGTTCTGCCAACCCACCATAAACCGGCGCAGTGATGTCGAACCCTCCTTGCGCATCCCCACGGTAGGTCTTGCCACGAAACTGATCGGACACTTGATTATCGACGCCAACCAACAGGTCATGACGCTGGCCGAACAACTCCTGCTTGCCGATGAAATCCCAACTGGCATAACGAGTTTCGTCGTCGTAATGAGCGCCATTGGCGGCTCGCTGAAAAACACCGGTTTTCGACAGACTCGGCTGCGCAATCGAAAGACTGTACCGATCATTGTTCCAACCATAGGTAACCCGCGTTTTCCACGCGTCGCTCAACTCATACTCAAACCGCGCCGTCGCCGTTTCGCGAATCCCCACGCTCTTGGCCCAAGGCTCATCAAGACGCTTGTCGTAATCGATGTCAGCCGGATGCCCGTTAGTGAACACCGTGCCCCGGTCAAACGGATTGGAATATTCGTTGTACTCATAACTCAGGTTCAACGAGGCCCGCTCACCCGTCCAAGCCAGGGACGGCGCCACCAGCGTGCTCTCATTGACGCCGTAGTTGCGCCAGTAGTCCTCGTGGCCGCGCTCGGCAATCAGGCGATAGGCCAGGCCGGTATCGCCCAGCGGCCCGGTGGTGTCCAGGGCCATGGTGCCGCCACCTTCGCTGTAGGCCGAGCCGCTCAGCGTGGTGCTTGGGGTATATTCCGGTTTCTTGCTGATGACGTTGATCAGGCCGCCGGGTTCCAGCGCGCCGTACAGCATCGAGGCCGGGCCCTTGAGCACTTCGACGCGGTCGGTGGTGGCGCTGAAGTTGTGGCCCAGATTCGAACGCACGCCGTCGCGCAGGATCGAGCCGTCGTCGTTGGTGCCAAACCCGCGCTTGACCAACGAGTCCCTCGAGCCGCCCAGGGTGTTGCCCTGGCTGACGCCGCTGACGAACTTCATCGCATCGTTCAGCGAGCGCACCTGGTAGTCCGCCAGGGTCTGCTGGGTCACCACGTTGATCGACTGCGCCTCTTCCTTGATCGGTACATCGCTCTTGCTCGCCGTGCTGGCTTGCGACGTCGTATAGCCCTCGTCCTGAGTGACACGACTGCCCTGGATATCCGTGGCCGGCAGTTCGACAGCGTCCTGTGCCCACAACGGGCTTGCAATGAGGCAGCAGGACAGGGTTGGCAACACACACTTGATGAAGACGTTGCGATTTGCGAGGGGGGTGGAACGATTCAAGACGCGCACTCATGGAAGGGACGTTAATGAGAGCAAATATACTTTGAGAATCATTCCCAGTAAATCTTTTGTATCAAGTGATGATCACCCCAAACCTCTGTGGGGCTTGCTCCCACAGGTGATATCAAATCGCCCCGCCGCCCTAAAGCTTTGCCGCTCGCGGTCGAATGTATTCCATTAAGAGATTTTTTTGCCCAGGAGCAGCGGCATGCAGACGTTAAAGGACTTGTACGAGTCTATCGAAATGCAGTTTTTCGATACCCTCACCAAAAAGCTCTCGAGTCTTTTCCTGTTGGTGCTGGTCAGTGGCTTGCTGTACTGGGTGGCCGTCAGCGCCCGCGCCGAGATCCTGCTGCTGTTGCGCAACGCGCAATTGGACGGTGCCTTGCTGGGGCAGATCGAAGGCCGGCTCGACAGTCTTACCCATGCCCTGCTCTTCGGCGCGGTCCTGACGCTGGGCATGATCAGCTTCATGGTCTGGTATTTCCGCCACCTCATCGTGCGCCCCGTCACCGCCATGACCAAGGCCCTGGAAGAGATCGCCAAAGGCGAAGGCGACCTGTCCAAGGACCTGCCACTGGTGACCCACGACGAGATCCGCGTGCTGGCCGGCACCTGCAACCGTTTCCTGGCCAAGCAGCGGGAGATCATCAGCAATGTCCAGGCGCTGACTGTGCACATCGCCGTCGAGTCGGCCCGCTCGCTGAAGAACATCAGCGACTCCAGCGACAGCGCCACCCACCAGGCCCGCTTCGCCAAGGAAGTGATGGACCAGAGCAACACCGCCGTGGGCCGCATCGAAGAAGTCTCGCGCCAGACCCAGGGCATCTCCAGCACCACCGCCCAGAACCTGAGCATGGCCCGCGACTCCTACGCCGAGCTACTGGAAGTAACCGGGAATATCAGTGAGATTTCCAGCAACCTCGGTGAATTTGCCACCCTGGTAACTGCCTTGAACCAACGTTCCTCGAGCATCAAGTCGATTGTCGGGTTGATCCAGCAGATCTCTGCCCAGACCAACCTGCTAGCCCTCAATGCCGCCATCGAAGCTGCCCGGGCCGGCGAAAGTGGCCGTGGCTTCGCGGTGGTGGCCGATGAAGTGCGCACCTTGGCGCAGAATGTCAGTCGGGCCACCGACGATATCTCGCGCAACATCGACGCCATGCTCGAGGAAGTCAGCTCCACCCACGAGCAGACCACGCAGATCAGCCACAGCGCCCGGGAAACCCAGAAAGTGGTGGAACGCGCCTCCGGCCATTTCGAAAGCATGATCGTCGACTTCGAATCCACCAACGGCAAGCTGGCGGACATCGCGACCCACATCCAGCAGTTCGCCGACAGCAACACCGGGATCAACGACCGGGTGACCCAGATTCACGCCGACAGCCAGTTGATCGACCAGCGCATGCAGCATTCGGCAACGGCCACCCGCGACCTGTCCGGCGTGGCCGAAAAGGTCCAGGCGCTGCTGGGCCGGTTCGTGCTCGGCCACGGCAAGCTGGATGCCGCCATTACCCGCGCCAGCGAGTGCCGCGACACGCTCCAGGTCCGCCTGGAGGCGCTGCAACGCGAAGGCCTGAACCTGTTCGATCAGAATTACCAACTGATTCCCGGTACCGATCCCAAGCAGTACATGGCCAGCTACACCGAACGCTTTGCCCAAGTCTGCCAGGAAGAATGCGACAAACTCACCCGCAGCACGCCGGGTGGCAAGGTTTCGTTCATTGTCGACAGCAAGGGCTACTGCCCGGTGAACAACAGTTGGGTCTCCAAGCCGCCAACCGGCGACCGGGCGGTGGATTTGCCGGTGTGCCGCAACAAGCGAATCTTCAACGACCCGATCGGCCTGCGCGCGGCGGGCAACGTCCAGCGCTTCCTGCTGCAGACCTACCTGCGCGATACCGGGGAAATCATGACCGAGATCGACATACCGTTCTTCTTCGGCGGCCGCCATTGGGGCAACTTGCGGGTGGGCTTCGATGCGGCGGTGTTGTTGGCGGAGTGATCAACAGCGGAATCAAGCCAGACAACTACCTTGTGGCGCATACAAATTCTGAGCCCCCCCAAAAACAACTGTGGGAGCGGGCTGGCTCGCGAAAGCGGAGTGTCAGCCACATCAATGGCGACTGACCCGACGCCTTCGCGAGCAAGCCCGCTCCCACAGGGGGGTTGGGTTTAGCTCAATTCAACAGCACTTGGGCCCACCCTTGCCGCCGTAACGGGCCTCCTGGCGTTCACGAAAAAACGCCTCGTAGTCCATCATCGGTTTGTCCGGGTGCTTGGTTTGCATGTGCTCGACGTAGTTGTCGTAGTCGGGCATGCCGACCATCAGGCGGGCGGCCTGACCGAGGTATTTACCCAGGCGACTCAAATCATTGAACATCGTTGCAATCCTCTATCAAGCGTCCGGCAGGGCCTGGAATGGCGCTTCCTTGTCCGTGCGTTCCTTGGTGCCCCAGGCGGCGATGCCGACCTTGAGCGCGTAGAACAGGATGCTGAAGACCACGAACAGGAACAACACCGTCAGCGTCGCGTTGGTGTAGGCGTTGAACACTACGTGCTGCATCTGCTCGATGCTCTTGGCCGGGGCCAGGATCTGGCCGGCGGCCAGGGCATCGTTGTATTTGCGCGCCAGGGCCAGGAAGCCGATCGCCGGGTTGGCGTCGAACAGCTTGATCAGGCCCGCGGTGGTGGTGCAGATCAGCAGCCAGGACGCCG